>JBJEFM010000001.1:0-4683 GCA_051874035.1 Bacillus sp. (in: firmicutes)
CTTTCACTGCTGTGTTGAAGTGGGAGTCTTAGTACCTGTTAAACGGGATAAAAGGTTGTATAGCCCAAAATGGAGCAAAGCCAAAAAGCGATTATCCAGTTGTATATGTGCATCATTGCGTTCAAGGGTGGATTTTCAGGTCATCAATTATCGGAGGGCCCACGATCAATTAGGCAGGGCTGTGATTACTGTCGATAAAGTGGAAATGCTGAGCATGTGCACCATTAAAGCTGAAAGGGCGGAGTATTACAAAGACAGGGAGATACGGGCTGAAATGAATGAGTATGCCTATGATGACGCCGACAGGAATGTGGCGATACAAGAGAAAGCTCATCAGATGATAAAGAAAGAAGGAATTTACGCCCAATATGATTTTTTCTCTGCAATGGAAGAGTATTTTCATACACCGATTGAGGAGTTGCTGAAATCATCCGATATTTTAATAAAAATACTTTGTCTGTTGGATTGCCGTATCGGAAAGAGAACATTGCGCAAGATGGAAGATACTATATTAGATGAACATGAACTTATTCAATACTTTTATAGACTGCGATGTGAGGCGGAAAATATAAAAATCGCCATGTGGCCATCTTTATGATTCAGGAAGAATTACGGACAATATAGAAAGAAAGCAACCTTTCTACGAAGAAACGTTGTTTTCTTCTTGTCACTTCTGTTCGTTTGTTGGAGAAGTGAGGCAGCCATATACGATTCATAGAATGGAGGAAAGACAAGTGGCATTATATTATCGTGAATATGGGGGTGAAGATTCCCCTCTTATGGTATTCATCCATGGCGGCGGGGTCAGTGGCTGGATGTGGGATAAGCAAATCGCCTATTTCATCAATTATCATTGCCTTGTCCCTGACTTACCGGGACAGGGGAGAAGTAGCAGCGAGGAGCTATTTACAATCAAGGGCAGTGCGGAAGAAATCGCAGATTTGATTGTCAAAAAGGGCAACGGGAAGCCTGTGATTGCAATCGGTTTTTCGTTAGGAGCCCAAGTACTGGTCGCCCTTCTCAGTCTGCATCCCCATTTAATAGATTATGCCATCATTAATAGTGCATTGGTGAGACCTTTTCCTTTTCCTAAGGTGTTCGCTAAATCTCTCATCATCGCCCATCCTCTTGTGAAGAATAAAGCATTTTCCAACATCCAAGCGAAGTCCATGTATATTGATCCAGCTTACCGGGAGCTTTATTACGAAGAAAGCCGCGAGCTCAGTAAAAGTACATTCGTACAAATCATGATCGAAAATATGTCATTCACCATCCCCGAACACTTCAAGCATTCCAGCAGCAAGATATTGGCCACAGTCGGCGACAAAGAAAACAGCATGATGAAAAAATCAGTGCGCGATCTTGTCAAGCACAGCCCCAACTGCACAGGCATCGTCATTCCGAAAACAGGACATGGAGTCTCTTTGCAACGCCCGGATTTCTTTAATAAGCTAGTGGATGAGTGGGTGACGGTTCAAAGATTACCGGAAGAAGCAATAATCGTTTAAACCAAAGAAGAAAACAACATTCCTTCGAAGAAACGTTGTTTTCTTCTTTGGTTGCTTTTCATAGCTTGCTTGAAGTTCCTCGAAGAGATTGTTGGCAATCATTTCGATATCTCCTAAAGTGGTGTCTTTCGGAAGGCTTTTCGTATTTGCGTTATGTAAAGAATCATTGGAAGCAGGTGCCATTAACAACAGGAGTCTTTTCCAAGAGTACTTTTTCATTTGAATCATTAACCTGCCCACTTCAGCGCCTCTTCATCTAAATAACTTGCTGTCTGTCACAATGCCGTTTCTTCTTTATCGCTCAATTTGATAAAGAAAGGGAAAAACATGATAAGGAGAATCGCAATGATTCCACTGAGGGAGCCTAATCCTATCAGCACGTTGCTTTCTTTGAATGAAGCGAATTGCCTTGTCCCGCAATGAGGGCATGCCCTTCCTTTTTTTGAAAAACCAAGCAGCCACATATTTTTTATTTTCCATTTGCAGTTGCAGTTGGTGCATCGAGCCATATCGCTCACTCCTTTTTGTTACTGTCGTACGGTTCCGAGCGCCACGACTGTCAAAAACGATGTTAATGATAAGCATGGAAGGCATCGAATCGTTATCCGTTATTCCCTATATACGGATGGAAATAGAAAATGTTTCAACTAAAAAGTAACATTTGAATGGACGAATAACCAACGGAACGGCATCCTTCTGGATGCCGTTCCGTTGGTTATTCATGTACTTCAACAAAGACGCTGCCGAATAATCGGTCGCCGATGAAGGCATCGAGCTTCCACATGCCGCTCTTCGGAAGGGACATCAAGGAAGGGGTATGGGCATCGGCGCCATTAAGGGCCCCGCTTATATCTATGCCTTCGATGACCGTTATTTGTTCATCGGTTTCGGCATGGGTGCCGACAACCTTCAGATTCCCCTTCAGTTCCTCGCTTTCACCCCAGAAATGCCACATGTACTTCTGCTGCTTATCCGGATAGAAACGGAGGACCTCGCTGTCATCATAGATGAATCCCAAGCGCCCTTCCTCACCGATCATCGTATAGCTCCCGGATATGAAGAGTGGGCTTTGCTCCCACTTCTGTGCGCTGACTGCATCGGCTGGTTGATCCGCAGTTCGTTCTGTAGGGCTTGCTTCGTTTGTGCAGGCGGCCATCATGAAAGCCACGCCGATTGAAATGCCTATCATGCTCCATTTTCTCAGCATATTCCTTCCCCCTTTTACTAATAGACGAAGAGAAGCGCATATGGTTTCAATAATTCCATTATTTTGCAACAATACAAGAAGAACGCTTTCACTGCTGTCTTGAAGTGGGAGTCTTAGTACCTGTTAAACGGGATAAATGGAATTCTAGTTTGATAGACTTGTCGGAAATGTGTGCGTACATGGTTGAAACCATAGATTATTTGGTTGAATAGCCAAAATATAACACTTGAAAAAATCTCGAACTATGTTACACTCAATTCGGATTTCTGTATATTATAATAATGTGCTAGAAGAACGGAGAACATATATGAAACAGATAGGGCGATTAATAAAGAAATCAAACATCGAATGTTGGATGGAGAATGAATATGGCGTTTAAAAGCAGCATCAAACAAAAATCCTTCTTAATTATCATTGTCTCAATCCTACTTACTATATTCTTGAGCTATAGTCTATTGATACAATTCTATTCCAACTCGCATGAAAATCATATGAAAACCTACATTAGTAGTTTGTTGGCAGAAATCGAAAAAGATTATGATCAGATACAAGAGTCGATAGAATGGACAGCCCAAAACTTGAATCTGCAAATCCATATGTTTAAGGATACGGAAGAATTGCTGGCTTCCATCCCATCGCACATAAATGAGAATCAAGTACTATCAATAAGTGATCAGCAACAGTTGGAGATGGGCAATGTTGTCATAAATAAAATGAAAGCTACAGATAGGGCCCTTAACTTATTACTATTTATCCATCCAATCGTAAAAAATAAAGCGATTGAAAACCTTTTATTCGTGCATGTTCCTTTCAATAATATGAAAAAGGAAGAGTCTGTCTTCTCCGTGTTGACCATCCTGTTGGCTCTTTTAGCTGCGGGGGTTACAATTATCATTGCGAAGAGAACGTTCGGAAAATCCTTCAAGCAATTACAGGATATCAAATTGGCAGCCATAGAAGTTTCGAAAGGAAACTTTGACGCAAAGATTTGGAAAAAAAGCAGTGATGAAATCGGGGAAATCACCGAAGCCTTCAATATGATGTCGACAGCTCTGAAGGACGAACGCAAGCGTATAAGGGAATACATGCAGGACATCTCCCACGAAATTAAAACGCCCCTCACCCTTATAAAAAGCTACAATCAAGCGTTGATGGATAGGATGATCCAAGACAAGGAAGACCAACAGAAGTGCTATCGTTTGATTGACCGGGAGACGAACAGGCTGCAAAAGCTGTTCCAAAACTTTTTGGATTTCGCCAAACTGGATGCATCTACAGTAGAGTTGGAGAAGCAGCCCATTGTGTTTGCGCAAAGCATTGAAGACATTATGACGAAATACAAGCTTATCTTTCATGAAAAAAATATCAAGCTGAATATGGTGTTGGATTATGATGTGATCATTCAGGCGGATGAAGAGAGATTGGAGCAAATCATTCAGAATATCGTCCGGAATGCCATCAAATATTCAAAGGATGAAGCTCGTATTGATATTGTACTGGAAAGAAAAGCGACCACTTGCGTATTGGCTATTTCCGATAATGGAGTAGGCATCAGCGAGGAGCATCTATCCGTAATCACCAATCGATTTGTGCGTGTGAACAAAGTACGTTCGCGTAAAGAAAGTGGAACCGGCTTGGGATTATCCATTGTTGAGAAATTAATGGCCTTGCATGGAGGGGAAATGACTATTGAAAGTCAATTGGGAGTAGGTACGACAGTCAAATTAGAGTTTCCTGTTTTACAATTTGAAGATTGATGCGGCTTTAAAAAAGCTGGGAAATAGAGGTTTATACATACGGGTCATGGCCCATATGTATAAACCTCTTTCTTTTTGTCCAACAAATGCGTCCGAAAACAGAAGAGCTTTCTCGTTTTCCAGGGGGATATTCCTCTAATGGAGCTTGGATAAAGGGAATCTTTGATAGATGGGGGTTTTCCTTCATCCCCCACCTATCATTAGATGAACC
>JBJEFM010000002.1:0-23666 GCA_051874035.1 Bacillus sp. (in: firmicutes)
TTGTTTTAGAATTAACGTTGACGTATTGTCTTGTTTAGTTTTCAAAGATCATTTTCTTCGTCGTCGAAACGACCTTTTATATAATAACATTTTCGCTTTTTCTTGTCAACAACTTTTTTCGTTATTATTTTTCGGTGTTCCTCAACAACTTTTTCAGTATATCTTTTTGTTATTTATTTGTCAATAACTTTTTAAGATATTTTTTCTTGAATTCTCATCAAAAAAAATGTAACTGATCGAGCGAACCATTGAAGTAGAAGTCTTTTTTCATGGTAACCTCTCGCTCAGGATTTAAATATTACTATCATATCTTTTAAAAGTCAACAGCTATTTCAAAAAAATTTTCAATCAGAATAAATTCTTTTTCCATTCTCTACTTTTCATACCTTATAAAGAAGCTGCATCAACAAAAAAGCAAGTGAATTCCCACCGCTTCTTCTAGCATAAGAAAAGAAGCTGTTTGATCTGCAACTCCTTTTCCATTCCTCTTCTTTCTATAAATAGACTCTTTGCTTGCATAAAGTAAGGTTCCTATCGATTACTCCCTATTATCAGAAAAGTACAGTCTTGTTCGCTTCCACGATGACGCGATCTTCAATATGCCACTTGATTCCGCGCGCTAGGACACTTCTCTCTATATTTCGGCCTATTCTTTTTAAATCTTCCACTGAATCCCGGTGACTTACACGATTAATATCTTGTTCGATAATCGGGCCTTCGTCCAGATCATTGGTTACATAATGACAAGTAGCACCAATCAGCTTCACGCCTCGTGCATAGGCTCGTTCATACGGACGGGCTCCGATAAATGCAGGCAGGAAGGAGTGATGGATATTAATGATTCGGCTTGGGAACTGTGCAACGAAGTTTGGTGTTAGGATTTGCATATAACGTGCCAGAACGATGATGTCTACCTCTTCGTCTTTTAGCATTTTCACTTGTTTCTCTTCCGCCTGCTCTCGAATCTCTTTAGTGGCGGGAATGTAATAGAAGGGAATATGTAAAGCCTCCACTATATCTCTTGTATCCTCGTGATTGCTTATAACCATAACAATATCAACCATTAAATCGCCACTTTGGTATTCCCATAGCAATTCGAGCAAACAATGCGGCTCTTTCGACACAAAAACCGCCATTTTCTTTAGTTCCGACACATAACGGAATGAATACTCCATTTGGAACTTCTCGGCAATATGACAAAATGAGCTCTCCAACTCCCGACGAACTTCGGATAGCGACGGCATTTCAAATTCCATCCGCAAGAAAAATGTGCCGCCATCCGGATCGGAAGAATGCTGGCTCGATTCTATAATATTCGCGCCATGTTCAAATAAAAAATTGGATACTGCGGCGACTATGCCTGGCTGGTCAGGACACTTAATCAGTAATCTAGCTCTGTTTTCGAAGCGTTCTATATGTGCAAGTTTCTGTTTTTTCATTAAATCCTCCATAACATACCTAACCTTTGCTTTTTATTTGTTTAATTATACAGAAAAATCATACAAAAATTAACATATTCATCTTCTTCCATAAATCGCGTGGATTTTACCGCTTCTCACTCTTCCACAAAGAAATCATCACATTTTGTTCACTTTTAAACCAGCTTTTCTGAATTAACCATAGTGATTAAGTTCCAAATCAAGTACAATATCAAGGTGAATATTTTTTACAATCAAGGTATGCTCTGCCAATATTACTCAAATGCTAAACAAAAACTTTATTTTAGAAAATATAAATATAAGGACAGATTTCATGAATACAAAAAAAATCGCGTGGATTACAGACAGCACAGCCTTTATTACAGAGGATTTAAAGTCGCACCCCGATGTATATGTCATCCCGCTCGGCATTAACTTTCAATATGCTTCCTATGAAGATGGCGTGGATTTAACTACAGAATTACTATACAAACATATCAACGAACAGAAGGAAATACCCAAAACATCACAGCCGGCAGTTGGTAAAGTGGCTGAATTATTCGAGTCATTGAAGAAAGACTACGATGCCGCTATTGCCGTCCATGTTTCCAGCAAGTTGAGCGGAACTCTTTCAACTGTGGCAACCGGTGCCGAACTTGCAGAATTCCCGGTAGAAATCGTTGACTCCACAGCAATGTCCTATGTCATTACTACATTGCTCCAAAAAGGGATCAGTTTGCATAAGCAAGGTGTGGATTATCGCGAAATCGCTTCCTTTTTAAGAGAAGATGCCAAGAAGAATGAGAATTATATCTTACTCGGAAACCTCGATCAATTCTATAAAGGCGGACGTATGTCCGGTACGCAATATTTACTGGGCAATCTGTTAAAGATCAAACCGATTATCCGCATCCATCAAGGGGAGTTCGAATTATTCGAAAAAGTCCGTTCCGAAAAAAGAGCTATAAAGAAGCTTATTGATTTATTCAGTGAAGCTCATCAAAAATATAATGTTAGCAAATTAGAAATTATGCACGGTAATGTCAAAGCAAAAGCCATTGAATATAAAGAAGAATTCCTCAAATATTTTCCGGATCTCGATATTAGTATCGGCGAAATAAGCTCTACAATCGCCGTACATGCCGGAGAAGGAACAATTGCTCTGATTTGGCATAACGAACCCAAGTGAAAACACAGCCACCGATATAGGTGTAGCCATTACCTCTATATCGGTGCTTATTGCTCCTCCCCTCTATCCTCATGAATAATCCACAAGCCATAGCATCTCAAGTATTCTCCATGATAGTAAAAATTCGCCATCAAATACTATATAAGAAAAACATTAGAGCCAAATAACGAATTTCAGAGTATAATAAGTCAGTCGAATCATTCATTTCATCAGATCCATGTAGAATCTACCTGGCCGATTTTAATCGGTTTCTACATGTCAATTATTAGAGAACTTCTTTGAATTACAGTAGAATATAAGGTAGCATCGCATATTCCGTATGGGTAATATCATACGCAATCTACTATATAATCATGTAACGGCAAAAATTCATATTAAAAGGATAATGGTTATGAAAAAGAAAATTGCTTGGATAACAGACAGTACAGCTTATATTCCAGAGGACTTGCAGAATCATCCTGATGTTTATGTAGTGCCTCTAAGTATTACATTCAGCCACGGGACGTACGAAGATGGTGTAAACTTATCAACGGAACAGCTTTACGCTAGTATTAGAAACGACAAAGAAATCCCCAAAACTTCCCAGCCCGCTGTCGGGAAATTCGCTGAACTGTTCGAGAAATTGAAGGAAGAGTATGAGGCGGCAATCGGAATCCATATTTCCGCAGATTTAAGCGGAACATTAGGAAGTTGCAAAGCTGGAGCGGAGTTAGCGGGCTTTCCTATTGAAGTAGTGGATTCCAAAGCCATGGCCATTGCTATTACTAGATTGATATCACTAGGCATGGAACTGCAGGAACAAGGAATGGATTACCGGGAAATCAGCAAAAAGCTGCGCAAAGATGCCTATAGAATCGAGAATTATATGGTGCTTGGAAACCTCGATCAATTCTATAAAGGCGGGCGCATGTCCGGCACGCAGTATCTGTTAGGGAATATCCTGCAAATCAAGCCAATCATCCGTATTCTAGACGGCAAATTTGAACTGTTCGAGAAAGTGCGTTCCGAAAAGAAAGCAACGAAACGGATGCTTGAGCTCTTTGATGCAGCATACAAAAAAAGTGATATTAGACAAGTCTTCGTGATGCACGGCAATACCATGGAGAAAGCACTTTATTATAAAGAACTGTTCCTCAATAAGTACGCTAATCTTGAGGTCATTATTTCTGAACTGAGCTCCACTGTTTCTGTCCATTCAGGAGAAGGAACAATTGTACTGGCTTGGGCTAACGATCCAATCGAATAATCGTCTAAGCATAGAAGCCCTTCCGTCGTCAGCTCGCAACGGAAGGGCTTCTTCATGCAGGCACTATGGAAAGGCGATTCCTTTTTCCAATCGATACAGACCATTTACCAATCAAGCAAAGTTTTACTTTTTTCACTATGGAATACATGCTAACTTTGTCATTACCATCGTTTTTATATATAATCTAAATAAATGAAGAAGAGACGAAAGAGGTTGAATAATGTGAGTGAGAATACGCCAAACGCTTCCAACTTTATTAAGACTATCGTAATGGAAGACCTAAAGAGCGGCAAGCATGATACAATCATCACGCGCTTCCCGCCAGAACCGAATGGATATCTGCATATCGGGCATGCCAAAAGTATTGTATTGAACTTCGGTTTAGCAGATGAATTCAATGGTAAAACGAATTTGCGGTTCGATGATACCAATCCTGTAAAAGAAGACCAAGAATATGTGGATTCCATTAAAGAAGATGTGAAATGGTTAGGTTATGATTGGGATAACCTATTCTTCGCGTCTGATTACTTCGATTACATGTATGAGAAAGCAATCCTTTTAATTAAAAAAGGGCTTGCCTATGTGGATGATTTGAATGCCGATGAAATCCGCGCATATCGCGGAACATTGACAGAACCGGGGAAAGACAGCCCTTACCGCAATCGTACAGTCGAAGAGAACCTTGAATTATTCCAGCAAATGAAGGATGGAAAATTCGGTAACGGAGAAAAAGTATTGCGTGCCAAGATTGATATGAGCTCCCCTAACATTAACTTGCGGGACCCTGTCATTTATCGAATTGCCCATGCTACACACCATAATACCGGAGACAAATGGTGCATCTATCCGATGTATGCTTTTGCCCATCCATTGGAAGATGCAATTGAAGGAGTCACCCACTCCATCTGTACATTGGAGTTCGAAGATCAAAGACCGCTGTATGATTGGGTAATCGAGAAATGCGAAACAGAAAGCGTTCCTCATCAATACGAATTCGGCCGCTTGAACTTATCTGATACCGTTATGAGCAAGCGCAAATTGAAACAACTGGTCGATGAGAATGTTGTCGATGGATGGGACGACCCCCGCATGCCGACAATCTCCGGTTTGCGACGCAGAGGCTATACGCCGGAAAGCATCCGCGCCTTCTGCCGGGAAATCGGTGTATCTAAAGCACACGGAACAGTTGATGTACAAGTATTAGAGCATTTCGTGCGTGAAGACTTAAAGTTGAAAGCACCTCGTACGATGGGAATTGTGAAGCCTTTGAAAGTGGTTATTACCAACTATCCGGAAGGACAGGTAGAAATGCTGGAAGCGGAAATCAATCCTGAGAACCCTGAAATGGGAACTCGCCAAATTCCATTCTCCCGTGAAATCTACATTGAACAAGAAGACTTCATGGAAAATCCGCCTAAGAAGTATTTCCGCCTCTTCCCTGGCAATGAAGTGCGTTTAAAGCACGCCTACTTTATCAAATGCGAAGAAGTTATTAAAGATGAGGAAGGAAATGTAGTGGAGCTCCATTGCACGTATGATCCGGAAACAAAGAGTGGCTCCGGATTCACCGGCCGCAAAGTGAAGGGCACCCTTCATTGGGTCGAGGCGACGCAAGCAGTACCTGCGGAATTCCGCCTATTCAACCCGCTTCTATTAAATGAAGACGAGGAAGAAAACGCTGAAGAGAAAACATTCATCGATCAGGTGAACCCTAATTCTCTAGAAATCCATGAAGGATTCGTAGAAGCCAACATGAAGGATGTACAAGGCGGAGACAAGTTCCAATTCTTCCGTCACGGATACTTCAATGTCGATCCTAAGTTAACAACGGATGAAAAGCCTGTATTCAATTTGATTGTTTCATTGAAGAGCTCATTTAAATTATAAATGGTCCTTCAGTCCGGATAATCGCCATAGATTATCCGGACTTTTATTTTTCTCCCGTTCAACAGCTGCTAATCCCCTTAAGCACAGCGGTGAAATCGTGTGCAAACGGGGATTAAGCGAATGCAGCGGCCCGGTCGGCCTGCTTATCAAAGATTTACTGTATAAAACCTGAGATAGAAATCAACAGGCATACTCACTTTTATTATTTTAGTATATAATATTCATCCGTAATAAAAATATATTGTATTTGTATTACGCACAAATAATAACTCGAAAGGTTTGACATATGATGAGGAGTTTTTTTAGCAATTATAAAATGACCCTTCTCCTTTTGTTGGGTATCATTATCGGGGGCATCGCCGGAGTCATCTTCGGTCCTGAAGCTTCTGTGGTGAAGCCATTTGGAGATTTATTCTTGAACTTAATGTTCATGATTATTGTTCCCCTTGTATTCTTCAGCATTGCATCAGCAATCGCGAACATGACTGAAATGAAGCGGCTCGGAAAGATTATGGGGAGCATCCTGCTTGTCTTCGTGGTAACCGCCACTATTTCAGCAGTCATCGGGGTCATCGGCGTATCCGTCTTTAATCCATTAGAAAATACAGATACTGCTGCCATCAAAGAATTAATGGCGGCAAGTGAAGTCAATGCCGATGCCGAGCAAACGACATTCTTGGGGAAATTAGTTGAAACATTTACAGTAACAGATTTCTCTATGCTGTTATCCAAAAGCAATATGCTTCAGCTGATTATCTTCTCTATTTTATTCGGCCTGGCAACAGCGGTGTCTAAAGAGAAAGGGGCGCCAATCGCCAACTTCTTATCGGCCGGAACGACCGTTATGATGAAAATGGTAACGTTCGTGATGTACTATGCGCCAATCGGGCTTGGCTGCTACTTCGCTTCTGTAATCGGCGACCTGGGCGCATCCATCCTGGAAGGATATGCACGTGTATTCGTTCTTTACTTAATCATAACCGTGGTTTATTTCGTCGGTTTCTTCACTCTTTATGCTTATTTCGCAGGCGGCAAATTAGGTGTGAAAGTGTTCTGGAAAAATGCTCTTCCACCATCTGTCACAGCAATCGCGACATGTTCCAGCGCGGCTTCCATCCCTGTGAACTTGGACTCCACACAAAAGATGGGCGTGCCGAAAGATATCGCGGAAACGGTCATCCCACTCGGAGCCAATACCCATAAAGATGGTTCTGTCTTAGGCGGCGTCATGAAGGTTGTCTTCTTGTTCGCGTTGTTCGGCAAAGACTTGACAAGCGTTTCAAGTATTTTAAGTATACTGGCTGTTTCGTTCTTGGTGGGCGCTGTTATGGGGGCGATTCCTGGCGGCGGCATGATCGGGGAAATGCTGATTCTGAGCATTTTCGGTTTCCCTGTGGAATCATTGCCAATCATCGCTGTAATCAGCACCATCATCGATGCACCAGCAACCTTGCTTAATAGTACGGGAAACACAGTATGTGCCATGATGGTTACACGCTTAGTCGAAGGAAAAAACTGGCTGAAACGTACAATCGCAGCACATTGATTCCTATAAGAAGGCCGGAAGCGCATGCTTTCCGGCCTTCTATTTATCAACCGCGATGTATTGGTTAATAGGTCTTCCGACACCGCCATATTGAATGATGATTTCCACTTTCTTCTGCTTCTCCAAATAATCCAAATATCTTCTGGCCGTCACCCTCGCAAGGCCTACACCCTTTGATACGGCTTCTGCCGAAATAGGTTCCTTCTGTTCTTGAATGTACGAAACGATTTTCTCCAAGGTGGCTGGATTCAGCCCTTTGGGCAGATGCCCTTCAGATTGATTCCGGGAAGCTTTCCGCTTAACATGAAACAGTTCGTCCAATTCCTGTTGCGATATGTCTTCTTTACCGATTGTTCGCTCGCGGTACAGCATGTAATTCTCCAACGATTGCCCGACCCGCTCCATTGTAAAAGGCTTCATAATATAATCGAATACTCCATACTTCAAAACATGCTGGACAGTCTTCATATCATTCGCGGCTGTGACGGTAATGACATCCACGTTTAAATTCTTCTCTCTGATTTTCCGGATGGCCTGCACTCCATCTTGTTCAGGCATAAAAATGTCCATAAAGACAAGCTGCGGCTTTAGCGCTTCTATCCGTTCTATGCCTTCCGTTCCGTTGCCCGCGAAGCCGATGACTTGGAAACCCTTCACATTCTCAATGAATTGCCGATTTACTTCACGGACCATCGGGTCATCGTCAATCAACAATACTGAAATATTCTTCATCACTATTCCCCTTCACATATAAAATGTAATGATAAAGCTTGTCCCTTCACCTAACCTGCTATCCACTTCAATCGTTCCATTCCCTTTCTTCACAATCTCGCTGATCAAGTACAGCCCGAATCCCCTACCAGTCGCTTCCTTCGTGGAAACACCTTGCTTGAAAACAGCCTCTATCCGCTCTTCCGGAATGCCGACTCCATTATCCTCCACCATGACAGACAAGCTATGTTCATCTTGATCCAAGCTTATGGAAACATGCTTATCCTCTACAGGCGCCATCTGGACCGCATCAAAAGCGTTATTGATGAGATTGCCAAGAATAATGACAAAATCATGATGATCCAAACCTTCAGGGAAGTGCGTCAATCGGCTGTTGCGATCTATTTCTACTGTTATACCAAGCTCTTTGCCATGCCCGACCTTGCTTAATAATAATCCGGATAAATTATCATTCTTAATCCTCTCATTAAGGAACTTCGTGAGCTCTTCTTGCTCTTCTTTCACTTGGAATATATATTCAAGAGCTTGCCTGTACGAGCCGAGCTGCAATAAGCCGGCAATCGTATGAAGCTTGTTCTTATGCTCATGGTTTTGGATGCGCAAAGCCTGGACGAATGCTTTGACCCCTGTCAATTCTTCAGCAAGCTTCTTCACTTCTGTTTGATCTTGAAAAACCGCAACAGCTCCTACCGTCTGCTGATTCACTTCAATCGGAATTCGATTGCTGAGGATATTGTGGTTATTGATTTGCAGTTCCTTATTGTAGATGGGATAATTGTAATCCAGTATTTCCGGAAGCCTTGTATCGGGAAGGATTTCGTAAATCGACCTGCCGACCAATTGCCCGTCCACTCCTAGGATGGAACGAGCTTTATTGTTGAAAATGGTGACAATCAAATTATTATCGATGGCAATGATTCCTTCTTGCATGGCATTGAACGTTTCATTCCGCTCTACGTAAAGCGTAGCGATTTCGTGTGGCTCCAGCCCGAACATCTGCTTCTTCATGTGCCGTGAAAGCGTCCATGCCCCCCATCCTCCAAAAAATAATGAGAGTAAAGTAGTGAGAATAATTTCCGTTTTAATGCTCATCATAATCTCCCAGACAGTCGGCAGCACATAGCCGGAGATGACAACCCCAATCTGCTTATGATGCGAATCCATAATTGGCACAAATGCACGGACAACTGTTCCTAACTCGCCTTTGGCGGTCGACATATATGTGTGCTCCACAAAAGCCGCATTTTCATCAGCGGTCTTCGATTTGGTGCCAATCATGCCGAAGATAGGATGCGAAAGCCTTACCCTGTCCATATTAAGCACAACGATATAATCAGCCTTATTTATAACACGTATTCGTTCCACCATTGGATTGATCTGTTCCATAGCATCCGGACCCTCTTGCAGATATTGCTGTATTTCCGGCAATTCCGCTACGGTCCTGGCCATCAGCATCGATCTATTGCCTAATTCTTCTTTCTTTGTCTCCATGATATTACTCAACACGAAAATGCCGGCAATCACAAATGAAAAAGCAATAATGAAAAACGTAAGAGCTGTGATTTTCCAATGAATCGAAATACGCTGCATGAATATAAACCCTTTCTTACTGGAGAATAGCTGCTTAGATTTATTGTATCATTTACAAACATGTTAGAATATTAGGAAGATTACTAACAAGGAATGATATTCTAATGAAATATTTTATGGGCACTACACTGGCTGTCATCATTGTCGCACTCATTTATATTGGATATAAACATAATTTCGGAAGGGAAGCCAACATACCGATCGACTATGAGCAAACAGGATTAAGCGACCAAATCGTCATCAATTTCAGTCATGTAATAGCTGAAAACACCCCTAAAGGATTGGCTGCAAATAAGTTTGCCGAACTTGTTGAAAAGAAAACAAACGGCAAAGTAAAGGTGGAAGTCTACCCCAACAGCATCCTTTATTCAGATGAGGAAGAAATGGCCGCTTTACTGAATGGCGATGTCCAGATGATCGCGCCTACTTTCTCGAAAGTTACCGAAATCATTCCCGAGTGGCAAGTGCTTGATTTGCCCTATATTATGAAAGACTACCAAGACATTAAAACAATCTTTACAGGGGACGTGGGGGAGGAGTTGCTTGATGAGCTGGATAAAGTGGGCATTAAAGGATTGACGCTATGGAGCAGCGGCTTCAAGCAGATGACGACCAACCACAACCCGCTTATTCACAAAGAAGATTTTGACGGATTGCAATTTCGGACGATGCCAAGCGAGACATTACAGAAACAATTCGAATTGCTGCATGCAAAGTCCACCAATTTAAATTTCGACGAAGTATTTTCCATCCTTGAGAAGCATGTTCTCGATTCACAGGAAAACACCATTTCCAATATCTATTCCAAAGGTTTTTATAAAGTACAAAAATATATGACCGTCAGCAATCATGGGATTTTGGGATATGCCGTTATGATGAATGAGGATTTCTGGGACAGCCTTTCCAAGGACCTGCAGGCAGATATCGAAGAAGCACTTAAAGAAGTGACGCTATGGAACCTTGAACAATCTGAGCAAATGAACAAAGACGATTTAGAGAAAATCAAAAAAAACTCACCGATTATTATCCATACATTGAATGGCACCGAACAACATGAGTGGGCAGAACAATGGGAACCGCTTTATCAGAACTATGAAGCAACCATTAACCCCAGATGGATAAAAAGGATTCAGCATGAATTAAACGAGTGAAAGGACTTCAGTCTCTCCAGCTGAAGTTTTTTATTTTCAAGACCAAAAAGAACAAAAAGAACTTTATGACCATAACATCCATTCTATCCTCTTTTCTTTTATTATTAATAAAAAATCATGAAAGCGTTAACAAACGATATAAAAGAAAGAAGGGACTCACATTGAAGATCAACTTTAGAAATCTTACCGTGCAAGTTATCACCGGTATTATCCTTGGGATCGCTTTGGGGGCTATTTTCCCTGAGTTCGGTGCACAGCTTAAAGTGTTGGCTGATATTTTTATAAAATTAATTAAAATGCTGATTGCACCAATCATCTTCCTGACGGTCGTCATCGGAATCGGCAGCATGGGAAACCTAAAGAAAGTTGGGAAAATTGGCGGCAAGGCGCTGCTATATTTCGAGATTGTATCCACAGTGGCACTGGCCATCGGTATTATCGTCGTTAATCTGGTACAACCGGGCGTGGGCTTCGATACCGACAAGGTGGAAGGCGGGGATGTTTCCCAGTACACAGAGCAAGCGGCAGAAAGCGATCACGGCTTTATCGCCTTCTTTATGGACATCATCCCTGAGAATGTTGTCGGAGCTTTAGCGAGCGGTCAATTGCTGCCGGTGTTATTCTCGGCCGTACTATTCGGCTTAGCGGCGGCTTCTGTGGGCGAGAAAGCCAAGCCGGTCATCACATTCTTTGAAAATGTGGCGGAAATCTTCTTCAAGATCGTTAACATGGTAATGAAGCTTTCACCTATCGCTGCTTTTGGTGCAATGGCTTACACGATCGGCAATTTCGGCCTTGGCTCACTTGTTCTGCTGGGCAAGTTAATGGGCTCCGTATATATCACCATGTTCTTGTTCATAGTACTTATCCTTGGAGCAATCGCAAAGTTCTACGGCTTCAATATCTTTAAATTTATCGCTTATATTAAAGAAGAATTGTGGCTGGTACTGGGCACTTCTTCTTCCGAATCGGCGCTTCCGGGCATCATGAAACGATTGGAGAATTACGGTTGCTCGAAGCAAGTGGTGGGATTGGTTGTTCCTACTGGTTATTCCTTTAACCTGGATGGCACATCCATCTACTTATCAATGGCTGCCATCTTCATCGCGCAAGCTTACGGAATTGACCTGACCATCTGGCAGGAATTGACCCTTCTAGGAGTTCTCATGTTAACTTCCAAAGGCGCAGCGGGTGTTACAGGATCCGGCTTCATCACATTGGCGGCGACATTGGCGGCATTCCCTATGATCCCTGTTGAAGGAATCGCCTTATTGCTGGGCGTGGACCGTTTCATGTCTGAAGCCCGCGCGATTACGAACTTAATCGGAAACAGTGTAGCAACCGTTGTGGTTTCTAAAATGGAAAATGAATTCGATCCATCCAGTGCTAATAACGAGAATAAGAATATAGCGGTTTAACCCACTCTTCCCAAGCTTCTCCTAAACCGCATTTCTATTCGTAACAAGAAGAATGGCCATAGCGGTCATTCTTCTTTTATATTTCCCCCGCATACATTTCTGTATTTTTCTTTTTATATATTTTTACATAAAATGCTATAATTTCCTAAAAGGTATATTTGGCAAGCGAATGAGGAAGGGGAAGGAAGAAAGTGCGGATTTTTTCTATGGCATTCATAATAGCATCCCTATTATTACTGGCGGGCTGTTCCTATTTGAATGCGAATACAATCACTATGCAAAAACACCTCAAAGGCAAGAATTATATGTATATCGCTTATAAAGAAAAGCTTGATGAAAAAATAGTCTCACACGTGGCATCCATCCTGGATGAAAGTGAATGGACCGAAAAAGAGATGGATATAGATCGTCGTGCAGATTATATTTTTTATTTTAACCAACGGAAATCGGGCGAGAAGATTAAAGTGTATTCACTTTGGCTGATTGACGACTCCGAAATCATCATAAAGGAAAAGAAGAAATTTACTGCGCTGACTGAAGAACAGGCAAAGTCATTCTACGATGTAATTTCCTCTATCGAAGAATGAGTCAATAGAACAAGCAAAGCCTTGCTTGTTCTGTTGACTCACTATCCCTCCGCATTCATCTAATCGCCACATGATACCGCTCATCGCTCTCATGTCTTTGGTAATAGTCCACCATCGCACGAACGCCGTCCTTGAAATCCGGACAAACAATACCTGCCTGCGATAAATCCGCTTGTGCGACCCGGCAATCAAAATGCCCTTTCCATGTAAAATAATCAATCGTTTCCTGTTCTGTATGCAGGAATTTTCGAATGGCGGATATCGATAAGCCCGCTTTGCACCACGAGATTGGAATGATACCCTTCGGCTTCTGATGATACATTTCCTCAACAAGCATTTCATATATTTCTGTTGCGCTATAAGGGTTCGGATCAGTCAAATGATAGGTTTTTCCGGCTCCCCCGCTATATAAAGCAAGGTAGGATGTCGCTTCAAGAATATAGTCGATTGGCACAAGATTGACTTTCGATGCAGACTTTCCAATATAGGGTTTAATGGGCAGAAAGCTTAGAGCACGCAGCGTATTGAGAATGAAATATGGTCCGTCAAACTTTATCGTTTCGCCTGTTTTGGAATGGCCTTTCACAATTCCCGGACGGATAATCGTGACAGGGATTCTCCCCTTCATTGCCTCTACCAATACCTCCGCTTCATACTTCGTTTCTTCGTAATAATTCTTAAAAGAAGGCGGTGCGATTAATTCCTTTTCCAGCAGCACCCCTTCCCTCGTCCCCGCTACATAAGCTGTACTGAAATAAATATAACGGGATAAATTCGGCAACGCCTCTACCCAGTCATTCATGTGTTTCGTACCTATAACATTGACCTCATAAGCGATATCTTTCGGAACAGCCAAATCGTAGATGGCCGCCAGGTGAAAGACATGCGTAATCATATTGCTGCCGAACTCTTGCGTTAGCGCCAAGCCTGGCTTCGTAATATCCCCGACGATAACGCGCAAAGTACCTGTCTCCATGTCCATATCTTGTTCCAAGCGCAAAGCTTCCTTCTTGGCACGCTCCTCTAAAGAAGGCAGAACAAGCAGAAACGCTCGGTCAAAGGCAGAATCTCTTGCCATCATTTCCTTAACAAGCCTTGTCGCTATAAAACCAGGAAATCCCGTGAAGAAATATACATTTTTCACATTTATGCCTCCTAGCAAAATCATATTATTGCTTAAGATATTCGGGATATAAGCAAGAAATCCTCCAATAACAGAGGAACGGCTGTCTATTCCACTTTTTTCGGAATAAACCCTATCCGGAAAAATAGGTTGCTCCTATCCTTTTCACGGCCGACTTGTAAAAAAGAAAAACAATGTATACATGTTTAGTTTTTTAAATAAAGTTAAATAGTAGAAGGACAAGGATATATTTGCTTATCTGTACAGTTTTATATCACCGGCATATGATTAATGAAAGAAGAAGGGGTATCTTATGGAATCTTGGATTATGGATTTAATGGGGCAATACGGCTATTGGGGAGTGTTTCTATTGATTGCCTTGGAGAATGTCTTCCCGCCTATTCCTTCCGAAGTGATTTTGACCTTCGGCGGCTTCATGACACAAACGACCAATCTAACTATAACAGGAGTAGTATTGATTTCAACAGCCGGCTCTGTATTAGGCGCAATAATCCTTTACGGAATCGGGCTTCTTGTGGACGTTGAACGCTTAGAAAGAATTATCGACCGCTATGGTCATATCCTGCGTTTAACCAAAGACGACCTATACCGAGCCGATGCTTGGTTCGATAAATATGGCATTTGGACTGTGCTGTTCTGCCGCTTAATTCCTTTAATAAGAAGCTTGATCTCCATTCCTGCAGGCATGTCGAACATGAACTTCGGTCTGTTCCTTTTGTTCACCACGGCAGGAACACTGATCTGGAATACCGTTCTAGTCAATCTGGGTGCAGCGGTAGGGGCAAATTGGCATGATATCGTCGGTTATATGGATATCTTCTCGAATGTCATCTATGCCATTATCATCATCTTCGTTGTCCTCGCAATCATTTGGTATATCAGGAAGAGAAGTGAACGTAAACATATGTAATATCCAGAAAAGCGATGACATTTTGGGGATTCTATTCATATATTTTGGATTCCGCCCATATATTCGTTCCTTTTCATACAACAAAGAGCGCTCCTTACATTATGCCTGTAAGGAACGCTCCCTTTATTATTTCTTCAATTTAATGATTACCTTGAACAAGTCGCCATCCACATCAATATCCAGTTCACCATCATGCAGGTCGATGATGGATTTGGCGATGGCCAGACCCAGACCTGATCCTTCCGTATGGCGTGATTGATCGCCCCGCTTAAAGCGCTCGAATAACTCGTCGATATTTCCGCCCAGTTCAAATTCCGAAATATTCTTGAATGAAATCTCTACTTCATCCTGTTTATTTCTGACGGCAATGTAGACTCTCGTATTAGGCATGGAATATTTTAAAATATTCAAGATAAGATTATCAAATACCCGGTGCAGCTTCTGCCCATCCACAACAGCTTCAATCGGCCGATCATCATGCGTAACTTTGAATTGCAGTGATGAAGAGGAAATCTCTTCATTATGCTCTGCCAATGTCTGCTGTAATAACTGGACGATTTCCACCTTGCTCTTCAGCAACTCAATATTGCCCGTAGCCATTTTGGATGCTTCGAACAAATCATCAATCAGGACTTTTAGCCGCTTCGACTTGCGGTCAATGATTTCAATGTAGCTTCGACGATCTTCTTCCGACACATCCATCGATTTCAGCAAATCTGTATACGTAATGATGGATGTGAGCGGTGTGCGCAAATCATGGCTTACATTGGTGATCAGCTCCGTCTTCAAGCGTTCACTTTTCACTTGTTCTCTTTGTGATGTTCTTACTCCTTGCTTCAATGCATTCACATCTTTCGCCAAGTCCGCTAAAGCAGATTTACCTCTGATCTGGATATCCGGTTCACTTTCTCCTTGGGCAATCGCATGAACTGCCTTCATAATACGGTTCAAATAACCTGCATGCTTGAAGATAATGAACAGAACAGGAATCCCAACCAGCAATACAATGAAGCCGAATACCATCACAATCATAACGCTATCCGCATTCAGAAGCAGGAAGAATACGCCCGCAGCCAATCCGATTCCCGGGACAATGACCAATAGCATCAATAACTGCATGCCTATTGAGCGATTTAGAAATGCATCCCTGATTGATTGCAGCATGCGTACAAGCAACGAACTGCGGACCTCCGCCTCCAAACCTCTTTCCCGAAGGCTGTTAATGCAAAAAATGATTTGCAAGAGCGCCAGTGTAATAAGCACAAACAATCCTAGTAAAACATTCGACACCAAGTGCCTTACAAACTCTGCATAGTTCCAGAAATCACTTGCCGATCGAATGACTCCCATTGTAAACAGCAGTGTGCCGGCAAGCAGCACTAATCGAACATCGAATGGAATTCTAATGTACCAGGACCACTGATAGGACAATATCTCCCGGAATCCCCTTCGTTTCAATGCGAATATACTTCCGGCTATAGCTATAATCCCTATCAGTAAACAAGCAATATGAAACAATTGCGCATTTTTATAATAATTGGCGTTAGCGATGATTTGTTGCGAATCCGGTGCATCTTCCGGAATGCCTATATAACCTTTAAACGTGCTATTATGTGAGCTTTGCTGCGCTATTTCGTCCGAATAAACGGCATTGTACTGATAGACGCTTTGCTCCGGGAAATATTCTTCATCAAGTGATAAATAAGAAGTTATAGCTCCATCCTTTATTTCCAGCGCCGAATGGTTTTCCCCGCCATATTCTTCAAAGAAGCGCATATTCTTGTCTTTGAATACATTGCGATACGCCTCCGCCTCTTTACCTGTTAATGAGGTATGGATTTCACCTGTATCCGTATCAACTAAATAGTATTGGAAGACATTATTATCCTGCTTGAATCGATTGCGTTCCTCTTTATAATCCGCATAAGCTTCTTCCAGGCTTTTTTCTTTTTGTGCGATAATTTTTTGGCGGACATGGTCATCACTCGTGAAATTCAATGTAATGTCTTTTATTTTGGCATCCCGCTCTTTTGTTAGAATTTCCGCCACTTCCGGGTTGCCATCAGCTTTGGCGGCATCGATTCTCGGCGCATACTGCTCTTTCAGATTGGTGACTTGCTGCGATAAATCCCCGTACTCATAGCGGTGGTTTTCGATTTCTTCATTGGAAACGGTAATCTGTTTTTTCAAATCATCAAGATTCACATCGGCAAGCTCATAAGCGTTTAATTGGTCGAGGTACTGATTATATTCTTGATAAAAGCGATTTGTTTCGAAATAGTCCCTTTTCCACAAATCTCGTCCCAAAGATATATTCGCAATAAATAAACTGCATCCGAAGCTGAAAATAAGCAATATGACAAAAAGTACTTTTTTATTTTTCCATTTTATATCCAATTCCCCAGACCACCTTTAAATATCTTGGATTCTTCGGGTCGATTTCGATTTTTTCCCGAATTTTCCGGATATGCACCGCCACTGTGTTCTCTGCATTATATCCAGGTTCGTTCCAGACCAATTCATATATTTCATTGATTGAGAAAACCCGGCCGGCATTCTTCATCAACAGTTCGACAATCCTATACTCAATCGGCGTCAGTTTCACTGCTTCCCCATTGACCTCCACCTGTTTCGCCTCTTCATCAAGCGTCAATCCATGCAAATCGATCCGCTTCTTTGCACCTTCAAAAGTGCCGAGCATCACATAACGCCGCAACTGGGACTTCACGCGCGCAATCAATTCCAACGGATTGAATGGCTTAGTCACATAATCATCTGCGCCGATTTGCAAGCCTAATACTTTATCCGCATCCTCGCTTTTTGCGCTTAAGATAATGATGGGAATATTCTTCTGCTCCCGGATCTTAAACGTCGTGGAAATGCCGTCCATCCTTGGCATCATTACATCCAATATGATTAAGTGAACCGTTTGTTCATGCAGCTTCTCCAGCGCTTCGATCCCATCGGCCGCTTTCATCACCGAAATTCCTTCATTCCTCAAATATATTTCAATTCCATCACGGATATCTTGATCGTCATCGACTACCAGCACGTTAAATGTCGTCATCGTTTCGGCCTCCTTTCCCAAAGTATATCACCTTCAAATTCGTACCTATAATGTAACCCCTAAATCTTAATATAGTAGGAGCATAAATCTTAAGAATTTCTTAACACCGCATACTTCACTTAAAAAATGAAAGATGAATACGCTTTCATATCACATGGCTTTTGTCAAGCAAATGGTTCTGGTAAATAATTCTTACACCTATTTACTCAAAAAAAAAAATGATACTATAGTTTATGGTTTGATTATTGCACTTATATATCTTAGAAAGCTTTCACTATGTAACGCGTACCTGTAACCATGTATGCGTTACATAGTAAAGATTCACTTTGGCTACACTAACAACAGAACAGGCAAACAGGAGGTATTATGGAACATACAGCTCTTCGTGATGTCGAGAAATTGGCACTCAAAAAACAGAAAGTATTCGATCAAAGCATTATAAAATATCTATTACGCGCGATTTTAGCAAGTGCATTCATCGGCTTCGGCGTTATCTTCGCTTTCAAGTCGGGGAACTTATTCTATGCGGAGCATTCTCCACTCGCCTATCCAATCGCGGCTTTAACATTCGGTATGGCCATCGTTCTGATCGCTTATGGCGGCGGCGATTTATTTACAGGCAATACATTCTATTTCACCTATGCGGCACTTCGCGGCAAAATGTCATGGCCGAAGGTCCTTCAGATGTGGGTTGCAACATATTTCGGAAACTTCATTGGAGCGGTTTTATTCGCCGGAATGATCTTCTTGACAGGATTGTTCGCCTCACACGATGTGAACGGCTTCTTAATGAGCACCGTATCCGCAAAAATGAATGCTCCAACAATGGAATTATTCTTCCGGGCCATTCTTTGTAACTGGCTTGTATGTTTAGCTTTCTATATACCGATGACATTGAAAGGCGATGGGCCTAAACTATTCACAATGATTCTATTGGTAAGTGGCTTCTTCCTTTCCGGATTTGAACACAGTATCGCTAATATGAGCTCATTCGCAATCGCTCTTGTATTAGATCATCCTGATACAATCTCGATCGGTAAGGCAATACACAACCTTATCCCGGTAACACTCGGAAATATCATCGGGGGAGTCGTTTTCATGGCAATCTTCTATAACTATGTAAGCGGACCTAAATCAGAAGATGAAGATAAATTCTCTGAAGAAGAAGACCACTCCCATGTCGTTCAATTCAGTGAAAAAGTAAACGAGAAATAAGACAATAAAAGCGAACCGGCTAGAGCTTGGTTCGCTTTTTGTCATTTTTAATGAAGGCTTCTATTTTCCCATTATAATCCGGTTGAAGAATAATGATTAATTGAAAGTAATCGCTGTGAAATCCAAGTTGAATAAAGCTGGGTTGCTTTGATTGATAAACCCTTCGTAAAGCAATTTTTTCTCCACAAGATCAACCACGTAGATAATGGCCTTCTTACCATTATGGTTATCCGAATATTGACTATATAAAATATAAGCTTTATCGTCTTTCACCAACAAGTTTGAAAGATATTCATCTTCTAATCCCTCTATTTGGATAATCTCCTCTATAGTGGCCGTTTTCAATTCGACTCTATAAAGCGCTCCTGTTTTCCTTGATTCAAAATAAAGGGAGCCATCTTTCAAATAATGATGGGATGAATTATCAGACATGCCAGGCACAGCTACCTCTTCCAGGTTTCCCGTTTTCAAATCGATGATTCGCAACTGATACCCCTGTTCCCTATTCCCTTTACCTTGTTTCACATATCCATATGGATAATAGCGGGACGGTTCAGTGCTTTGCGCAACGGAAGAGCTGAAATATGGACTTGACCCATCCCTTTGGACGCTATCAACTATTCGGCTTTCAAGCAGCTTCTCTTGTTGGAGGCTGATATATGCCAACAACAAATCTGTTCCTTCCCTCTTCTCACCTTCCATTACAACAGCCATCTTCTGGTCAAGGAATTGAACACCCTGAACATTTATATACTCGTAGCCCTTATATTCTTTCGGAATATTGATAGTGAATTTATGGCTTTGATTTTTGACTTTGTCGTAGTATTCAACCTGTAACTCTTTTGCGGAATGTGCTGGATTGGCAAATAATAAAAGGTTATCATCTTCATAGAGATTGGCTAATGAATATTTTCTTCTCATGAACTCCCTATACTCTTTTTGAAGTTCAAGAATCCGCAACATACTTTGATCTATATATGATGCATTTCCGGCTACTTGGTTAAGAAGCATTTGGGGCTGCAATACGGCATGCTCACTCGTAACAGTAGCGGTGCTTTCAACCCCGTTATTATAGCCATGGCTATGAATCGTAACACCCTTTATTTCTTCTTCATCTCCATGGGTTGTTGTAATCGCTACATCTTCTATAATTTCTGTTCTTCCCGAGAAAAAGAGATAGAAACAGGAAATACTCGCTAAAACAATAATTGCAAATATAATCGATGCACTATATTTCTTCATGTTTCCTCCTCCTTATACCCAGACTTTCTTATTCAGTAAATAGGTGCTTACTACAAGTGATATGATTGATACAAGTGTGGCGGCCACTAACAGACTGATCAACATCTCATTTGGATATAGTCTTACTTTATCGTCGATAATTAATGGAGTAAGAAGCAACATAAAACTCAAGATGCTGTATATCACACTTAGAAAAATCCCTTTGATCCGGAAGCTTCTTTCCAGCATGATAGCTGTGAACAGAACGAGAACAAACGCGATGCCCACACCGTAAAGCAGTACGAAATCCATGAATTTAACTGGTACTAGAATAAGAATAGATGAACTTCCGCCAATCCACGAAAGCAATGTGCCATCCATTCTCGCCGCTTCAGGCACAATTGATTGATACAAAGCATTCAGAAGGGGGTACATAGCCAATTGAGTTACGATGCAACCTCCAATGAAGAGCAATAACACTGTCAGCTTTGCATAGTAGACAACCATCCGATTAAACGGCACCAACAGGATTTGTACAATAAATGTGTTCTTTCCGAACCACTCGCGATACCAGGTGGCAAAGATATAAATCAACAATATAGCTACACAAAGCAAAATAGGCATATTGAAGAAAAAGGAGTTGGTTGTGAGTCCCAGCAAAGACATCTGCTCAATTGATGTCCCATACTTGAGCGCATCTTCTACCTGACCTCTTACATTATTGGAATTCAATATTGTAACTGCTGCTTCCCCTATGACCACTAACCCAAGCATGACCGCATAAATCTTCCAAAATCTTTTAAGCTCAAAGTCTACCCACTTCAAATAGTTCTTCATCCTTCGTACACCTCCCTAAGCTTATCGATGACAGACATGCCTTCCTCGATGCGCACCTGCTCTGTGTAGAAGTCTTGGGCGATGATGCCCTCATTCAAAATGACAACCCGGTCCAACAGATGTTCCACCTCATCGATTTCATGCGTAGTAAGCAATACGCCCCGCCCTTCAAAAAATGGTGTGGAAAACAACTCGCGAATTTTTTCTTTAGCGAACATGTCTACGCCTGAAAACGGCTCATCCAGCAAAATATAATCGGTGTCCAAAGACAAACCAAGGATTAAACTGACCTTCGCCGCATTCCCTTTCGATAGTTCGCTGATCTTCTGTTCCACATTCATCTTGAAGAACTCAACCAATTCGGCTGCCCGCTCTTCGTTCCAGCGGGGATGATACTCTTTCATATAGTCGAATGCTTGTTTGATTTTCATATGCGGCAGCATGGTCATATGGTCGGGGACGAAAGCGATATTGTCGCTTCGTTTCTTCTTTACACTGACGCCATCCACCGTGATGTCGCCTTCAGCAAAAGGCATCAAGCCGAGAATGGCTTTCAGTGTAGTTGATTTGCCTGTTCCATTTACTCCTATGAGACATGTAATTTCATCTTTCTTCACCGTAAAAGAAACATCTCTTAATACGTGCTTCAGCCGATATTTCTTCGAGATTCCTTTGACTTCGATCATGTATGTACCTCCCTACTTTAATTCTCCCGTCCTATAAACCTCTTTCACTACCTGAATTACTTCTTCCTCCGTTACAGAAATATGCTTCATCGCAGCTATAAACTGAACCGCCGCTTCGTTGATTAATTCATTCCGCACCTGGCGCAATATATTCTCATCCTTGGTAGTCCTGCTTGGAAAGTTCCTATCAGTAACAATCAACTTTTGATCCTCCATTTCTTTATATGCTTTCTGGACAGTATTGGGGTTAATACCCAGCATGACGGCCAATTCCCGGCGCGACGGCACTTCTTCACCGGCTACCAGCTCCCCGATGGCTATTCTCTGTTTAAAATGCCTTACAACTTGTAAATAAATGGGCTCTCTGTTGTTTAACTCTAGATTCAAGTCCACACCTCCTTTTCCAGGTAATGTATGTATTACCTGGTTCATACATCCAATGATTGTATTATTACACTAATACATCGATTTTGTCTACATTTTTTTCCATAAATGTAAAAAAGCGAATATATGCCCGTTTTCACAATTTGTTTTTTGGGTATAAAGTAACAAAAAAATAAAGTGGAGGGGGTAAATCCGCGTGAACCTGAAATGGTTGGAGTGGGCTAAGCAGATTCAATCCATCGCGCAAGCAGGTTTAACCTACTCAAAGGATGTCTTTGACCTGGAACGGTTTCAACAGCTGCGGAATTTAAGCGTTGAAATCATGAGTACATACACGACCTTGGACATGGAAATTGTCCAAAAGCTGTTCGCCAATGAAACAGGCTATCAAACGCCCAAAGTGGACATAAGAGCCGTTTTGTTCAAAGATCATAAAATCCTTCTCATCCAAGAGAAATCGGATGGGAAATGGGCGTTGCCCGGCGGCTGGGGGGATATCGGCTATTCGCCTTCACAGGTCGCTGTCAAAGAAGTGAAAGAGGAAACAGGATATGATTCCGAGGCCGGCCGGCTGCTTGCTGTCCTCGATAACACATGCGCTTGCCATAACCACCCTCCTTCTCCTTATCACATCTATAAGCTATTTATCCGGTGCCATATTACAGGAGGGAAACCGAAACCAGGCATTGAAACAACCGACGTAGCTTTCTTCGCACAAGACGAGTTGCCGGTCTTATCAACCGCCCGCAATACCGAGCCAGAGATTAAGCTGCTGTTTGAATTCTTGGAGAATCCGAATAAAGAGGTTGTATTAGATTAATTGCACACAACAATAGAGAAGCAGGACATCATTTGCCTGCTTCTCTATTGTTGTAATTATGTTGAGGCGCATTGTCTACAATCGATAAAGATGTTTAGATTCATGTCTAGAAGTAAAAAGGACTACTATTAATCCAAAAAGGAGTGTTTCAAACATGGCAAAATTACTTTATACATCATCAGCTACCGTACGGGGCGGCCGCGAGGGGCATGTAAAATCGGATGATTCCACCATCGATCTCAATCTCGTGAAACCCGGTTTCAAAAAAGAAGGAACGAATCCTGAACAATTATTCGCTGCAGGATACTCATCTTGCTTCGATTCAGCCTTAAACCTAGTTGCTTCCAAGGCGAAAAAAGAGATAACATCCACCACCACAGCTCACGTTTCGCTGTTGGAAGATGAAGCAGACGGCGGTTTCCAAATTGCAGTGGAAATGGAAGCTAAAATGGAAGGAGTTTCGCAGGAAGAAGCCGAAGATCTCATTAAAAGAGCTCATGAAGTCTGCCCTTATTCCAAAGCAACCCGAGGCAATATCCAAGTCAAATTAACAGCAAAAGCAATATAAAGTGAATCTTTGATAGGTGGGGGTTTTCTTTCATCCCCCACCTATCATTA
>JBJEFM010000003.1:0-4399 GCA_051874035.1 Bacillus sp. (in: firmicutes)
GTACTTGATCTCCCACTTACACATCTGCGCTTTCACTGCTACGTGGAAGTGGGAGTCTTAGTACCTGTTAAACGGGATAAAAGCAAGACTGGAAGAATAGCAACGATATCATCATTCAATAAATAAAGCAGTCCATCTTGGAGAAAATCCCCTTATGGACTGCTTTCTTCTATTATATAATAAGGGTCGTTCATTGTCGGATGTCCCTTCCCCTTACATATCCACTTCCACCCCGATATTCTCCTGCTTCGCTTTGCCATAGACGGCTGCGGCGACGGCCATGTCGAAGTAAGCGATGCCGACGGATTTGAAGAATGTGATTTCTTCTTCCGTTTCCCGCCCTGCAATGTTTCCTGTTGCCAGTTCGCCAATTTCGCCGTGCAGACGGTCAAAGTCCCATACACCAGCTTTTGCAGGAATCATCAAATCCCCAGCTTCATCCTTCGCCCCTTCCAATGTATCCACGACGATTTTGGAGCACTTCAACACTGTTTCTTCATCCACTTCCTGCATATGAGGCAGATAGGAGCCAATGCCATTGATATGCGTTCCGGGACGCAAGGCTTCTCCTGAGAAAACAGGCGTTTCCGAACGAGTGCTGCAAATGACGATGTCCGCCTCCGATACTGCTTCATCCGCCTCTTCCATTACTATAACCTCACCCTCATAGCGGTCCTGCCATCCGGTGATTTTCTCCGCGAAGTGCCGCGCTTTCTCCCCCGTGCGGTTATACAGCAAGATTTTCTTGATTGGCCGAACCTCCAATACAGCCTGAAGCTGCTCCTCCGCCATCGCTCCGCAGCCAATGACCGCGACAGTTGAAGCTGTTTCCTTCGCTAAATATTTTGTCGCGATTCCACTGATTGCGCCTGTCCGCAGTCTGGTCAAATACGAAGCGTCCAGACAGGCGATATGTTCCCCCGTTTCCGTATCGCTTAGAAGAATGACGCCTTGAGTCGTTTTCTTCCCTTTTGTTGGATTATCCGGGAAAATCGTCACAACCTTCACACCTGTGATGCCCGCCGGCTCCAACGAGGCAGGCATGTACAATGCCGAAGCACGCTGTTCCGGAAAATCCAAAACCGTCCGATGCGGGTTCAGGACTTTTCCTTCCATATAATAGGTAAGCGCCGTTTCCAAATCGCGAATCGCTTCCTTCATGCCATACAGTGTACGAATTTGCTGTTCGGTCAACATAAGCATCTCGCAAAACCTCTCTTTCCCTTCAAAAAATCCGAGTTTCTTCTATTATATAGTGAACTTTCCAGAGTCACTTGCCGGAGGATTATTCCCTTCCTCGTCCAGTTCTTCATTTTTCCTTTCTCGTACTGTCATGATTGCGAGTAAAGATATAACTGAAGTCAAAATGATATACAATGCAACCGGCACATAGGAATTGTCATAAGCGGCCAGCAGGGCAGTCGCGATGAGCGGCGCTGTCCCGCCGGCAAGAGCCGCCCCAATTTGGTAGCCGAGCGAAATGCCCGTATACCTGACATTCGACTTGAAGATTTCCGAGAACATCGTCCCGAGGACTGCCGTAATCGGCGCCCAGATGATACCCAAACCTAGTATTGTAGCCACAATCAGCAGAACTTTCGACTCTTGGTGCAGCATCCAGAAGTACGGGAATGCATATAGCGCCATAGCGACCGTTCCTCCGACATAAAGCTGCTTGCGCCCGATTTTATCCGATAAGCGCCCCATGAGCGGAATAAGGATGGTCGTAACAACTGTCGCAATCGTGACGGCATTCAGCGTCACCGTGCGCGAGAAACCGAGCTGTGTTGTTGCGTAAGACACAATGAATGTGCCGAAGATGTAAAAAGGTGCCGTCTCGACGACTTTAGCGCCGATTGCGATCAGCACTTCCTTCTTATGCGTCCGCATCGTTTCAAAGAACGGAACCTTGGCGATTTCCCCTTTTTCCTGTGCTTTCTTGAATGAAGGCGTCTCATCGATTCCTTTCCGGATCCAAAGGCCGAAGATAACAAGCAACGCGCTTAAAATGAACGGCACCCGCCAGCCCCATGATAAGAAATCCTCTTCGGGGAGCAGCGACATCACCGATAGCGCCAACGTCCCAAGCAGCATGCCGATTGGGACGCCCATTTGTGGAATGCTGCCAAATAGCCCCCTTTTTTCCTTAGGCGCATATTCAACAGCAAGCAGCAACGCCCCGCCCCATTCCCCGCCAAGGCCGATGCCTTGGATGAGACGCAACAATATTAATAGAATAGGAGCCATGACACCGATCGACTCATATGTCGGCAAGAAGCCCATCAATACTGTCGAACCGCCCATGAGCGATAGCGTCAGCACAAGCGTCTTCTTCCGGCCGATCCGGTCCCCGATATGACTGAAGAAAATCCCCCCGATTGGACGGATAAAGAATGCCAACGCGAACGAGGCATAAGCCAGCAGCAAGCCAACTGTCGGATTGTCGCTATGAAAAAATAAATGATTAAATACAAGTGCCGCGACCGTTCCATACAAGAAATAATCAAACCATTCAATTGAACTTCCTATCAAACTGGCAATCAAAACTTTCTTAGACGTTTTCCTCATGCTTCTCCCCCTTTTTCATATAAAACTGCTTCCTCTACCAAATTCGATAGCACATCCGCAAAAACCTCCATTATACCCCCAATTATATTTTTCATGACCAACTATTCTTCTTTGTTTCTTTTCTTCTTTACAAGAAAAATTCTTTTCTTTTTATGTTTTTTATTTGTTACCCTCTTTTATTCTTTGCTTCTTATCTTTTTTCGAACATTTCTTTTTTACTTCTAAAATTTATTTCTTTTATTCTTTTTTTCTTCTTTTCTACCTAATTTTAATTCTTCTATTCTTTTTATATTCTTATCTACTTAAAAATATTTCTTCTAATATTCTTTTCTTCTTAACAAGAAATATTGTTGCATTTCTCCCTGTTTTCGTCTAAAATATGGTTAAAATAAACTAAACATATAATATACATTATATACGTTCATCCTGCTGAAAAGCGTATTAAACTCGTCATATAATGTATGAAATATATATGGTTTAAGCACGTATTTAGGGGTGTTAAACTCGTCATATAAGTGAAAGGAAGAATGGAATGATTCAAGGATATATTTCCCATTTACAAGAAAAGGGAATGGCATATAATACCATCATTTCCTATACGAATGATTTACATTGTTTTTTTAATGATTTGAATATTCAGTCAGATGATTTCGTGACAGCGGCCGATGTAAGAAAATGGATTAATGAAATGTTGAATAATTCACACATTAAACCTCTGGCTATTTCTACCATAAATAGGAGATTAAATGCATTGAGAGGATTTTACAATTGGGCGGTAAAAAATAAAAAAATTCAGAGTAATCCGATGCAAGAGATTCAAGATTTGAAATCGGCTGATGAGGATCATGAAAAGATCATGTGGCTGACCGAGGACGAGTTCGAAAATCTTCTTTATATCATAAGAAAGAAACCAGTCAAAAGCCGGGGCGTGAATCCGGAAGAGAAATACCGCCGGGACCGCGCACTCATCTATTTATTGACTTATGCGGGTCTCCGTGTCGATGAGTGCTCGAATTTGAAGCTCACAGACCTTGATTTTGAAATGAAACGCATCCGGGTAGTCGGAAAAGGGTTAAAAGTCCGTACAATCCCCATCTCCAACACCTTGCTTGCCGAAATGCGGGAATGGCTGCTGTTCCGGGCGCAGATGGCGGAGCAGAAACCGTATGTCGCCGACTCGCCATATGTGTTCTACAGCCAGCGCTCCCCCAAGTTCACCGTGCGCGGCATCCAGACGATGATTGAAGGCTACAGCCTGCCGGACAAGAAGCTGACGCCGCATATGTTCCGCCATACATTCTGCAAGTGGATGCTGAAGGCGACGAACAATGACATCGAAAAAGTCCGCCGCCTCGCCGGCCACAGCAACATCGCCACAACGAGCCGTTACTTAAAAGACTCGTACAGCGACCTGGCCGATGCGGTCGACGCACTTCCACATTTTTAAGAAAAAGCAGTGAGCCGTATAGGCCCACTGCTTTTTACCTATGGACATTCAGCATACCTGTGGAATATATTGGATGAAAATAAAGTTCAGGAGGTGCCGATGTGAAAATTGCCAGTACTATAACATTGCATGCTCTAAACCTCTTTTTCCTGTTTATGCTGGGCTTTATAACAGTTGCTGTCTTTTCTAATCCTTCTGCCGGTTCCAGATCGCCGTTTAACCCAATCCTTCTTGGATCACTGGCATTCTTATTTTTATTTTGGGGCGCCAATTATTTTTTTCAGATCGTCAATAAAGTGAATCTTTGATAGGTGGGGGGTTTCCTTCACCCCCCACCTATCATTAGATGAACCAATCGGGTTGTTACAGGTACTTGATCTCCCA
>JBJEFM010000004.1:0-23206 GCA_051874035.1 Bacillus sp. (in: firmicutes)
TTTTATCCCGTTTAACAGGTACTAAGACTCCCACTTCAACACAGCAGTGAAAGCGAAGATGCGTAAGTGGGAGATCAAGTACCTGTAACAACTAAGGTTGGTTCATCTAATGATAGGTGGGGGATGAAGGAAAAACCCCACCTATCAAAGATTCACTTTATTCTAAAGCTGCAATAGGAGGGCGATCCTCTCATCTTTTTGTATCAAGCAAAGGTGCCTACTCGTCTTTGATTCGATTTTTAAAGGTTTCTTCCGGGAGGATATTTTCAATCGGCTTTCCGTACTGTACATGGTTTTTTCCTTCAACTACGCTATGTTTCGGAAAGTCCCCGGGATGCCCTTTTGTTTTATGCTTGAAGTTTTTGCCTCGGCTCATCATTTTCTCTCCTTTCGTTTCTTGCTTAGTTTTTCTCTTCGGGATGCTTTTATGTATTATGCGTGACGAGCGGCAAAAGGAAAGATATGAAGTGAATCTTCGATAAGCGGAGGTTTTCCTTTATCCGTATCTATCAGTAGCTGAACCAATCGATTGCTGGAGGTGCTTGACAGCCCGATTGCCAAATAGGACAAAAAAGCGAGTGGATCACCATATATCCACTCGCTTCTCTTATTGCGCTATTTCTTGTTGTACAGTCGCTTTGTGTCTGCTGTTCACTTTCACATGTGAAAGTTTTTCACACTCTTTGAATGCGAAATGTCGGCAGGAGCGGCACTTGTCACAGGAAATCAGCTTGATGCCATACATGATCGCCGGCTGTGTGCCCGGGAAGAATAGTTCTTCTCCTAATTCATCGTATAAGCCGGTGAGTTTCACGATTTCAAGCGGCTGGTCATGCAAGCCTGCGATCAATACGGTGCAGTTGTTCTTCTGCAGCTGCTTGATGATGCTTCTTAGATGGTTCTCTCCGGTCGTATCCAAGTAGCACAGCTTATTCATCTTCAAGATGACGACGCGCGGCTTGTAATGAATCGTGTTGAGTACATAGTAAACGAATGTTTCAGCCGCTCCGAAGAATAAGGAACCTTCCACATCGAACATGCTGATCTGCGGACAGAAATGCGAGTCCGATACAGCGGAAGGAGTTACTTTACCGGCTTCTGAATTCACATCCGGCAATACGCGGTTGATGCGGAAAACCTCGCTCATGCGTTTTACGAAGAGAATGACCGCCAGCATCAATCCTGCTTCCACGGCGACAGTCAGGTTCACGAATACGGTTAACAGGAATGTAATCATTAGGATGATGGAGTCGCCTGTTTTTGTTTTCAGGACGTGCATGAATTCTTTCCGTTCGCTCATATTCCATGCCACGACCATCAAGACTGGAGCCATGCTTGCAAGCGGAATGAGCGAAGCATATGGCGCAAGGATGAGAAGGGTAAGCAATACGACAACACCATGAACGACACCGGCGACCGGTGTTTGCGCGCCCGATTTGATATTGGTTGCGGTACGGGCGATGGCCCCGGTTGCGGGAATGCCTCCGAACAGCGGTGTCACCATATTGGCGATCCCTTGACCGACAAGCTCACGGTTGCTGTTGTGGCGCGTGTTCGTCATGCCGTCCGCTACAACGGCCGATAATAATGACTCAATCGCACACAGCATGGCGATTGTGAAAGCGGGCCGCATTAACTCCACTACTTCAGAAAAGCCCACGTCAAAGAATTGGAAGCGGGGCAATGTGCTTGAAATGCTGCCGTACGCCGATCCAATGGTGGCTACTTTATCAGGGAAGAATACGATGGCGACAATGGTTGAAAGGATGATTCCGACAATGGCGCCCGGTACCTTCGGAAAGTATTTCGGAGTATAGATAATCGTTAGTAAACAAATTAATGCAGTAATAATGCTAAAGATATCAATCGTAGAAAAGTGAGTGACAATTTCATGGACATTCTCATGGAAATATTCTTTGCTGGCTACGCCGTCCAGGCCGAGAAACTTGGAAATCTGCCCTACGAAAATGGTGACGGCTATACCTGCTGTGAATCCGATCGTCACGGGGCGCGGTATATATTTAATAAGGACACCGAGTTTGAATACGCCCATCAATACGAGCATGATTCCCGCCATAAAACCGGCCACTAATAAACCGTCATATCCATATGTAGCGACAATCCCGAATAGAAGGGGAATGAAAGCGCCTGTAGGTCCGGATATTTGGAAGCGGGAGCCCCCGAAGACAGCCGCGAGAATACCGGCGATGATTGTCGTGTAAATCCCGTATTCAGGCTTTACGCCTGAAGCGATGGCGAAGGCCATGCCTAGAGGAATGGCGATGACACCGACAATGATCCCGGATAATAAATCTTTCTTGAATTTTTGGGTCGAATAATTGGCAAACCAATCAGCAAACAAGGTTGTATCATCTCCCTAACATGTGTGTGTAACTATTTGAACATACAAATGTTACTCCTGTTTGGAAATGATAGCAATGGAAGTTTTGGGCAGAGGAAAGGGAAAATGGGAACTATTGCGGAAAATAATGAATAAAGCGAATCTTCGGCAGGCGTCGGTAATTTATGGCATGCATCTCTTTTGGCTTTAACAGAGTGTGTGCGGTGGTAAATAAGGAATAAGGAGGTGGGGGTGTATGCGATTGCTCACATGGAATATTCGGCAAGGTGGTTCGAGGGTGCGCTTTGACAGTATTATTAACGCCTTAATGGAGCATCAGAGCGATGTAATCGTGCTGACGGAGTTTTGGGACAATGCCAAGGGTAACGCAATCAAGAAAAGTTTGTTCGCTATGGGGTACACGCATCAGAATACACATGTATCGCCTTATAAGGTGGATAGTGTGTTCATCGCCTCGAAGATTGATTTCACGGATGTGACCGATATGAATGAATATGCCGTGCCTTATGAAAGATGGGTGGAGCTGTACTTTCCGGTGCAGGACCTGTATCTATTGGGTATCCATATCCCTAATCATATGACACGCCTTCGGGACCGTGAACTGTTTGCTTCCGAGATGCTTGCGTATGCGAAGAACCATATGGAAGACCGTTGCGTCATCATTGGCGATTATAATATGAGCATGCTGGTGGATAGCGAAGGGCCCCCTCTTAGCTGTACCGATAAGATGGTGGAATTGCACAGGCTAGGCTGGATCGACACATGGCGCTACACACATAAACGCGAGAATGAGTATAGCTGGCGCGATACGCTTGGGGCCGGCTTCCGGATTGACCATGCCTATATTTCACCTAAACTTGAGGAAAGTTTGCAGAAATGCCAGTTCTCGCATCAAGAGCGGCGGGAACAAGTATCCGACCATTCGGTATTGATTGTGGATCTGCGCATATAGCGGAGGGTTGCCGTAATCAGGCAACCTTTTTTCATGCATCATTTGTATAGCTAACGCTTGAAGCGGGAGTCTTCTGTCGGAAAAAGATAAAGAATGGATTTTGGCTTATGATAACTGGGGCAAACGCTGTTTTTCCGCCTGTATTCAGGCAATTTCCGATAGAAGCGGTGAGCAAAATCCCCCTGTAAATGAATCGGTTAGGTTTATACTGAAAAAGATAAACATTGGAGGAGTTAACAAAAGGGGTGGGGAATAGTGGTTGAAGAATTAAAGAAAGCGGTCGCTCATTTATCGGAGGAAGAGTCAAAGCTCTTGTTGCTGCGTATTTTGAATGGGGTGGACGTGCTGGAGAAGCAGCAGTTCGTCAATCGGATTCAGAATGTGCAGCAGGCTTTACTGCATAAATTCGATGATCAGCCAAAACAGCAAGCAACGAGCTGCCATACGGCTCATTTTACATTCAGCCGCTCTGCTTCGGGCACATTGAGCAGAGCTTTGAAGCAGATGCATAAGGATTCGGAAGAGAAGGTCATTTCGTTCGCCGATTTATTCTCAATCGGCCCTATTGAAGATTTGCAGAAGCAAAACGGGTTCGTGAAGCGCTATAATTGGCTGCAGGACAAGCTGCACCATGAATGCGAGGAACTTGATAATTTTTTTAATCATTATACAGAGGCGCTTCTGGCCTTGAAGCGGATTTCCGAAACTATTTCAGTTGTGATATGGTGCGGGGATAATGCTCACGAACAAACAGGCCTGGCGTATCTGCTTTATTTATTGCGAGACAGCAAGAATAACATTTACATAATGAATACGACGGAATTATATCATACGGTAAATCCGCTTGAATCTTTAGAAGAAATCAAACATACGGGGCAGATTCCAGTGGAAGCGTATAAAGTATTTAATGAGCAACGGATTGGCATAAATCCTTTGACAGAGAGGCAGCGCGAGGAGTACGAACTTGTGTGGGAGGGGCTGACAACCACCAACGGAGTGCTGCGCATCATGGAGGATGGCCGTATCTGTACCGTGGCAGAGGATTATTATGATGCGGCAATCATTGAGGCCGCCCGGAAGCTGCAGTCTGCAGCCGGAAGAGAATCATTGCCGTCGGCTCGGCTGATCGGTGAAGTGGTAGGGCACATCAACCAGTATATCGGCGATTCTTACTTGGAATATAGATTGCGGCATTTAATTGAAAAGGGTGTATTTGAAATAGCCAGCGAGGATACAGGCATGCGCTATTATAAAATAAAACTGTGTTAGAAAGAAGAAGGCGCGTCCAATCGCATGGCTGCGCCTTCTTGATGTTATTGCACAATCTTATAATAGGATGCGACATTATAGCCCTTCGCCTGATAGTAATCCAAGATTCCAAGGTAAATCGCTTCTGCGGCCCGTTGCTGGTAAACGGTGGATTTCAGCTTGTCATTATCCGCTTTCGTGTCGATAAAAGCGAGCTCCACCAGGACAGCAGGCATTCTGTTTTCACGGATGACATGGAAGTTTCCATGCTTGAAACCGCGATTTTTTGTTTCCATAGCTACAACCAATCGCTTCTGGATATATTCAGCCAGTAATTTACTGTCCGTTACGTAAGGGTTGGTCGCTTTCTTGCCATAGTAATACGTTTCCGAGCCCGTTCCGCCGCCGGCATTCGCATGGATGCTGACGAACATATCGCCTTTGACGCTTAACGCATAGGGCACACGGTCTTTCACAAGGTCAAGGGTGACATCCGTTTCCCTTGTGTATTTCACATTGAGCGGCGTCTTTGCGAGCAATGGCTTCAACAACAGCGCTGTATTGAGCGTTACTTCTTTCTCTTTCAAGCCATAACCGACCGCGCCGGGATCCGATCCCCCATGGCCCGGATCGATGACAAGCGTTTGTGCCGCCAATGGCTTGAGACCGCTATGATTGTTGCCTCCGTCATTTGGAGGGGCATCATTCGCGCTTGATGACAAGTATGAATTTGATACAAAACCGATCGTGTCATTCTTCGATTTCACAAGCATCCAATTGCCCACTTTATAGCCTACTGAAACCGTTTCTTGTTTGTTTAATACGCCAATGACCGGATAGGCGGATGAAGGGCCTGTGCGCATATTCAACGATTGGGTGTTGACGGTCTTCTCTCCATCAAAGGCGATGTCCACTTTTGTCCGCAATGTATAATTGATGGCCCTGGCCAAGAAAGTGGCTGTTTCTTCCCGCAATGCACTGCGGTTGTAGCCGAATGTCCCGTCTTCGGCACCCAGGTCGATTCCCCGTGAAACCATCGCTTCCGCGGCGCCGGAAGCGGAATTCCTGAAGTTGTAGCCGAACGCCTTGCTAATCATGACCGCCATTTCCCCGCGTGTGACGTAGCCTTCAGGTTTGAAGGAACCGTCGCTGTAGCCGGAAATGATATTCTGGTCGACAGCCGATTGGATATAACCGGAGGCGAAGTTATTGGAACCGACATCCCTGAATTTCGTCTTGCGTTGTTTGCCGTCCAAATCAAGGGCGCGGCCAAGAAGCGCTGTGAATTGTGCACGGGTCACTTTGCTTTTAGGCTGGAAGTTGCCGCTCGCATCGCCTCCTGTGATGTTGCCTTCAGCCAAATATGTAATTTCCTTATAAGCATAATGATTCTTGTTAATGTCTTTAAATGCGGTCGATGCTTCTGTATGCATGTTGCCGGATGCCAGCAATGCGGATGCGGCAAGCAATACGCATAGAAGCAGCTTTCCTGCAGCTTTCATTTTCCTCATCCCTTCTTTTTTCCATATGTTTCTATTTTATCATATATTTTGACAATCAAGTGGACGAGTTTGTATGAAATGGAATAAATTGAAAGTTTTGAGAGGCGGAAGTCTCAATCGGGAGTTTCTTTTTTTGAGGAGGGAAGGGAGGGGAAAGAGACAGAAGGAGCAAGTTATATAGATGAACCTCAAAAGAGATGAGCGGCAACCGGAATATACAGCCCAATCCCGCCATATATCAGCAGGAGATGAAAGAGAAGAGGCTGTCCCGAATCCTGGGGCAGCCTCATTCTATTAACTAGCTTTCTGTGCGATATTCTTTGGTTTTGGGGCGGGTCTTGTAATCGAGTAGATGGCGCAAAGGAAAGCGATGACGACAATGCCGCTGCCGAACCAAGCTGTATGCGATACCGGATAATATTGGATGACCACGCCGCCGACCGCCGAGCCGAGCGAGATGCCGAGCTGCAGCGCCGATTGGTTGAAGCTTTGCTGAATGCCCGCCGATTCTGGGGATGTCTGGATCAGATAGCTTTGCTGCGCAGGCGACAAAGCCCAGCTCAACATGCCCCATAATACAAGCGCCACCGGGAAAATAAAGAGCATTTTCGTCGATAGCGGCAGGACGAACAGTGTGATGGCGAATATCCCGACGAATAACAGGATACTTTTCTTGGCGCCGATACGGTCGGCCAGGATGCCGCCAAATCCGCCTCCTGCTACAGCGGCCGCTCCGAATACGAAGTAAGCCACACTGATCATGAATGCGCTCAAATTCATGGTTGACTGCATGAAAGGCGTGAAGTAGGCGTACAGCACATAATGCCCTGCCAAGAACAGCACCGTCACAAGATGGGCGCTGATGATTTTCGCGCTCTTTAATGAAGCGAATTGCCGGCTGAGAGGAATCATTTCTTCCGGAGGCAATTCATCGATGAAATAATGGATGATGACTGCCGATACGATTGTCAGCACTGCAATGATAACGAAGAGCACACGCCATCCGAATGCATCTCCAATCAGGACGCCTACAGGAATCCCGAGCACCAATGAGCCGCTGATTCCCATTGAAATAACGCCGATTGCACGCGCCTGGTAAGCAGGGGAGACAATCTTCGCGGCGATTGTAAGCGATAATACAATCAGAAGCGATGCACTGATGGCAGTGAATATGCGCGCGACCATCAGCATCTCGAAGCTGGGGCTTAGGAATGCCAGCACATTCCCGATGAAGAAGATGCCCAGCGATAATAAATATAAACGTTTCCGTTCGATTTTAGCTGTAAGGGCCAGCAGGATCGGTCCCGATATGGCAAGGACAAGCGCGAAGACAGTGATGAGCTGGCCCGCTACGCTGATCGATACATCCAGGTCTTCTGAAATCAAGGGAAGAATTCCGCCGATCACAAGCTCGACCATTCCAACGACGAAGGCGGAAATAGCTAATATATATACTCTAAAATTCATGAATCATTCTGCTCCTTTTAAATTTACCACTGTAGTGGTAAAAACTATATTCCATCGTACCCGATATTGGCTGGAATGACAAGCGATATTTTCCGATGAAGGAGCAATGGTGAATCACATTATGGTTTGCCGCGTTTAACAGGCACTAAGATTCCCGCTCCGGCACGGGAGTGAAAATGCAGACGTATAGTATAATAAAAAAAGGGGCTGTTATGGCCCCTTTTCCTGTTTCTTGTAATGGTGAAGCATCAACTGCTTTTGATGAATGCAAGCAGCTTCTCCATCCATTCGATATTAAATTCCGCCTCGCTGAAAGCATAATCGCTGATGAATACCGCTGATCGATCGATTTCCGGCAATTCGTTCTGTTTCTTATATTTGTATTCCTTGTATTCCTGCCAGCACTTTTTCTCCTGTTGAATCGTTTCTTCATAGAAGATGGCGGCTTTTGTGGTATCCACATATTTCAATAGATGAATCGCTATAAACAAATCTTTTACATTCGTTATTTTTTTGAAGCTATCATAAATTTCTTGTTCCAAAGCCTGCCTTCCTGCTTCTGTAATGCTATACAGCGTTTTGTCAGGGCGGTTCTTCTCATGGATCACTTTAATGGCTTGGATATATCCTTTTTTCTGCAGCGCATCGAAATTGTAGTAAAACTTTCCCTCGGTAAGCTCTATGAAATTCTCATGTGGGAGTGATCCGAGCAGCTTCTTCTTGATCATATAAGGATAGTTATCTTCGCTGGCCAGTTCTCCCAATATAAATAAACGGATAGACAATTATGAAACTCCCTTCATTGCAACAATGTTTGTTTTCTAATAATCATAGCAAAAATCATCCGTGGCTGGGCATCATTTCTGCAGAACCACTATCCATTTTACGGGGAAGACTATGGTCCTTATGGGCGAAAGCTACAGCCAATGCGTTGAGTGCAATCGCGGCAATGCCGATAAGCAAGAGAGACCATTCGTATTCAGCCAGGCGCCCACCGCCGAACAATAAAGAATAATCGGCCTGCACACTGTAGTACATTGGTGAAATGTAGCTGATGGCACGATAGAAGCCATACATCATCTCACGCGACATCACCGCTCCGCATGCGACGGTTTGAATCAATAGCAACGGCAGGTTGATCAGCATACCACCTTGCCCGAACAATAATGGGAATAGTAATGTGAATTGCAAGGAAACGAATAGCTGAAGCGCATGGTGCAGCCATAGGTGCAGGAATGTTTCCGCCCCGTATCCATGCATGAAATAAAGAATTCCTATGCCGATAAGCGGCGCAACTACAGCGATCAGGATAGCGACCATCTGTGTATACAGGAAAGTTCTCCATTTACCCAGAATATTCTTCATGCCATTAAATACACCTGTCAGCATCAGTGCGGCAATCAGCGCCCCGACATATGAAACCATCGTCATAAACATAGGGGACATTTGATTATGCATCCCATCGGGTGTTTCGTTAAGAGTGACGATATTCGCATTGAAGCTATTTCCTATAGAGTTCGCTAATTCATCGGCCTGTTGTTCAGGAACGTTCATCTGTGCCAATATGCCCTTCGCTTTATTGAAGGAGAATTCTTGGCTAAGCTGTGAATTGATTTTATCAACAATCATCGACATAGAAGTTGAAATCATCGTCGGATTAGATTCGTTTATATAGAAATTGATTTTCGGTTCTTCTTTCCCTTCCTGCAGGGAAGCGGAGAAGTCGCTTGGAATATGGACAACAAGATGGACATCCCGTTCGTCCAGCAATTCTTTGCTTTTCTGTAAAGATTGATCTGTGTCTATATCCTTAAAAGGGAGCGATTCTTTCAATTGATTCGCTATATCCTTTCCATAGTCCTGATCTTCATTAATGATCGACACCTTCAGCTCATCCATGTTATTCGGGATAGCGCTGTAACCTGGAAGAAAGCTGCCGAGCATAATGATTTGATAAAAAATCGCCATGAAAATGGCGGCAATAACCCCTTTATTCTTTAAAAATTTTATGAAATTCATCCAATCACCTTCCGTAAACTTTCGCTAAAAAAGTATTTTTAAAAAAGTACTCTGATTAGAGTGTTATGGGATGTAATGATACAAGATGGGCAATTGTTTGTCAATTCATTTTTTTGAAAAATAAAGAAATGCATTCATTGGCATCCAATCGATCATGTACAATTATTACGTTAATACGATGGAAGGGAACAGGTACGTAGGACGATAAAGAAATCGTTGAAGAGTTGAGCGGCTGGGTAGGAACCCATTTTTGTTTGCCGCATATAGTAGTTTTAGTTACGGTAAGGGGTGAGAGGATGGATAATGAACAACTTACAGAAGCTAAACATATATATATCGGCAGGTTATTCACGCTCGGCGGCTCTGTTTTATTTCTAATCGGCTCTTTTATCGCCGCTGTTGTGGGATATCAAGCTTATGAGGCATTACTTACTAAAGCTAAACAAGAATAGTGCGGACGAAAAAAGCGGGCGGAATCATCAAAGAATCCACCCGCTTTCTTCATTATTAGGTTAGTAGCGCAGTTTCATGACAAGGCTCTTGATCTCCGAATCATTCATGAGCGTATCTTTGTATTTGCCGAGTATTCTCGTCAGCACCATATCATGGTAGAAGAATTCTGAGAAGAACTTGACGAATGGCTGCGACATCGTGCGGATGGCTTGCCATGTATCGTCCTCGACTGTGGCGAAGATGAGTTCTTTGTCATCCACCACCAAGAGCTGGAAGCGTTCCAATGCTTTCTCTTCTTCAGTCGGCACGAAATAGTCAAGGTTCTTGATGTTCGCTGTGATATCGCCGATCACATGCGCATGCACATCGAGGCCTTGCTGTTCTTTTTTTTCCAGAATCGGCAAGTAGGCGATGAAGTCATCGCTCCAAGTCGAAATGCGGATGGAACGGTTTGCTTCTGCCATCAGCTTCTTCATTTCCGCCTGGATGGAGGCTTGCATCTTGAAGCTCCACACGCGGTCATCCGAGAAGGTTTTCTTCACGTTCTTCGCTTTGAACTTCTCGATATTGTTCTGGAATTCAGCTGTCAGCCTTTCCACCGCGATATCGAGAGACAGGGCGGTGTAGGTCTTCTTCTTGTCGGAGATCGCTTCCATAATCATGCCTTTATCGATCATGCGCGATAGCACTTCGTATATTTTCGTTTTGGGCACGCTTGAATATTTCGCAAGCATCGCCACGTCCATCGGCTGATTGCTTGAAACGAGCACTTCATAAACCGCGCTTTCATATTGGGAAAAACCGAATTCTTTTAACATGCTTCCTCCTTACGATACGAACTGTATCGTCTTCGTAATGCTATCCTTACTATAAGTGGATGAAAGGAAATATACAACCTTCTATAATGGCAGGTCGCGCTTATGGAAGACGTAAATGCCGCTTATATAAAGGATTGCCGCCAGTATGCCGAGTGCTGCGAAACTTGGCGGCACGCTGCTTGCTCCGTCTACGATGGCTGTCGGGTTAAACAATGTCAATAGCGTTGCGTATTTCAAATTCTCGATGTCGCCGCCCATATTGGCAAGCATCTGAATCAGCAGGAACGCAATCGGGATACCTGCACCGACGGCGACAGAATACTTCGTATCGTTGAAGAGGCAGGAAGCGAAGAAGCCGATGCCGCTCAACGCATAATGCAGAAGCAGGGCGCCGAGATTCAATAGCAGGAACTTCGGTACATCGAGTTCGCCGGGAAACAGATGGTTGCACACGAAGATGCCAAGCGCCGTCACGAAGCCGATGAGCAGCGTCACGCTGCCAATCAGGAAAAGGGCTTGCGTCGCTGCCACGCTTTTTCTTGTAGTCGGCGTGGATAGGATGTAAGACATCGAGCCTTTGTTCACATGGGCCGCAATCAACCGATTGGAGACGATGCAGTCATAAATCATCGGAAACAGGATAATCAAGTAGCCGTAGAAATAGCCGGCAAGAAAGCCGATCAGCGTCGGGTCCGAAATGGTGAATCCGAACGCATCGACATATTCTTTCGGCAGCGCTTCGAGCATTGCCGTCATCCCATCCGTCGCCTTGGGGTCGAACATGCTGGCGATAATGATGAAATACATCGCCAGCACAGCGAGGAAGATGGCGACCAGCTTGTAATTGGCGACAATCGTTTGCTTTAATAACGGTATCCGGATCATTGCGCTGTACCTCCATAATAATGCATGAATATTTCTTCCAAGCTCTGTGTGGAAACGTCGAGCCCGATAATATGATAGCCTGCCATAATCCGAATGAATGGAGTCAGGTCGCCGCTTACGGAAACAGTCACGACACAATCATGGACGTCCATGACATCGAGCGCTTCATCCGCGAATCGTACAGCGGCTTCCGGAGAATCCAATGTGACACGGTACGTTTTCTTCTGTGATTGTTTGAGCACAGATACCGTTTCGGTGGCAACTAGCCGGCCGTTCCGGATGATGGCGACGCGGTCGCATGTCCGTTCCACTTCCTCGAAGCTGTGGGAGGACATCAGGATGGTCTTGCCTTGCCGCTTTTCTTGTAAAACCAAATTAACGAACTTGCTCTGCATGAGCGGGTCCAAGCCGCTGGTCGGTTCATCAAGGATCAGGATCTCCGGGTCATGCATGAAGGCGGAGACGAGGCCGAGCTTTTGCTTCATGCCTTTAGACATCTTCTTGATTTTATTCTTCGGATTGAGTTCGAAGTACGACAGCAAATCATCCGCTTTCGAGAAATCTTCCATACGGCGCATACTGGCCATGAACTTCAAAAACTGGGTGCCTGTCATCTGGTCGATGAAGGCAATTTCGCCGGGCAGATAGCCAAGTTCTTTCTGGATGTCCGCCGCGTGGGTGCGGCAATCCTTTCCATTGATGATGCATGTGCCTTTGTCCGGATTCAAGAAGCCGAGCAAATGGCGGATGGCTGTCGTTTTGCCGGCGCCATTCGGACCGAGGAAACCGAAGACCTCTCCCTTTGCGATGTTGAATGATAAGTCAAAAATCCCTTTGTTCTCGCCGTAACGCTTTGTTACGTCCCGGATTTCAATCATGTTCAAAATAGCATCGCCTTCTTTCATTATGTATGGTGTGTGTACTGTCTTTATTATAAAGTGGACAGAACATAAAAAAATAGTGGGTGACACGGTTCGCTTGAACGATGTATCCACTATCGGGTCTAAAAAAGGTATTTGGGTTAGCCTCTATTTATGTATATATCCATTTTTTCAAAAAATATAACCTATTCATTAAAAAAGATATTTTTACGGATGCGCGGAGTGGGGAGGCAGGGTGCACCAAAAGCCCAAAGGCTTTATGCCTTTGGGCTTTTGGCAATCTATTTAGAAAAACTATTAAATGTGGTGGTAGGCTGCTTGAACCTTTTCTCTTTTTGGAAAAGGAGAGGTTTCTTTACCTCTTTTATCTTGAAGGATTCTATAACATGTAAGAGATGAAAGGGATGTTTCACTGTTTTCTTCGAATATGAAGCTGATGTTGCTTTTGTTTCCTTCTCTTCATCATGTTATATTCCAAATGATGTTTTATGTGTCTTACTTGTTATGTCAGCATGCGGTTTTATTTCTTCATGATCAACTGTCTTCCTTGCGGTAAACATCCGCATTGTGTACTTGAACAACAACGTCTTCAAGTCAATTGGCTAAAACAAGCTAATCCTTCCGAAATAGTTCGCTTGCCTTGTTCTCATTTCAATGGATGGTGGACCTGTTTTGCCCTAGAAATGAAGGTGCAGTCAAATTCACTTTCTTGATTTCCCGCTTTCCCTGAAATCAAAGTCCATCTTTGAAATGCCAGGTTCATTACTAGAAACGGATTGAAATGGAACATAACGTTCGGACTTACGTGTGATGTGTCGGCTTAAACAATTTCTTGTTTATTTCACGAGCCAACGTACTAATTGTTCCGGCTCCATCTATAACCCGCATCGTATAAATGGTTACCGTCCTATTTAGCAACCAACCACCGTATTCCTTTGACGAGATCTTTTATCATCCCGTCACTTATCTATACCCGCTTTACAAATGAATAACCCTTTTTTCGAAACTTTTTTCTAAAAATTTCGACTTATTTATAGAGGTGATTATAATATGAAGAAGATATTTGCGGTGGCTGCTGTGTTTTTCTTACTGTTGGCGGGATGCCGGGCGGAGGAGGGAAATGGGGATATTCCGATTGTGTTAACGGAAAAATCCTTGCCCCATGACTTTCATGAAATAGCGCATAAGCGGGAGGAAGTGCCATATTATGAATACCTGGCGCGCATTGCCGCGAGCCGGGAGGAGTCGGAGCGGCTATATCACCTTTACCGTTTGAAGGAACCTATGCAGGAGGTCGATTGGGACCGGCATGCGCTGCTTTTTCTCGGGCTTTATGAATCAGGCAGCTGTCCTATGACCATCACATCGATGAAGTACAACGATTCGGAATTGGAAATTCATACGGGATATGCGGACATCGGCTTCGGCCAGACGAGCTGCACAGATGATGCAACGGCGCGGACATTTGTCGTGCAATTGGATAAAGAAGCTGTAGAGGGCATCCGACAGGTGAAAGTGGTAGAAGGCGATGTGGCAACGGCCTTGCCGTTAGAAGGCAGTTGACGGACATAAATAAGCGGAAGCAGCCGGTTCAGGGCGCTTCCGCTTAATGTAGTGGGCATTTCTGCTATGACTATTTCTTCGCAGCTACTACGACTACTTTGCCGTGGTCAAGATCTTCTTCATATCTTTCCGCTTCGCTTTGCGTTAGTCCTAAGTTGGTCATTTTTGAACGAAGCTCGTCGCCGCGGGAACGGAACATATTTCCCATTGCTTCGAACATGCCTTGTTCTTTCATGCCGACATTATTTGTGTCAGTCGCATCTGTTAAATCCTCAGAGCGGGCTTTATCATGGGCGAAGATGTAAATGTCATCCTTCGTATAGCCTGATGCGGTAAGACCGCTGATTTTTTGTTGTGCGTCTGATGCATTGTTTACTACATGTACTTGATACATAAAAAACATTCCTCCTCTTTTACTATTCAACCTGTTACTATTGCTGCTTGTTGCAGCTTGTGTATGTTCTATATATAGCCTTTCTGTCCTGTGATGAAACATTTCCACCGGAAAAACAATGGAAAAGGTTAATATGTTTCTAACCGTAGAATCTTTTGGGCCGTATAGCCGATATACTTGAGGAGCGGAATTTCATCCTGGTTCTCTTCGTAAGGAAGCGTGTATGTGGCTCCTTGGTTTTCCCACAATCGTTCGAAGTATCGCGCCGTTTCTTGGGAGATTTCTTCCTCGGGCGCGGCGACAATCTTCAAGTCGGTCTCCAGATTATAGTCCGCCAAATTGCGCCGTGTGTAATTCGTTGAGCCGCCGAGAATTATATTCTCATGTTCGGATTGGATGAATAATAATTTCGTATGATATTGTTCTTGGCCTGTATTGTACCAACGGATGGTGATGTTCTTCTCGCCGAGCTCGTTAAGCTCCGCTGCGACAGGCATATTCGGCAGGCCGACTTTCTCGTTGCCGAATGCGTTCTCATTCGGGTCGAGGATGATATTGACCTTTGCCCCCCGCCCGGCCGCTTCTTCCAGGGCGCGGATGGCTTTGCGGTCGGCTAAGTAGAACATGCCGAGCCAGATTGTATCACCTTGCTCCGTCTCATTGATTTCCTGGAGCATATGCTTTTCGATTTTTCCTTCTGTCAGCACCTGGACCTTGATGTTGCCTTGCCCGCCTGTTTCTTTAGGGAGCGGGGGAAGTTCGATATCCTCATCCGAGAACTTCGCCGCCGCAAGCTCTGTCTCTAATACATCGCGGATGATGTCGCCTTTGACATGCAGTGCGATATTGGAGTGGTAGCCGCTCGCATCATGGGCATTCGCCGATGTTACAATCGCACTTTTGTCGGTAACGAGCACTTTCCGATGGTTCGCTTTCACATTCGCCAATTTCAAGTAGGAGCGTGCCGTCACTTTCGGCGCTTCGCCGGCGAAGGGATTCGGAAAGTACCCTTCACCTTCTTGCCCGAACCATTGAATGAATGTCCGCCAGAATCCGGAATACAGGATATTCGGATCGCGGAGCTTCTCAAGGTCGGTCATCACAACCGAGATGCCCGCCGCCTTCAATTCTTCAAGCTCCTTGGAAGGATGCGAGTTGTACGTTGTGTTCACTTCATCACTAATAAAGACGATAGGCAAGGACGGGTTTTGCTTTTTCTTCTCGATGAGCGCATCCGCCAGCTGCCGGCTTAACGGGGGATAGTCCTTGTCGCCGTCATAGTAGCTGTTGAACAGGAACATATCGATCACGATGAATTCCTCCGCTTCTGTAATCGCCTGATGGAAGGATGGGAAGATGTTCTGTTCATGGGCGATTTTTCCGTCCTCTGTTTGATAGGTCAAATCGTAAAGGAAATCCACATCCTCCACATAATGAATGCCTCCTTCATAGGAAATTCCTTCAGGAAGCGATTTATTCGTCTGATAAATGGATACAAGGCCGACCACCAATAAAACGATGGCGGGCACAATCCATATTTTCCATTTTTTCATTTCTCCACCTCTGGACTCATTTGCTTCTCTTTATCCATAAAAGAATGAAAAGCAAACCTACTTCGATTAATTGTGGAAAATATTTATTTTTAGACCAAAATAAGGGTAAAACGCGTTATAATTAAGATAGTGTTGAAAAAAATAGCAATGGAGGATACATAGATGACTACACTTGGTAAGTGGACGATTATATGGGAATCGACGGAAGAAAACGAGATGGAGGCATTCCGCAGTGAAGATGGCGAAACATTATTGATTGTCGATGGCGATCATGACAAAGTGGCTAGCTTTATGGTGGAAGAGGACGATAGCTTGATTGTGCTGCACCTTTCATTCGATAAAATCATGACGGTCAATCATAAGAATCATACAGCTACAATAAGCGCCCATCCGGCTTATCTGGAAGATGAGTATGATGAAGAATAAGCGGACGAATCTGGAGATGGATACGGTTCCGTTCGGTGATTATCACCTTATCACCCCGAAGAGCGGGGATGTGGTGATGCTGTATCATGAAGGGAAAGTTCGTTTCTATGATGAGAAATATTCCCATGAACTATTGAATCTCACTGCAAGCGATGAAGGAATAGTAGTCGACTTGAACGGAGAATCCGACAGATTCACGATCAAGTTCGCCTATGATAAGCCGAATATTATCATAATGGAGGGCGATTATGATGAATGACGGTATAATCGAATATATAGCTGTTGAATTAACGCACGGCTGGGAGTTGCTGCAAAATGCGGCTGCCGGGAATTTATTGGCGTTCTTCCGCCCTGATTGTGATGAAATATATGTGGTGCACGATTTCTTTGAAGACGGCATGATTATCTTCCGCGCCAGAATCGAATCGGCGGATACGGTGACCATTCTTCTTCAGGACGATTCCGTGATCGGCATGGTCGATTATGAAGAGAAGCAAATCCGCGTCGATGAAGTGGAAGTATTGGCGGAACTTGAGATGGATTTCGAATAGAAGCAGCAGTGCAAAAAAACGCGTGGACATGAACTGTACCCCGATTATTGGACACAGTCTAACAGTTGGAGGTGCAGTTTTTTTAAATTATTTAACATAACTTCCTTTATCGGAACGGGAATATGTATTTGTTTTTTTTTTTTTTTGAAAATAAAATGAATGGCTATTCATTATGTGCTATGATAATCAAAAAAGGGATGGGAGTGCTGTTATGTTATTCGACAAACGGATTGAACAAGGGGAAGTGGGGGATGTGGCGTTTGCGAACGGTTCTGTGCGGTTCCAGTCGGTGAAATTGAATGTGTATTGTTATATGGCGGATGGACTCGCCATTGACGCGGGAGCGAAGTCGCTAGTCAAGCAGTTCCGGCCGTTTTTCGAAAAGCAGCCGATCGATGCGCTGTACTGCACGCATATTCATGAAGATCATACAGGAGGCACAAGCTGGTTCCAAGAGCGCGGCATACCGATTTACATCCACGATTCATCGACTGGGGAGGCGATGAAGAAAGGGGAATATCCATTATACAGGCAGCTTTTCTGGGGAAGAAGGCCGGCTTTTAAAGCGATGGCTGTGCCGGAAACCTTCAAGTCGCGTTCACATGAATGGCGCAGCATTTTCACACCGGGGCATTCAGCCGACCATATGGCTTATCTGAATACATCGACCGGGCAGCTCTTCTCCGGCGATTTATTCGTACAGGTGAAAACGAAGGTGATTATGGACAGTGAATCCGTCCCGGAAATCATCGCTTCCCTTGAACATGTGCTCGCCTATGATTTCGAAGAGGTATTCTGCAACCATGCCGGCTATCTGAAAGACGGACGGCAAAAGTTGCAGGAGAAACTCCAGTATCTCTATCATGTCTCGGGAGAAGTGCGGCATATGCATCAACAAGGGTTATCTGTGCCAGAAATCCAAAAGCATTTTTTTCCGAAAAAATATCCGATCACGAAGCTGTCATTCGGACAGTGGGACTCAAAGCATATTGTGGAGTCGATTTTGGCTGAAGAGCGGCAGTTTTGCGGTTAGGGAAGAGAAATGTGAGCGGAAATCCTCAATAATATAAGAACAAAACAAGCTCCTTCGCAGAAATGGCGAAGGAGCTCGTTTTTTTATCCCGTTTAACAGGTACTAAGACTCCCACTTCAGCACAGCAGTGAAAGCACAGATGTGTAAGTGGGAGATCCGAGTACCTGTAACAACCCGATTGGTTCATCTAATGATAGGTGGAGGATGAAGGAACCCCCCCACCTATCAAAGATTCACTTTATTTCTTCTCTAAATATTTGTTTAAAGCGTTGATGACTTCTTGTTGGCGCCGTTTTGCCTGTTCGTAATGGCTGCTGAGGGCATAGGCGCTCGGCGCTTGCGGCAATCCTGCCAGAAGTGTCGCTTCATCGTATGTCAGGTCTTTGGGCTGTTTGCCGAAATAGTTTTCACTTGCTGCTTTGATGCCGTAGTTTCCGTCTCCGTAGTAAATGATATTGACATAGAGTTCAAGGATATCATCCTTGGTATAGGTTTTCTCCAGATGATAAGCGACGAATAGCTCGGCGACTTTCCGGATGAAGCTCTGTTCATTGGTGAAGTAAAGATTCTTCGCCACCTGCTGCGTCAATGTGCTGCCGCCCTGGACGATTTCGCCTTTTAGGCCGTTTACGACGGTTGCGCGCACCAGGGCGATGAAATCAATCGGGCCGTGCTCGTAGAAACGGTGGTCTTCGATGGCGACAATCGCTTGCAGGAATTCCGGGTTGATCTGGTTGAGCGGCACGAAGGAATCTTTCGCAGTAATCGCTTCGACACGTTCGGTGAGCGGCAGTTCGTTGGTCGCCAGCTTATATTTCCCGTAGCCGAGCAATAGAATGAGGCAAACGGCGGTCAGGAAGAGCATAAAGAGCAATTTGAAGATTTTTTTTATGAATTTTTTCATTGTTTCTTTTCCTTTATTTTTTTTAAAGTGTGAATAGGTTTTTTTCTTACTTATATTATACGCATGGAGTGCGCTTCCTAAGTATGGATTCTCATTACAGAATGCTTACATAATTGTAAGATTGCGTGGAAAGGCTCATTTGATTGACAAAAAAATCACACGCTGGTAAATTATTCGAGTGGCTGCAAAAATAGTAACCTATAGAATTTTTTGAGTTGAAAACCTATTAATTCGATAAGATTTATTGTATTATAATTTCTAAAGAATGATAAGGTTTTCTTTAAAAGAATTTCGGGAACTATCTTCATTATGAAGAGGGAGAACATAGAGTAACGGAAGGGCAGAAAAGGGATAGAAGTGGAGGAAATATGGAGTACAAAGATTTACAGCATGTGCTGGAGAAGGAATTGGAAGTGGCGATGGGCTGTACGGAACCTGCCGCCATCGCTTATGCCGCCGCTACTGCATCCGAGCGAACAACAGCTCCTATCGAGTCTATGATCATCTCTTGCAGCCGCAATGTCATTAAGAATGCGATGGCAGTGGCGATTCCCGGCCGCTCGCAAACAGGCATCGCTTTCGTGGGGGCGCTTGGGGCGATTGTGAAAAGTTCGGATCAGAAGCTCGCTCTCCTGGAGGGAGCATCACCGATTCAAGAGAAGTCGGCGATCGCATTATGTGAGGCAGGCAAGGTGCAAGTAACCGAGATTGCCACAGATAAAGTGCTTGTTATTGAAGTTGCCATCACGACTTGCAATGAGGAAGTGGTTGTACGCCTTGAAGATGAACACACAAGCCTTGTCTCCATTATAGTGAACGGCGAGGAATGCTTGAGCCGTCGTCTGCCGGGGGATGTTCCAGGCATGGATTGCCATGAAGAGTTCACCCTTGATGACATTATCGATTTCTGTCTGAATTGTCCGCTTGCTTCACTCGATCTTGTGAGAAAGAGTATAGAAATGAACAGTAAGATATCGAGAGAAGGGCTGGCGAATGAATACGGTCTGCGAGTAGGGAAGATAATAAAAGAACAAGTGTGTAAGGGCATTCTATCGGATGACCTTGCCAATCGTGCGATGAGCTATGCAGCGGCTGGTTCAGATGCCAGGATGGGGGGAGCCCCATTGCCTGTTATGGCGAATTCAGGCAGCGGCAATCAAGGAATCGCCGTTACTCTTCCGGTCGTTGCCGTAGCGGACCATCTCGGGGTGGATGAAGAAATGACAATCCGGGCTGTCGCCATCAGCCATTTGATCGCGATTTTCATAAAGAGGCAATTCGGGCGATTATCCGCTCTATGCGGCGTGACGATTGCCGGTGCAAGTGCGTCGGCCGCCATTGTATATTTATTGGAAGGGACGCGGGAACAGATGTATTCCGCCATCCAGAATACACTCGGGAATGTGGCGGGCATGCTGTGCGACGGGGCAAAGGCCGGCTGTGCGATGAAAGTATCCACCTGTTCGGGGGCGGCTGTGCAAGCGGCGCTCATGGCGATACAGGGCACTTGCATCAGCAGTACGGACGGCTTCATTGAGAAAGACGTGCATGATACAATCCGCAATTTCAGCAGGATCGGCAATGAAGGCTCGAAAGTGCTCGATGCGATCGTATTGCAGCAAATGTTAAATAAAAAATAGAAACAGGGAGGGTTAACGTTGACAATATTATATGTTAGTTTAAGCGTCGCGGTGTTGCTTGCGATGGTGTATGTTTTATATCGAATGCAGAAGAAGCATGTTTCGTTCTCTAAACGCGTGTTCGCGGGGTTAGGGATGGGTATTGCTTTTGGAGCTATTATTCAATTTATCTTTCAATCACAACCGGATGTCATCACGATGTCGACCGATTGGTTCGGAATTATCGGGAATGGCTATGTACGATTACTGAAAATGATCGTTATGCCGCTCATAATGGTTTCAATCATTTCGGCTATCATCAACCTGAAATCTTCTAAAGGTTTAGGAAAAATGTCAGGGCTTATCATCGGAGTGCTGGTATTCACGACGTTGATTGCCGCCATCGTCGGTGTATTCTCCGCGAACCTATTCGACTTGAATGCGGAGTCCATCCAAGCGGGGGAAGAGGAAACAGCGCGTGCCGCTGATTTGGAAGGAAATGTGGAGACGGCGACAACGACGATTCCGCAGAAAATCCTGGAATTCATTCCTACCAATCCATTTGAAGATATGACGGGCAGCCGTCCGACTTCTACATTAGGCGTCGTTATTTTCTCTGTATTCGTTGGTCTTGCCGCACTTGGCATCAGACGGAAACAACCGGATCAATTCGAGATTTTCGATAAAATCGTAAAGGCTCTTTACGCCGTGACAATGCGCATCGTAACATTGATCCTGCGTTTGACTCCTTATGGCGTGCTGGCTTTAATGGCAAGTACCATCGCGACAACAAGCCTTGAAGGAATCATTAACTTATCAAGATTTGTCATCGCTTCGTATGTGGCTCTGATCATTATGCTGATTATCCATCTGATTCTTGTTGCATTCATGGGCTTGAGCCCGATCCAATACTTGAAGAAAGCGATGCCTGCTTTAACATTCGCGTTTACATCGCGTACAAGTGCGGGTACTATTCCATTAAACGTAAAGGCGCAGACCAAAGGCATGGGCGTATCGGAAAGCATCGCGAACTTCTCTGCTTCATTCGGCGCCTCCATCGGCCAAAACGGCTGTGCGGGAATTTACCCGGCGATGCTGGCTGTTATGATCGCGCCTACTGTGGGCATTAATCCGATGGACCCCCAATTCATCATCAGTGTCGTGCTGATTGTCGCGATTTCTTCATTCGGGGTAGCCGGTGTCGGCGGCGGTGCGACATTCGCCGCGCTTATCGTGCTATCGGCATTGGATCTTCCGGTCGGCCTCGCCGGATTATTGATTTCCATCGAGCCATTGATTGATATGGGGCGTACAGCCGTCAATGTATCCGGCTCCATGACAGCGGGTGTTGTATCGGCGAAGCTATTAGGGGAAATCGACACGAATACGTATAACAGTAAACGCGAGTTGGATAGCGAAGACTCGGAGATTTAATATAAAGTGAATCTTTAATAATGGGTGGGGGTTATCCCCCGCCTATTAGTATCTGTTAAATGGGATAAAGTGAATCTTTGATAGCGGGGGCTTTTGTCCTCCGCCTATCATTAGCTGAACCAATCGGGTTGTTACAGGTGCTTGATCTCCCACTGACACATCTGTGTTTTCACTGCTGTGCTAAAAGTGGGAGTCTTAGTACCTGTTAAACGGGATCAAGTTTTGAAAGAAAGGATGCTGCGTATGCGAATTATCATCATTGGCGGGGAAGCGGCGGGCATGAGTGCCGCCGCCAAGGCCAAACGTGAGAATAAAGAGGCGGATGTAGTGGTGTATGAAATGAGCGACATCGTTTCATTCGGCGCTTGCGGACTGCCCTATTATGTGGGGGACTTCTTCGAAAATGAAGACCGTATGATCGCAAGGACGCCCGAACAATTCAAGAAATCGGGCATCGAGCTGGAAACCCTTCATCAAGTGACGCGGGTGAACCCGCAAGAGAAGAAAGTGACAGTCCGAAACCTTCAAACAAATGAAGAATTCGAAGATCACTATGATCGGTTGTTGATCGCTACAGGCGCATCGGCCATTATCCCTCCGTTTGAAGGAACGGATCTTGAAAATGTATTCACGCTGAAGACGATGGAAGACGGCAAAGCGTTGAAGCAAGCCGCTCTTCAAGAAGAGAACCGCCATGTGGTGATCATCGGAGCCGGCTATATCGGCCTTGAAGTAGTCGAAGCGATGAAGAATCTGGGCAAAGAAGTGACGCTCATCCAATTGAGCGATCATATCCTGACAGGCACTTTCGACAGCGATATGGCTGAGAAGATGGAGCATGAGCTGGTTACGCATCATGTGACGCTTAAATTGAATGAAGGCGTGAAGGCGCTGAAAGGCGAAGGCAAGGTGCAGATGGTCGTAACCGATCAAGGCGAATATAAAGCCGATATCGTCGTCATTGCGACAGGCATCAAGCCGAATACCGGATTCTTGAAAGAAACGGGCATACAAATGCAGGATAACGGCGCCATCGTGATAGATGAATACGGTGAAACAACAATCAAAGACATTTATGCCGCAGGAGACTGCGCGACCGTCTACCACTTGGTTCGCCAAGAGAATGTGTATATCGCGCTTGC
>JBJEFM010000005.1:0-4334 GCA_051874035.1 Bacillus sp. (in: firmicutes)
GTCGTTCGGGTCGAATGCTGTCAGATATGCAAGCACTTCTCTTGTGATTGGCGTCGGTGTGGAAGCGCCGGCTGTGACAGCGACTGTTTCGATGTCCATCAGCCACTCGGGGTTGATTTCGCTGACATCGGCCACCCGGTAGGCTTTGGTGCCGGCGATTTCTTCGGATACTTGTGCCAGGCGGTTGCTGTTGTTGCTGCGCGGATCGCCGACTACGATGAGCAGGTCGGCTTCGCCTGCTTGCTCCGCGACCGCTTCTTGTCTTGTTTGCGTCGCGTTGCAGATTTCTTTATGCACTTCTGTTTGCGGATAGAGCTCTTGGATGCGCTCCATCAATTCTTGGACGTCCCACTGGCTCATTGTTGTTTGGTTCGTCACGATGATCTTGGAATCACCTAAATCCAGATTCTCCACATCTTGCATATTCTCTACCAGATGGACGACATCCGGGGCTACGCCTACCGCACCTTCCGGCTCAGGATGCCCTTTCTTTCCTATATATATGATGTGATAGCCTTCCGCTTTCTTCTCACGGATTAAATCATGTGTGACTGTGACATCCGGGCAAGTGGCATCGATTGTCACAAGCCCTTTTTGTTTGGCGATTTCACGAACCTCCGGTGATACGCCGTGGGCTGTGAAAATGACTGTTCCACTTTCCACCTGGCTGATGATCTCTGTCCGGTTCTTTCCATCCAGTGTGATGATGCCGTCTTCCTTAAAGGCATCGGTGACATGTGCGTTGTGGACGAGCATGCCCAATATATATATAGGTCTTGGTAATGTTTTATCTAAAGCCGCATTTCTGGCGATAATCATAGCATCTACAACTCCGTAGCAATAGCCGCGGGGCGAAATTTTGATTACTTTCATTTTAGAACCTCCTTCGTCAAAAGCGTTGCGCTACCACTTATTATATCGGACGATTGGACACTTTACAAAGATGTTATCCAAGTAGGGAGGAGGGGAATAACTATACAAATAATTTCGGCCGTGATTCGCCTTCCCGGAATGCGGGTGCCGATACATTCAACTCTTTTCTTATAGGTTTTATGTGCGGCTTTATAGGGACCGTTTCTTTTGCATGGCTAGGATGGTTCTGGATGATTTTCCGCTGCTTCTGTTTAGGCGGTTCTATGACTTGGGGTGCGGTTTGTACGGGTGCTGATGTCCTCGTTTCTTCCTTCGAGACAATTGCAGGTTCGGTTGAGTCCGTGTCTTTCATACCTCTATATAATTTCCACAAAGCGGGTATGTTTTTTACCATCGGGCCGTATTGCTGGATGAGCGGTCCGAACGATTCGGCTGCCTGCAGCACCTTTTGGGTATTGTTCAGCATATTTGTCAGGTTCGCCGGATTTAATAATGATTGCAGGATGCCTCCGCCCGCGGCAGCTTCGGCCGTTGCGGCAGCGGCAGCAACACCCGCCCCTCTCGCGCCATTGTTCGGCAGGGAGAAGGGCGATCCTGCGGGGACTGCTTGATTATTTCCCGATTTCTTTAATAGTTTCGACAACAAGCCTCCCTTTTGTTGAGTATCGGCATTCTGCGATTGACCAAACGGCATTCCTTTGTTTCTGGATTGCTTGGGCATAGGTCCTCTTTGCTGATTCATCGGACCTTGGAACGACCCTTGCTGCATGGGCGGCGGTAAAGGGGCCGTATTGAAAGGTCCGTTTATTCCTGCCCCTGCATGAGGGAATGCCCCGCCTTGCCTTGGCTGCGGTTGGTTTGGTCTGTTAGCGGAGAATGGGGGAGAGCTTCTGGGAAATTCATTGCTTCCGGGGTTCTGAAACATTCTATTCATGGTATACTTCTCTCCTCGGCATGCGATCTGTCTGGCGGTGCTTGATGAAAAAATACAGTATTTTTCCTTATTAAGTTATGCAAATTTGGCGAAAATGGGAATGGACTGTACGGGTAATTAAAAGAATTTTCATAATGTGATTGGAATTGTTGAGTTAATGGAGTAAAGAAGGTAAGATAATACAAGCAGTTATTGTTGAAAAATGTAGATTATTTAAGGAGTTAATACATGTCAAATCAATTTGAAAGATTTTCCTTTCATCCATATATCCTAGAAGCCATTGAGAAAAGAGGGTTTAAGAAGCCCACTGATATCCAGGAACGAGTGATTACGGCTGCTTTAAAAGGCACAAGCATCATCGGGCAATCACAAACAGGCACAGGCAAAACACATGCGTACTTGTTGCCAATCATGCAGCAGTTGGAACCTGAACGTGAAGAAGTGCAAGCGGTGATCACAGCGCCGACGCGCGAGCTTGCGAAGCAAATCTATCAAGAAGCGTTGAAGATTGCGGAATGCTTCCCGGAAGATAAGCAAGTGAGCATCCGCTGCTATGTGGGCGGAACGGACAAACAACGCTCCATTGAGAAGTTGAAGCAACAACCGCACTTGATTATCGGAACACCTGCACGGATTAAAGACTTGATGGATGCGAAAGCATTGCAAGTGTACACGGCGACAACATTGGTAGTCGATGAAGCCGACTTGATGCTTGATATGGGATTCATCCAAGAAGTCGATTTCATCGCGGCACGCATGACTGAAAAGTTACAAATGCTAGTATTTTCAGCGACAATCCCTGAGAAATTAAAACCATTCTTGCAAAAATATATGGAAAATCCACGCTATGTTCAAGTGGACCCTAAGCATATTACGGCGCAGAAGATTGAACATGTGCTGATCCCATCGCGCCATCGCAATAAGACGAAGCTGCTTTACGATGTAGTAACAGCTTATAATCCTTATCTTGCAATCATCTTCACGAATACAAAGCAAATGGCGGATACAGTGGCGGATGATTTAATGAAGAAAGGCTTGCACGTAGGTCGCCTGCACGGTAATCTGTCTCCTCGTGAACGCCGTAAAATGATGAAACAAATCAATGACCTTGAGTTCCAATATGTTGTGGCTACGGATTTAGCGGCACGCGGCATTGATATTGAAGGCGTCAGCCACGTCATCAACTACGAAATTCCGGCTGATTTGGATTTCTATATTCATAGAGCGGGACGTACAGGAAGAGCGGGCTACAGCGGAATTGCGGCAACTATTTATGAGCTGGCGGATGAAGATGCCTTAAATAAGCTGGAGAAGATGGGTGTCAGCTTCGTGAACCGAGATTTAGTGAACGGAGAATGGGTTGAATCGGATGACCGCAATAAACGTAAAAATCGTAAAAAGCAAAAAGAAGAGCTGGATGTAAAAGGCAAGGCCATCATAGCTCAAAAGAAAAAAGTGAAGCCGGGCTATAAGAAGAAGAAACAATACGAATTGGAAGCACATAAGAAGCGCCAAAGACGTATTGAAGCAAAAGCAAGAAAGAAAAAATAAGAACGATCAAAAGGGGGAGCAGAAATGTTGAAAATCGGATCACATGTATCAATGAGCGGCAAGAAGATGCTTCTTGGCGCAAGCGAAGAAGCGGTGTCGTATGGGGCGACGACTTTCATGATTTATACAGGCGCGCCGCAGAACACACGCCGCAAGAGCATTGAAGATTTAAACATTGAAGCGGGGCGTCTTCATATGGAAGAGCACGGCATTGATGACATTGTTGTGCATGCTCCTTATATCATTAACATCGGTAATTCCCTTAAACCAGAAACATTCCAGCTGGGCGTGGACTTTCTTCGGATGGAAATCGAGCGTTCGGAAGCAATCGGTGCGGGACAAATTGTGCTTCATCCGGGAGCGCATGTGGGCGCCGGAGCCGACGAAGGCATCAAGAAAATCATCGAAGGCTTGAATGAAGTGCTGACAGGCGACGAGAAAGTGCAGATTGCACTTGAAACGATGGCGGGAAAAGGGACGGAATGCGGCCGCAATTTCGAAGAGCTGGCAGCAATCATCAATGGCGTCACCCATAATGACCGCTTGTCCGTCTGTTTCGATACATGCCATACACATGATGCAGGCTACAATATTGTGGAAGACTTCGATGGCGTCCTGAATGAATTCGACAAAATCATCGGCATCGACCGTCTGAAAGTACTGCATATCAACGATAGCAAAAACGTCAGAGGTGCAGGGAAAGACCGACACGAGAATATCGGTTTCGGACATATCGGCTTTGATGCGCTCAATAAGATTGTTCACCATCCTCAGCTGATGGACGTACCGAAGATTCTCGAAACGCCATTTGTCGGTGAAGATAAGAAGAACAAAAAAGCACCATACAAATACGAAATTGAAATGTTGAAGCTGGGCGTGTTCCAGCCGAATTTGTTGGAAGCAATTATGGAACAGGCATAAGGAAGCGTTAGGAGCGAAGTAATTCGCTCCTTTTTTATCCCGTTTAACAGGTACT
>JBJEFM010000006.1:0-4319 GCA_051874035.1 Bacillus sp. (in: firmicutes)
AACATGTAAAGCCTTGCAAGCCATTGTGAGGCCTTATGTGTCTCAGTTTTGTCCCTCTTTTTTGTACCAAAAAACATAGCAATTGAGGATAAACCTCATGCTATTTTCGCTTATATGCCTCTAAAGGCATGGCGCTTAAATAGATAAAAACACCACAAAAGCATAAAAAACCACACAGTAAAACCGCAACATAAAACAATAACAGATAATTAAACCAAAAACAGATAGCGCATTGTGATAATCATTCAATACTAAACAAAATATAAACAGTGGAGCAATATGTAATTGACTCATTAAGTTAGATATAAAAAATACATATTCAATCATTAAAACGATTGAATGGAGAACTTTTATGCGGGCGAAACTTCTGGGAATAGTCCTGACAACCCCTATTGCGATCAGCTCTTTTGCTTCTACCGAGACTATATCGTTTACTCCTGACAACATAAATGCGGACATTAGTCTTGGAACTCTGAGCGGAAAAACAAAAGAGCGCGTTTATCTAGCTGAAGAAGGAGGCCGAAAAGTCAGTCAACTCGACTGGAAATTCAATAACGCTGCAATTATTAAAGGTGCAATTAATTGGGATTTGATGCCCCAGATATCTATTGGGGCTGCGGGCTGGACTACTCTCGGCAGCCGAGGTGGCAATATGGTCGATCAGGACTGGATGGATTCCAGTAACCCCGGAACCTGGACAGATGAAAGTAGGCACCCTGATACACAACTCAATTATGCCAACGAATTTGATCTGAATATCAAAGGCTGGCTCCTCAACGAACCCAATTACCGCCTGGGACTCATGGCCGGATATCAGGAAAGCCGTTATAGCTTTACAGCCAGAGGTGGTTCCTATATCTACAGTTCTGAGGAGGGATTCAGAGATGATATCGGCTCCTTCCCGAATGGAGAAAGAGCAATCGGCTACAAACAACGTTTTAAAATGCCCTACATTGGCTTGACTGGAAGTTATCGTTATGAAGATTTTGAGCTAGGTGGCACATTTAAATACAGCGGCTGGGTGGAAGCATCTGATAACGATGAGCACTATGACCCAGGAAAAAGAATCACTTATCGCAGTAAAGTCAAAGACCAAAATTACTATTCTGTTGCAGTCAATGCAGGTTATTACGTAACACCTAACGCAAAAGTTTATGTTGAAGGCGCATGGAATCGGGTTACGAATAAAAAAGGTAATACTTCACTTTATGATCACAATGATAACACTTCAGACTACAGCAAAAATGGTGCAGGCATAGAAAACTATAACTTCATCACTACTGCTGGTCTTAAGTACACCTTTTAACGAAGTTAACCAGATTTTCTCCCCGGTGGTATTGTATAACCCCGGGGAATTTGTTTACAGTTACAAGTAGACAATATCCACTAATTTTGTAAGCATTTAACCTATGTCATAACGTGTAATCTCTTACCGCAACACAAGACCTCAATATATTCAAATCTTATCTTTATTCCGATATTCAGAGGCACAATGCGAAAAATAATTACTCATTTCAAAGTTGTTTTAACGTTACTTCTACCAGTAACCGTATCTGCCCAGCAGATACAGTGGCAATCCTGTATGGCCAGTCAATTCAACCACTGGTTTGGTGAGGAAAAACCGTCTCCTGACTTACTATGTGGTTATTTGTCTGTTCCATTAAAATATACAGACACAGGCGGAGATGCTTCTTATGAAAAAAAATCACAAGTCAAACTAGCGTTGACAAAATTGCCGGCAAAAAGCAAGCATAAAGGAAGTATCCTGATAATAAGTGGTGGTCCCGGGTTACCAGGCATAAATCCTTATATTAACTTTGACTGGCCAGTCACAAATCTTCGTGAGTCATGGGATATTATTGGATTTGATCCTCGAGGCGTCGGACAGTCCACTCCGACAATAAACTGCCGGCAATCAGATACAGAGACTCAGGAAAACATAACCGAAAAGCAACAAGTATTAAATAAAATTAATGCCTGTATCCATAATACCGGAGCCGAAGTCATTCGCCATATCGGCTCTAACGAGGCTGTATACGATATTGATCGTATTAGGCAAGCCTTGGGGGATAAACAACTGACAGCCGTGGCGTATTCGTATGGAACTCAAATTGCAGCCTTATATGCAGAACGTTTTCCCTACAACGTAAGATCTATCGTTCTTGATGGAGTCGTCGATATCGATGACCTGGAGGACAACTTCACATGGCAACTCAAACAGGCACAGAGTTATCAGGAAACGTTTGATCGCTTTGCATCCTGGTGTGCGCGTACAAAAAGTTGCCCGCTTTCTTCAGACAGAGATAAGGCAATAACTCAGTTCCATGAGCTATTATCAAAATTACATCACAAACCTTTATTAGACAGTAAGGGAGAAAATATATCTTCAGATGAACTCATATCATTAACAACAGACCTTCTGCTATGGCGTTCATCATGGCCAACCCTTGCAACTGCCATACGCCAGTTCTCTCAGGGGATTGTCAGTAATGAAATTGAAACTGCGCTCAGTGCTCCGATAGCCTCAGAAGAGTCAAGCGATGCTTCGGGGGTAATCCTCTGTGTAGATCAGGGGGATGAGCAATTAACACCAGAAGAGCGAAAATCCCGAAAAGACGCTCTTGCGAATGCCTTCCCGGCCATTAACTTTGACAATGGACGTTCCGATTCACCTGATTTTTGTGAATTATGGCCAATACATAGCGACCTGAACAAAACTCGCCTGAAAAATACTGTTCTGCCCTCTGGTTTACTGTTTGTAGCACACAAATACGACCCAACAACGCCCTGGATTAATGCCCGTAAGATGGCAGAGAAATTTTCCAGCCCGTTACTAACAATAAATGGTGATGGGCATACATTAGCTCTCACCGGAGTTAATTTATGTGTAGATAAAGCAGTTGTACATCACCTGATCACTCCACAAAAAATAGAAAATATATACTGCCCGGGAAATTCTGAAGCAGAAATACAATAATTTCAAAATATTCCGCTATTTGCTCCCAATGCAAAACATATATTGCATTGGAAGCATATTCATATTTTTGTTATTCTTGTATGAAATCGTCTCATGTACACGGTCCTTTTTTCGCCGAAAACTGATATTACTTTAATCAAAAGTTGACGTGCCAGATTCGAAGTAAATTTATAAAATATCAAATCAATATACATTTTGCACCTTCGAGATAGTAATGGCTGTTACTGTAACATGAGTTACAAACAGCTTCATACCCAGAGCTACTGATGTATCAACACGATTCAACAATACCCGATATTTATTCCATGCCTCCAGCAACGATCTTTCTTCCTCCGTTGCGATTTCCCAGCATCCTGCAGTGGCGCAATATACTCACTGAATTCCTGGATGTAGAACTGTGTGGTGACGGTCTTCCAGCCATTCGGCTCCTGCTGTATCGAAGCATACCAGGCTATTTCAATATCGCTATGCTGCGGCAGCATTTAACCCCTTGTAATTCATCGCCATAATTGATTTAATTCACAAATAAAACTATAACATGGTGAAATTAATGAAAAAAAACACAGATGATGGGGCTAAAATTTACACACCACTTACCCTAAAGCTTTATGACTGGTGGGTTTTGGGAGTATCAAATCGGCTTGCATGGGGATGTCCTACAAAGGAACACCTTCTTCCACACTTTCTGGAACATTTAGGTAACAACCATCTGGATATTGGTGTTGGAACTGGGTTTTACCTTACTCACGTACCTGAGAGTAGTCTGATATCTTTAATGGATTTGAACGAAGCTAGCCTGAACGCGGCATCTACAAGGGCTGGGGAATCAAAAATTAAACATAAAATTAGCCATGATGTTTTTGAACCTTATCCCGCGGCGTTACATGGTCAATTTGATTCCATTTCCATGTTTTACCTTCTTCACTGCCTGCCTGGAAATATATCTACAAAAAGCTGTGTAATACGCAATGCGGCGCAGGCCTTAACTGACGATGGAACTCTATACGGAGCCACAATTCTTGGCGATGGAGTTGTGCACAATAGCTTCGGTCAAAAACTGATGCGCATTTACAATCAGAAAGGCATCTTTTCAAACACAAAAGATTCCGAAGAAGGCTTAACACATATACTCTCAGAGCATTTCGAGAATGTTAAAACCAAGGTTCAAGGTACTGTAGTAATGTTTTCCGCTTCAGGGAAAAAATAGCATCCAACCGCAGCACGTTCTTGCTTAAGACGTGCTGCGGCATAATCCCAATGATTACTCCCTGACAGGGTTCGTAGGCCACTCAATATCAGGTGCAGTTGATGTATCAACACGGTTCAGCAACACCCGATACTT
>JBJEFM010000007.1:0-22652 GCA_051874035.1 Bacillus sp. (in: firmicutes)
TGGTGATAAAGTACAGCTTATCGGATTCGGTAACTTCGAAGTACGTGAGCGTGCTGCGCGTAAAGGTCGTAACCCACAAACTGGTGAAGAGATCGATATCGCTGCAAGCAAAGTTCCTGCATTCAAACCAGGAAAAGCACTTAAAGATGCAGTTAAATAATTTACATATTAATTAAATATGTAGGAGCAGAAGCATAATAGCAACCAGCCGCTTTTATGCCGTTGTTGCCAATTTGTTTCTCAAAAAAAGGTTGATCGTTCTATTTCCATATAGCGATCAACCTTTTTATTTTGGTTAGGATTACATGCGTTAGGATTATAATATATAATCAGCTGGGGAGCACAACTTGGATGGATGTAAGAAGCGGCGGCCAATAAATGAAAAAAGCCTATATTATCCCTTATATGATGGAAATATGTTAAGATGAATTTATTGCATTTTTATGTTCGGGCTAAATTAAGAAGCGGTATAGCCTGAAAATATTGCAATTGTATTTTAAGATAAAAAAAGACTATAATTTTGTTTAATAATTCTGGAGGAAATACAAGTGAGTAAAATAAATCACGCGAAAATAGAAGAAGCTATCAAAATGATACTTGAAGCGGTAGGAGAAGATCCGAACCGAGAAGGGCTATTGGAAACCCCCCAGCGAGTGGCGCGCATGTATGAGGAGATTTTTTCCGGGCTGCATCAAGATCCGAAAGAATATTTCCAAACCGTATTCGGTGAAGAGCATGAAGAGCTAGTCTTAGTCAAGGATATTCCCTTCCATTCTGTATGTGAACATCATTTGGTTCCTTTTTACGGAAATGCCCATGTAGCATACATACCGAAAGGCGGCAAGGTGACAGGCTTAAGTAAACTGGCGAGAGCCGTTGAAGCGGTAGCGAAGCGTCCGCAGCTCCAGGAGCGCATTACAAGCACGCTCGCTGATAGTATACTGGAAACATTGCATCCCCATGGCGTTATGGTCGTTGTGGAAGCAGAGCATATGTGCATGACGATGCGTGGAATCAAGAAGCCGGGAGCGAAGACGATTACATCGGCTGTGCGCGGGGTGTTCGCAAGCGATGCAAGGGCGCGCGCTGAAGTCCTGTCATTGATTAAATAAAAAGATTGTCCGCTTATGCCGCTGTTGGCGGCCATTTAAGCGGACACGAACAAATAGTAAAATGAGGTGAAGAAAATGGCGGATAACAATACAGATTATGTTATTATTAAAGCGAAAGAAGACGGTGTGAATGTGATTGGCCTTACGCGGGGTTCGGACACACGCTTTCATCATTCGGAGAAGCTTGATGACGGGGAAGTCATGATTGCGCAATTCACAGAGCACACATCTGCGATTAAAGTGCGGGGCAACGCGTTGATTTACACTCCCTTCGGTGAAATAGAAAGCACGCGTAAGTAAAGCAGGCATCCCCTGCTCTTTTTCATGTAGAGAAACAGGACAGATCTGATTCACCATTGAATATCGAAGGTACATGTTTCATGGTCGTAATACTTTATGTTATAATTACATGTGTTTTTATACATGTAATTATTTATATGCAAGTGCCTTGTTCGTTTTTATATGAAGATGTTTTTCCTAAAATGGAAGGCTGGCGAAGGCCATCTTTCTTAAGTGATGTTTTATAGAATATTATCATGGTAATAAGGGTGATAAAAGTTGAACAATATTTACGATTATAGTAAACAGTTACATAACCATATCATTACTAAAGCATTTCATCCTTATCTTCGTCGTTTTTTATACGAACCAGTGATTGAAGAGAAAAAATTGTTATTGCTGATTATACTATTGAAAGAGCTTGACATGACAGATGAAGAAAGAGATCAATATATTACGGCGGCTATGCTGATGCAGACCGCATTGGATGTGCACGATAATGTATCTGTATATTCGGTGGAGAATCAGCCTGAAATGTTGAAGAACAGGCAGTTAACAATATTGGCTGGAGATTATTATAGCGGTTTATATTATTATATCTTGGCGCAAGTGGAGCATATTGATTTAATCCGTGCATTGGCAGAGGGGACAAAGGTGATCAATCAAGAGAAGATTATCTTGCATGAGAATCATTTCGAAGATGAACAAGCGTTGGTCCGGACACTTCAAGTCATTGAATCAGGATTAATCACCAAAGTGGCGGAGTGCTTCTGCAATACGAAATATAAGCATTTCATAGGATCGTATCTTCTTCTGAATCGTTTGCAGCAGGAACGAAAGATATTTAAGGAAGAACAAGCTTCGTTGGTATATAACGCATTTTCACGGGTTCTATTCGGTAAAGATGGAGCAGAGCTTTCGCAAATGGAGTTAGTGTCATTAGTGGATGCTGTCGATAAACAAATCCGGAAGCTTCATCTAGCATGTGCAGAAGAATTGGATTGTATTTCTCCACTGCCATCGGACATATTGGATGTACTTCAAACCATATTATTTACAACAGAGCGGCAAGTTAACTCACTCGCGGAAGAAGGGTAAAAATGCAAGAGACAAAAGAAGAAAAAGTGCATAAAGTTTTCGAGAAAATATCCCAGAATTACGATAAGATGAACTCGGTCATTAGCTTTCAGCAGCATATAAAATGGCGGAATCGAACCATGAAGGCCATGAATGTGCAAAAGGGAGCAAAAGCCTTGGATGTTTGTTGCGGCACAGCTGACTGGACGATTGCGATGGCTGAAGCTGTGGGGAAGGATGGCCACGTGACCGGCCTTGATTTCAGCGAGAACATGCTGAGTGTCGGTAAAGACAAAGTGCGCGATCTGCAACTGAAAAATGTGGATTTGATCCATGGCAACGCAATGAGTCTGCCGTTTGAAGACAACTCATTCGACTATGTCACCATCGGCTTCGGTCTTCGCAATGTGCCTGATTACCAGCAAGTATTGGAAGAAATGAACCGTGTCCTAAAACCGGGCGGCTTGGCGGTGTGCTTAGAAACATCGCAACCCACAATGATCGGATTTAGACAAGGATTTTATTTTTATTTCAAGCACATCATGCCTTTATTCGGCAAGCTGTTTGCCAAGAGCTACGCTGAATACTCCTGGCTGCAGGAATCGGCTTCGGATTTTCCGGGGATGAAGCAGCTGGCGGACATGTTCAGAAAAGCAGGATTTGAGAGAGTGACCTATAAGGCGCATACAGGCGGGGTAGCTGCTACCCATTATGGCTATAAATCGAAATAAAAATCGAAATAGTAATATAATTTGACGAAATTAGAACTGGGTGGAATATATGAAATATAAAATGTTATCTTCTTTTTTAAATGGTGATTTACAAACAATAGAAAAAGAGTTAGAGGTAAGCATCCAAGCGGAAGATCCCCTTTTGCAAGAGGCCTGCTTGCATTTGCTGAGAGCGGGAGGAAAACGGATTCGCCCAGTGTTTGTGTTACTATCCGCTAAATTTGGAGATTATGATATTAATGTGCTTAAAAAGGTTGCAGGTTCCTTAGAATTAATCCACATGGCATCGCTTGTCCACGATGATGTCATTGATGAAGCGTTAATGAGAAGGGGAGCACCCACCATTCAATCGAAGTGGAACAACAAAGTCGCTATGTATACGGGGGATTATATTCTTGCGCAATCATTAGAGCTCATAACCGAGGTCCGCAAACCGGAAGCTCATCAACTACTGGCAAAAACGATTGTGGAAGTATGCCTGGGCGAGATAGAACAGATTCGGGATAAGTATAAATTCGACCAAAATCTGCGTACCTATTTCAGAAGGATTAAGCGAAAGACAGCGCTGTTGATCGCTACTAGCTGCCAATTGGGTGCTATTGCCGCAGGAGCTGGTGAAGAGGTTCACAAGAAACTCTTCCGTTTTGGTTATTATGTTGGTATGTCTTATCAAATCACAGATGACATCTTAGATTTCACGGGAAGCGAGAAAGTGCTGGGCAAGCCTGCCGGCGGTGATTTGAAACAAGGGAATGTGACATTGCCGGCTCTTATCGCACTTCGCGATCCGGCTTTGCGGAAACAAATCGAGGCGGTGCATGAAGGGATTGAGGATGACGATATGCAAACAATCATCCAATCCATCAAGCAATCCGGTGCGATTGAACAGTCTGTTGAGATGAGCGAGCGATATTTACAGAAAGCCTTCAAAGAATTGGAAGGATTGCCTAAAATCAAGGCGAAGAAGAGTCTGAATGATATTGCTAAGTACATAGGGAAACGAAAGTTCTAAAGATTCTATCTCCCGGTTGCTAAAAGTTCTAAAGAATGTTACTATCTTTTTGGATTATTTATATATTCTAAATACTCACATACGTATAAGGAGTGAACCAACATGGAGAAAACTTTTTTAATGGTTAAACCTGACGGAGTTCAACGTCAATTAATAGGAGAAATAGTTGCACGTTTTGAGAAGAAGGGCTTTCAATTAGTAGGAGCTAAATTAATGCAGATTCCCGCTGAATTAGCGGAACAGCATTACGGTGAGCATAAAGAGCGTCCTTTCTTTGGCGAATTAGTAGATTTCATTACTTCAGGGCCTGTATTTGCAATGGTATGGCAAGGAGAAAATGTAATCGCTACCGCTCGCACAATGATGGGTGCTACAAACCCTAAAGATTCAGCGCCGGGAACAATCCGTGGAGATTATGCGGCTACTGTCGGCAAGAACATTATCCATGGTTCTGATTCACCGGAAAGCGCAGAGCGTGAAATCGGCTTATTCTTCAAACAAGAGGAATTAATATCATATACTAAATTAATAAACGAGTGGATTTATTAATTTGAAGGAAAGAGGCTGCCAAATAGATGGCAGCCTCTTTTTTATATAAATGTGTTGAGATAATGTCTAAAAATCGGCTTAGACATATAGCATAAATAGATTTAGATATATTATGATAGAGAAGATGAATGTGTTGGTGGTTTAATTGAAGGAAAATTCAAAAAGTTGAAATGTGTTCATTCGCTATATGTTAGAAATCATAGATTGAAATGGATGGTTGGGAGAGCGGGGATTAGGTGATTAATGATTATCAAGATTTTATCGGGAAAGTGAAGAGACTGACAGGAATCGACCTGAAGTTATATAAAGAGGCGCAAATGAAGCGAAGGCTCACATCGCTTTATGAAAAGAAGGGGTACAAAAGCTTTTCGGAGTACTTTCAATTTATTTTACAAGACCGGAACGGCTTGAATGAGTTTCTTGACCGCATGACGATCAATGTTTCGGAGTTCTATCGGAACGGAAAGCGCTGGGATGTGCTGAATAAAAGAATCCTGCCTCGCCTAATGCAAGGAACGAATCGTTTGAAAGTCTGGAGTGCGGCATGCTCTACAGGTGAAGAACCTTATACCTTAGCGATGGTCATCGCTAAGCATCTGCCGCTTTCAAAGGTGAGTATATTAGCTACAGATTTAGATGAAAATGTGTTGGCCCGGGCAAGAATGGGAGTATATCATGAGCGTTCTCTAAGTGAACTGCCGATTGAGATGAAGCACGAACATTTCCAGAAGAATGGGGAATATTATCAGATCAATCAAGAGATCATGAAGGCTGTTACGTTCAAGAAGCATAATCTTCTGGCTGATCCATACGAAACGAACTTTGATCTGATTGTTTGCAGAAATGTGCTGATTTATTTTACAGAAGAGGCGAAAGATATGCTGTATATAAAATTCAGCAACGCCTTAAAGAAAGATGGTGTGTTTTTTGTAGGCAGCACGGAGCAAATCTTCAGTGCTGCGCAATATAATTTGGAAACAGAAGATACTTTTTTTTATCGTAAAAAATAGATATACTACATATTTATTGAAATTTTTACGCTTTTTTATTACAGCGGACTGCAGTTTATGATATATTGTTACATAAAAGCTTTAAAGTGCTAAAAGGAGATGAATTCATTGCGTTATTTAACATCCGGTGAATCCCATGGACCACAGTTGACCACTATAATCGAAGGAATGCCAGCGGGCGTGCCGCTCACTGCTGAAGATATTAATAGAGATTTATCCCGTCGTCAAAAAGGTCATGGCCGTGGAAGAAGAATGGTAATCGAAAAGGATACAGTACAGATCACAGCGGGAATTCGCCATGGCAAGACGCTTGGCTCTCCGATTTGTTTAGTAGTCGAGAATAATGATTGGAAGCACTGGACGAAAATCATGGGAATCGAACCGATTGCAGAAGAGGAAGCGGAAAAGATTGCACGGACTGTTTCGAGACCGCGTCCAGGTCATGCGGACTTGAATGGCGGGTTAAAATATGGTCACCGCGATTTGCGCAATATATTGGAGCGTTCATCTGCACGTGAAACAACTGTACGTGTAGCCGCGGGAGCAGTAGCGAAGACACTATTATCGCATCTTGGTATCGAAGTGGGCTCCCATGTTGTAAAAATCGGCGGTGTGGAAGCAAAGAATACTGCTTATGATAGTATGAAGCAATTGCAGGAAGTAACCGAGGAATCGCCGGTTCGCTGCTTGGATGCCCAAGCTGGACAGCAAATGATGGATGCGATTGATAATGCGAAAGCAAATGGAGACTCCATCGGCGGTATTGTAGAAGTAATAGTAGAAGGAATGCCGGCGGGGGTCGGCAGCTATGTGCATTATGACCGCAAGCTGGACGGTAAATTAGCTGCTGCGATTATGAGCATCAACGCTTTCAAAGGTGTAGAAATCGGCATGGGTTTTGAAGCCGCTGATCGTTTTGGCAGTGAAGTGCATGACGAAATCGCATGGAGCGAAGAAAAAGGCTATTATCGTTTATCCAACCGATTGGGAGGATTTGAAGGCGGAATGACTTCTGGTATGCCGATTGTGGTAAGGGGCGTCATGAAGCCGATCCCGACTCTATATAAACCATTGCGGAGCGTAGATATCAATACGAAGGAAGAATTTACGGCAAGCATTGAACGATCTGACGCTTGCGCGGTTCCGGCTGCTGCAGTAGTGGCGGAAGCAGTTGTAGCATGGGAGCTTGCCAATGCAATCATCGAGCAATTCCCTAGCGATACATTTACGGGGCTTGTAAGTTATATGGAGCAGTATCGACAACAATTAAAGGAGTTTTAAGAATGAAAGAGCTAACGATTGAAACATCTTCTAAAACATATCCCGTTGTCATCGGTAGCGATATATTGCAAGAGTTGCCTGTGTTTATCGAACAAGAGCTGCAGCCTTTATCAAAGATATGGATTATTTCTGATGCAACAGTGGCACCTTTATATCTTGCCAAATTGCAAGCGATCTTAGCGCCTTATTTCACAGACATTATTGTAAGTGTCGTGCCTAGCGGCGAAAGCGCAAAGACATTTTCCGTATTTGAACAATGCCACCGTGATGGTTTAGAAGGAAATGCAAACCGCAAATCCATTATTCTTGCGCTAGGCGGAGGGGCTGTAGGCGACCTGGCCGGATTTGTAGCGGCTACGTTTATGAGAGGCATCCGCTTTATCGGCATTCCCACTACACTTTTAGCACATGACAGCGCGGTTGGCGGTAAAGTGGCGATCAATCATCCACTCGGCAAGAATATGGTCGGTGCTTTCCATCAGCCGGAAGCGGTATTCTATGATTGGAGCCTGCTTGAAACGTTGCCGGAGAAAGAGCTTCGTTCCGGGTTTGCGGAAGCCATTAAGCATGGATTGATCCAAGATTGCAGCTTCTATAATTGGATGAAGGAAAATGTCCGGAGCTTACAGGATTTATCAGGCAGCGTATTAGCGGAAGTCATAACAAAAGGAATCGGCATTAAAGCGGCCATCGTGAAACAGGATGAAAGGGAACTTGGTGTCCGGGAGTTCCTGAACTTTGGACACACACTCGCCCACAGCATTGAAGCCAATATGGGCTATGGCAAGATAACGCATGGAGAAGCTGTGTTGATTGGCATGATTTTCGCTCTCAAGATGAGCATGGAGAAAGCAGGCTTGGCATTCGATATTGACAGCTTTGTTGCTTGGGTGAAGCAACTTGGCTATTCTACGGAATTACCGCCGCTTGACCATCGCGATTTATTGCATAGTATGAAAAAGGATAAAAAAACAACGGGTTCAGCTGTTACGTTCGTTGTGTTAAATGATATCGGTGCACCGACAACCATTCGTTTGGAAGATAGTGAAGTACTGAAATGCTTACAAACATATTTCGCATAAATAAATTATGGTTGACATTCAGAATGGCAAGGAGTGAGAACGGATGCTAAGAGGAGTACGGGGAGCAACGACTGTTCAACAAAATGATGAACAGGAAATTGTGGAAAGCACGGAAATGTTGATGCGTGAAATGATCGAGAGAAACGGCATTCAGCCAGAAGCGGTATGCTCTGTTGTTATATCAATGACAGAGGAGCTTACAGCTGCCTTCCCGGCCAAGGCGCTTAGACGGCTGGAAGGCTGGACGTATGTTCCTGTCATGTGTGTAAGGGAGGTTCCTGTAACAAACTCTTTGGAGAAGTGTATCAGGATTATGCTGCACTGGAATACAGACAAGCCGCAAGATGAGATTCAGCACGCATATTTGCGCGGGGCTGTTGTGCTTCGCCCGGATTTGACGAATAAATAAACACCCATTATTGGGTGTTTTCGTTTATGAGTGCGGATTGAAATATGTTACAATGAAGTTGACTTTCGTACTTTAGTGTAATAAAACAACAGAGGGGTGGATGACCATGAAATGGAAAAGTAATATTCTTAATTTAAAAGCTTATACACCTGGCAGAACAATAGATGAGGTTAAGAAAGCATATGGACTGGAACGTGTTACAAAACTGGCAAGCAATGAGAATCCGTATGGTTATTCTCCTAAGATAAAGGAAGCTTTGCTTCAGGCATCTTCTGAATATGCTTTGTACCCGGATGGCGGTGCGGCATTACTGAAAGAAACTTTGTCGGAGTTTGTCGGGCTTCCGAAAGAACAGCTCATTCTTGGCAATGGATCGGATGAAATCATTGCCATGGTTGCAAAAGCTTTATTGAAGCCGGGTGTGAATACAGTCATGGCGACGCCGACTTTTTCTCAATATAAACATAACGCCATTATGGAGAATGCGGAAATCAGAGAGATTCCTTTAAAGGATGGAAACCACGATCTGGATGCTATGTTAGCGGCAATCGATAATGATACAGCTGTAGTATGGGTATGCACACCGAATAATCCGACAGGCACATATATCAATGAACATGATTTGGTTTCATTTTTGGATTCCGTTCCAAAGGACGTGCTTGTTGTGTTGGATGAAGCATACGCGGAATATGTAGTGGCTGAAGATTACCCGGATAGTATAAAGCTATTAAAAAGGTATCCGAACCTGCTCATTCTTCATACTTTTTCAAAAATATACGGCTTAGCCAGTTTCCGTATCGGCTACGGGATAGGGACAAGGGACGTAATCGCGAAGCTTGAGCCGATTCGCGAGCCGTTCAATGTAAATGCGCTGGCTCAAACAATCGCCGCCGCTGCCCTGGCCGATCAAGAGTTTGTTGGAGAATGCCGTGAGAAGAACCGCAAAGGTATGCAACAGTATTATGATTTCTGCCAAGAAGCAGGGCTGTTCTATTATCCTGCACAGGGGAATTTTATTTTAATAGATGTTAAGGTTGATAGCGATGAAGTATTTCAGTATTTGATGAGCAAAGGGTATATCATCCGAAGCGGCAAAGCGTTAGGTTTTCCGACTTTCATCAGGGTGACAATCGGCACGGAAGAGCAGAACGAGGGCATTATAGCTGAAATGCGTGCGTATTTAGCATCTACGAAGGGGACGGAACTCCATATTTAAAAACGTCAAAGGAGCGGGGCGAATCGTGAGAGGGAACGTATTTGTGATCGGATTGGGCCTAATCGGCGGATCGGTCGCGTTAGCTATAAAGAATGCACATAAAGATGTAACAATAACAGGCTATGATGTGAACGAAAGTGGTTTACAGCTTGCTAAATCACTTGGCATAATAGATGAAGTATGCTCCTCTATCCAAGATTGCGCGGAACAAGCTGATTTGATTATCATCGGAACACCGGTGAAACAAACGGAAAAGCTCCTGCCGATGTTGTCGGAATATTCTCTGAAGAAGAATGTGATTATAACAGATGTAGGAAGTACAAAAACAAAGATCACAGAAATTGCTTCTTGTTTAATCGACCGAGGGATTGCTTTTATAGGAGGGCATCCGATGGCCGGTTCGCACAAGAGCGGTCCGGCTGCGGCGAAAGCATTGCTGTTTGAAAACGCATTTTACATTTTAACACCTTCTGAATCGATTGAAGAGAGGTATGTCGCTGAATTGAAGATGTGGCTGCGGGGAACGAAAGCAAAATTCATTATTCTTTCGCCGGAAGAACATGATCAGCTGACAGGTGTTATTAGCCATTTCCCCCATATTATCGCAGCGAGCCTTGTTCATAGCGCCAAAATGTCCCCGGCTGAAGATCAGCTTGTAATGCGGCTTGCAGCCGGCGGATTTCGCGATATTACAAGGATTGCATCGAGCAGTCCGGAAATGTGGCGTGATATCTTAATCCATAATCGACAAGTATTGTTGTCGTTGATGGACGAGTGGATTGGCCAAATGGAGGAAGTGAAATATTATATCGAGAATAGCGATAGCCATAATATTTACGACTTCTTTGCAAATGCTAAGGCATATCGGGATGAACTTCCCAATCGTTCGAAGGGAGCTATTCCTTCTTTCTATGACTTGTATGTCGATATTCCTGATTATCCAGGCATTATTTCTGAAATTACGGGTTATTTGGCGCAAGAGCGGATCAGTATCATTAACATCAGAATCATAGAAACAAGAGAAGAGCTGTACGGTGTACTGGTGATTTCGTTTCAATCTGAAGAGGACCGGAAAGCGGCGGAATCATGTTTAGAAAGAGAGACAAATTATGGAGTGTATATTATGTAGGAGGAGAGTGGTGAAATCAGTATGGCAAATAAGAAGTTAATCACCAATGTAAAATCATTGCAGGGTGTGGTTGAAGTTCCGGGAGATAAATCCATTTCCCATCGTGCGGTTATGTTTGGTTCGATTGCTGAGGGAACGACTGCCATCACGAATTTTTTGGCGGGTGAAGACTGTTTAAGTACAATTTCGTGCTTTCGCAAGCTTGGTGTGAAGATTCAGCAGGAAGGGACAGATGTGACTGTAGAAGGAAGAGGTCTCAAAGGGTTAAGGGAGCCGAATGAACTGCTTGATGTCGGTAATAGCGGTACAACAATCCGCTTGATATCAGGAATCTTATCGGGTCTTCCTTTCCATACAGTTTTAGCGGGTGATGCTTCGATTGCAAAGCGGCCGATGACTCGTGTTGTCAATCCCTTGCGGCAAATGGGGGCTGATATTGACGGCAGAGAGAACGGGAAGTATACACCGCTCAGCATACGTGGAGGAGAGCTTCATGGCATTACATACGAACTGCCGGTAGCCAGTGCGCAAGTGAAATCGTCCATCTTGCTTGCCGGTTTGCAGGCGAAAGGCCGGACGACAGTCATCGAACCGGCCGCAACGAGGAACCATACAGAAACCATGCTGCGTATGTTCGGTGTGCATGTAGATACTGAAGGAGGAGCGATTACGATTGAAGGAGACCAGAAGCTGACAGGAACCAATGTCAGAGTTCCTGGTGATATTTCTTCCGCAGCGTTCTTCCTGGCGGCCGGAGCCATTGTACCCAATAGCCGCATCCTATTGAAGAATGTAGGGCTTAATGAGACAAGGTCCGGCATGATCGATGTGCTGCAAGCGATGGGGGCGGATTACCGGATTATCAATAAAACAGATGCGGCTGAACCGTTCGGCGATATTGAAATTCTGACTTCCGAGTTGAAAGCTACATCGATTAACGGCAATATCATTCCGAGACTGATCGATGAAATTCCGATCATCGCTTTAATGGCTACACAAGCGGAGGGTACAACCGTCATATCTGATGCGAAGGAATTGAAAGTGAAAGAAACGAACCGCATCGATACCGTTGTGGCAGAGCTTACGAAGTTAGGGGCGGATATTACAGCTACAGAAGATGGGATGATCATCAGAGGTAAAACACCGCTGTCAGGCGGTACCGTCAACAGCCATGGCGATCATCGAATCGGTATGATGCTGGCTATTGCCGCCACGATTGCAGAAGGGGAAGTTATTTTACAAGATGCAGAAGCGATTGCGGTTTCTTATCCTATGTTTTTTGAGCATTTACAACAATTAATTCAATAGAATGATTTAAAAGCAAATAATCAAGATGCTGCTCTCTTCTTGATTGTTTGCTTTTTTTGCATAATGCGTATAAATTATTAAGATTAGTGGAATAATATTCTACTATTGTTATTCTGTCATAACATGCAGTGAATCATTTATAATGGATAAAGTATATAGCATATTTAACAATATAACCACATACATTGGCGTATAATCCATAAGGAAGTGATTGTATTGTCGTATGTATTGGAAAGAATCTCTCTTTATGAAAATGATGAAATAAAAGAAACGAATCTTGTCATCAAAGACTGTGCTTTTTATAGCAGGGATACTTCTGTTGCGTATATCCGTTTTATGCGCCTGCAAATGGACAAGCATATCATTGTAGCAGGTGAAACAGTAATCGGGGAACTAGCGGAATATATATACAAAGGTTTGGATTATGCGATGGAATTAGTATTGCTGGGAGCTACCACGGTGTTATTTCCTGTCGATGTCGCATATGAATACCAAGTTGAACAAGCATTAGAGGAAGCAAGGAAAATATTAAAGGCGTTCCCTCTGGATTATGTTCTGCTTTTACGTGTTCCAGTGAAAGCTGTCACCCCTTCTATGGTACGGTGCTGCAAGCAAAACCATATTCCGGGCCTTATCATCCGCATCGATTCCGAAGCTGCCCTGCAGGAGATGCCGATTAATTGGATCAGAGAAGCGGCATTTCCGTACAAGCTGGTGTTCATTCCTCAATTTTCATCAGATCAAGAAAAAGAAGCGGCAATTTGGGAGAGCGTATTCACAGACAGCGGCATCGTCCACTGTCGGAAAAGCGTCCCAATCCACCGGCATCTCCCTAAGAAAATACTGAAAATGATCGGAGTATACCCTTACAAAGGAATTTTGCGAACAGGCGGAGAAGTAACATATAATGTAATACAAGATCAACATAGCCGGTCTTTACTGAATCATGAAGTGTATCATGACAAGATTGTATGCACTGTTTTCAAGAATACAGTGATACGGGCAGGAGCCGAGATAACGCTGCCTGCCGGTCTTGGACAAGAACTTGTTATAAAGGTTCCCGGGTTCTTTCAGTAAAGCTGGCAGCATATAAGGATAGGATGGATATTATGAGTACAATCGAAAAAGTGTTGAAAAAAATCAACAATGGAGAATTTGAAGAAGCATACCGTCATATACATACAATACAAAACAGCGGACTCGAAGAAGATATATATGTTCTGGCGGAAAAATTAGCCGATTTAGGGTTTCTTGAGCAGGCGTATGGTTTATACGAACAGCTTTGGGCTACGCATCCGGAGGAAGGCGAACTTCTATTGGCGCTTGCTGAAATCTGCATTGAGTTAGATAAGGAAGATGAAGCGCTGGAGTTTGTTAAGCAAGTTAGGAAAGAGGATACAGTATACCCAAGCGCCTTATTATTAGAAGCTGATTTGTATGCGCTCAACGGATTAGAGGAAGTAGCGTATGAGAAGCTGCAAGAGGCAAAGAAAATCTTACCGGATGAAGTGCTGATTGACTTCGCATTAGGCGAGCAATTATTCGCACAAGGAAGCTTTAAGGAAGCAATCGGATATTATCAAGATGTGTTAAAGGAAGAAGAAGAGATTGCCGGCATTTCCCTTTACCAAAGAATTGCGGAATCTTATAGCAGCTCAGGGGAATTTGAAGAAGCTTTGCCTTATTACGAAAAGAGCCTTGAGAAAAAACTGGAATTGCATACATTGTTTCAATATGGATTAACAGCTTTCCAAGCGGGACAATATAAAACAGCGATTTCCAAATTAGAACAGTTGAAAGATTTGGATGCTGATTTCAACTCGCTTTATTACTACTTGGCTGGTTCATATGAGCAAATTGAGGATTACGAATCAGCTTATGCAGCGTTGAAAGAGGGTATGAAACATGATGAATTCAATAAAGAACTGTATTTCAAAGCGGCGAAGCTTGCTCTTAAGTTAAATAAACAAGATGAAGCGGTGGCGTATTTCCGCGAGTCGATCGCCATCGACCCAGGCTATTTAGAAGCGGGCATCACACTCGCTAAATACTTTGTATCCAAGGAAATGTACGAGGACTGCGTAGAGCTGATAGAGAGCATGAGCGAGTTTGGTGAAAGCGATCCGCAATTTGATTGGCTGCTTGCGGTATGTTTCGATAAGCTTGAAGAATTCGAAAAGGCGAAGCAGTACTATCGCGATGCGTATCCGGTATACAAAAATAATGAAGAATTTCTTCGTGAATATGGATATTTCTTGCTGGAAGAAGGAGATAGAGAGGTCGCTGAAGAAATATTTAATAAGCTGCTTACACTTAGTCCATGGAATGAAGAATACTTAGCGGTAATCGAAAATATGGAGAATAAATAGAGGTAGCCTTTACGATTTACAGAAATAGAAATCAATCTATCTTTAATGGACCATTTTATTCAGACTCCAAGCGGCAACCTGTTGTTTGTCCATTCAAGAGTATTAAAAATGCGGTACAGAGGAGGGAATTTCAATGGCAGCCCCTGTTTCTGTGAATGAGAAAAAGGAGTTTATTCGCTGGTTTCTAAATCATTATCAACTAAAGAGGCGTGAATGTGTTTGGATACTGAATTATTTAATGAGCCACGATCAGCTAATGAAGAAGGTGCATTTCGTGGAAAATGCAGAGTGCTGTCCGCGCGGATTGGTAATGTCTACGCATTGCGTGGATGAAGCACCGTTTAAGTTCTATAAGTCGAACATCATGACAACAGATGCTGAGAAATCATTTCATGATATCCGATTGAATAGGGATGAAGAAATATTCATCACCCTGCATTTCCGCTCGTCATACTCTTCTTACCACTATGCGGCGGTTCTTGAAAAAAATCCTTTTATTCCATTGAGTAGCGGCAGCAATGAGAAAGACAAGATGCTGGCCGAACAGATGCTGGAGCATTCTCTCTCTTCTTTCCAGCGCAGCCAGCTCTTGAAGCAAATCGACCGAGCGCTGGATGATCATGATTATGAAACCTTTCAACAGTTAACCAAGCAACTCAACAAATTGAATAAAGCATAAAGCAAAAGGCGAAGCGCTTTCTTTACAGAAGGTGCTTCTTTTTGCATATACGTCCGGATGGATGGCAGAAAAGGTTTCTGGGGAACATGTTCAATTTAGTTAAAAAATGGTATTATATGATTGGTTGATATATAAGACAGAAAGGAGTCTTCAAAAAATGAAATGGCTATCGAAGGATGTGGATATGTACCTGGGGGCGAAAGAATATGTCGATACAGTTATTATGCCGGTAACAGGGGTAGCATTCGATTTAGGAGTTAAGCAAAGCGCGTCGGCGAATGAATTCATAACACTTGTCGCTCATGAAATAGAAAAACAGTTCAAAGGTAGATTATTGCTTCTTCCGCCATTTACTTATTATGCAAAATGGGATATGGAACAGAAGAAAAACCTAATATTGCAGTGGAAGGAGATGCTGTTGAAAGAAAATTTTTCATTCGTCTTTTTTTTGACAGCTGATGCGGATTGGAAAGCGATTGAGCAAGATTTGGAGAATAGCTTGTTATATTTGCCGCCCTTGCCGCTGGAGCACTTAGAAGAGAAGTACAAAATCTCGATGATGGAAGAGCAGGTAAGCAATATTTTAACAACAATCAGCCAAAGATGGAGAGATTTATAATTGTGGAAGAAATGGATATAAGACACATTGTTGCCATTAATTGTGTTATTACAATATTGACCTTGGAAAAATATTGATATATCATTGTAATGTCCTAGTTTTATAGAATTGTCCTTTTTATGTCCATTGGACTAAAGCTTTTTTGATAGAGGGGGGAAATTATATGAGCAAACAGCGTGTATCAAGACGTCAATTTCTGAACTATACCTTAACGGGTGTAGGTGGTTTCATGGCGGCGGGAATGATTATGCCGATGGTGCGATTTGCTGTTGATCCTGTCTTGCAAGCATCAGCAGAAGATGGATTCGTTGTAACCAAACTGAAGGAAAGTGAATTGACCGATGAACCGCAGAAAGTAAGCTTTACGGTTGAACAGAAGGATGGGTGGCACGAATCCGAAGAAACAAGATTGGCTTGGGTATTCAAGGATGATGAAGGGAATATTGTGGCATTGTCGCCGATCTGTAAGCATTTAGGTTGCATGGTTGATTGGAATACCGATAAAGCGAACCCGAACAGATTTTTCTGTCCTTGCCATTATGGAGCCTATGAGAAGAATGGAAAGAACGTTCCAGGAACGCCGCCTATCGGACCGCTTGATGTGTACGAAGCAAAAGTGAAAGATGGATTTGTCAGTTTAGGAGCTATTAAAGCAAATAACTTGAAAGGGGTGTAATCGGTGCTGAATAAGATTTATGATTGGGTTGATGAACGGCTTGACATTACCCCGATGTGGCGTGATATAGCCGACCATGAAGTTCCGGAACATGTTAATCCCGCACATCATTTTTCCGCATTTGTTTATTGTTTCGGCGGCTTGACGTTTTTCGTTACAGTCATCCAAATTCTTTCAGGTATGTTCTTAACGATGTATTATGTACCGGATATTAAGAACGCCTGGGAATCTGTTTATTATTTGCAAAATGAAGTTGCGTTTGGTCAAATCGTGCGCGGCATGCATCACTGGGGTGCTAGTCTAGTTATTGTCATGATGTTTTTACATACATTGCGCGTATTCTTCCAAGGAGCTTATAAGAAACCTCGTGAATTGAACTGGATTGTTGGAGTTTTAATTTTCTTTATTATGTTGGCGCTTGGTTTAACAGGTTATTTGTTGCCTTGGGATATGAAAGCGCTATTCGCTACAAAAGTAACGCTGCAAATCGTCGAGTCGATACCGATTATCGGTGTAGCGGCTAAAACGCTGTTGGCCGGAGATGCGACAATCGTCGGCGCCCAGACACTTACACGTTTCTTTGCGATTCACGTATTCTTCCTTCCGGCGGCATTGCTGGGATTAGTGGCAGCTCACTTCTTGATGATTCGTAAACAAGGTATCTCTGGACCGCTATAATAATATTTTCAATTTTTTGAAGATACTGAAATTATATATGAGGAGGGGATTATGAAATGCATCGTGGAAAAGGGATGAAATTCGTAGGTGATTCAAGGATTTCTGCAGAAAGAAAACCGAATATCCCGAAAGATTATTCAGAATACCCTGGCAAAACAGAGGCGTTCTGGCCTAACTTTCTATTGAAGGAATGGATGGTTGGCGCAGTATTCTTAGTCGGATTTTTATGTTTGACGGTAGCTCACGTACCGCCTTTAGAGAAGATGGCAGATCCATCCGCTGCGGGATATATTCCGCTTCCAGATTGGTACTTCCTATTTTTATACCAGCTATTGAAGTATACGTATGCATCAGGTCCGTATAACGCAATCGGTGCGTTGGTCATCCCGGGATTGGCATTCGGCGCTTTAATGCTGGCTCCGTTTATCGATCGCGGACCGGAAAGAAAACCGTCAAAACGTCCGCTTGCAACAGGCTTTATGTTGCTGGGGATTGCGGCTGTGTTCTATTTAACATGGTCTTCCGTTGTCAATCATGACTGGGAAGCATCTAAGAAACAGGGTGCGATTGTGTTAGGGCCGGAGATCAATAAAGAGGACCCGGGTTATAAATTGTATGAGTCGCAAGGTTGTATAGGCTGTCACGGGGGAAGCCTGGAAGGGGCATCAGGACCTAAACTGACAGAACAAGGATTAACACCGGAAGAAATCGCGAAAATTGCGAAAGAAGGCCAAGGCGCGATGCCTGCCAACGCATTTAAAGGCACGGATGAAGAGCTCAAGCAATTGAGTGAATTTATCGGCAGCTTACAAGAAAAATAAGATAAAGAGCTAGCGTTCATATTGTATATGATTGCTAGCTTTTTTAGTTTGCCGCACGCCTATTCTGTCGCCGGTCCATGTCATCCTTTGGATATATGCATATACTAGCACTATATAGAGGGGTGATACGATGAAAGACGAAAAGTATAAGATCTTTCTGCTTGTCTTATCTTGTGCATTGCTGGAATGGATTTGGCTTTTCTATTCGGCTGCGGCTTTTATAGAAGTTTCTTTCCTTCTTATCATCATCACTTTTTTCTTATTGTTCAGCAGCATCGTTTATATGGATCAAGTAGAGGATGAATGGTTTTATCATTTACTCAGGGTGGCGGCCGTTTTGGTGCTGGTGGTGTTTATTCTATTGCTGTAGCTCATCTGCTTGACTTCTTCATTCGTTTCATTTGTGCTTCATGCTATGATAAGGACATAGACATATAGATGAAGCAGTGAAATAATGAATGATGCATGGCAAAGGAGTGGAACGCAACGATGATCAACATATTAATTGCGGAAGATAATGAACATATCCGTGAATTGATTAAACAGCATTTACAAGGTGAAGGATACACAGTATTTGAAGCATCCGACGGTTTGGAGGCGACCGAATGGCTGGAAAAGCAGCAAATGCATCTTGCTGTCGTTGATGTGATGATGCCGTTTAAAGATGGTTTTCAATTGTGCGAAGAAATTAGAAAATATTATGATATCCCCGTCATCCTTCTGACGGCGAAAGACCAGCTTGTTGATAAAGAGAAAGGCTATTCGGTCGGCACGGATGATTATTTAACCAAACCGTTTGAGCCGAAAGAATTATTATTCCGGATAAAGGCGTTGCTCAGACGTTACCAGATGGTTAGTGCGGAGAGAATTGTCCTCCCTGGTACAGTGATCGACCGTAAAAGTTATGAAGTGGTTTGCAATGGTAAATTATTAATGCTGCCGATGAAAGAGTTCGAATTGTTATCGCAATTAGCCAGTTACCCTGACCGGACTTTCACTCGTGAAGAATTGATCCAGCTTATTTGGGGAGCTGATTTTGCAGGCGACGATCGGACGGTCGATGTACATATTAAACGTTTAAGAGAGCGCTTCGCTAAATTGGAAGCGGGTTTCCAAATCAAGACGGTTCGTGGAGTTGGTTATAAGCTGGAGGTAGATCAAAAGTGAAAACATTGTATTTGCGAATTATTGTTACAACCTTTGTTGTTATGATAATAAGCAGCTTATTATCATTCATCATTTCCAACGCTTATTACCAAATACATCTGAAGCCGAAGAATGATGAAAAGGTCTCGAATATGGCACATGACATTGTGGATTTTTATGAGCACAATGAAAATATAGATATTAACAGCTATTTAGAGAATATTGGCGACCTGGGCTACCAAATTTATCTGGTGGATGAAAGTCATAGAGGTACATTTTATGGAGGGGAATATCGCAAGAAAGAGCTGGATAAGGGGATTATCAAACAAGTAATAAGCGGACAAGCTTATCATGGAATCGCGAACTTTCCATCTAGTGTGTTCATAACAGGTTTCTTTGACAATGTTCTTACAAATACGGTTGGCGTGCCAGTTGAAATTGACGGTAAAACATACGGATTATTTCTTCGTTCCAATGTCGAAGTGCAGTTCGGTGAATTACGTTCCTTCTTCGCATTATTAATCATGCTTACTGCCCTTGGCAGTATCTTGCTTGTAGCAATCAGTACTCGATATATTGTGAATCCTATAACAAAGTTGACAGAAGCAACGAAACGTTTAGCGAAAGGCCAGTATAATATTAAGTTAAATGCGAAAAGACGTGATGAGATTGGTGTATTAGCGTGCAATTTTTCTGAAATGGCGCGTAGCCTGGAGCAACTGGAAGATATGCGCCAGGAGTTTGTTTCCAATGTATCGCATGAAATCCAAACACCGCTCGCTTCCATTAAAGGATTTGCGAATATGCTGCGATCAGAGGAGCTGCCTAAGGAGAAACAACAAAAGTATTTAGCAATCATTGAAGATGAGAGCCAGCGCTTATCTCAATTAAGCAAACAATTACTGACGCTTGCTTCGCTTGATAAAGAACAAAAACTATTGGAGAAAACTACATTTGATGTTGCTGCCCAATTAAAACAAGTTGTTTCCCTGACTCAATGGAGCTGGCGCGAAAAAGATCTGGCTATAGATTTAGATCTGCCTGAAACGGAAATATATGGGGACCAAAAGCTGCTATATCAAGTGTGGACTAATCTGTTGGCTAATAGTATTAAATATACAGATAGCGGCGGGAGCATCAGTATCCGTATCAAACGAACCAATCATATGTGCGAAGTTGAAATAGAGGATACAGGAATCGGGATTGCGGCTGAGGACCTTCCTCATATTTTCTCACGCTTCTATATGGGGGACAAGTCTAGGAAAAAAAACGAGAATCGTAATAGCAGCGGGCTCGGTTTAGCTATTGTAAAGAAAATCATTGATATGCATGGCGGGACAATCACTGTTGAAAGCAAGCAAGGACTGGGAACGAGCGTTACAGTCAGTCTGCCGATGGTGTAATTGTTTGTTCATATTCCGTTCATATTGAAGCTTTATACTGTATTTAAGTTAGAAAAACATAGTGGCAATCAGCAGGGATACAGAGATAAAGTGAATGATTGGAGATGAATGAATAATGTTTCTGGCGATTCGAGAAATGAAACATTCGAAATTAAAATATGGGTTGATTGGGTTAATCATGGTGTTGATTGCATGGCTAGTGTTCTTCGTATCAGGATTGGCTCAAGGGTTATCATCCGATAATGCTTCAGCGATTCAGAAGATGGATGCCGACTACATCGTTCTGCAAAAGGATGCAGAGCATAGATTGACTCGTTCAACCATGACAGAGCCTCAATTACAAGGGGTCAACCAATATGTCGATAAAGATGGGGAGCCGTTAGGCATACAGATGACCGCGATAACAAAAGAAGGTGCTTCCAAAAAAATTGATGTCACCTTTTTCGCGGTTGATGCAAAAGGTTACTTGATGCCAAATGTGATAGAAGGCAAGAATATCGATAATAAAACGAAGAATATGGTTATAGTCGATTCTTCCTTGAAGGATGAGGGGCTGGCAGTCGGCGATACAATAGTCGATGAAATTTCAGGACAAACGCTTACGATTGAAGGGTTTACTGAAAATCAATCATTTAGCCACGCACCTGTTGTATTCATGAACTTTGAAGCATGGAAAGCAATGAATGAAACGAAAATAAACAAAGGCGTGTTAGGATACAACGCAATTGCCATTCAAGGAAGTCAAGATAAAGCGGACAGGATTGAGAAGAATGTACCGGGTATCGAAACGATCACAATGAACGAAGCGTTGCAAGGTATTCCAGGGTATTCAGAAGAGCAAGGATCTTTATTGATGATGATTGTATTTCTATTTATTATTGCTGCTTTTGTGTTAGCGGTTTTCTTCTACGTACTGACCATTCAGAAGGTAAATCAGTTCGGGGTATTGAAAGCAATCGGCGCTAAATTCACTTACTTGGCTCGAAACATTATTTCCCAAGTAATAGTGCTTTCGGTTATCAGCTTAGCCATCAGCGTCGGATTGACTTATGGCATTTCCTTATTATTGCCAAGCTCGATGCCGTTCGATTTAAGTATATCGTTAGTCGTTGGCTGCTCAGCGCTATTTCTGCTTATCTCGGTGATTGGATCATTGCTGTCGCTGTACCGTGTAGCGAAAGTGGATGCGGTTGAAGCAATTGGGAGGGCTGCATAATGGCAAACAAATTAGTGTTAGATGATATAAGCAAAGTGTATGGTGATGGAGCATCCTCGGTCAAAGTGTTGGATTCTGTTTCTTTACAAGTGAAAGCAGGTGAATTCATTGCTGTAGTCGGCCCATCAGGAGCAGGGAAAAGCACCTTCCTCTCCATTGCAGGGGCGCTTCTATCGCCTTCAAGCGGGAAAATCAGCATTGATGGACAAGAAATTCAGAATTTATCTGAGAAAGAATTACATGATATTCGATTGAAGAAGATAGGTTTTGTTTTTCAATCGGCTAACTTAATTCCATATTTAACGGTACGTGACCAGTTATTATTGATTGCCCGGTTGGATGGCAACCATACGAAACAGGATGAAGAGCGCGCCGATGAACTGCTGGAGCGTTTAGGAATGGCCCACCGTCGAAATCATTATCCGGAAAATCTTTCTGGCGGTGAACGCCAGCGTGTGGCAATCGCGAGAGCCTGGATGAATAACCCGGAAATCATTCTGGCTGATGAGCCGACAGCAAGTCTTGATTCGGAGCGTGGCCGTGATGTAGTGCAAATGCTTGCGGATGAAGTGAAACGCAGCAAGAAATCGGCCATTATGGTAACGCATGATAAGCGGATGCTCGATTTATGCGACCGGGTTGTTTATATTGAAGACGGAAAGTTATCTGAAGGTGTCAAACAAGCGTAATAACCGCTATAGCAGGGAAAGAAGGCCAATAGAAATATTGGCTTTTTTTTCTATGCGCTGTATGATAGAACGGAACGGTATAATCGCTATTTTATCCCGTTTAACAGGTACTAAGACTTCCACTTCAACACAGCAGTGAAAGCGCAGATGTGTAAGTGGGA
>JBJEFM010000008.1:0-4250 GCA_051874035.1 Bacillus sp. (in: firmicutes)
GATAGATGGGGTTTTCCTTCATTCCCCACCTATCATTAGATGAACCAACCTTAGTACCTGTTAAACGGGATAGAAAAAGCGCCCGGAAAGGAGAACGGGCGCTTTTTTGCTTATGCGTTATATGTAAGAATCGCTTTGGTGAATGTCCGGAAGTCATCGAGATGCTTCGCGATGATCTGTTCCAGGATATCAAGGTTGATGGTCTGGTAATCATGCACAGCGATATTGCGGAATCCGACCATCGCTTTCAAGTGCTTGGCAAGCTTCGAATCGATGATGCCTTCCTGCTGGAGCATATCGAACGCTTCGCGGCTCGCTTGCGGAAGCCCCAGTTTCTTCTCGGCGACGATATGCATCGCCAGGTCGATCGATGCCTCGCAGGCCCGTTGGATATTGAGGATGATGCTGTCCTGCTTCGTATAGTCCTCCAGATTATCCGGGTTGTCATCATATACATCGAGCACGCGGTTGATGCATCGCTCGATGATGCTTATCTTATTCAAGATTACGTCAGTTCTCATAATATGGTCCCTCTTTCATCAATGCCGTCCAATATCGCCTTGCGCTCTTCATTCAGCTTCGCATACATGCTGAGCGCCTTCATCTGTTCCTTCACCCTGCGGTCTTCATCCTTCGAATAGATGGTGATGCCCGATGTGTAGATCTGCGCTTGGAAGACCGTGCTAGCGCCTTTCAAATCAATCAGGTCGACTTCCATCTTCAAGGCATCCGCCAGCTCTTGCGCCACAAGGAATGTCTCGTACCGGCCGGGGCTCCCGCCGCAATAGAAAGCGATATCGAGGTCGCTGTCGGCTCGCTCGTATCCCTTCGCATACGACCCGAAGACCAGGATGAAGTCGGGATCGAAGCGCGGCACCATTATATCGATGATTTGTTCAATCAGCTTGGAGTCCATCAGCACGCCCCCCTTACTTTTTGATATCCTCATTATATCAACAACCAGAGGAGCATTCCACCTGTGCCGCCAATCGGCTTCTTGCTGCGATTGCCCTTTGTTTTTTTCAATTATTTATTTTACCCGGGCGCATTTTATATTATAATGGTTAAGGAAGAAAAGAAGAAAACAACGTTGGAAGAAACGAATCCATCTTCCAACTTATACGTTGACTTACTACATAATAAGACGACCATCAGAGTAAAAAGGGAGGTTCGTATGGATGTCGTGTAAAGTAATCACTTTCGGAATCCAAAAAGGCGGTTGCGGCAAAAGCACCACAACCGGCATTTCAGCTCATTTACTGAGCGAGGACGGCTACCGCGTGCTCGCTGTGGACATGGACTCGCAAGGCAATCTGACGGAGCTTCTGTCCGAACGGCCTTCAAATGAATTCATGGGCAAATCAGTGCTTGAGGCCATGCAGCATAACGATATAGAGAGATACATCGTTCCGGTCCATGAGAATCTGGACTTGCTTCCGGCCAACAACTTCCTGGCTACATTCCCGCGCTGGATCTATACGGGAAAAACCTATACAGGCGAGAATCTTCCGTTCAAAGGAAACCCGAGCTTGATCCTGGACCAAATCCTTGAGCCGGTGCGCGACCGGTACGACTTCATCGTGATTGACACGCCACCGTCGCTCAGCGAGCAAACGACGAACGCGCTCTGCGCCAGCGAATATGTCGTGGTCATGTTCGAATGCTCGAACTGGTGCTACTCGGCGATTCCGAACTTCATGGATTCCGTGGAAGGAGCACGCAGCTTCGGCAACCGCGATACGCAGGTGCTCGGCATCCTGCGCACGCTGAATGACGTCCGCCGCAGCGATGCGAAGGCATTCAATGAGATGATCGAGGAAGATTATCCGGAGGAAGTATTCCAGACCATCATCACGCGCAAAGCCCCGACAGGACGACTTGCGCTTTATGGCTTCAACGAGAATTTCGAAATCAAACAAGCGTTGGATCAATATAAAAACTTTCACAAGGAGTTGTTAGAACGTGTCAAAGGTTAATGATATCAAGAATATGAAGCGCAACCAGCGTGTCATCACGCCGACACAGGCGCTCGCTGAAAACGTAGGCGAAGAAGGCCAACAAGCGAACGTCGCTTCTTCTGCCGAAGAGCGAAACGTGCCAAGAAAGGAAGAAGCGAAAGTGGAAAGAAAACGCGTATCGTTCGACTTGCGCACCGACCTGCATAAAGAATTGAAGATGGAATCACTCATCCAAGAGAAGAACATCTACATCTTGATCGAAGAAGCCCTGGAGAAATACCTAAAAGAAAGCAAATAAACATAAGAAAGCGCCGTTTCCGAAAACGGCGCTTCTTTTTCATTCATAATTAATATGGTCCGGCGTGAGAAAGTCCAGAATGAGCAATCCGAAAAAAATCAGCACAACCAGGCCGGCCCCTCCCACCAACAGAACCAACAAAACTTTCAAAATCATTTTCACAATCGCCTTATAATCTACTTTTTTCTTCCCTTGTACCTCCTTCATGCCCATCCTCCTTTTCACTAGTATACATTTACTACTGGAAAATATGGAAATATAATGATTTTATAGATTTATCCCGTTTAACAGGTACTAAGGTTGGTTCATCTAATAATAGGTGGGGGATGAAGGAAACCCCCCACTTACTCTTTGGGTTTCACCCTTCGCATTCCTCGAAGTGGGGTCTTCTGTCGGAAAAAGATAAATAGACTAAGCCACTCTTAAAGGTAATTATATGTTAACATAGGAATAAATCCCAAAAGAGGTGGAGCTGATGCTGGATTTATTCAAGTATAACTGGCAAGTAAGGGATGAGTGGTTCGAATGGTGCCAGGATGTCCCCTGGGAAGAATTGGTGAAGAAACGGATCGGCGGGATGGGAAGCATTCTGCATACCCTCTACCATGTATGCGACTGCGAGCAGATTTGGATCAACCAACTTCAGGATACGCCTGTCATCGATAAAGATATGAACGCCGTTTCCACCCTTGAAGAAGTGGTCGCCTTCTCTGCCCTGACACGGGAAAATACCGGGCGGTTCCTACAAAACTACTGCGATGATTGGGAGCAGAAACCCTTCACATACCATGGCAGGAACGGTAGGTCTCTTTCATTTACATACGGCAAAGCGCTGCTTCACATTATCACCCATGAAATCCATCACATCGGCCAACTGTCGGTCTGGTCGCGGGAAATCGGGAGAAAGCCCGTTTCCTCGGACTTGCTTATCAGGCAATTTAATTAAAACGAAAAGAAGAAAACAACGTTTCTTCGTTTAAAGATTGTTTTCTTCTCTTCTCTACTCTACATAAACAATAAGGAGAGATCACATGGAAAAGTTACTTAGAAAAAGCGCTATATATGGCTTCTTTGTCGGCATAGGCGCAGGCATCCTGTTGGTGAAATACAGACAAGTCGAACATTTCAACGGCGGATATTCGACTTCATACGTGCCGATTGCCGACTATATCATCCCCGTGCTTCGTTGGGGCGTCGTAGCGGCGGTCATCGGCTTATTATGCGGCCTATACCTATACAACCAAAAGAAAAAAGGTGAAACAAAAATCGATGAAGATCATCAAGGATAAACGGCTCCTGTCTGTCGCTATTGTTCTCTTTGTGACATTTGTGGTATTCAATTTCCCTTTTCCGCATAATGTCCCTTATGGGGAAGTCCTGCTTTCAAAGCTGAACCTTCCCGTCAGATGGGGCGGTTTGCATATAGCGGGGATTATCGCCCTGCTTTTGCTCATTGCCAGCCTATCCTTCCTAGTGAAAGCCTTACATAAATATCAGATTCGATTTGTGGCGCTTGCTGTTATAACCGCACTTGCCGTGCCCCATTACATCGTTGATATTTTCCAAAAAAACGCCACATCCGGCATCTACGCCATATCCTATGATAGCGCCCAAAGCACATGCCGGTTTGAAAAGGCGGATGAAAACATCTTACAGGGGAAGTGCGAACTTCCTTTTGAGAATTTCAGCGAAGAAGATGTACAATTCACCATAGAATTCTACAATCCATACGAATTGGACGATACCGAGAACATGATAATGCTTATGAACAGCAATGCCCCTTATAAGGCCAACCTTAAAGGCAGAGAAAGCAAGACCGTGAACATCGAGGCTAAAATCGACCAATCCAAGATGAAAACCCAAGTGGAAAGCGGCGAAGCAAACGCTGTCGGCATTATCATTAAGTCGGGCGGCAACAGCAGAAGATTATAAGATGAAGATAAAGTGAATCTTTGATAGGTGGGGGCTTTCCTTCATCCCCCACCTATCATTAG
>JBJEFM010000009.1:0-22515 GCA_051874035.1 Bacillus sp. (in: firmicutes)
GCCATCTTTGATTTCTACATCGTTTTCCAAGAAATAATAGTTTGATTTTTCACCAGCCGCATTCGGCAGTGTAACATAGTTGCCTTCAATGACAAATGAACCTGGCTCTAAGTAAACCGCTTCTTTTTTGTAATTTTGCAAGTTGTTTGCTGTTGGATATACTGTTTCACCATTTACTTCAAATGGCTTTTTGATCATCCAAAGCTTCGTAGAAACATTATCCAGTTTTTCACTGCCTTCCATGGCGGAGAAGGAGACTTTTTGCATATTGTCAGGAATCGATATCGGCTCGGAAAGTTCTTCAAGATCAGTAAATTGACGGAATAAATACGCAAACTCACCAGTCGATGTTGTATAACGGATGATTGCAACATTTCCTTTTTTTTCTTCACTCAGTTCAAGATTTGATGGAATGGATAATGCCTTCGTTGCAGAATCTGAATTCCGTCCAAATGATTGTACCCAATGATATTCGCCATGTTCGTCTTTTTCCGCTCGATTGATTGTCACGTATGTTGCTATATTTTGATCTTGGTCATCTTTCAATGTCAAATTGACACCAGAGTCTTGCATGTCGATGGTCATCGCCTTATTCAAACCATCCTTTGCAAGTGGGTTTGGATCCAATGTTAATGAAAGCTCATACTCTCCGCTCGTGACTTTTGAACTGTTAGGTACCCAGAATGAATAGAAATAATAACTACGGTTAGCTGGGTTCGTAGGGTTTTTCGTATGACTATTTAACATAATCTCGCCATCCGAAACCCGCTTCACTTGATAAACAGGATAAATATCACCAAAGTTTATCGCAGCAACGGTATTTTCCTCATCCATAATCACCGTTTCACCAGTTTCAACATCCTTCTTATACAATGCGTTTGTCGGATCTACCGAACCACGGTACATCCCGACTACCATATTTCCGTATTTATCAGAGAATACTTGCTTTGTATAAATCGCACCATCTAACTTATAAGCAGTATACGGGCTTGTACGCTCGATATATGTCATTCCGCGTTGTGTATAATAACGCTTTAATGACTCTTGATCTGGAAGGAATTCGCTGATTTCGAGCGATCCACCAGCTTTAATGGATGTTTTTCCGCCTTTTTTAACTACAGCAGTTTGGTCATCATTGGCAAAAACATAAATCCAATTCTCACCGCCATCAGGATCCTTGACCTCCGCGTCGATGATATAATCGTATTCACCGGCTGTTACGAAGAATCTTTGGCCTGTTAACACTTCAGATGAACCAAAAATTTCAGATACATCTTCGTTATCCAGGTAAAGCACTGCGTTCACAAGCTCTCCATCTGAATTATCAATAGCGATTTCACCGGATTCACGACTATCAAAGACCATTGATGATGTTTCACTCGTGATGGAAGCATCAGAGTTTGTCAAAAAGTATGTATCTCCTTCTTGTTTATAATAAGAGTAAAGGCTGTATGCACCTTTATCCAAATACACAACCGGGGACTTTGTTGCATTTTCTTCATTGATTGCTGTATCGGAAGTAATATCCAATCCATCTTCGTCTTTCATCTTGATGAAGTATTGTGCCGCTTCAACATTTTCGCCATTCGCGCCAAGTGTTTTCAATGATACCGCTTGCGTCTTATCACTAGTCAACTCCACTGTGCCGCTGCTGTTTACTTCACGAGAATACATGAACCATGCATTGCCTTCTTCAGCATCAAATTTCCCTTGAACGACAACTGTAAGTTTCTTTAAATCTGTACCGACATTACTCGGTACACGAACAACTCCTTCAGAGTCTGTTGCACCGGACCAAAGTGAAGAATAAGAATATGTGCCATCCTCCGCTTTCACTTTTTCATACAACTGAACAGTTGCGCCTTTTGCAACAGTATCATTCGGTGTTTTCACACTGAACATATAACCGGATTGCGCTTCGTTAAGGACCTTCACAGAACGCTCAACTTGCGTGATCTTATTTCCATTTGCATCGTACGTAACAGCAATGATCGTATGTTCACCATCGGCAACCTGCGTAGTATCCCATTTTACAGAAACAGTGGTAGAATCTGTATCGGCGGCAGTGCCGATCAAGTTAGTATCATCCGTAGTATCTACATAAAACTTTGTAACCGAAACGTCTGTTGCATCGTTTAATTCTGCTTGAATGGTTGTTTTGCCAATAACATTGGTATTTGCTTTCGGCAAGGTAAAGAATAAAGGAGAAATCGTTACATCATCAGATAAAGCGGCTAACGCATCGACTTTTCCATAGCCTGTTTTTTCATCCCATCCTTCCGCATTCAAATCAACGGCTGTCGATGTTAAAGCTTCTTCTATTGCAGTTGCAGTAGCTTCAGGATTTTTCAGTTTATATAGCGCCGCTACCGCTGCTACATGCGGCGCTGCATAAGATGTACCAGTGCCTGTTTTGTAATGGCCGTTTTCATTGCCTAAATCCCCTGAAGTCGAAGTGCTCAAAACACTTACACCAGGAGCCACAAGATCCAGTGTACTTCCATAGTTAGAACCCGCATACACCTGGTCTTTAGCGGCAATGGCGCCTACCGAGATAACGTTCGGCAATGCTGCAGGATATGAAGCATCCGCATTGCCGCCTCCGTTGCCCGATGCAGCAACGACAACAATTCCCGATTCACGGGCTTGTTGTATAGCTTGATCGACCGATTCACTGTATTCGCCGCTAAAACTTAAGTTGATGACGTCTGCTTTTTTCTCAATTGCATACTGAATCCCTCTCGCAATATTGTACGCATCACCGACACCCGATTTACTCATGACTTTAACCGGCAGAATTTTAACGTTGTTATTGCCAGCTGTGCCGGCAATCCCTTTTTCATTATTGGCATTTGCTGCAACAATGCCGGATACAAAAGTTCCATGACCATTATCGTCCCCTGCGAATGTTTCTTCGTATCCATCAACGAAAGTGGCACCTTCTTTCGATACACGGCCATCCAAGTCTTCATGAGCGCTTTGGACACCTGTATCCAAGACAGCCACTACTACGTCGTCTCCATCTGTGTTCTCTACTGCTTCCCAAGCTTTTGGAGCATTAATTGTTTCTAAGTTCCACTGGTTGTCATAGTATGTATCATTAACTGCACCTTCAATTGAATAAGTTGCGTTTTTTTCGGCAAATTCAACATTATCCATTTCTTCCAGTACTTTAATCGAAGTTTCAACATCTTCTTCCGGCACTTTATAAAGAGCCATTTCATCCGTAGTCTCTACTACTTCTCCACCCAATTGTTCAACTTTCTCCACGGATTTGGCAGAACTTTTTTCATCTTTGTATTTCACAATTATTTGTTCTTCACTAGCTTTCCCACTATCAGGCACATTCGTTGCCGTATTTCCCTCTGATTCTATCAATTGGCCATTGCTTGCTGCATCTATAGCAGACTCCTTGTTTTGAGTCTTTTGAACCATTTCTGCTGAAGTTGTCCCAATCGGCATAGCAACTGTGAATACCACTGTGGCTGCCGTTACTCCTTTGAATAGCTTTTTCCCCATCCTTAAATCCCTCTTTTCGCAAAATAGACCTTAGGTCGCAAAATAATTAGTATTTTCAGAAATTTGTTCTTAAAAACTAGTTATCTTCCCTCTTTTACTAGATTGATCTTGCATCTGAACTTTCCTAATCAATCTGACTATCGTACATCACTCAAAACATAAATAACTACATTTCATTTCAAGCGTGTGCGTTTTACATATTAGCAACACTGATTATCATTGTCAATGATAATCATTCTCACTTCAATATTTTGATACCATCATTTATTTCGTTAAAGTTTGATAAAGTGAATCTTTGATAGGTGGGGGTTTTCCTTCATCCCTCACCTATCATTAGATGAACCAACCTTAGTTGTTACAGGTACTCGGGTCTCCCACTTACACATCTGCGCTTTCACTGCTGTGTTGAAGTGGGAGTCTTAGTACCTGTTAAACGGGATAAAAACATCTTCATTCAATTAACTTTTTATAACGCTTTACTTAAAACTTGATTTCACAACCGATAATGATTATCATTGTCATATAATTTATATCTTAGCAAATAATCACAATCATTGTTAATATTCTACAAATATATCATTTTTATTTTGAATTTTATTAATATATAAAATTAAGAATAACTCGCTCTAATCATCCAGTACGCATATCGATTATTTACCAATCCAAAATTTAGTTAGAACCTAACAATGATTACATTATGGCTAAATAACATTTTTCCGAAGGAAGGTTACAAATTATGAAATGTAAGTCTTTAAAATTCAACATGATGTCAACAGTCGTTTTAACAGCGTCCCTATTATTAGCTGGATGCGGCACGGACGAAGAAACAACATCGGCAGACAAAACAACATCAACTAAAACGACTGTCGTCGACTTACAAACCGAAACGGATATGTATAAAACATTCGCTTTGGAACAAATGGATTCTTTTCTAATCGAGACTGAAAAATTTGTTAATGCGTTCTTAGAGGGAGATATCGAAACGGCGAAAGCATTATATCCCGAAGCTCGCATGTTCTTTGAACGCTCTGAGCCAATCGCGGAAAGCTTCGGCGACTTAGATCCACGCATTGATGGCCGTCTGGCGGATATCCAAGAAGAAGGCAAAGGCGAAGAAGAATGGACAGGCTACCATAAACTCGAGCATGCGCTATGGATTGAAAACAAAACGAAAGGCTATGAAGAAGTGGCAAGTCAATTATTGGCTGATACAAAAGAATTGCACGCCTTGGTGCAAACAGTCGAAGTGGAACCAGATTTAATGATTACAGGTGCTGTTGATTTATTGAACGAAGTATCCACTTCGAAAATTACAGGTGAAGAAGAAATTTACTCGCATACTGACCTTTATGACTTTAAAGCAAATATCGAAGGAGCCGAAAAAATCTTCCAAATTTTACGTGATAAAATCGAAGCAAAAGATGCAGACCTAGTCACTACACTGGAAGAGAAATTCGCTACAGTCAATGAGTTACTAACAAAATACGAAACAACGGACGGTGGCTATGTATCATACGAGGAATTGAAGGAAGAAGATACAAACGCATTAGCCACAGCTGTTAATCAACTAGGTGAACCATTGAGCCAAATGGGGATCATTTTAGAATAAGGGTGAGAATCGGTGTCTACTAAAAAAATGACGAGACGTGAGATGTTGAAACTAACTGGAATCGGAGCAACAGGAATGGTCATTGGTGCAAGTGGATTAGGTACCACGATGAAGGCTTTGGGCTACGACTTGCAGCCTTCATTGGATGATGACCAGTCTGTAAAAAACAAAATTGCATTTTATGGATATCATCAATCTGGTATCACGAGCCCTTTGCAAAGTCATATTTACTTTGCTGCATTAGACGTTTTAGTAGAATCAAAAGAGGAATTGCGACAATTGTTTAAGATGTGGACACCGCTTGCTGTTCGGCTGATGAATGGTGAACAGGCCGTTGAACCGTCCACTAACGGTTACATCCCTCCCACTGATACTGGTGAAGCAATGGGAATCGATGCTTCTAACTTAACCCTTACGTTTGGGATTGGTCCTTCTCTATTCCAAAACAAAAATCTTGCTATTCAACATTTAAAACCGAAAGAATTTACAGATTTGCCGCATTTCCCAAAAGATCAATTAGATGATGCTTACAATGGCGGGGATATTTGCATACAAGCTTGTGCTAATGATCCTCAAATAGCATTCCACGCCGTACGGAATTTAGTTCGTGCGGCAAACGGAAAGGTGAAAATCAAATGGTCTCAAGCTGGATTTAATGCAGTTCCGAGCGGCGGAGGCACACCACGTAACTTATTTGCATTTAAAGATGGTACCATTAATCCTACCACGAACAGCGAATATAACAATTCTGTATGGATTCAATCCGGGGAATCGAAAAATTGGCTGGTAAATGGAACATATTTGATTTATCGTCGTATTCAAATGCACCTAGAAACGTGGGATCGCACTACTTTAAATCAGCAAGAAGCAACATTTGGCCGATATCGTGATAGCGGAGCGGCATTTGGAAAGAAAGGCGAATTTGACGATTTTAATGAACTGGAGAAAGATGCAAGCGGCAACTACATTATTCCGGAAACATCCCATGTCCATCTTGCACGATTAGCGAAGCAATCGATTCTCCGTCGTTCTTTTTCCTATTCTTCAGGTATTGTGACAAACACAGGGGCTTATGATGCCGGCTTAATGTTTATCTCGTTCCAAAAAAATCCACAACAATTTATCGATATCCAAAATGGTTTAGGCCGTGTCGATAAATTAAATGAATATATTACACATCGAGGCAGCGCCATTTTCGCCTGCTTCCCTGGTGTTCAAAAAGGGAGTTATTTAGGTGAAGCGCTATTTACAAATTTGTAGTTTTCTAGTTTGTTTGCTTGTGGCTTTACCTGTTTTAGCTGCAACATCCTACAGCTCTTTTTATATTTCAATTAGTGATGCATTAATTAATGCAAAACAAGGAAATGACGAACAAACTCAAAAAGCAATCGACGAGTTCGCAGAGAATTGGGCATCGGTGACTTCTAATCAACAGGAAGCAAAAAGTGCTGTCGATGATGCGCTAACTGCTGTACTCGAGTCTTCGACACAAGAAGAGCGAGTGGAGACAATCACGCAACTATCAACAGCTCTTTCTCAATTAGAAAAACTTGAAAATCCAGTGGATGAGAAAGCAGAACGTAAAGAATTTGAAACGAAGTATACACCTTTTATGAAGCAATTTGAAGAAGCTTTAGCCACGGATGACGTCGAAAAGATTTTACAGGCATACAATGTTCTCAATGGAAAATGGAATCAATACGAACAGCCCGTGCGAGAACAAAGTGTAGGCATGTATGGACAAATTGAAACACAGTTAGCTTTTATTCGCATCACATTGGCAAGCGAGGAACCCGACTTATCACTTGCAGCGAGTCAATACGCAGCATTTAAAGCGTCCATCGAACAATTTTTAGCAGGTGAAGATGTTGAAGTTGCCGAAGGAAGTTACTCACTTCAAACATTAGTCAATCTCATCGATGATGCCTTGCAAGCAATTGAAAGTGAAAAGTATGGCGAGGCTAGTGACGCGTTGACAGAATTCATTATTGTTTGGCCGAATATTGAAATGGAAGTTTCTACTCGTAACAGTTCCTTATATACTAAACTGGAAAGTGATTTGCCGATTCTAATTAGTGAATTAACGAAAGATGCAGTTGATGCAGATTCGATCACTAGCCAATTATCTGAATTCAAAACAGAAATCCAGTTATTGCAAGAAGATGGCGATTATACTTTTTGGGATTCTGCATTGATCTTATTGCGTGAAGGTTTGGAAGCACTTCTTATTATTATGGTACTCATATCGTTCCTGAAGAAATCGAATCAGCAGCACATGACTCGCTGGATTCATGTCGGCGCTCTTTTGGGTGTCGTTTTATCCGCAGTTGCCGCCGTTGCATTATCGTTTCTCTTTAATTCATTGACTGTGAATACGAGCCGTGAAATATTAGAAGGCTATGTCGGACTGATTGCCGCTGCCATGATGATCGGTGTGGGGGGATGGCTTCATAGCAAATCAAATGTTGCCTCCTGGAACTCCTATTTATCGAAACAGATGGGGCAGGCCATTTCAAAACAGTCTGTGTTTGCCATGGCAACTGTATCGTTTTTATCTGTATTCCGTGAAGGAGCGGAGACCATCATTTTTTACGTGGGTATTGCACCCAACATGCCGACATTTGACTTCATACTCGGGATTGTCATTGCTTTAGCCATTCTGGCTGTCGTTGCTTTTATATTATTCAAAATGAGTGTACGGATTCAAGTGCATAAATTTTTCTTTGTGGCAACCATCTTCATCTATGTATTGGCATTCAAAATTATCGGTTCAAGCATTCATACATTACAGCTCACCGATATATTGCCGACAACTGTCATTCACCAATTGCCGGTAATCAGCCAAATTGGTTTTTATCCAACAATTGAAACCATGATCGGTCAACTCATTCTGATTCTTATTTATGTGGGAGTAACAGTTTATCAAAAAACAAAAAAACATTGATGCAAAACACCTTTGTCGTACATGCGCGACAAAGGTGTTTTTGTGATTATAAAATTGCTTGCATAAAACCTCACTCATCCCGCTTATAAAGTGAATCTTTGATAAGTGGGGGGTTCCTTCATCCCCCACCTATCATTAGATAAACCAACCTTAGTACCTGTTAAACGGGATAAAAGCTTTTTGGCATCCTAGGCCTATTCCAGGGTCTGCTTTCTACAACTAAGAACCAACCGCCACGGTTGGTTTCTAACACTCTTATAAGCAACTTTATACAGGTATCCCCTTCTCTTCTTTCTTAAAGAAGCTCTTCATCGCATGGAATACATCGATTTTCTGCTTCAAAATATAATAATAGAATTTCTCGTCCTTGATGTTCTTGTAAGCGCTCATGAGCGTGGAGTGGCGGTTGTATTGATTAACCTCCCCATACCCGAACATATTGGACATCTTCATGATTTCTTCCACCAGCTTGACGCAGCGGGCATTGTCGGATGTCAGGTTGTCGCCGTCGGAGAAATGGAATGGATAGATATTGAACTTGCTCGGCTCGTATTTCTCTCCGATGATTTCGAGGGCTTTGCGGTAGACGGATGAGCAGATGGTCCCTCCGCTTTCTCCTTTCGTGAAGAAGTCTTCTTCGCTTACGACTTTCGCTTCTGTATGGTGGGCGATGAATTCGATTTCGACAGTTTCATACTTGGTGCGCAAGAATCGTGTCATCCAGAAGAAGAAGCTGCGCGCCATGTATTTTTCCCATATCCCCATCGAGCCTGAAGTGTCCATCATGGCGAGGACGACAGCTTTCGAGTCCGGCTTGATGATTTCGTTCCACGTTTTGAACTTCAGATCTTCCTGATAAATGGGATGAAAACTTGGTTTTCCGGTGAGGGCGTTGCGTTTGAAGGCGGACATCATCGTTTTCTTCTTATCGATGTTGCCCATCAAGCCTGTTTTTCGGATATCGTTGAATTCTACATCTTCCACAATCTGCTCGGCATGCTCCTTGCGCTGCAGATTCGGCAGCTCCAGTTGGCTGAACAATGCTTCTTCGACTTCCAGCAGAGATACTTCCGCTTCATAATAATCTTCGCCTGCCTGGTCGCCGGCCCCTTGCCCTTTGCCGGAACCTTGCTGTGCACCGGATCCGTCCCGCGCTACGACATCCCCTACCTGGCTATCGCCATCGCCTTGCCCGACATGCTTGTTTTTATCATAATTATAGCGGATCTTGAACTCATCCAGCGACCTTATGGGAATCTTGATGACATCGGTCCCATTGGACATGATGATGCTTTCTTCGGAAATAAGATCAGGCAGGTTATTCTTAATGGCTTCTTGTACCTTTTCTTGATGGCGTTGTTGATCATCAAAACCTTTACGATGGAGGGACCAATCTTCCTTAGAGATAACAAACTGATGATTAGCGTCAGACGACATTGTTTTTCCCCTCCCTTAATTCTGTATTTATAATCAAAAAACGTATTTCCTCATTCACTTTCCTCATGATAACAGCCTATGGCACTCAATGGATTCAGTCAGCTTAGTCGACTTACACTATCCTATGCTTGATTCACCGCCAACTTGCAAACTATTTTTATAATAAATCATTCGCCTAGATGAATTGTCCCAATACAAGCGTTTTATGCCCTTCCTACCGATGAAAATTCCTATATTGGACAAGAAAAAAGCACCCCTATTGGAGGGGTGCCGGAGGAAAGGCTTTCCGTCATTGCGCCGGGTCCGGCTGCAAGCCTTTTTCTTTCAGTTCTTGATTGGTGTTCATACGGTCCATCTGTTCACCGAGTATTTTCACTTCTTCTAAATTATTAGCCATCGAACCATTCTCTGGAGCTTCTTCTTTGTTGATGTATTTTTCATTATCCATACTTGATCACTCCTTGTAACAGTTTATATTAGCTATACCCGCCCCGATAGATTTGTAAACATCTTACTTTATAGGGTTTTTTATCTATCACCGATTCAATAGGCTTCCTACATAGCGGAGCAGTTCATTCGCCGATGTTGTATTATAGCCATGCTCGTTCACAAGGCGGGCGACGACTTCGTTCACCTTCTTGAGCTGTTCTTCATTCGGCGTTTTGACCGATGTCGTAATCTTGACCACATCTTTCAAGTCCGCGAATAGCTTCTTCTGAATCGCTTCGCGCAAGCGGTCATGTGAATTGTAGTCGAATCGCTTCCCTTTGCGGGCAAATGCGGAAATACGGATGAGAATCTCTTCGCGGAACGCTTTCTTCGCGTTCTCGGAGATGCCGATTTGCTCCTCAATCGATCTCATCAACTTCTCATCCGGCGTGATCTCTTCTCCTGTCAGAGGGTCGCGCAGCTTGCTCTTATTGCAATATGCTTCCACATTATCTAAGTAATTATCCATCAATGTTTTCGCCGATTCCTCGTATGAATACACAAATGCTTTCTGCACTTCCTTCTTGGCGATTGTATCGAATTCCTTGCGCGCTGCGGAGATATAATTCAGATATTTATCCCGGAGCTCCGCTGTAATGGACGGATGCTGATCCAACCCTTCCTTCAGGCTGCGCAGGACATCGAGCGCATTGATCGACGCTTCCTCTTTCCGGATGATCGTCGAGGAAATACGGTTGATGACATAGCGCGGGTCAATGCCGGACATACCTTCATCCTGATATTCTTTCTTAAGTTCATCCACATCCGCCGTATTGTACCCTTCGACATTTTCCCCGTCATACAGGCGCATTTTCTTCACAAGGTCGATGTCGCCTTTCTTCGGCTCCTTCAAGCGTGTCAGAATGCTGAACATCGCCGCCACCCGCAATGTATGCGGCGCGATATGCACATCCCGTACATCGCTTTCGCCGATCATCTTCTCATAGATTTTCTCTTCCTTGCTGACTTGCAGATTATAAGGCACCGGCATTACAATGATGCGTGAATGCAGCGCTTCATTCTTCTTATTGGAGATAAAGGAGCGATATTCTGTTTCATTCGTATGGGCGATAATCAGCTCATCCGCGCTGATCAGCGCGAACCTGCCCGCTTTGAAGTTTCCTTCCTGAGTAAGGGACAGCAGATGCCATAAGAATTTCTCGTCGCACTTCAGCATCTCCTGAAATTCCATGATTCCCCTGTTTGCCTTATTCAGCTCCCCATCGAAGCGGTAAGCCCGCGGGTCGGATTCCGAACCATATTCGGCAATCGTCGAGAAATCAATGCTGCCGGTTAAATCGGCGATGTCCTGCGATTTCGGATCGGACGGGCTGAAGGTACCGATTCCCACACGTTTGTCTTCGGATAAGAAAATGCGTTCAACCATCACATCCTCAATGCGTCCGCCATATTCTTGCTCCAGCTTCATGACATTAAGAGGTGATAAATTGCCTTCAATGCGAATACCATATTCATCGAAGAAATCATCCCGTAAATGGTGCGGAATGAGATGCAATGGATCTTCATGCATCGGGCAGGACTTGATGGCATAGATCGCTCCATGGTCATGATGCGAATATTGCTCCAAGCCACGCTTCAACATACTGACAAGCGTCGATTTCCCGCCGCTTACAGGACCCATCAACAACAGGATCCGTTTGCGGACATCCAGCCGTTTCGCCGCCGGATGGAAATATTCTTCCACTAATCTTTCCAATGAATCTTCGAGCCCAAACATTTGATTACTAAAGAAACTATATGTTCTCTTGCCATTCACTTCTTCAATCCCTGCATCTTTAATCATGTTGTATACTCTTGAATGCGCCGACTGGGCAACCCAGGGACGCTCTTTCACAAGCGCCAGATACTCCGCGAAGGTGCCCTCCCACTTCAACTTCTGTTCTTCTTCTCTATATCTTCCAATCTTCTGTAAAATGTCCATTAAGGTACCTCCCCCTGTTAATTTCAGGAATGATACTTATACTATATGCACTGACACCTATATTGATGATTAAAGAAGTACAACCCCCGACGGACATTCCGGCCGATTCCTCCCAATAAAATCCATACTTCCCCTTTTATGGTAGTATATTTTTCGGTATAATAGATTTATGGAATATATGGATAATATAGTAATTGATAAAGGAGGAGTCCCATGGGCATTACACTTATTCTGTTAGTCAGCGCATCGTTTTTGGCCGCCATCTTTACTGCCGGCTATAACGATAAGCCGCATAAAACAAAATAAACGAAATAAACGAAAAGGGACAAACTCCGATCCGGAAGTTTGTCCCTTTTTCCTTAATGATGCAATTCTCCATGGCACTCCGATATTTCGCTTAAAGCTTTCGCCGCATTGTTCGAAAACGGCTTGCGCACAGCCAAGTCGCCAAGCGAAATCATCCCCGCTAATTTTCCGCCTTCCATTACCGGCAAACGGCGGATCTGCCCTTCAGCCATCAATTTCGCCGCTTCATCGACGCCCATTTCAGGGGACGCGGTAATCAATTTATCGCTCATGATGTCAGTTACTTGTGTTGAACCGGGATGCTTGCTTGCCACGCCTCGAAGCGCGATATCACGGTCGGTGATGACGCCAAGCAAATTGCCGTCTTCGCAGATCGGTACAACGCCAATATCATGCTCCTTCATCTTCACCGCCACTTCATATACATTATCGAGCGGTGTACAGAATTGAATATCTGTTGTCATTACATCTCGTACTGTCTGCATATTAACGACTCCCCTTTACTATAGATTATTTTATCTCATTTAACAGGTACTAAGACTCCCACTCCGGCACGGCACTGAAAGCACAGGCAAAGCGGAAGATCAAGTGCCTGCAACAACTAAGGTTGGTTCATCTACTGATAGGGCGGAAGCAACCTGCACCTATGAAAGATTCACTTTATTGTTTTTCCACGTTATGCTTTTTATGCAAAAAGAGCAAAAACCCCCTGCCATCAAAAAGGCGGGGGGCTTCTATGCGATGGAGCGAATATTACAGATTATCTGTGTTGATGCGGTTTTTCAAGTATGGATCTGTTGTTTCCTCTTTATCATCATAATCATATGATGAATCCATATTCGCTGCTTTACGGTCCGCCGCTGTTACAGTATCATCGGAAAGGATTGGGTTTCCGTTTTTATCAACAGATACATCTTCTTTCTTGACACTGTCTTTCACTGTTTTTGTTTCTTGGACTTTTTCTTTACCGATGACAATTTCATCTGTCACGACCGGTTTTTTTGTTACTTGAAGTTGTTCTTCTACAACCGGGATGCGTATTGTCTCGTTTTCGTCTGTGATGGAGCCGTCGTTGATGCCGGCTGTCGGATTTGTCACGGGACGGCGTTCTATATAGACTTCTTCATGCTCGACCGGCACTTGCACTTCTTTTTGCTCTGTGCGCACTTGCTTATTGACTACCACTTCACCAGTCTGCACTTGGTCTTTATCCACTTGAAGCTGCTCTTCACGCAGACGGAGTGTTTTCTCATCTTCTAATCCATCAGCAGCTCTGCCAGTGAATGGGGCATTAGAAGTGTCATTTAAGCCTGAATCTGCGGGAGTTATGCGGTTTCCTCCAAGATGGGGATCTACAGGTGTGGTTGCAGCTGTTGTATCCAGTACATCGTTATCGCTTAAATCGTCGACGAATACGAGGATCCTGCCATTATTAATATCTGTTAAATATTCGTCTTTCTCTCTGCCTGTCAAACCGTATCCGTCCAATGTACTGTCCACACCTTCATCCAATTCTAAAGAGAAGAATTTCTTCACTTTGTCCATAAATGAATCGTCATCCGATACTGTCTTCACTTCCGCCCCTGCTGTGTCCACTTCAAGAAGTCTGTTGGCTTCATCTGTCACGATTGTAATATCATCGCTGTCATAGCCTTTCGCTTTTAAACCATTGATTGCCTGTACTACTTCCGGACTTGTTTCATATACACCATAAACTGTTTTATTCATGATTACATTCCTCCTTGTTTTTTAGCATTTTCCCTTTGTCAATAATGCTTTACTGTCCATGTTCTATTACATACCCCCTGTTTCAGAAGACAAAACAACTACGTTTCGGAATATCTTCCTGCAAACGGTTGATCATTGAAAGAAACAACAGGGCGCCATACGGCACGGCATTCACGGATCTCTGTCTTCTTATAGAATTCTTCTCTTTTTTAAAATGTCTATCCTGAAAATAAAAAAGCCTGCCGATGCAAGTTCTTATAGAACCGCTCCGCAGGCTGGCATTCATATTCACTTTAAATGGATATAATTTTGCTGGCGCAATGCTTCATAAATCAAAATAGCCGCTGTATTGGATAAATTCAATGAACGTATATTATCGTTCATCGGGATGCGCAGGCAATGGTCCAGGTTGCTCTGGATGAGTTCCTGCGGCAGCCCTTTCGTTTCGCGGCCGAAGATGAAGTAATAATCTTTCGCGCTATCGCTGTAATCAAAAGTTGTATAGGTCTTCTGTCCAAATTTCGTAATGAAGAAATATTCGCTGCCTTTTGTGCTTTCGAAGAAGTCGTCAAGGCTGTCATGATAAACGATATTCACGAATTGCCAATAATCGAGCCCCGCTCTTTTTAACATTTTATCATCCGTCGAGAAGCCCAGCGGACGGATCAAGTGCAATGTCGTGTCCGTTCCGGCACAAGTTCTTGCGATATTCCCCGTGTTCGCAGGGATTTCTGGTTGAAATAGTACTACGTGTATTGCCACCTTATGTTCACCTCTAATATTTTCCTTCAAATCATCTTTACTGATTATACCATGTTTCTACGCATCGTCCACGATTGCATAGAAGCGGTATTGAATATTGGGTGTATAAGCCGTCGAATCCTCATATGACCAGAAACGATGCCGGCTGTCTGTAGTATGGGCATTCACGAGCGGCACATCATATATATCCACAGCCGTGATAATCGTATTATGGTTGAAGCGCCCATCCCCTTCAAAGTCGTAGCAGATGATATCGCCAAGCTGCAATTCATCTACTGTCTCTACTTCGCGTGTGTTGAGCCCGCCTTTTGAATTTTTTAAATAGAGCTGCAGCGCATGGGCCACCGTCCAGCTATAGCTCCACGTCCCGCCGCCGTACCACCAGCCGGCGGAACGGTTCGGTGCGCCATGCATTGGGGCTCCGCCCGCATGAAGGCACTGCGATATAAAATTGGTGCAGTCGTCATTGAAGCGCCGATATTTGGGATTCGTCCCATTCCACCATAGATTCGCATACTGCACCGCTTTCAGTCGGTCATAATAAAAGGGTGCTCGTGTTGGCTCGCCTTCATACACGAGTGCCGGTATTTCTTCTATCACCTTTGTTTCCACAACTTCCTCATTCGAAAGTAACTCATTCTCTCCAAAGCGGGCACAGCGCTTTTCGATTTCTTCCTCCATATAAAACAGATCCCTTTGTTTCAGGAAATATCTCCAATGGATGTTGTATGTTACCTTTGTTTCCCCTTCTTCCTGCTTTGTTGATAAGATTCTGCCCCGCGCTTTCACATTCATCAGCTCTGCCCCACGTTTCTTCCATAACGCTTTCTTCAAAGCCATCTTCCCGCAGGCGCGCTCTTCAGCCTGGCCAACGTACTCCGTGCAGCGTTGTTGCAGATAGTTCTCCAATTGTTTTATCAAACCTCCACCACCCCTCACGTAGAGAATATATGAAGAAGTGCGCAAAAAAATAAGCAACAGACATGATTTATCTGTTGCTTAACGCTTTCTCTATTTCTACTAACGCTGTTTCATCCGCTTCTTTCGCTTGCGCTTGCAGCAGGGCCTCACGCGCTGCTTCACCGCCGACTTTTCCGACCGCCCAAGCGGCCATGGCCCGCATATCCGCCCGCGGATCGTCCTTCAGCACTTCTATTAGGACAGGCAGCGATGACTCTTCTTTAAAATGGGCAAGCGCCACAATCGCATTTCGCTGGATTGGCTTCTTGCCGCGCCACGAACCGGATATATGGCCGAATTTCTCTTTGAACTCCCGGTTGCTCATGGACAGAAGCGGCGTCAGAAGCGGCTTCGCTATGCCGGGTTCCGGCTCCATTTCTTCATGAAGATGGAAATCTACACCACGGTTCTTGGGACAGACCGTTTGGCAGCTGTCACAGCCATATAAGCGGTTCCCGATTTTCCCCCTGAATTCCTCGGGAATGATACCCTTTGTTTGCGTCAAAAATGCAATGCAGCGCTTGGCGTCGATCTGTCCGCCATTAACGAGCGCCCCGGTCGGACATACGTCAAGGCACTTCCTGCACGTCCCGCACTGATCTTCAAGCGGCGCATCCGGTTCAAACGGGAGGTTCGTGATCATCTCGCCTAAATAGACATACGAGCCGAATTCCGGTGTGATGATCGCGCAATTCTTCGCGCTCCAGCCGATTCCTGCCCGCTCGGCGACAGCCCGGTCGACAAGTTCGCCCGTATCGACCATCGATTTCACCCGTACTCCCGGCACATGCTCCATAATATAGGACTCCAGCAATTGCAGCTTCTGCTTCACAACGATGTGGTAATCCACGCCCCAGGAAGCCCGGCAGAAGATGCCGCGTCGTTCATCCTTCTTGCCTTGCACCCGCTCTTTCATTTTGGAAGGATAAGCGAGTGCAATGGCGATGATGGATTTAGGCTTTTCAAAAATCAACGCAGGATCTGTCCTTTTATCTAAATCAGGCTCCTCGAAGCCCGACTGGTAATTCAAAGCTTGTTGCCTAACAAGCCGATCCTTTAATTCCGTGAAAGGGTCGGCGGAAGTAAAGCCGATTTTATCAATGCCGATTTCTTTACTGTACGCAATGATATCTTGTTTCAATTGTTGATAATCCACGCTTTTGCTTCCTTTCTTTATTGTATGCTATGGTAAATAATATCAAGAAGGAGATGATATTGTGAATATTTCAATACACCCCATTTTACACGAAGCAGTCCCATCATTTAAAGTGGCAGTGATCGCCTATCGCGATATCACCGTCGATGAATCGCCGCAAATGCTGAAAGGCCGCCTGCAGCTCTTCCAGGAATCGCTATTCTTCGAAACGCAAGAGAAGGAAATCTATGATTTCCCTGGACTGAAAGAGTGGCGCGACACATTCAAGCACGCCGGCACGGATGCCTCCCGCTATCGCCCTTCCGCTGAAGCCCTGTACCGTCGGATCAAGAAGCAGAATTACTTGCCATCCATTCATTCCGCCACTGATCTGAACAACTTTTTTTCCTTGCAATACCAGTGCCCAATCGGCATTTATGACACCGATGCCATCAAAGGCGATATTACATTCACAATCGGCGATGAACAAGATGCATATCTAGGCATCAACGAAAGAACCAACTCCTTGAAGAAGATGATCCACTCGCGCGATGAACGGGGACCGTTCGGCAGCCCTCATGTCGATTCGAAACGAACAATGGTCACAAGCGATACGAAGAACGCCATTCAGTTCATCTATCTGCGCCCATCACTGCCGCTGGAAGAAGCAAATCAACTCGCCGCCTCCCTCATGGATATGTTCACAAGTATCAGCGGAGGCGAAGCAAGCTATGCAATCTATTCCTGATACAATGTACAAACCCAGACGAAGCCGCCTTCCTCTGGGTTTTCTAAGCGTATGTTTCCTATTGAACATAAAAAAACGCAATACTTCGTTCTCATACGTAACGAAATACTGCGTTAGTACCTATGTATGGAGCGGGTGAAGGGAATCGAACCCTCATCATCAGCTTGGAAGGCTGAGGTTTTACCACTAAACTACACCCGCATGAAACAATAAACTTTGTCGAACTTTGTCATCAACGAAATCTATTATATAAATAATTTTATAGTTTTTCAATAGTTTTTTACGAAAAAAGTAATATTTTATTCATAAATTGCACATATTTTGGGTACATCGCATTATTTCCTTATACGATGCTTCCTAAACCTACTCCTATTAAAACAATGAATCAAGGCGGAAACTTCCAAACGGCCGGATGAAGTCAAAATTTCTAGTCTGAACGTAACAATACTTTTACAGAAAAAGACGAATCAATGATATGATCCGTCTTTCGCCACGCCCCTTATTGCTGTTGCTTCAAGAACTCCACGTCTGGTTCAAGCCCCATCCACTTTTGATAAATCTTCGTATATTCGCCATTGTCGAACAATGTATTAAGCGCCTCGTCTAACTCCTTCTTCAGCTTATCGTTTCCTTTAGATAGCATAAAGCCGTAGAACTCAGGAGCGAATGTTTCTTTATCTTCAATCACCACTAGCTTATCGGTCGGATTATTCTTCGCGTATTCTTCCACTACCGCATTATCGGCAACGACTGCATCAGCACCGCCTTTTGTCATCTCCATGATCGCCAAATTGTTATTCTCGAATTTTTTGATATTTTTATTGTTGGCGCCAAGCAACTTCTCCATCACGATGTTTGCTGTTGTACCCATTTGTACAGCTACCACTTTGCCTTTTAAATCCGCCGCGCTTTTAATCGAACTTCCCTCAGGCACCAGGATTTTCTGTGATGCATGGAAATACGGCACTGTGAACTCATAGCTTTGCTTTCGATCTTCATTGATCGTAATAGCCGCAGCACCAATCTGCGCACGTTCCTCATCAAGCTCTACAAAGATCGGGTCCCAGCCGACATGCTCAAGCTTCACATCATAGCCCGCTTCTTTAGCGACAGCAGTGATCAAATCCATATCAAAGCCTTTCACTTCCCCTTTATCGATGAACTCCATCGGTGAATAAGCCGCATTCGTTACCACTCGCAATATTTTCTTTTCTTCCTTGTTCTTGCCGCTTGTTTGGTCCGAATTACCGCATCCGGATAAAACCATTAAAAATGCACATAATAGCATGAAACTCATTGTAAATTTCTTCATTAATGATTGCCTCTCTCTATTTTCTATATTTTTAGATTTATCTAATTATAACCATCCATTAATTTTTATGCAACAAAACGAATAAATATTTATATAAAAATATATTTTCCCTTTATTTAAAACGGCTTTACGGCAAAAAAACTGTTTAGAAATCAAATCTATCCTTCGATTTCCAAACAGTTCCTCCTTCTATCGACCAATCGATTATACACTTTCCACCCACTGCCCCTCAGATTGAGTATGACGCTTTATCTGCTTCTGAATAAATCGGCAGCTGCATTCCACGATAAGATCCTTGTCAAAATCCATAGAAGCCACGTGATAAGAATTCTCTAGGACAAGCTGTTCTTTCTCAAGCGATCCGACATGCTCCAAGATATAATCCGTATTCTCGGCAGGCACCACGTGGTCGTCTGTCGACTGAATGCCCAGCACAGGGCAAATAACACCGGATAATAGGGAAGGCGTGCGTTCCATGATTGCCTGCAACTGATGGATGGCATGCAAAGGCACTTTGCTGTATGTAATTTCATAGGCCGTTTTATCTTTGATATCCGGTTCTCCTTCCAATAGAAAGCGCGGGCCGCTCTCTTCCCTTAAGGAATCATACTCCGGCACTGATAAAGCCGCATTAATAACAATCGCACCAGCGATATCGCGATATTTGCCCGCAAGTTGCAGCGTCAGCGCCCCGCCCATGGACTGCCCCATTACAAATACAAACGTACATTGGTCTTTAAGCGCCAAATAAGCTTCTTCCAAGGAACGAAACCAATCATCGGCCGTACACTTCTCCAAATCATAATAATGCGTCCCGTGCCCTGTTAAACGCGGCGCCGCCACCGTATATCCGTATTCAGACAGCTTTTTGCAAAGATGCTCCACGCTTTGCGGCGTACCCATGAAACCATGGGAGACCAGCACACCAATCTCGTTTCCTTTATGATAAATGGCTTCCGCCCCATGTATAACCGAATAACGTTCTTTCATCCCTGCATCCTCCTCTGTTAAAAATTACTTACTTACATCATAATATAATTATTCCTATAAATAAAGTATGAATTAAAGTTATCGTTTTATTATCGCATTTTAACAGGCACTAAGACTCCCATTTCCGCACAGCAGCGGAAGCAGGGATATGCAAGCGGGAGACCCGAGTACCTGCAGCAACCCGGTTGGTTCAGCTAATGATAGATGTGGGACAAAGCCCCTCCCCCCCGCCTATCAGAGAGTCGCTTCATAAAAACCTCCAACAAATAAGTTACGCGTATGCTCGGGTGGGTAAATATAGTAGTGAAGCGTTTCTTGCTTGCAGTATATATTATAACATGTACAGGAGTGAGTGAAATGAATGACTCCCAAAATAAAAAACCAACCAAATATGATTCAACAAGCGTAATGACCGGGCTCATCATTTATGCAATTCTCATTGTAATCGGCCTGATAGGAACAATCACAAGTGCTTCTCAAATATATGCTCTCTATCAAGACCGAAATATAGAATGGATGATTATCATCATAATCTTTGGATTATTTATGTTAGCTTGGTTCATCTACTTTTCCAAAGAGTTTTATCATCTTGTTAAACAAAGAATGCAGCATGATCATTAATGGAACCGTTTCGTCACAAGCTTTTCAATTGGTTTATTTTATCCCGTTTAACAGGTACTAAGACTCCCATTTCTGCACAACAGCGGAAACAGCGATGTGTAAGGAGATCAAGTACCTGTAACAACCCGATTGGTTCATCTAATGATAGGTGGGGGATGAAGGAAAACCCCCACCTATCAAAAATTCACTTTATATCCCGTTTAACAGGCAATAAGACTCCCATTTCTGCACAGCAGCGGAAACAGCGATGTGCAAGCGGGAGACCCGAGTACTTGTAATAATCTGATTCGTTCATCTATACAGACACCCGAAAAAGGCCTCAACACATTCATGGAAGTCTTTTTTGGTTTGGATTGATCCACATAGTTTTCATTGCAATCGAGCGTGTAGAGCATGAGTGGGCGGGTGCTATTAGGAGCCCACCTTTTTCCTTTAGAAGTTTGAATAATTGAAGTGAGACTGTGGAATGATTTTGGTTAAGTGGTGATGTTCTTCATTTCCACCCCATAACTGCTCTTGTTCCCCAGAACAAAGAAGAATACATTTCATCGGAGCATTTTGAATAAGGAGATACACCATATGAAAGATAAAATGAAAAAGTTGCTCTCATTATCAGCTAACTCCGTCATTATGGGAATGTTATTAGCCCTAGTTGGGGGATTCTTGGATGCCTATACCTACATCACAAGGGATGGAGTTTTTGCAACGGCACAAACAGGCAATACGGTCTTGTTTGCGGTGAGGGCAGCCAGTACGGAATACAGTGGCGCAATCCAAAATATACCGCCTTTTCTGGCTTTTATTGCCGGAGTCTTGGCGGCTGAACGCATAAAAGATAAACTTGATAAGCATAGGCGAGCTGTCCTCATATTGGAATGTTTGATTTTATTTATCGTCGGATTATTGCCAGGAAGTGTGCCCAATATGATTATCACCATGAGTATTGCGTTTGTGTCCTCCTTACAAATTGCCACCTTCAACAAATTGGGGAAATGGAGCTACAATTCAACCATCACAACAGGAAATCTACGAACCGCCGCTTCCGCTTCCTATGGGGCATTCGTAGAGCATGATCCGGAATCCATGAGGAAATTCAAAAGTTTTACTGCTATTATTGTTTCCTTTATATGCGGCGCTTTACTTGGAACATTCGCTTGCACTTACCTAGGAAACAAATCCATATGGATAGCAGCCGGGATTATACTCATCACTGTGATCTTATATCATAAAAGCAAAGAAAATACAAAAGAACCCCTCAAGGAAGAATGATGACGCGAATATTCCCCTTGATCCAAGCCCTTTTCCAAGGAGAACCATTGAAATAGGATATTAGCTTATTTCCTTTGCGTTAGAGAAAATACAGTGAAGCTGATTCCCCCGCTTACACTGCTGTGTTGAAGCGGGAGCTCTAATGCCTGTTAAACGAAAGAAAAAAAGACCTCCAACATTAACTGTTGAAAGCCTTCATTTATACTTTTTACATAAAGGTAATATTCTTTTGCTCTTGCAGGAAAACACTCGTCTCACGAGGCTTTGTTTCAGCAATCACTTTACCGTTTCGAACAGAGTATAAAATCTCTGCTTGCAGGCGGAGGGCATGATAGCCATCTTCAGCATTCAACACAACAAAGTTTGCTGGATTGCCTTCTGCAATGCCGTAGTTTTTCAATTGTAACGCTTTAGCGCTATTGTCAGTCACAAAACGTAAACTGTTCGCAATATCGCTATAACCCATTAGTTGTGAAACATGTAAGCCCATATGCAATACTTGCAGCATATTGCCGTTGCCGATCGGATACCAAGGATCCATGATGTCGTCATGACCGAAGCAGACATTTAATCCGTTTTGATCAAGCTCTTTTACGCGCGTTAAACCACGGCGTTTCGGATACGTGTCAAAGCGCCCTTGCAGGTGGATATTCACTAATGGATTCGCTACAAAGTTCAATTCAGCAAGCCCAAGCACACGCATTAATTTGTATGTGTAAGCATCGTTGTAGGAGCCCATCGCCG
>JBJEFM010000010.1:0-4160 GCA_051874035.1 Bacillus sp. (in: firmicutes)
AATCCAAATACATCATTCAAATTTCACCTTTATATAACCCTCCAATAATACACCACCCCCACATCCCTTTGATATAGTAAATTCCGAATCTAATAAAGGAGGCGCTAATATGATATTAACTGTCAAAAATTTATCAGTCACATACGGTGCTAAAACAGCTGTTAATAACGTTAGTTTTAGCGTTGAACCCGGTGAGGTAATTGGCTTACTTGGGGCAAATGGAGCAGGGAAATCATCTACTATTGCGGCAGTACTTGGGATTGAAAAGAGTAATTTCAAAGAACTCACAATGCTTGGGAAATCACCAATCCTTCATCGCAAGGAGGTCTTTCAAGAGGTAGGAGTACAGTTTCAGGAAACAAATTTTCAAGATAAATTAATCGTACGTGAGGCATGCGAGCAGTGGGGGTCACTTTATAGACAAACTGCTGATGTACCATTACTGTTACAAACATTTGGTCTAGCTGGGAAGGAAACTCAACTTGTAAAATCTCTTTCAGGCGGAGAACGTCAACGCTTAGCAGTGCTGTTAGCATTAATTTCAAATCCTAAGCTTGTTTTTCTAGACGAACTCACAACAGGGTTAGATACAAAGGCTAGACGCATGCTTTGGAAGCAGCTTTTAGCGATGAAAGAAAAAGGTTTGGCAATTGTCCTAACATCACATTACATGGACGAGGTTGAGATGTTATGTGATAAAATCTTGATTTTAAAAAATGGAGAAACGGTCTTTCAAGGTACAATCCAGGAGGCAATCCAAGCAAGTGAGAAATCCACATTAGAGGATGCGTATCTACATTTCGCAGGCGAGGAGGATTGGATATGAGTACATTTTTAACACTTTTAAAAATTGAGGGTAAACTCGTTTGGAAGGGCATCGATATTCTTATTTTTGGCATTTGCTTCCCTATTATTTTAGCCACAGTATTCGGTTATTTACTGAGCGAGGACGGTTCAACTGGTGCTTCTAACTTTGAATTATCGTACGCAGCTGTCATTACGATTGGTGTACTAGCAACAGGTGTTATGGGTGTACCACTAACCATTGCAGATTACCGTCATCGAGGAATCTTAAAGCGATTCCAAGTGACACCTGTATCACCTCTCCAAATTTTATTTGCACAGGGATTGATTCAACTTTCTTCAGCACTTGTATCATTTATTGGTGTCACACTTGTTTATCATCTATTATTTGATTATGAACTAAAGGGATCGTGGACAATATTCCTTCTGACTTATATTTTTGTCATTTTAGCGATGTATAGCATCGGCATTTTTATTGGAAGTATAGTACCTGATCAAAAGTCAGCAAATGTTTGGAGCTCAGTTGCTTACTTTACAATGTTACTGTTTTCAGGAGCAACTATTCCGTACGAAGCTATGCCTCGATTATTCCAATGGATAATGGATATTTTACCGCTTTCTCATGGTATTCATCTATTAAAACAGACAAGCACTGGAGCGTCACTAACAGATGGTCTTTTCCATATCTTGATTTTAACTTTATGTATTATAATTGGATTAGGGGGAGCAATAAAATTCTTCAAATGGAAGTAGGTGTGTTGGGTGTACAAAACAAAAGAAATTGCAGCACTTGTTGGGTTACACCCCAACACGGTACGCATTTATGAGGAATGGGGCTTTATTTCCCCTGTTCCCAGACAGGCAAATGGCTACCGTATCTATTCAGATACCCACTTGTTTCAATTAAAAGTCGCACGAGCCCTCTTTCGGTGTGAAATTGTACAAGGAGATATTCGAAAAAAGGCGCGCGAAATTGTATATGCTTGTGGTAAAGAAGATTTTACTAAGGCTGAACAACTAACGATATACTATCTTACTAATTTAGAACGCGAATATATTCATGCTCTATCTGCTACAAAAGTTGTTGAGAAATGGCTGAAGGAAGAAGCTACTGTTAGTTCTTGTACTTACTCGCGAAAGGAAGTGGCACTACTTCTAGATATTACACCTGAAGCTGTACGAAATTGGGAACGTAACGGACTCATTACAGTTCCTAGATTATACAATGGTAAACGAGTATATGGTGAAAGAGAACTTGAGCAGCTACGAGTTATTCGAAGTTTAAGAAGTGCTCATTACTCAATTAATGCTATTTTACGTTTACTCAGACAAATCCAACAACCTAGCCCAGATATTGTCGCAATTTTAAATACACCAACGGATGAAGAAGATATTGTGTCAGTTACGGATCAATTAGGTAAATCATTACTAGATGCCATAGCAGATGCTAAAGATACATTAGCTTTGCTTCATGAAAAAACCACTTTCCAATAACGGTAATGGAAAGTGGTTTTTAGCATCTTTATAACTTTAAAATAATATTTGATATGAAAATATTCACAAATCTCATCTAACGATAAAAAAATCCCATTTAAACGGTAAAACAAATAAATCTTTATCAGCTTATGTTTGGCATTTATAAAAATAAAGAGTTTGATTATTTTTTATTCATTTTCAACCTATTTTGTTCAAAAATATGGCCCGTTTGTTGAACATAAGTTAAATACAGTTATTAAACTAGACTTTATCGTTAGTTCAATAACTACAAGAAAAAACGAATTCCGAAATCAGAATCCGTTTTTCGTAAATTATTATACTAACTCCAACCAAGCGACCGCTTCACAATGTGTTGTCTGCGGGAACATATCGACCGGCTGCACTTCACGTGTCTTATATCCGCCATCTTCTAGGATGCGAAGATCGCGTGCTAATGTACCCGGATTGCATGATACATACACCACTCGCTTAGGCTTCATTTCCAGGATTGTGTTCAATAATGATTCGTCGCAGCCCTTGCGCGGCGGGTCGACAACGATGACATCCGCTCTGATCCCTTCATTCTTCCAATCGAGCATCACTGTTTCAGCCGCTCCAGCCACAAATTCAGCATTTGTGATATTGTTTAGCTGCGCATTCGCTTTTGCATCGCGGACAGCATCTTCCACAATTTCTACGCCATATACCTTCTTCGCTTGCTGTGCCAAGAACAGTGAGATGGTGCCAATGCCGCAATAAGCGTCGATGACTGTTTCTTCACCTGTCAGTTGGGCGTATTCAAGCGCTTGGTCGTAAAGCACCTTTGTTTGCACCGGGTTCACTTGATAGAAGGAACGTGGTGAAATGGCGAACTTGATTTCGCCGATGTAATCGGTAATCGTGCTTTTGCCCCATAGCGTCAAAGAACGGTCTCCAAGAATCACATTTGTGCGCTTTACATTAATGTTCTGCACGATGCTTGTTACATTCGGAACCGCTTTGATGATGTCTTTTACGATTTCTTCATGATTCGGCAATGTGCGCGTCCGTGTCACAAGCACAATCATGATTTCTCCTGTCGCTTTCGCCCAGCGGACAACGATATGGCGGATAATGCCCTTATGCTCTTTCTCATCATATGGGGCAATCCCGTTCTCCACAAGGATATCGCGGACTTTCAGCACAACGCTGTCATCCATCGACAATTCTACGCCGCAATCCGTCATATCCACGATTTCATGGCTGCGCTTCTTATAATAACCGACTACTGTACGGCCTTTTTGGAAGCCGACAGGCACTTGGACTTTGTTTCTGTACTGCCATGGATGATCCATTCCGATAACCGGATTGACCTGAACGCCTTTCAACCCGCCGACGCGCTCCAATACATCGCGGACCTGTTTCTCCTTCGCGCGCAGCTGGCCTTCATAGCTTAAGTGCAGGAGCTGTGCTCCGCCGCATTCCTTATGCAGGGAACAAGGTTCATCCACACGGTCCGGGCTTGCTTCGAGGATTTCTTCCAGACGGCCGAAACCATAGCCTTTGTTTGCTTTTACTACTTTAACGACGGCTTTTTCACCCGGCAATGCGTAAGGGACGAATAGCGGATAGCCGTCCACTTTCGCTACACCTGCTCCATCATGGGTTAAATCTTCAAACTCGACAGTCACGATGTCGTTTTTTTTGACTGGTGCGTTCTTTTTCATGTATTCAACTTCCTTTTCTATATGATGCCTTTTCCAGGCTTTCTTTCAAGCTACAGACTAGGTTGATTCTACCACAAAGCATGGACGCAATAAAGAAAGCCATCGCTCCAATACCTTTCCCATAAAGTGAATCTTTGATAGGTGGGAGTTTTCCTTCATCTCCCACCTATCATT
>JBJEFM010000011.1:0-4151 GCA_051874035.1 Bacillus sp. (in: firmicutes)
AGAAGCGCAAGCTCTTCAACGGTTTTATCCGCACAGATTATTATCAATACTGGGGAAAGCGACCAAAGCGTAAGGAATCTTGAGATGGCTACATAATTTTTGCTGCTTTTGCATACGATGTATTCATATTGTGCAGAAGGAGAGAAATGTTATGAAACCTATCTTGACGGAATTTCAATTGATTCAAAAAGCGCTTATGCATTCTTATGAGCAATTAGAGCAAGATACAAGACTACAACCTAAAGGGATGGAGCAGTTGGCACAAGCGAATAGGGAATATTCACAGGCCTTGTCCTACTACCTCCAGAAGAAAACGTATGAATAAAAAAGGGGAAATTGGCCTTGACTCGCCGATTTCTTCTTTGATACGGGCGAGAAAGGAAAGATTAACGCTTGAAGACACTTCCGTTTACGATAGCAAAAAATGAAGGATTTTATGATAAATTATCCGAGTGGATCGGTGACGTTTTTTATGATATTTTACCTGAAAAGGGTTTTGAAGAACGCGATGAACAAATTTTCATGGCGTATCAATTGGAGAAAGCATTTAAGGAGAAGCAGACGATTTTCGCTGAAGCGGGTGTCGGGACCGGCAAAACGATTGTTTACTTGCTGTATGCCATTTGCTATGCGCGCTATCGCAATAAACCGGCCATCATTTCATGTGCGGATGAAACATTGATCGAACAGCTGGTGAAAGAAGAAGGCGACATCGCCAAGCTATCAAAGGCACTGAACTTGGAAATCGACGTTCGTTTGGCGAAGTCGAGAGATCAGTATGTGTGTTTGAATAAGCTGGAGAATGCCGTGATGAGCGAAGACAGCGAGAATATCGACCAGCTCCACGAAGACCTTCCTGACTTCGTCAACGACCATTCCTCATTGACGAAATTTGAAGTGTACGGCGACCGTAAAGAGTACTCTTATTTAACAGATGAAGAATGGGAGAAAGTGGGCTGGGACTCATTGCAGAATTGCTTTTCCTGTGAGAAAAGACACCGTTGCGGACAAACACTATCAAGAGACCATTACCGTAAAGCGGTAGATTTAATTGTATGTTCGCATGATTTTTTCATGGAGCATATTTGGACGAAGGAATCGCGTAAACGTGAAGGACAATTGCCGCTATTGCCCGAATATAGCACAGTTGTATTTGATGAGGGACATTTATTGGAATTCTCCGCTCAAAAAGGTTTGACGTATAAAATTGCGGAAAATATGATTTCGGAGGTTCTGACGTCATTACTAGCAAATGATATGCGCGAGGAAACATTGGAGCTTATTGAAGATACGATTTATTATAATGAAATGTTCTTCGATGCGCTTCATAAAAATAGTAAGCCGATTAAAGGATCGCATCGGTTCGAGCTTCAAGAAGCGGACAAAATGAAGAATCAAGCGCGAAAGCTGCAAGAACAAGTCGAACAGATCCTGGAGGCTTTAGTATTCGAAGCGGAGTTGCATACTGTTGATGAATATAGCGTGAAAATCAGCGAGGAGTATTTGGAGCAGATTTCATATTCGCTATCCTTATTCGCAAAAGGAAACAATGCCGTTGTGTGGCTTGAGCAAGATGCAACGAATTGCATCCTGGTTATTATGCCGCGTCTTGTCAGCGATATTTTATCGAAGGAAGTATTCGCACAGGATATTCCCTATATCTTCTCGTCAGCTACATTATCGGAGAACGGTTCATTTGAGTATATTGCGAACAGTTTAGGGATTGAGAAATACAGCAGCTTTTCTGTTAACTCTCCGTTCGATTATGAAGAAGTAATGAAGATTACTTTAGCGATGTTTGATAAGGATGCGGCTGGATTAAAGAATGAAGCAGCCATCGCTTCCATGAAAGAGAATAATGGCAGTACGCTTGTATTGTTCCCATCTGTTGAAGAAATGAAAGCATTCAGAAGCCGATTGGAAACGGAAACGCTGGATTTTCCTGTTTACTTTGAAGGTGATGCAGAAATGAGCAAAACCATCAAGCAATTCCAAATCGACGAGTCATCGGTATTATGCTCGCATCATTTATGGGAAGGCCTTGATATCCCTGGAGAATCATTAAATAATGTGATTGTTTATGGATTGCCGTTCCCTCCAAATGACCCTGTTTTCCAAGCGAAGAGACAAGCTGTAAAGGATGCTTTCCATGAAGTGGATATGCCTTATATGATTCTGCGATTGCGTCAAGGGATCGGCCGTTTGATTCGGACAAGCAGCGACCATGGACATATCACTATTTTCTTGGACCGCACTTTGCCGGCGGAAGTAGTGGATGCTGTGAAGAATATATTGCCCGTTGTTCCGGACATAAAGGATTAATATAAAGCCAAAAGTCAGTCGGACTGATTTTTGGCTTTTTTATATAGTGGCTGTTGTAGAATAATAGTAAATAAAAAAGAAGGAATTCTTTGAAGGATAAAGAACTGTTAGTAGGGAGTTGATATATCATCATATTTTGAAGGCGATATTATGGTACCATATAAGAAAAAAGGAGGAGTATTATGATAGAGACAGTAAATACAACCGAACAATCTTTCTTGCAACTTGTAAAGAAAATGGCTTCTTACAATGAAGCGTTAGCATTAATATTCTGGGACTTGCGCACAGGAGCGCCTAAGAAAGGCGTTGAACAGCGTTCTGAGGTGATTGGCGTCCTTTCCCAAGAAGTATTCGCCATGTCGACAAGCGATGAAATGAAGGATTACATACAAGCTTTAACAAAGGAAGACGTATACTCCGCTTTACCGTCCATAACGAAGAAGCTCGTCAAGGAATGCCGGAAAGAATATGAACGCAACAAGAAGATTCCGCAAGATGAATATGCCGCTTATACGGTATTGGTGACACAAGCGGAAAGCAAGTGGGAAGAAGCTAAGGCAAAAGCGGATTTTGCCATGTTCGAGCCTTATTTAGAGAAAATCGTCGCCTATAATCGTAAATTCATCGAATATTGGGGATATGAAGGCAATCCATATAACACGCTGCTCGATATGTACGAACCCGGCATGACGGTGGAGATTCTGGATGAAATGTTCGGCAAGCTCCGCAAGGAAATCGTGCCTTTAGTTCAGCAAATTGCGGATAGCGACCATAAGCCGGATACATCGTTCTTGTATAAGCGCTTTGCTAAGGATGATCAGAAAGCCTTTAGCATGGAATTATTAAAACAGCTTCAGTACGACCTGGAAGCAGGCAGATTGGATGAAACTGTGCATCCGTTTGAAATCACCTTGAACTCCGGTGATGTGCGCATTACGACCAAATATAACGAGACTGATTTCCAGCAAGCCATTTTCGGGACGATCCATGAATGCGGGCATGCCATTTACGAGCAGAATGTCTCTAAAGAATTGGAAGGGACATTGCTGGCACAAGGCACTTCAATGGGAATCCATGAATCGCAATCACTATTCTTTGAAATCCTGATCGGGCGCAATGTTGGTTTTTGGAAGCATAATTTTCCGTTAATCCAGCAATATTCACCAAGTCAGTTCAAAGACGTGGCATTGGAAGACTATTACCGTGCCATCAATGCTTCTAAGCCATCCCTGATTCGCATCGAAGCGGACGAACTGACATATCCGCTCCATATTATGATTCGCTATGAAATTGAAAAAGCATTATTCAATAATGAAATTGAAGTGGCGCAATTGCCGAAGATCTGGAACGAGAAGTATAAAGAATATCTTGGCGTTGAACCGGGCAATGATGGTGAAGGCGTGTTGCAGGATGTACACTGGGCAGGCGGAAGCTTCGGCTATTTCCCTTCCTATGCACTAGGATTTATGTATGCTTCCCAGTTCAAGCATGCGATGCTGAAAGATCTGCCTAACTTCGATGCCATCCTGGAGAGTGGGGACATTACGCCGATCAAAACATGGTTGAACACACATATCCATCAGTACGGCAAACTGAAGGATCCGTTGGAATTAGTCCATGATATTACAGGTGAAGGTTTGAATGTTCAATATTTGATTGATTATTTAAAAGAGAAATATAGCAAGATCTATCAATTGTAAAGAATTTGATTCCCCTGCATGTCTTTTAGTTCAGGAAGATATGCAGGGGTTTTTTTGTTTGTTGCTGGAATGACTTTTTTATCCCGTTTAACAGGTACTAAGACTCCCACTTCAACACAGCAGTGAAAG
>JBJEFM010000012.1:0-68738 GCA_051874035.1 Bacillus sp. (in: firmicutes)
GTTGTTACAGGTACTTGATCTCCCACTTACACATCCTGAGCTTTCACTGCTGTGTGGAAGTGGGAGTCTTAGTACCTGTTAAACGGGATAAATGGAGTCTCAGAACAGATATCAAATAATAATAGGACGAGCAAATAATGATTTTGTAGCAATTTGTCGAATTTGTTTTTTAGAAAATTCAGTAAATTTTATTGCGAATTTAGGAATTATAAATTAATATATACGCAATAGGAAAGAAAAGCAAAGTAAAATCAAGAAATGAATAAACAAAAATCAGGAGGTGAATAGTAGTTGAACGCCTATCTTTTGTTGAATATCCCTGGAAGTATAGTTCCCAATCAAGAAATCATTACATTTGGCGAACAAAGAATAACCTATGCCCAATTGCTGGATCGAACAGGACGTTTAGCTGCAGCCCTTTCGTCCCACGGCGTAAAGCGGGGTGATAGAATCGGATTTATCGCAACCGGTTGCAATGAAATGGTTGAAAGTTTCTTTACTGCCTTTCAATTAGGCGCAGTGATTGTGCCCATTAATTATCGTGCCAAAACGGAAGAATTAGCTTTCATGATTAAGGATGCAGGTGTGAAAGTCCTTATCACCGAACAGCGTTACGCCGATTTAATTTCTCCAATCGCCGACACAAGCGGTATTGAGAAAACTATTTGCATTGGAGGCTATCATGCGATTGGGGTGAATTATGAAGAAACAATCGAAAATGAGACAGAGCCCCTATGGGACTTTGTTGATGTAGAAGAGTCAGAATTAGCTATTCTTCTATACACAAGCGGGACTACGAATACACCAAAAGGAGTCATGATTACATATGGGCAACTCACAAACTATGTGATGAACCATACGGAGGCAGCGGACGGTACGGATCGGGGGGCGGCAATCATTGCTGTTCCAAGCTATCATGTTGCAGGAGCCACCAGCATTTGCAACGCCATTTATAATGGCCGGCGCTTAATTTTGTTAAGTCAATTCGAGGCAGGTGAATGGCTTCATGCCCTGGAGAAAGAATGTGCAACCCACGCCTTTTTGGTTCCGACGATGCTTAAGCGAGTAATGGATCACCCTGATTTTTCCTCAACAAACCTTATATCACTTAAAAGCCTCTCTTATGGGGCCGCACCTATGCCTTTTCCGGTAATACGACGTGCAATTGATCTATTCCCTCCTTCGACAGAGTTTGCTAATGGATTTGGAATGACAGAAACGACCTCCACTGTTTCTGTGCTTGGTCCGGATGACCATAAACTGACAGGAACAGATGAAGAAATAAATAAAAAAATCAAACGTCTAGCTTCCGTAGGGAAACCGCTTCCCGGCGTTGACATTATGGTGCTTGATGATAATGGTTCGCCTGTAGCGCCCAATAAAGTCGGCCATGTATATGTTCGTACACAAAAAGCGATGAAAGGCTATTGGAAGCGTCCTGATGCATCGAAAGAAACACTTGTGAATGGATGGGTGAATACGAATGATATGGGATTCATTGATGAAGATGGCTATTTATTCTTGAATGGGCGCAGCTCCGATATGGTTATACGAGGCGGTGAGAATATTTCGCCTGCAGAAATTGAAAACGTTTTCCTCTCGCATCCGGCAGTTGCTGATGTTGCTGTGATTGGTGTGCCAAGTCTGGAATGGGGAGAAGAAGTACTGGCAGTGATTGTGGCGCAAAATCCGGAGAAGCCGCCTTCGGTTGAAGAACTGTTCTCTTATTGCAAAGATCGATTGGCAAGTTTTAAACGGCCATCGAGCATTGTTTTTTCACTTGAGCTTCCTCGCACGACTACCGGGAAAATCCTCAAAAGAGACTTAAAGGAACGTTATATAACGAGTGATTCATCAAAGTGATTCCACTTAAAATATAAATTTTTAAAACTAGTAAAGAGGTGAGAGGTATGCGTTTTGATTTAACGGAGGAACAGCAGCAAATGAAACAGGAGATTCGAGCGTATTTAGAGGCCCATATTACCCCGGAATTATTGGAGGAATTAAAGGATAATCCGGATGGTGGACCTCTTTGGCGTCAGTATATTCGGCAAATGGGCAAGGATGGATGGCTAGGGATCGGATGGCCGGTGGAATATGGCGGGCAAGGAAGAACACCGCTGGAGCAGTACATTTTTCTGGAGGAAGTGGATCGTTCAGGGGTGAATATCCCTTTTATCACACTTGAAACGGTAGGACCAACACTTATGAAACTGGGTTCAGAAAAGCAGAAAGAATACTTTTTGCCAAAAATTCTTAGAGGCGAGGTAGAAATCGCGGTTGGATATTCCGAGCCGCAGGCGGGAACAGATTTGGCTGCGCTTGAGACGCGAGCGGTAAAAGACGGAGATGATTATGTAATAAACGGGCAGAAAGTATTCACTACAATGGCCCATGTTTCCGACTACATTTGGCTTGCCGCTAGAACAGATCCTGATGCGCCTAAGCATAAAGGGATATCAATTTTTCTGGTTCCTACCAATACACCAGGCGTTTCTGTAACACCGATGCATTTGATGGGGGAAAGGACGAATGTTAGTTATTATGACAATGTCCGGGTGTCAAAAGATGCGCTCGTTGGAGAGGAGAATATGGGATGGCACTATATTACAACCCAACTTTCTTTAGAGAGATTAATGCTATCCACTTATTCGAAGATGGAGCGTACCGTGGAAGAGACCATTCAGTGGGCACAAGAAACAATCATTGAGGGCAAGCCTGTTTTCGAACAAGAATGGGTACAAGAACGTTTGGCGGAATTAACGGTGAAAATCGAAGTGCTCAAGAATTTAAACTACCGTGCGGCATGGGGGCATGGAAATGAGAAAGCGGCTCATTACAGACCTTCCATGAACAAAGTGTTTGCAGCGGAATTGCATCAGGAAGTATATGACACATGTATGCAAATCATGGGAATGTATGGCCAATTGCAATCAGGCACGCAATGGGCCCCTATTAATGGAAAGGTGGAAGCGTCTGCCAAGAAGCACGTCGTCTTCCTATTCGGCGGCGGCGCAAGCGAGGTAATGCGCGATCTTGTTGCAAGGTTCGCATTAGAGTTGCCAAAACAACAATGAAAGCGGTACCAATAAAAAGGGGAGAGAAGGAGGAATTGCTAAATGGCAATAGCTGAAGCGAAAATTCAAGAGTATGTAGGTATCGAATCAGAACGTATAGAAGGGCCCGATGCAGTATGCAAGCAAATGATCCGTCATTGGTGCGAGGTAATGCAAGATGCAAATCCACTATATTCCGATGAGGAGTATGCGAAGAAAACCAGATATGGCGGTATAATCGCTCCTCCTATGCAGGTGCAAGTGTACACAATGAGCCCGCTTTGGCCGGAGACGAAAAGAGAGCCGAATTCTATGGAGCGGCTAGTTGCCTTGTTGGACCGGGAAGGCTATACGTCAATCGTGGCTACAGAACAAGGCCAGGAATATTTCGCGCCTATGAAGATAGGCGATGTCATCAGCTACACGATATCGGTGCAGAAAGTGTCGCCGGAAAAAATGACAGCTCGTGGTCCAGGATACTTTGCAACATTTCTTTATACATTTACGAATCAACGAGATGAACTGATTTGCAAGCAAACCTTTACAATTCTTGCGTACAATGCAAATTCAAAAGAATAGGGGGAATGAAGATGAATACTATACGTTCGGTAATGGTTGATTGGAACGAGCTTGAAGTTGGATATGAGCTGCCTGTTCATACGCGTGATATAACAGCCGCTTTAGTGGTGGGAGGGGCCATTTCTGCGACTCATGATTATGCCCTTGTCCATCATGACCATCGCGAGGCCCGCAAAGCAGCAGCGGATGATGTGTTTATGAATATCTTGACGACAAACGGCTTAATCGGCAAGTATTTAACGGATTGGTGCGGTTCAACCGGGGAAATCAAAAGTATTGTTTTACGATTAGCCGTTCCCAATTATCCTGGCGATCAAATGACAACTACAGGCCAAGTAACAAAAAAATATGAAGAAGAAGGCAAGCGGTTGGTAGAAATAGAGTTTGTCAGCAAGAACAGTCTGGGAAATCATGCATCAGGTAAAGCTGTCATTGCTCTGTAATGTGAAAGGAGGGAATTGAAGTGGAGAATATTTGTGATAAAACGGCGATAGTGGGAATTGGAGAAACAGAATTCAGCCGCAGCTGCGGTCGAAGTGAACTGCAAATGGCATGTGAAGCGATTTTAGCTGCTGTTAAAGATGCTGGCTTATCGATTAATGATATTGATGGCATGGTCAATTATACATTGGACACAGGAGCGGAACAGCTGGATATCGTTAAGGCATTAGGGATTCCCAATCTTCATTTCTTTAGTAAAACACCATATGGAGGCGGCGGGAATTGCGGTACAGTTGCACATGCTGTAGCGGCTGTAGCGTCCGGGATTGCCAATTATGTTGTTTGCGTCCGTTCAATCAGAGATGCTTCAGGCCCTGTGAAATATGGTGATTTTGAGCCGGCGAGGGTATCTGATGTCATGTCTATGGGCATGTATCATCCATACGGGCTGTTGACGCCTGTTTCATGGGATGGCATGTTCGCACAGCGCTACATCCATCAAAACAATATTAAGGATGGGCAGTTTGCTCCAATCGCACTTGTCAATCGCGAGAATGCGAACCGCAATCCAAAAGCGCAGTTCTATGATCGTCCCTTAACATTGGAAGAATACATGAATTCACCGATAAATGTAGCGCCGCTTAGACGCCATGACAGCTGCTTGAGTTCGGATGGGGCGGTAGCAGTCATTGTGACGACAGCTGAAAGAGCGAAAGATTTAAAGCAGCGCCCCGCTTATATTTCCGGAGCAGTCCAATCCACAGCTACGAATGGAGAAATGATGACAAGCTACTATCGCCCTGATATCGCTGAATTCCCGGAAATTGAAACATATGGAAAGAGATTGTTCCATATGGCTGGAATTTCCCCTTGGGATATTGATGTAGCTCAAATCTATGATGCATTCAGCCCGCTTGTCCCCATGCAATTGGAAGCGCTTGGATTTGTCGGAAAGGGAGAGGGTGTAGCGTTTTGCGAAGGAGGCGACCGGCTTCGCCCCGGCGGAGAATTACCGATTAACACAGCAGGGGGCTTGATGTCCGAAGCCTATATTCATGGCATGAATTTAATTACAGAAGGCGTCCGGCAAATACGTGGAACATCCACCACTCAAATAGAAGGCGCCGAGCTTTGCTTAGTAACAGGAGGTCCGGGTGTCCCTTCAAGCGGCCTTATATTAAAAAGGAGGTAAAATCAATATGGTTCAATATAATGAAGGCATGGCTCCGCCGAGGCCGATTATGGATGCTGATAGCAAACCCTTCTGGGAAGTATTGCAAGAAACAAAACAACTTCATTTTCAAAGATGTGCAAACTGTAAAGAATTGATGCATCCGCCACGTCCGGTTTGCCATAAATGCCATAGTTTTGATATGGAATGGGTCCCATCTACCGGAAAAGGGGAAGTTTACAGCTATGTTGTATATCACCGCCCGGTCCATCCAGCCTTTAAAGTGCCGTATGAAGTAGTTCTTGTAGAATTAGAAGAAGGTGTCCGCATTGTTTCTAATATGATGGATTGTGAACCTGATGAAATATACATCGGGATGCCTGTAGAGGTCGTTGTCGACCAGGTTTTTGATGACCTGGCATTACCAAAGTTCAAACGTCGGAATATGTAACGGAAAGGGTGTGATCATGTGGATTTTGCTTTAAATGAAATTCAGGAAGTGTTTAAAAGTACAGCGCACAAATACTTCAAAGAAAAATGTACAGTGGCGGCTCTGCGTGAAGCGGAAGGCAGCGAAAATCATTATTCACCTATTTTCTATAAAGAAATTGCGGAAATGGGATTCATCGGGTTGATGATTCCGGAAGAATACGGCGGTGCAGGCGGAAGCTTTATGGACTTGGCTCTTGTCGTAGAAGAAGCGGGGGCCGCTGTATTTCCCGCCCCATTCGCTTCAACGCTTGCATATGGTGTCCTCCCCATTCTCCAATTCGGTACGGAAGCGCAAAAGCGCGGACTTCTTCCGAAAATAGCGGAAGGAAAGCTCATCATTACAGGCGCCTTTCCAGAACCGCAAGCCCATTATGACTTAATGTATGTGGCTGCTGCTGCCCGAAAAGAAGGCGATACATATTCTCTTTCAGGCAAAAAGATGTTTGTGCCCTATGCCGCGGCTGCAGATTATTTCTTGACGCTAGCGAGGACGACTGATTCTATTGATGCAAGCAGTGAAGGGCTTAGTTTATTCTTAGTGAAGGGAGATCAAGCGGGAGTCCGCATTAATCCGCTGCCTGCGATTGGTTCGGATGGGCTGTATGAAGTGGATTTTGAAGGAGTGACTGTAACGGACGCCGATTTGCTTGGAAATGTGGGCCAAGGGTGGGAAGCCGCCCAGAAAATAGTGGAATTGGCGACAGCTCTTCAATGCATTGAACTAACGGGCTTGCTTCATAGAGCTACACAAGTGACGAATGAGTACGTGAAAGAACGGCATCAATTCAATCGCCCGATCGGCAGCTTTCAATCTGTCCAACACCGCTTAGCTGATATGTATACCATTGTAGAAGGCAGTCGCCTGGCAGCCTATCATGCGGTATCGAAGCTGGATCAAGGAGTATCCGCTGAGAGAGAAGTGGCTATAGCGAAAGCGTTTATCTGCAAAGAAGGACAGAAAGTATTGGTAGGAGCGCACCAATTGCATGGCGGGATGGGCATCGACATAGATTATCCCCTACAATTCTGTTTCAGAAGATTCAAAAGCATGCAAGTGAACCTTGGGCCGACAAATGTCCATTTAAAGAAAGTGGCTGCATCACTTTCCGGGAAAGCCGGATCAGTAAGTCAATTAGTCAATTGAATATAAGTAATACAAAAATGGGGCAATACCGTACTTATGCATGAATGTAATACGTGGCTGCCCTTTTTTTCTAATATGAATAACAAAAGTGCGATAGATTATTATGGGATTTGAGGTGTAGTCAAATGGCAGAGAAAGCTCTATCTGGTATTAAGGTAATTGATTTATCACGGAATATTGCGGGACCTTATTGCACGAAGTTACTGGCGGACTATGGTGCGGAAGTGATCAAAATCGAACAGCCTCAAGTAGGGGATCCCTCTAGGCAAGAAGGTCCGTTCCCGAATGATGAAGCGAATATAGAAGCGAGCGGGTTGTTTGCCTATCTGAATCATAACAAATCGGGCATTACTTTGAATTTGAAATCCGAACGCGGTGCAAGTGTATTAAAAAAGTTAGTGGAAGATGCTGATATTCTAGTCGAAAACTTCTCGCCAAAAGTCATGTCAAGTTTAGGATTAGATTATGATACCCTTAAGGAAATCAACCCAGGTCTAATTATGACCTCCATTTCGAATTTCGGCCATGGCGGCGAATATCAAGATTATAAGGCGACAGAATTGATTACACAAGCGATGAGCGGGTTTTTAAGCCAAATCGGCGATGCCGCAAAGGAACCTTTGCGGGCGGGCGGCCCGTTGCGGCTGCTGGAATATGTAGCCGGGACATTTGCCGCAACTTCTACACTGGCAGCCGTGTTAGGCAGGCGCAGGACGAATGAAGGAAAGCATATTGATGTTTCCATAACGGAATGCGGAGTGTTGCAAATGCCGTATCGTAATGTGCAAAATTCTTTTACCACATGTCCCTCTTTCACACAACGATATATCTCATTGCCAAGCATTGAAAAGTGCAAGGATGGCTATATAGGCATTAACTTGCTGACAGGGCAGCATTGGCAAGATTTTTGTTTTATGACTGAAATGTATGATTGGGTGGAAGATGTTAGATTTATGGAGCTATTCAGACGCATAGAACATAAAGATGTTTTCAAAGAAAGGCTGGACAAATGGTTAATGGAGCATACGAGAGAAGAAATTGTACAGCTTGGCTTCGAGTGGAGGATTCCTATTACGCCGATCTTGACAATTGAGGATATGCTGACCTTCCCGCAATATAAGGAACGAGAATTCTTTGTGAAAGTCAATCATCCTGTAATGGGTGAAGTGGAACAGCCGGGCGCTCCGTTCCGGTTGTCGCAATCGCCTTGGAGCATTGATAAAGCCGCCCCATTGCTGGGTGAAGATAACATGCAGGTTTATGGCAGTATTCTGGGATATTCCGAGGAAGAAATCCGGGAAATGTCAACCCAAGGAATAATATAGAGGAGGCTATCAGATGACATCTTTACCTTTAGAAGGAATTCGAATCGTAGACTTAACAATGTGGTGGTCAGGTCCGATCTGTACATCATACTTAGGCGCATTAGGAGCGGAAGTGATTAAAGTTGAATCCGTTCAACGTCCGGATGGCTTTCGATATTCCATGTCATCTCCGGGTGAGAACTGGTGGGAATTAGGTCCCCAGTTCAACGTTGCCAATACAAATAAGAAGGGTATTACATTAAACTTGAACACTCCTGAAGGCATTAAGCTGTTGAAAGAATTAGTGGAAAAAAGTGATGTTATTATAGAGAATTCTTCTCCCCGAGTGATGGAGAATTTCGGTCTGTCTTATGAACAGCTACGTGAAATAAATCCGGGGATTATTATGCTATCAATGCCGGCCTATGGAAAAACAGGACCATATCGGGATCAGCCAGGCTTTGCTTTCACGTTTGAAATTCTATCGGGGATTGTACAAGTAAATGGCTATCGTGATGACAATCCGATGACTATCGGGGGAGCAGCGGATGTGATTTCCGGGATTCATGCCTCATATGCATTGTTGACGGCTCTAGAATACCGCGAAAAAACAGGGAAAGGGCAATTGGTGGAAGTGGCGCAAGTAGAAGGCTGCGCAAACTATATGGGGCAGCCGATTGCTGATTATTCCATGAACGGCCGTAGTTGGAGCCGTTTTGGAAATCGCCAGCCGAATATGGCGCCGCATGGTGTATACCGATGTCAAGGAAAAGATGCCTGGGTGGCAATTGCTATTACAAACGATGCCGAATGGGGCAGGTTTTGCCATATCATGGGTAATCCTGATTGGACGAAGGAAGAGCGTTTTCAAACAATCGGGGAACGTTATAAAAACCATGATGAATTGGATCGGCTCGTGGAGGAGTGGACCAAACAGTTTAAGAATGATGAAGCCGCAAACATGCTTCAAAAGGCAGGAATATATGCAGGACCGGTTCTCCACGTGGATGAGGCAGCAGAAGCGGATTGCCTACAAGGATTCTTCCAAGAAATTACACGCGAGTTAACGGGAACGCATCTATATCCTTCTTGGCCGATTAAATTTTCCGGACAACGTCTTGAGCATCGTTCGCCTGCTCCTAAGTTAGGGGAACATAACGAGTATGTCCTTAAGAATATATTGCAGTGTTCAGACGAAGATATTATGAAACTGGAAGATTCAGAGATTATCGGGAGGATTCCATTGGGAGTTAAATAATGGATAAGGAGGGAACCGAAATGCCGATGAAAATTGGAACAAAGATTGTTTGCACGAATTGCCAAAGCGAATTTATCATCACTAAATTAGCACCGCAAGCGGAGTTGAAATGCTGCGGTCAGAGCATTAAAGAAAAGAGCGCTCTTATATAACGTATAATTATGGGAAGTTGCAAAGAAAGAATGGGGAAAGGATGAAAAATATGGCCAATCAATTAGGAAAGCGCTTGCAATGCGCGAAATGCGGAATTGAAATTTTATGCACGAAAGCCGGAGAAGGCACCGTCCAATGTTGCGGAGCGGATATGGAGTTGAAAAAACCGGTTGCTCTCCCTACAGCGGATTAGGCAATAATCCCGGCGATGCTGATTGCTTCCCTGCACATGAAATGACACTATGTCTCTCACTGTAAACTGCTATTAATGGTGTAAGGGGCTTTATGCGGGAGACTGAATGCCGGCAAGAAATCATGAATGTTGGGGGGGAGTGGAAGTTGGATGGTGTGGAAGATAGACTATTGAGCGGAGTGAAAGTCCTTGAAATAACAACAGGCCCTTCAGGAAGCTATGCAGGAAGGCTTTTTCAGAGAAGCGGAGCAGAGGTAATGAAAGTTTCCTATAAGCCGGAAACTTTCTCGAAATTCAGCGATTGCGGAAAAAACATTCAATATACAGAAAACGAAAACGAAGTTGCCGGCGCCGTGTCCATACTGCTTGAATCAGGATGGGATGTCATCATATGGGATAGCCATTGCGATACTGCCTTAGATGGATTGTTGAGGAACTCATTTGAATATAACATGAATCTTAGGGCATGCATGGGGGTTTTTATTGAGTTTCCTGTTGAGATTGATGACGAAGAAGAGGATGCTCTTCAAGCGATTGGCGGATGGATGGAATTGACGGGAGATCCTAAAAAGTCTCCATTAGCAATCGGCGGTTATCCGGCATCTTGTTTAGTCGGTGCCCACGCAGCGGCGGCAGGAATAATAGCACTTAATCTTAATAGGGATAATAAGAAAAATAGTCGTTTTATCCGAATTGATGCTCTTTCCATCGTTGTCAGTGCGTTAGAGGGAGCTTTCTCTGCTTATTTAGCGACAGGTTCGGCACGGGGAAGGGTAGGGAATCGTCATCATGCGATGTCTCCAATGGCAATCTTGCCATGTCAAGATGGTTGGGCTTTTGTAGGAGCGCCGGTTGATGAGAAGTGGCAGTTGCTCGAAGCTTGGGCGGAGTTGCCTCTCATTCCGGAATGGGAAAATGCAGATGGAAGGTTCGAATCTTGTGGCATTTTGGAAGAATCTCTGAGCAAATGGACATGCAAAATGAAAAGAAATGACTTATTTGCGACAGGTCAAGCTTTCAGGATGCCATTCGCTAAAGTCCAAACACTTGAAGAAGTCCATAATTGCCCGCAATTGCAAGCAAGAGGCTTTTGGAGCGGTGCATCTTCTGAGAAAGCGGGCATCAATTTACCATGGAAGATTCAATTGAATCATGTTCCAAATAATCAAAAGAATAATATAAAAAACAATTCAAAGCATCTTAGAATCCTAGATTTGACAAGTATGTGGTCTGGACCATATTGCACAAGGTTATTTGCCGATTCAGGCATAGAAGTGATTAAGATTGAAGCCCCGCACCGACCTGATGGAATCCGTTCTGGCCAAGGCGCTTCAGCTCCGTTCTTTAGGGAGCTTAATCGCAATAAATGGGGCGTTCAATTAGATTTAACGAAAAGGGCGGATCGGCGCATATTCCTTGAATTAGTGAAGAATAGTGATGTAGTAGTGGAGAATTTCAGCCCGCGCGTTATGGCGAATTTTGGGTTGGATCATAAGGAGCTATGGAGACATCATCCAGAATTGATAATCCTGTCTTTATCGGCATTTGGCCAAACAGGTCCTTATCGTGATTATGTTGGCTATGGACCTACCTTGGAAGCTATGTCGGGTCTGGCCTCTGTCACGCATTACGGAGACCATAAACCGTTTCTTCCGGGATTTTCTATAAGTGATATGGGGGCGGGCATTCACGCGGCATTTGCTTTAGCCGCATCACTTTATTATCGTCGAAGAAATCAAGCCGGTATCCGGGTGGATGCATCTCAATATGAGGCGGCCTGTCAATTTGTTGGTGATTATCTCCTTGGTGGTATGCAATCCGGAAAACGGAAATCTCCCACGAAAATAAGGAATCTAATCGATCTTGCCAACGATCAGCGCATCAGCAGGATTTCTATACCGGGCGGAGATTCTTTACTTGGCATGCCGTGGGGAAGTAAGGGGGGGAATGTTTTTTTAAAACCTCCGCCTATGTTTGGACAGCATACGAGCCAGTTGCACAGATTTATGGATAGGGGGGGCATATCCCCTGCGTATAAATAAAGCTATGTCTGCCTTTATGAAATAATATTTGTTTAATCTAATGATATGTAGGAGGTTGCGATTATGAAATATCATACTATTAAGGTATGGACAGAAGATCAAATTGGCTATGTATTGCTTGATAATCCCGATCATGGAAACCTCTTTTCTCCGGAATTATCACAGGAACTAATGTATGTCGCAGATGAATGGATCGCTAATGAAGAAATAAAGGTAATCGTATTAGGCGTAAATGAGCCTGATTTCTCTATTGGTCTGCACCCAACGATATTACAGGCTGATGCAGAAGACGATGCTTATGCTTCCGTCGCTCTTGCGAGTGCCGCAATCGAGCGATGGGCTAGAATCCCATATCCGATTATTGTAGCCATAGAGGGTCAATGTATTTCTTTAGGACTTAGTCTTGCGTGTATTGGAGATATACGATATTCATCAAATCATGCTTTTTTCCAAGTTCCTGAAGCGGTATGGGGACTTGTGCCTGCAGGCGGCATCACCCAACGATTGCCTAGATTAATAGGAAAAGGGCCCGCGATGACTATGTTGTTGGGCGGCGAGAGTCTGGAAGCGGAGCATGCATTGGAGCTTGGTTTGGTAAACAAGTTAGCAGATGACGGTACGGCATGGGAAGAAGCTTGCCGCTATGCGAGGCGATTGGCGGATTTATCAACCTTATCCATGCAATACACGAAAGAGTGCCTTCTTAAAGGAAGTGAATTGACATTCGAGCAAGGCCTGCGCTTAGAATTGGATATTTATATGTTATTGCAAACTAGCGAAGACCGAATGGAAGGTATTCAAGCTTTTTTGGAAAAGAGACAGCCGGAGTTCAAAGGAAAGTAAATATCCAGTAAGAATGAAGCGGCTTAATATACAGAAGCGGAGGAGGGAAATTCATGGGCAGCGAAGGACCTGCTATTCGATTGGAGAAGGATGAAGGTATTGCGGTTATTACATTAAATAGGCCAGAACGTTTAAATGCTTTTAATATTGAAATGAGAGATCAATTATATGAAATGATATTATCTATCCGTGATGATCCGACAGTGGATGCGGTAGTTATTTGCGGAGAAGGAAGGGCTTTTTGTGCGGGGGCGGATTTGACAGAATTCGGAACGATGCCGACAGTTATTAAGAAACGAAAAGTGCGGTTGCAGCATGATTTGTGGGAGGAAATCCGCCGCTTGCCCAAGCCAGTAGCGGCTGCATTGCATGGATTCGCCGTTGGTTCAGGTTTGGAAATGGCGATGCTCTGCGATTTTCGCTTTGCGGCTCCTCAGACGCAGCTATCGCTTCCAGAAGCAAAACTGGGCATGCTTCCTGCTGCAGGCGGCACGCAAAGTCTGCCGAGGCTTGTTTCTCATGGGGTGGCTCTGGAATTCGCGCTTTGCGGGGAGCGAATGACAGCTGAAGAAGCCTATAAAAGGAGGCTTATCAGTAAGATTGTGCCAATTGATGAACTGAAGCCAAGCGTAATAGCTTATATGAAAGCAATTGTTAAAAATAATGAAAAATCTTCATGTTGGATTAAATCTTTGGTGGCGGGCAGTATGGATATATCGGTATCGCAGGGGATTTCGAGAGAGAAAATTTTTGTGGAAAGGTCGTGGGCGCTAAGAAAGAAGGTATGAGGCATTAGCGGCCGTCCGGTAAATGGGTTGTGACTTCTAAGGGAAGTGGAACGAGCCGCTTTTTTACTTATTCTGTTGTTGCTTCTTTTTTTGCCATATATTCTTTTGAAATTTTCTTTGCATAAGTTACGACAAGGTCGATCAATTCCTGCTGTTTCTCTGGAGTTATTCTTGACATAGGAAGGAAAACGCCTAATGAAGCGGCAGGCTCTTCCCCTAGCCCCCAAATGGGAGCAGTGATTGCGGCAGAATCCGGAAAACTGTCACCGAAGCTAGTTGCATAGCCATGTTCCTTAACCTTTGCTAGTTCTATACGCAATTGTTGTGGATCTGATAAAGGATTGGGGACATGAAAATGCAGCTCGTTTCTTTTTAAATAATGATCAATGTCGGCTGTCGGCATATAAGCCATATGTATTTTGCCGGCAGCGCCTAGGTGTATAGGCATTTCATCCCCGAAAGGAATGGTCACTTTTACAGGGTAAATGCTATTAATGCCGGTTAGGAACATATAGCTGTTTCCTGATCGGATAGAGACATAGACGGACTCATTGGTAATACGAGCTAACTCTTGTACGAATGGATTGGAGATGGCAACGATATCAGTCACTTGGTATTTGCGGACCAATTGGAATAGGATAGGCCCCGGATAATAGCGTTTTGTTTTGGTATCCTTCACTAAAAAGCCGCGGTCTGCCATCGTCGCAGTCAAGCGAAAGGCTGCTGTCTTGCTTACTCCTGTTTCTCGCTCTATATCCATAAGGCCGATTGATTCATATTTGAGAAACATAGTTAAAAGCGATATTGCGTTATCTACAGTGCTTAATCGATGTGTTGTCTGTTTTGAAGACATGTTTTCCTCCAATTTGTCTGTTTATTAATCTGATTTTTCATTCATTATACTGTAATCATATAAAGATGACAAATAATGGAGAACTATTTATTTTGCGAAAACAAGTGTACCGTCAATCCAGGTTTGACATACTTGAATACGGCTTAGCTGTTTGTCCGGGCAAAACAGGGGATGCCGGTCAACCAGCAGAAAATCCGCATGCAGTCCGGGTCTGATCATACCGCGCTTAGTCTCCCATCCGGCTGCCCGGGCCGCGCTTGACGTAAACATTTCTAACGCCTGATAGCGACTTAGTTTTTCAGCGGGATTGACATATTTCCCGGAATTGGTGGTGCGTGTGCAGGCAGCCTGGATGCCGGCCCATGGATCGAAAGAGGCGACAGGTGCATCTGAGCCGGCGGCCAGCGGGATGCCAGCTTCTCTTAAACTATTCATTAAATAAAGCCAGCTATGTTCCGATTGTTCCACATCAGCTAAATAACGATCGCCGTGTTCGTGTACGAGGCTAGGGTTTGTGACGGCCATGATTTGTAATTCAGCCATATCCGGAAGAAAAGCATCAGGGCATAAGCTTATATGTTCAAGCCGATGTCGGATTTTTCGATCAGGCGCCATTTCTTGTGCGTTGCGAATCGCTTCCAACGCAGACCAAACCATTTCGGGCGTCACAACATGGATTGCTACAGGCAAGCTTTGTTGCGTAGCTTCAATGACGATTTTTTTCAGTTCATTAAGATCGGGTGATAAGTCAGGCGATGCCTCCATTACGACTTTAATGGCTCCGGTTTCTAATCGTTTCTTTTGTAAGGATGTCAGTTGATCTGTGCAATAGTCCATAACATCTTTATAGTGATGGATATCCGCCATCAATTGAATGGGGATAGTCCAGCCTTCGTCTATGCAACTTGCCCAGAATCTTACGTCAAAAGCGGTATTGCTCGGCGTAGCATCTTGGACAGAGGTAATACCTTTGCACAGCAATTCTTGATGCAGGAGCTTGGCGCCTGATTGAAGCTCATCAGCGGCAAGGGGAGGTACGATGTGTTGCGAAAGCCAAGCATCACCCCCGTAAATGATTCCTGTAGGTATACCTGTTTTTCCATCACGTTCTATATTTACTCCGGGCGGATCAGGAGTGTCGGCTCCAATTCCAGCCAGGGCAAGGGCGACGCTATTCAAGACCGATACATGTCTTGTAATATGGCGCAGCCGCACAGGATGGTTCGGAGCAGCTTCATCTAATTGCAGACGGGTAGGATGGCGCCGTTCATACAGATAAAAAGGGTCATATCCGGCAGCTCGAATCCATGTGCCTGGAGAGGTGTAAGCGGCTCGCTCATGGATTGCCTTCTGAATCTCCTCTATATTGCAAACATCTTCACGACCGCAGGGAACGGATAGGTTATGGCTGATTTGCGCACGTAGGTGACAATGTGCATCGATGATTCCGGGGAGCAACGTTTTTCCTTCGCCATTGATGCGTTTTCCGGCAGATGCGAGCGGCCAAACGGCATTATCATCCAACAGACCGACAATAAGTCCATTTGCAATGGCGATTCCCTTCGTATAAGGATGCGAAGGGTCCATCGTTAGAACCGAGACATTTTCAATGATTGTGTCAGCTGGTATTTTCCCCATAGAATGGAGCCTCCTTTTTTGATTATGTGTGTTGAACGTCTGATTATTTCTTCTTTTGGATGTAAGTTTCTTTTATTGTAGCTATCATTCCTGTTTTACTCAATTTTTGGGTGTTTATTTACAGAAAATAAATGTAGGTAGGGGGATATGTTTTATGAAGCTCAAAGATAAAGTAGCTTTTGTAACAGGCGGATCATCCGGCATTGGCCGAGGTATTTGCCATGCGTATGCGAAAGAGGGCGCTTCGATTGTATTTATTGGATTGAATGAGGAGAAAGGGAGAAGAACGGAAAAGGAACTGCATGATTTAGGATGCGATGCTTTATATATACAAGCGGACTTGACGGATCGGCAAGTGCTGCCAAGTCTGGTAGAGGCAACAATCGAAAAGTTTGGGAAGTTGGATATATTGGTGAATAATGCTCACTCTTCCAAAGCTTTTACCATCGAGGAAACAACGGAAGAAATCATGGATTTATCTTTAAATACAGGTCTTTGGGCCACATTTATTTTAATGCGGAGCGCGCTACCTTATTTGAAGGAAACGAAAGGGTCGATTATCAATTTCGCATCAGGTGCGGGCTTGGAAGGTTTAAGCAGGCAAGCTTCTTATGCCGCTTCCAAGGAAGCGGTGCGGGCCATTTCACGGGTCGCTGCGAATGAGTGGGGACGATATGGCATCAATGTCAATGTTATCGCACCGCTTGCTAATTCGCCGGGGGTGGAACAAATGAAAGAAATGCATCCGAATGCGTACAATAAAATGATTTCGTTGATTCCATTGGGACGCCTTGGGGATTGCGAAGAAGATATTGGCAGAGTGGCTGTATTTCTTGCCAGCAGCGATGCGGATTATATTACAGGCCATACATTAATGGTCGATGGGGGAACTGTGAAAGCCAGGTGAATCATGTAAGGTTTATATGGGAGGGAGTATATATGCTTCACAAAATGACCGATAAGATCCAACAATTGAAAGTCCCTATTCCTTATGACTTGGGTGAAATAAATTGCTATATAATAGAAGGGAAAAATGGGTATACCATTGTGGATACAGGTGACTGTACAGAAGAAGCAATGGATTTATGGGAGCGGACGCTGGATGAAGGCTGTGTGATAGAGAAGGTAGTGATCACACATGCTCATACAGACCACATGGGGTTGGCAGGCTGGTTCCAAAAAAAATACAATGCTGCAATTTGTATGTCAGAACACAGCTATATGGAATTGCAAAATATCCAAGCTTCATTTATCGATACAACCTATTCCAGTCCACTTTCCGTTTTATTTCGTATAAATGGCGGACCAACAGCGCCTGAAGAAGACCAGAAATATCATCGTCATGATGCCTATGGTTTTAAACCGGATGAACTTTTTAAGGAAAAGCAGCTTATACAGCTGGGGGATGAGGAGTATGAATCAATCTGGACTCCTGGGCATGCGCCTGATCATTTCTCTTTCTATAATAAACGGCAGCAAATTCTATTTGTCGGCGATCATATTCTCAATTCTTTAAATCCAATCGTCATGGCAAAACAAATGGATGACAATCCGTTGGCGCAATACCTTAATGCGCTTGATAAGGTGTTGCAGCATCCGGCAGCCCATGTTTTTCCCGGGCATGGCGAAGTAGTTGTCGATTTGGCCAGCCGTATTGGAGAAATGAAGAAGCATTACCAGAAAAGGTGGAGGCAAATCCATCACAGTATCAAAAAAAGCGGAAGTACAGCCTATCAAATATCCCAACAGATCTATGGCACGGGACATCCAACCCATCGTACAATGTCTGCTTTCCTGCAAACCATCACTAATTTGCTTTATTTGCATTCTATAGATGAGGTGAGAATGGAAGAAAAGGAAGGCATTATCTATTTCTATCCGCAAAAGATATAATGAAATACATTCATCACCTACACAAAAAGTATAGATACAGAGGCGCTCCTTTTGGGTTTTTTAGATAGCTCTTGGAGCGCTTTTTTCTTCTGATTTTTAAAAGATATTCTCTTATTGAGTTCTTTTTGGGGAAATTTTACAATTGAATAGAAATATGGAAAATAAAATCCATTAGTAGGAGGTGTTTCTTTGGAAGCAGTTATAGCACAAAGCAAACCGAAGAGGAATAAGAAAAAAATTGCGCTATGGATTAGTGTGGCTATCATGTTGTTAATAGCAGTTGCTATAGTTGGCGTAAATCTATTTATGTCTCATTCCTTGCCCCGGACCGAAGGGGAAATCAAGCTGAAATCCTTGCAGGCTGCGGTTAAGGTCGTTCGCGATAAAGATGGCGTTCCGCATATCACAGCCGCAAATGAGCATGATTTATATATCGCTCAAGGCTACGTTCAAGCGCAAGACCGTCTCTTTCAGATGGATTTGAGCAGGAGGCAAGCATCCGGCATGTTAAGCGAAGTGATTGGAGAATCTACAGTTACTCAGGATAAGTATTTCAGGACGCTTGGTTTAAGAAGGGCTGCCGAGGCTTCATTTGCAGGATATTCAGCGCAAGCGAAGGAAATTCTCGGTTATTATGCGGAAGGTGTCAACGCTTATATCAAGGAACTGAAAGATAATGGGAAATGGCCGGCGGAATTCACTATATTGGGCTATGAGCCGGAAGAATGGTCAGAAATAGATTCTTTGACAATAGGCAAGTACATGGCGTTCGATCTTGGCGGCAATTGGGATGACCAAGCTTTCAGGCATTATTTATTACAGAATTTCTCTAAAGAAAAAGCATATGATTTATTTCCGATGTATCCGAAAGAAGCGCCTTATATAATTGGGCAGGAAGAAATGGACATTAAGAAAAGTTTTGCGGGCGCAGTCATACCGAATGAATTCAATGGCAGCAACAACTGGGTAGTCGCCGGAGTCAAGACCGAGAGCGGCAAGCCGTTGTTGGCGAATGACCCACATTTATCATTGGCCACTCCAGCCATTTGGTATCAGATGCAGTTGGAGGCGCCCACCGTAAATGTAAGCGGTGTCATTTTCGCCGGCATACCGGGCATTATTTTAGGGCATAACGAAAATATTGCCTGGGGAGTGACCAATACAGGTCCTGACGTGCAAGATTTATATATCGAGAAAAGAAATCCTGATAATAAAAGGGAATTCTCCTATATGAATAAATGGGAGGAAGCTACACTTGTACAGGAACCAATCAAAGTAAAAGATAAAAAAACCATTGATTACGATGTAACAATCACAAGACATGGCCCTGTTGTATCCGAATTTGTCGATAAGTCCAACTCAGGGACGGTTTTCTCTTTGCGATGGACCGCCTTGGATCCATCAACAGAGTTAGAAGCCATTTTGAACATGAATAAAGCAAACAACTGGGGGGAATTTGAGAAAGCGTTGGAGAAATTCCACTCACCCACTCAAAACTTCGTCTTTGCTGATGGGTCGGGAACAATCGCTTATAAAGCGAATGGCAAGATTCCGATCAGGAAGAAAGGGGATGGATTGCTGCCTGTTCCCGGCTGGACGGACGAATATGAATGGCAAGGGTTTATTCCATATAATGAACTTCCGAGAAGCGTCAATCCGGAAGAAGGCTTTATCGCCACTGCCAATAATAAAGTGATTTCTGATGATTATCCATACCATATCAGCCATATATGGGCGCAATATTATAGACAGCAGCGCATTAAGGAAGTGCTCGGCTCCAAAAGTAAATTGACCGGAAAAGATATGCAGAATCTGCAAATGGATGTAGTGAATTTGCAAGCGAAAGAATTTGTACCGCAATTCACTGAAGAAATAGCCGCAAGCAAAAATAAAGATATCCAAGAAGCGGTCGCCATCCTAGAAGAATGGGACTTTAAAGATGATAAGGAAAAGGCTGCTCCGCTTATTTTTAACCTCTGGATTACAAAAATACCGGAAGTGTTATTTGAAGATCAGATTTCCCCGGATATCTATGCTTTATTCGGAGGAAGGAAAGCGGTTCTTGATCAAATTACAAGAGAGGCGTTAGCCGGACGTCCCGGACCATGGATTAAGGAATACGGAGGCATCAAGAAACTGTTGGAAGATTCATTGCTCATGGCTTTAGAAGACATTAAAGAATTGCAAGGAGAGAAGATGCAGGAGTGGGCGTGGGGAGAGTACCACAAAGTCCGCTTTAATCATCCGCTTTCTAGTGTAGCCCCTCTGCAATATATATTCAACAGCAATGGCGGTGTGCCGACTAACGGAAGCGGGGTAACAGTTCAAGCCGCCTCGTTCACTTCTGATGGTACAGTTAATCATGGCGCTTCTTGGCGGTTTATTGCCGACCTGAACGATTTGTCCACATCTAAGCATTTAATCGGGCCAGGTCAATCCGGCCATGTAAAAAGTAAATGGTACGATGATCAAATGCAGAAATGGGCAGATGGCGTATATCACGAAACCGCATCGAAGGAAATCAAAGGTGATGTTCTTGTTTTAATGCCATGAAAAAATAATTTAGGAACTGAAGAATGGGAAGAGAGGTCTTATTTGTTTGAAATGTGACATATTTTCAAAAATTTCTTATATTTGAATATAATTGATTGTTCGCTGCAATCTTCTGCGCTACAATAAAGTGGAAGTTTGGCAGGCGGAGGGATCAGGTTGGTCAAGAGGATTATATCGGGAGTGCTCTTGCTTTTGCTTATATTTATAGCCATTGTACAAGCAATCGATAAAAAGCAGGAAAAGGAATTGCCTGGCTTGGAAGCCGGTGTTAATGCACCGGATTTCACATTGCGGAATCTAGAAGGAGAGAGTGTATCTTTATCTGACTATAAAGGCAAGATTGTGATATTGAATTTCTGGGCGACATGGTGCGGGCCTTGTCGGAAAGAAATGCCTGATTTGGAAAAATACTACCGAGAATATAATCAAGACGTGGTTGTTTTGGCGGTCAACACTGACTCAAACAATGATGTAAAAGGGTTTGCCGATGGTCTTCAGCTTACGTTTCCAATCGTGCTGGATGAAAAGAGCGAGATATTGAAGCAGTATGAAATCATATCATATCCGACGACCTATTTTATTGATAAAAAAGGTGTAATTCAGGCTAAGCAAATAGGAGAAATGAATTATGAACTGATAAAGGAACGAATCCGTCAATTATAACGGAGCGTTCCTTTATTTTTTTGTTAAATAAGAAAATTAATAATCATGACATAAGTGGACGCTTTTTTGCCAATAATGAATAATATCATAAAAGATAAGTAGGTGATGATATGAATAAAAGGCGGAAGCGTTCGTTTGAAGACTTAGTTCTGGAGAATAAAAATGAATTATTAAGAGATCGGAAAGAAATAGAAAGAATTGAGAGAAAATTGGAACAAAAGCGCTTAGAGAAAGCTGAGTGACGCATACATGTTTTCTTCCTGATTGTAAAGAATAACAATAAGGAAGGTGAATCATATGGGAAATCCTAAAAAAGACTCGAAACACTTTGCACCAAACCATATCGGAACTAAATCTCGTTCAGCTGGCGGCAATAAAGGAAAGCAAATGCAGGATCAATCAGGGCAGCATGCGCAAGTAATCCAAACAAAAGGTGAATAGCCAATAAGAAGAAGGCAAGAGAGTGAATAAATATTCTCTTGCCTTTTTTTATTATATGAGCAATGAAAGTTTAAGAATATTCTCGGCTTTTCTTTTACTAAAAAATTACTGCTATGTTAAAATAATAAGTAAGAGAAGGGAGAGCGTTGCTATGTTTATTTCAAAAAAAGAGATTGAAGTCCGCTATGCGGAGACAGATCAAATGGGTGTAGTCTATCATGCGAATTATTTAGTCTGGCTGGAACTAGGCCGCACACAATTGGTGAAAGATCTAGGTTTTGATTATAGTGAAATGGAGAAGGATGGTTTCGTATCTCCTGTTTTGGAAGTGCATGTATCTTATAAAAAATCATTGCGATACGGGGAGACGGCTTCTGTACATACATGGATCGAGGAATATTCACCTGTTAAGACGATATATGGTTATGAGATCTATAACGAGGCGGGGGAATTGGCGGTAAGCGCCACTACCCTTAATACAATCGTAAAAAAAGAAACGTTCCGTCCGGTTTCTTTAAAACGCCATTACCCAGCTTGGCATGAAGTGTACGAGAAGAATAAAAGGCAGTAAAGAAACAGCCGATATATCTTTATGCAGCAAATTTGTACAGATTTAAATGAATAGTAAATGATATATTTGAAGGTATGGGCCATTATGCACATACAGGAACTTTTGTTGTCACAAAACTCGAATAGAATGTAATAGAAGACTGTTCCGTAATTATAGTACTCAATCACGGAACGGCCTTCTCTACGTGTAAAGGGTATTATTGAATCATATACTCGGGTTCATCCTGTTTGGCATTGTAGCCTACATATAAATCATGTTGGTTGAAATACCATAAATCGTTTTCTTCAATGAAGTATTGGATATCATTCTTCTTGACAGATGCTCCAATTGCAATAGGATCTTCGAGTTCGATGCCAAGTGAAAAGCCGGAATGAATGGTGCTTTCACCGCCATATCTGGCAAAGAAACGAACGTTGTCCCCTTTTTGCAAGTTGAGCTCTTGTTCATACCATTTGGCTGCTTCATCTGAAATGTTGATTTTCAACAAGCATTCTCCTTTCTTTTCCTATTTTCAGTATAATTATAAAGTAAAGAAGGGTAATGAGAAACGGAGAAGCGCTATAGTCATTAGTCAGTTAACTTTTTGTACGGATTGTCAGCAATAAAAGTAGGTGAAAAGACACACCGGCGGTGTGTCTTTTCATTACAGTATGCACAATGTTTGTTATATCCAGGTGACTTTCGGTTCAGTTCCATCCTTGATTCGCTTGATGTTCGCCCGGTGGCGGTAACAAATAAAGATTGTAAGGATTCCGATTACAATGATCAGCGGGATGTTCTTCAAGAAGATGGATGTAATGAGGGCTGCAATCGCTGTAATCATACTTGATAGAGAAACATATTTTGAAATATAGAGCGATAGGAAGAACACAAAGACCATACCGATAAAAAGCCAGGGTGCATATCCTAAGAGAATGCCAGCTGATGTCGCTACAGCTTTGCCGCCTTTAAAACCGGCGAAGACCGGAAACATATGCCCCACTACCGCGATTGTACCTGCAACAAGCGGATGGATTTGATGGGACACATCCAATAAAGAAGGAAGCAAAGTCGCGATTGTACCTTTTAAGATATCAATGAGTGTCACCACGAACCCGGCTTTTTTTCCCAGTATCCGAAATGTATTGGTGGCTCCTAAGTTGCCGCTTCCGTATTCACGGATGTCTTTATTGTAAAACAGTTTGCCAATCCATAAACCTGAAGGAACACTACCTAATAAATAAGCAAGTATAATAACTAGAAAAATCATCATTTTTAAAATTCCTCTCTAAAACACAATCTTACACTGTTATTTTACCATGATAGCAACGAAATGCTAAGTATTGAGAGAAAATTAGTTTGCTGTTTGAAACATTTTTACAAATATGTTATGACATATAAGGAAATATTTGATGTTTTACTATATTAAGGAGAATTGCTATGAAACAATTATTATCATCGCTTCAGTGGCTGGCTTTTATACTGTCGAGTTCCATTGTTGCACCGGTTGCCGTGGCAGGCCTGTTCGGCCTTTCTCCTGTTGAGTCGGCAGATTTTATCCAACGAGCTGTATTTGTGCTTGGTGCGGCCGGCTTATTGCAAGTTTTGTTTGGACATAAACTGCCAATCAATGAGGGGCCGGCAGGGTTATGGTGGGGAGTCTTCGCCTTATACGCGGGTTTATCGACCACTATATTTACTTCACGATTAGAAACGCTGCAAGCTCTTCAAGGAGCGTTATTAATAAGTGGTTTATTCTTTATTCTATTAAGTTGTTTCGGTTTTATTCGTAAGTTGAGCGTATTGTTTACACCGACGGTTACGGGTGTTTACTTATTGTTGCTCGTCCTTCAATTGAGTGAATCTTTCATCAAGGGAATGTTGGGGATCAGCGGGGAACAAACAGCAATCCACGGACCCACCTCAATCTTGAGCGTTTTGTTGGTCGGCATCACTTTTTGGCTGACAAGGCATAAAATGATGATTATTAAACAATATGCTATTTTACTATCTTTAGTGGTTGGATGGGGCTTATTTGCCTTTTTTCACTTAGCTTCTAAACCTAATATACAAGATGCGGACATTTTTTCGATGCCGCAACTATTCGTCTACGGAAAACCGATTTTTAATTCAGGGATGATCATAACAGCCATCTTCGTGACATTCCTATTGATTGCCAATATGATTGCAAGCATTCGAATTACGGAAACAATCCTTAGGAAAATGAATGTGGAAGTGAAGGATTACAGTTTGGATCGAGCAGGTATTATTAGCGGTTTCACCCAGATGATGGGGGGAGCTTTCAGCACAATGGGCCCTGTCCCTTTGTCCGGCGCCGGGGGATTTATTGCGGCAACGGGCATATCTAAGAAACTGCCATTTATTGTCGCTAGTGTATCGGTTATTCTACTCAGTTTATTCCCTCCTATAATGAATGTATTTGCCGTTATGCCGCCAGCTGTGGGCTATTCAGTAAGCTTTGTTATTTTTGCGGGAATGCTCAGCGTCGCGCTTAGTGAAATGCGGGAGAGCACGGAGCGTGTCAGAACAGTTATCGGCGTCGCATTATTAAGCGGCACAGGCGTTATGTTTTTACCGACGGAAGTTTTTGAAGGAATTCCTCCTGTTATTACTTCTATCCTATCAAACGGCTTGATATTGGGGACAGTCATTTGCATATGTGGAGAACAGCTTATTATCTTTCTATCTAAAAAGAAAGCTATTAATTAGAGAGAAACCCGGGTTCATAAAAGGAACTCGGGTTTTTGTATATTTTTTATGTATATAAAACCTATTTTTAAAATATTTTCCATATAAAGAAGGTGGTGATAAGGTATAAATAACATTAATATTCAAATAATTAAAACAAAAAGTCAGGATTTTTATCGTTTATTGTCTTCTGAAGATTGAAGTTTTCTTTCTATGGATCTTATAAAAATCAAGAGGAGTGTTAAGTTATGCCGAATTATGAACATGCCAAACAAAAATTACGAGGGTCGATTGCTCCGATTATTACACCATTCCATGAAGATGGCTCGCTTGATTTCGACACACTGGAAAATTTGATTAACTGGCATATTGAAAGTGGCAGTCATGGCATTTCCGTGACAGGCACAACCGGAGAGCCAAGCTCTTTGACAGTTGAAGAGAGGGTCCGTGTAATGGAGGCGGCTGTTAAAGTTATTGATGGCCGTGTCCCTTTCGTTCCGGGAACAGGTTCAACAAATCATGAAGAAACCTTGTATTTAACGAAGAAAGCGGAAGAAATCGGTGTTGATGCGGCAATGGTGATTGTCCCGTATTATAACAAGCCATCGCAGCATGCCCTTTATAAGCATTTTAAGATTGTCGCAGATTCAGTGAATATCCCCATCATCATCTATAATATCCCCGGCAGAACAGCGGTCAATATGGAAGTCGCCACAATTAGCAAGCTGAATGAAGACTGCCCTAATATCATCGGCATCAAGGAGTCGAATAAAGACTTTGAACATGTTAATCGCGTTCTATTGAATTGCGGTCGTGATTTCCTTCTATATTCCGGCATTGAATTGTTATGTTATCCGATGCTGGCCATCGGCGGAGCAGGATATATAAGCGCAACTGCCAATGTGGAGCCTAAGAAAGTAGCGGAGGTGTATGATGCTTGGAAACAAGGAAACGTGGAACGGGCATTGGAGCTCCATTATGAATTAATGCCGTTGAATGATGTTTTATTTAAGGATACGAACCCGGCGCCAATCAAGGCAGCACTTGGCATGATGGGCAAGATTAAGCCTGTACTGCGATTGCCGATGGACCTGCCTACCCAAGCATTGCAGGCGGAAATCAAAGCGGTCGTTGAACAGTACGTGGATTTACCGGAAAATCTTGAAGTGAAATAAGATCGGCACGCAGCCGTAAGAGAAAAGCATAAACAAGAAAAGGAGTGGTTTATGTGGCTATGTACAGCACTCAAGGACACAAGCGATATATGCCTCAATCAATCGATGATATTCAATTGTATATAAATGGGGAGTATAGAGCAGCTAAAAAAGAAACTGTATTCATGAATGTAAGTCCATTCACGAATGAAGTGATTAACAAGGTGGCGGAGGGGAGGAAAGAAGATATTGATGAAGCGGTTCAAGCGGCTGAACAAGCTTTTGTGAAAGGGCCTTGGGGTTCTATGAAAGTGGCGGAACGCATGAAATATATTCATCGGATCGCGGATTTGATTGATGAGGAAATAGAAGAAATCGCCGTATTGGAAGCGCTTGATACGGGGCTTCCCATCAACCAAACGAGAAATATGGCGGCGCGTGCCGCTGAGAATTTCCGTTTCTACGCCCGCATGGTACAAACCAAGCTGCATGGCGAGGCATATTTAATGGACGATGAATTCATTAATTATACCATTTACAAACCTCTTGGCGTAGTAGGGCTGATTACACCATGGAATGCGCCGTTTATGCTGGAAACATGGAAGGTTGCTCCGGCTTTGGCAACCGGTAATACAGTTGTCTTGAAGCCGGCCGAATTATCTCCTTTGACTGTAAACAAATTAGCGGGAATCATCCATAAAGCCGGATTGCCTAAAGGTGTGTTCAATGTGGTGCATGGATATGGAGAAACGGCCGGAGCGGCGCTTGTTGCCCACCCTGGCGTGAAAGCGATTTCATTCACCGGGGAAACGGTCACCGGTTCTATTATTATCAAGAATGCGGCAGATACATTGAAGAAGACATCAATGGAGCTTGGCGGAAAATCGCCTCTCATTGTTTTTGAAGACGCGGATTTCGACCGGGCGCTCGATGCAGCCGTCTGGGGATTGTTCTCTTTCAACGGTGAGCGGTGTACAGCTAATTCCCGCGTGATTCTTCATAAGAATATTAAGCAGCGTTTTATAGAGGCGCTTAAAGAACGTGTAAGCAATATCACAGTAGGTGACCCGCTGGATGCTGATACGCAGTTGGGCCCTTTAATTGAGAAAGAACATTATGAGAAAGTGAAACGATATATTGAAATCGGCAAAGAAGAAGGATGCGAGGTATATCAGGGGACCGTTCCAGAAGAATTGAGAAGCGGCAACTTTATCCCGCCTACTTTACTGCTGCAGGCACGAAACGAAATGAAAGTAGCGCAAGAAGAAATTTTCGGACCTGTCATGGTAGTGATGGAATTTGAAACGGAGGAAGAAGTGATCGCCATGGCTAATGATACCCGCTATGGTCTTGCCGGCTATGTATGGACGAATGATATCAGACGGGGCCATCGTGTCTCGCAAGCTGTAGACGCTGGCATGCTCTGGGTCAATGCGCAAAATGTAAGGGATTTACGCATTCCTTTCGGAGGTACGAAGGGCAGTGGAATCGGAAGGGAAGGCGGCCATTACGGTATCTTTGAATTCTATACTGAACCTAAAGTCATTCATGTGGCAATCGGGGACCATCATATTCCGAAATTCGGTGTCAAATCACAGGATTAAAGAATTAAGCACTGATTAGATGAAAGGGGTTGGCATTATGCCGGCAAAAACAGGCAAAGAGTATATCGAAAGAGTCGACCAGGCCCAAGCGGAGGTTTGGATCGATGGCAAGCAAGTAGAAGGAAATATATCTGAACATCCCGCCTTTAAAGGGGTTATGCAATCCCAGTCGGAATTGTATGATATGCAGCATGACCCCAAGAAACAAGATTATATGACATATACGTGTCCGGCGACGGGTGAACGTGTCGGAACATCATTTATTCAACCGAAATCAAAAGAAGATTTGGAGAAGCGGCGCTTAATGATGCAGGAGTGGGCTAAGCATACAGGAGGGATGATGGGGCGTTCGCCGGACTATATCAATGTCGGCATTATGGCGTATGGTGCAGCTTCTGCGATGTTTGGCAATCAAGATCCGTTTTATGCGAAGAACATGCAGAAATATTATGAATTCTGTGCTTTGAATGATATCTCGCTTACACATACGTTAATCCAGCCGCAAGTCAATCGCGGCGTGAATTCTGCTCAGCTTCCCGACCCTTATATTGCGGCGCGCATTGTGGAAAAAAATTCGGAAGGCGTAGTGATTAGAGGAGCTCGGCTGCTGGCGACGCAAGGTGGCATTACAGATGAATTGATGGTATTCCCTTCTACATTATTGCAGCAAGCGGAAGAAGAGAATCCGTATGCGTATGCTTTTTCGATCCCGAATAACACAAAAGGCTTGAAATTCATTTGCCGTGAAACATTTGATTATGGAAAATCAAACTTCGATCATCCGCTTGGCTCTCGTTTCGAGGAAATGGATGCGATTGTAGTCTTTAATGATGTGGTGGTGCCTTGGGACCGCGTATTCGCGCTTGGCGATGTGGCGATATGCAATCAAGCATACAATGAAAGCAATGCCGTTGTGCATATGACGCATCAGGTCGTCAGTAAGAATGTCGCCAAAACGGAATTTATCCTGGGCATTCTGCAATGTATGGTTGAAACGATTAATATTGGCCAATATCAACATGTACAAGAGAAAATGTCGGAAGTCATTATCGCTTTAGAGACAATGAAAGCCTTCCTGACCGCATCGGAGACGAATGCGAAAATAGATAAGTGGGGCATTATGACACCGGATTTCGGTCCTTTAAATGCCGCTCGCCATTATTATCCTAAAATGTACCCGCGGTTCAGTGAAATTATGCAACTATTAGGGGCCAGCGGTTTGATGGCTCTTCCTTCAGAAGTGGATTTTCAATCAGAAATCCGTCCGGACTTGGATAAATATCTACAATCGGCCAACAGCGATGCTTATAATCGCGTGAAATTATACCGCCTTGCCTGGGATGTATGCATGAGCTCGTTTGGATCACGGCAAACGCTTTATGAACGCTTCTTCTTTGGCGATCCGGTCAGAATGGCGAGTACATTATATAACGGCTATGATAAACAAATATATGTCGACCGTGTGAAAGAATTTTTAGGCCGCTCCGAGAATTTAGTGAAGAATGGATAAAGGAAAACGGCTATTTTAGTCTATAGGAGGGTATATAGATGGATTTTAATATAATCAGGGCAGCGAGAGTGGTACTGAATGTAGAAGACTTGGACCGATCCAGGGAATTCTATGTGGGTGCCCTAGGTTTCATTGAGACTGAAAGCGATCAGGGGCATATTTATTTACGCGGATTGGAAGAGCATGTCCACCATAGTTTGGTATTAAAGAAGTCAGAGAAGAAAGGAGTCCATGCCCTGGGGTATAAAGTGGCCTGTGAAGAAGATTTAGATAAATTGGCTGCGCTTTTCCAAGCGAAAGGGTTAAGAACAAAATGGCTTGAGGCAGGATTCCAGCATGCCTTAGGCAGAGCGTTGCATGTACACGATGTTTCGAATATGCCAATTGAATTCTTCTGCAGGATGGACGGGGCGGAGCGTATGCTGCAAAGATATGATCAATACCGGGGCGCAAGAGTGCAGCGGATCGACCATGTGAACTGTTCAGTGCCGGATGTACAGAAAGCGTATAATTTCTTTACGAAGGAGCTGGGGTTTGCTTGCTCCGAATATACAGCGAACGAAGAAGAAAAGTTATGGGCCGCTTGGTTGCACCGAAAGCCATTTGTGCATGACCAAGCTTTCATGAACGGAATCGGCCCTCGCTTGCACCATTTCGCTTATTGGCTGCCAGATCCTTTAGCGCTGATCCATGCTTGCGATGTGTTAGCTTCAGTCGGTTACGCGGACCATATTGAGAGAGGTCCGGGCCGCCATGGTTTATCGAATGCTTTTTTCTTATATGTAAGAGACCCGGATGGCTATCGCATTGAACTCTACAATGGGGATTATTTAACAAGCGATCCGGATTTTAAGCCGATCCGCTGGGATTTGAACGACAAAAGGCGCCAAACATTTTGGGGTCATAAAGCGCCGGATAGCTGGTTTAATGAAACGTCGCCTTTCTTGGATATTGACACAGGAGAGCATATACCGGATTCAGAGCCGATATTGGAACAGAAGAAGCCTGAATTTATTATATAGGGCGCTAGGGAGTGGTATGTTGTATGCGTAAGATAGTGATTAAACAACAAGGGAAGTTATTTCAAGAAACAGCTTATATTGATTTGAAATCTTATAGGGTGGAAATGAATGGCGCATGTAAGTGCATTCAACAATTACGGTTGGATTCTCCTGTATCTGGAAGGATCTACGGATTGCTGCTCAATTATCAAGGAGCTTTGGCAGCATTGGGTCCGGCTGTAAATGAAGCGCCCTATAAAGAGCCTCCTAAAGCACCAATTCTCTATATCAAGCCTGTTAATACAATAAACGGATTCGGCAAGCTTATCCCTGTCCCGGAAGAAGAAGGCGGGTTGGAGATGGGAGCTGCACTTGGCGTTGTGATCGGCAAGAAAGCGGTAAAGGTGGAGGCTGAGAGTGCTTTACACTATGTGTCGGGCTACACGATTGTAAATGATGTTAGTATCCCGCATAGCAACTATCACCGTCCGGCTGTGAAACAGAAGGCCAGAGACGGTTTCTGTCCAATCGGACCATGGATTATGGATCGGGATGAGATATCCGATCCCAATCATTTAGGCATCCGGGTTTTTATTAATGGGGAGTTGCGGCAGGAGAGCAATACCGCCAACCTTATTCGGTCAGTGGCACGGTCAATTGCGGATATTACAGAATTTATGACACTCGATGAAGGTGATTTGCTGCTTATGGGCGTTCCGGAAAGAGCACCGCTTGCTAAAGTTGGGGATACAGTCCGGTTGGAAATCGATGAAATCGGTTATTTAGAAAATACGCTAGTTTCCGAAAGCGATTATATGTCGGGGGGCGCAATATGAAACGAGCGCGTATAGCATATATGGGAAGCATACATGAAGCGGTTGAAAGGGATGGAAGTCTAAGGCTTGAGAACGGGCAGGTTGTCGCAGAAGATGAAGTCGTATGGCTGCCGCCGGTAGAACCATGTACGGTGTTCGCATTAGGATTGAATTATGCCGATCATGCAAAGGAACTGGCTTTTAATGCTCCGAAAGAGCCGCTTGTATTCCTGAAGGGCCCGAATACATTCGTCGGTCATCGTGCTAGGACGTATAGACCGGGAGATGCCGCTTGCATGCATTACGAGTGCGAACTTGCCGTGGTGATAGGAAAGCAGGCTCGACATGTGAAACAGGAAGAGGCGTATGCCTGCATAGCAGGTTATACGGTTGCGAATGATTATGCGATCCGTGATTATTTAGAGAACTATTATCGCCCGAATTTACGCGTGAAGAATCGGGACGGCTGCACACCGATCGGACCATGGCTAGTCGATGCGGCCGATATACATGATCCGATGAATCTGGCTTTACGGACGTATGTGGATGGAAATATAGTACAAGAAGGCTCTACAAGCGATATGATTTTTGATATTCCGTTTTTAATAGAGTATTTGAGCAGTTTTATGACATTGAATCAGGGTGATATTATTCTGACAGGCACACCTGAAGGCTTGGCGGATGTTCCAGTCGGCTCGGAAGTAGTAACGGAAATTGAAGGAATCGGTCGTTTAGTCAATACGATTGTAGGCGATAAGAAGTAGAAGGGGGTATAGAGGTGCCGCATGTAATCGTGGAATATACGGATAATCTGAAAGCGGATGCAAAGATCCCGGTTCTGCTTAAGAAAATCAATGAAGCCCTTGCCGCCAGGGGAAATGTGTTTCCAGTCGGGGGCATCCGGTCCAGGGCGGTCGAGTTGCATGATTATTGCATAGCTGATGGAGAGTCGGATGATGCATTTGTGCACGTCACTTTAAAGATAGGCGCGGGTCGGGCGGAAACGGTTAAGAAAGCTATATGCGACGAGTTGTTCAGGTTGATGAAGGATCATTTTGCCGCTATCTTTGCAGAGCGTTATTTAGCTTTGTCCATGGAATTGGTGGAATTCAGCGAAAGTGGGACATATAAGCATAATAATATTCATACGCGTTATCAATAACAGCAGGGATGCTCATGGAAAGGGTGCTTTTTTCTGAGAGCATCCTATTTTGATTTGCCGGTTGTTTTAGGTAAGTTACATAAGTGGATTGATTAATCAGGATCATGCGGAAAGTGAGAGCTGGAGTCAGAGAAGGTTTGCAGAAAACGTACCGCACTTTTGGATAGGTACCGATCTTTATGCCATACAATCGCAGCTTCCGATTGTACGGTGCAGTCTTCAATCCTGATTACTTTGACGCCTTGTTTTGTAAGCGATTTCATCGTTGAGCTTGGTAGGATAGCCGCGCCTATTCCTTCACGGACTAATGTAAGGATCATGGAAGCGTCGGGACATTCACAGATAATGTGAGGTTCGAAGTTGTGTCTGCGGCATTCTTCTACGACCAATTCATAGGTGCCTTGTCCACTGACACGGTGCAATAATAAGAGCGGCAATTGGTCTATATCTTTCATTTTGATGGTTTTTGAAATTGGCCACTGCTTTGGTATGACTAAGACAAAAGGGTCGGGGGCCAGGTTGATGGCTGAGAATTCAGTGCTGGCGATAGGAAGGCGAATAATGGCGACTTCAATTTCCCGATTCAGCAAACTTTGCTTTAACCGGTAGGTGTCGCCTTCAACAAGCCGAAAGCGTACGTCGGGATAATATGTGCGGAAGAACCGCAGGCGGTCAGGAATATAGGCAAAGCAAGTCTTGACAGAGCCTATGGCAAGTACGCCTTTCAAGCCTTCACTCACTTCTTTCACTTCCATGAGCGTCTCTTCGAAGCGCGCAAGGAGCTCCTGGCCTTTCTTGTATAATAGTTTGCCCGATTCAGTAAGCGCCAGGTTCCGGCCATTGCGGTCGAATAATTTACCGCCAAGTTCTTCTTCCATCATTTTAAGCTGTTGGCTCAGGGGAGGCTGGGCCATGTGGAGCTTTTGGGCCGCTTTCGTAATTTGCCCTTCTTCTACTATGGCAATGAAATACCGTAATTGGCGAATATCCATTAATGGGCTCCTTTCATAGTAAATGGATATATTTTGAAAAAATGCGATATGTAAAATATATAATAACATACGAACAGTTTTTTATGAAGAATGGATTGGAATTCCTATTGACCGCTTGGTATTCTGTAAACAATTTAGAGTAAATGAAGGTAATAAGCATACAGGTGTAGAATAAAAAATATCATGAAGGTGTTTAGGGATGTAATGAAAAAGGGAAATGATGAAAAGCCCTTATACATGAAATATAAATGAAAAGGTGTAAAATGTAATGGGATGCAGCTCAATTATTGAATGAATACGGATAAGGAGAGATGTGGAAATGGATATCAATGAACTCTCACGGGACGATATGGGGAAAATATTAAAAAAAGCGAAACGCATTGCGGTAGTGGGATTATCCGATCAACCGCACCGAACCTCATACAGCGTGTCAAAAGCGATGCAGGACAGCGGCTATGAAATTATCCCTGTCAATCCGGATGTCCAGGAAGTATTGGGAGTGAAAGCGGTTGCTTCTTTATTGGACATCGAAGGCCATGTAGACATCGTGAACGTGTTCAGACGCAGTGAAGCGGTGGCAGCGCACGCAAAGGAATTCGAACAAATCGATGCGGATGTATTCTGGACCCAACTGGGTGTAATCGATGAAGATGTTTATTATGATTTGAAAAATAAAGGCTATACTGTTATCATGAACCGTTGTATTAAAGTTGAGCATGCTTTAACTAAATGAGTTGGCAGAAGTGGAGCATATTTGCTCCTTTTTCTATGGAAAACAAAAAAACTAAAGTAAATGATTATATTTTATGATACTATCACTTGTGAATTATTTATGTGCAGGATATGAACAAGGTAAAACATTATAGGCGAAAATGACTTTTAACGTTAAAATAAGTCTTAAACGGTTTACATATATATTATTCCGAAATAGAACATCTGTTCGTTTTTGTGTTATAATAAGGCAGTACATAATAGTGGAACTTTCAAGCAAGTATAGATGAAATAAGGTTTGCTTGTGGAAGGAGAATATGAAGTGGCAACAAAAAACATGAAAAAAATAGAATACAATGATGATGCCATTCAAGTGCTGGAAGGTCTTGAAGCAGTAAGAAAGAGACCGGGGATGTATATCGGCAGCACAGATGCAAGAGGATTGCATCATTTAGTATATGAAATCGTAGATAACTCAGTCGACGAAGCGCTCGCTGGGTATGGAAATCAAATAATTGTTAAATTGCATAAAGACCATAGCGTAAGCGTATCCGATAAAGGGCGGGGAATGCCAACAGGCATGCATAAGCTCGGTAAGCCGACGCCGGAAGTCATCCTGACAGTCCTGCATGCGGGGGGCAAGTTCGGGCAAGGCGGATATAAGACAAGCGGTGGATTGCATGGTGTCGGCGCTTCTGTCGTGAATGCCCTATCTGAATGGCTTGTCGTGACAATCAAACGGGACGGATTCGTTTATGAACAGCGTTTTAGCGAAGGGGGAAAGCCGGAAACGACGCTGGAGAAGAAAGGCAAGACAAATGGCACGGGTACGACTATCCATTTCAAGCCGGATAAGAATATTTTTTCGACAACCATTTTTAATTATGAAACATTATCAGAACGTCTAAGAGAATCCGCGTTTTTACTTAAAGGCATGAAGATCGAGCTGATTGACGAACGCAATGATTTGAAAGAAGTGTTCCATTTTGAGAATGGATTGAAGGCGTTTGTTGAATATCTGAATGAAGAGCGTGATGCCCTTCATGATGTTATCGCTATCGAAGGCCAACAAAATGATATTGAAATCGATTTCGCTTTCCAGTTCAATGATGGCTTTTCGGAGAATATTCTAAGCTTTGTTAATAATGTGCGGACAAAGGACGGCGGAACGCATGAAGTTGGCGCCAAAACAGCGATGACCCGTGTGTTCAACGAATATGCCAGAAAGAACGGCCTCCTTAAGGAGAAGGATAAGAACCTGGAGGGCACAGACATCCGCGAAGGGCTGGCGGCGATTCTTTCTGTCCGCATCCCTGAAGAACTATTACAGTTCGAAGGCCAAACGAAAAGTAAGTTAGGGACAAGTGCGGCAAGATCCTGCGTGGATAGTGTCATCGCCGAACATTTGGCTTATTTTCTCCATGAGAATCCGGAGACGGCTAACTTGTTGATCAAGAAAGCAGTAAAAGCCTTTCAAGCGCGGGAAGCGGCGCGTAAAGCCAGAGAAGAAGCGCGCACCGGCAAAAAGCGTAAAAAAGGCGAAACCATTTTGTCCGGTAAATTAACGCCGGCCCAATCCCGCAACCCCAAGAAAAATGAACTGTATCTAGTCGAAGGCGATTCTGCGGGCGGATCGGCTAAGCAAGGGCGTGACCGACGCTTCCAAGCGGTCTTGCCGCTCCGAGGTAAAGTTATTAATACAGAAAAAGCAAAACTGGCGGATATCTTTAAGAATGAAGAAATCAATACGATTATTCATGCGATCGGCGGAGGAGTCGGCCCTGAATTCAATATTGAAGACATCAATTATGATAAAGTCGTCATCATGACCGATGCCGATACAGATGGCGCGCATATTCAAGTGCTGCTGTTGACATTCTTCTATCGTTATATGAAGCCGTTGATTGAAAGCGGAAAAGTATATATTGCCTTGCCGCCCTTATACAAGGTAAGCAAGGGTACGGGCAAGAAAGCGGTAGTGGAATATGCTTGGAATGATGATGAATTAGATGGTGTCATTAAGAAAGTCGGCAAAGGCTATGTTATTCAGCGCTACAAAGGTCTTGGCGAGATGAATGCCGACCAATTGTGGGAAACGACGATGGATCCCGAATCCCGTACGTTTATCCGTGTACTGATTGACGATGCGGCAAGAGCGGAACGCCGTGTGACAACTTTGATGGGCGATAAAGTGGAACCGCGCAGAAAATGGATCGAAACCCATGTCGCTTTCGGGTTGGAAGAAGAAGCGAATATTTTGGACAATACAAATATGATTATTACAGAGGAAGAGGTGTAGGAATTGTCATCAGTGGAAAAATATCGCGACCTGCCTCTTGAAGAAGTAATAGGTGACCGATTTGGACGTTATAGTAAATATATTATTCAAGATCGTGCTCTTCCGGATGTAAGAGATGGTCTAAAGCCTGTACAGCGCCGTATTTTATTTGCGATGCATACAGAAGGGAATACGAGTGATAAGCCATTTCGTAAGTCGGCGAAAACGGTCGGTAATGTAATAGGTAATTATCATCCCCATGGCGATTCGTCAGTATATGATGCGATGGTTCGGATGAGCCAGGAGTGGAAGCTTCGCCAATTGTTAGTGGAAATGCATGGGAACAATGGGAGTGTCGATGGCGACCCTCCTGCTGCGATGCGTTATACGGAAGCGAGATTATCTCCGATTGCCAGTGAACTATTGAAGGATATTGATAAAAGAACGGTCGATTTTATACCGAACTTTGATGACACAGCAGAAGAGCCGGTGGTGCTGCCTGCATTATTTCCTGCCTTGCTCGTGAACGGCTCTACAGGTATTTCGGCGGGATATGCAACGGAAATTCCGCCGCATCAACTGGGTGAAGTGATCGATGCCGCGATGATGCGCATCGATAACCCGGATTGCTCTGTGGATGATTTAATGACTGTGCTCAAAGGACCGGATTTCCCGACGGGCGGCATCATCCAAGGGGTAGAAGGCATCAAGAAGGCCTATGAAACGGGCAAAGGCAAAATTATTGTCCGCGGGAAAGCCGATATTGAAACAATTCGTGGGGGCAAGCAGCAAATCGTCATAACTGAAATCCCGTATGAAATCAATAAAGCGAATTTAGTGAAAAAAATGGATGAACTGCGTATAGACAGGAAAGTAGAGGGCATCGCCGAAGTGCGTGATGAAACAGATCGTACAGGACTGCGGATTGTCATTGAACTGAAAAAAGACGCAGATCCCCAAGGCGTGCTTCATTATTTGTATAAAAATACTGATTTGCAAGTGCCGTATAACTTCAACATGGTTGCTATTTATAATAAACGCCCTATGCTGATGGGGATTAAACCAATGTTGGATGCATATATCGAACATCGTAAGGAAGTAGTTACAAATCGTTCAAAATACGAACTGCAAAAAGCCCGCGACCGCGAGCACATTGTTCAAGGTTTAATGAAGGCATTATCGATTTTGGATCAAGTAATCGCGACCATCCGTGCTTCTATCGATAAGCGCGATGCGAAAACCAACTTGATTAATGAATTTGCTTTTTCGGAAGCGCAGGCGGAAGCGATTGTCTCTTTACAGCTATATCGTTTAACGAATACGGATATTACCGCCCTGCAAGCGGAGCAAGAGGATTTAGAGAAGAAGATTGCTGAACTATTATCTATTCTCGAAAGCGAAAAGAAATTGATGTCTGTCATTAAAAAAGAGCTTAAAGCCGTTAAGAAGCAATATAACGATGAGCGTTTGACAAAAATTGAAAATCAAATCGAAGAAATTGTTATCAATTTGGAGGTTCTCGTCGCGAGCGAAGATGTTATTGTAACTGTGACAAAAGAAGGGTATGTGAAGCGCACATCTCCCCGTTCTTATGCGGCATCCGGAGGCCAGGATTTAGGCATGAAAGAAAGTGATTTACTTCTTTATCAAGAAGAAGTAAATACAACCGACAATTTATTGCTGTTCACTAATAAAGGGAATTATATATTCTGTCCTGTGCATCAATTGCCGGATATCCGATGGAAGGAAATCGGCCAGCATATCGCAAGTATCGTACCGACCGACCGTGATGAGAGTATCATTAAGGCAATCACTGTCAAAGACTTTGCAACAAAAGAACATTTATTGTTTGTCACTAAAAACGGCATGGTGAAGAAAACAGAACTTTCTTCTTACCAAGCGCAACGTTATTCCAAACCGCTTGTAGCGATTAATCTAAAAGGCGAAGATGAATTAATCGCTGTTCATGTAACAGATGGTTCAAAGGATGTCTTCTTGGCGACAAAATTAGGTTATAGTTTATGGTTCCCGGAAGAAGAAGTGAATATCGTGGGAGTGCGTGCTGCTGGGGTGAAAGGCATCAATTTAAAAGAGGAAGATGAAGTGGTAGACGGGGCTGTGATCAGCTCTCCTGAAGAAGTAATTGTTGTCGCAACGCAACGCGGCTCTGTGAAGAAAATGAAACTGAAGGAATTCGAGAAAATGAGCAGGGCAAAACGTGGCATGGTTATGCTGCGCGAGCTGAAGAGCAATCCCCATCGCCTAGTTGGTATGGCGGTTTGTGAGGAGGGCGATACCATTACTTTATTGACCGAACGTGCTGAAACAGTGGAAATGGCTGTATCTTCTCTTAAGTATACAGACCGTTATTCAAACGGCTCATTTATGGTAGATGTGGCTGAAAGCGGCCAAATCAAGAAAATGTGGCGGCACAAGCAAGTCCAAACTGAATAATCACGAAATAATATAGTGGCTGAGCCGGGGTTCTTCCTTGGCTCAGCCACTTTTTTATGTGAATAAAAGATAATAAAGAAGGGCCCATTTGCGCAAGCTAAGATAAGGCTGAAGTAGACCGGGCAAGAAGAATTATAAAAGAGTAATAAAAATGCATAAATATTCTTTTAAAAAAATAAATAAGATATATTTTTTACGTATAAACCTTGATTAAATTAATAAATTAATGATAGATTATTAAGGTATATATTATTTTAAAATATTATACAGTATACATATTTGATAAGGGAGGATACGATTTGTTAGATTTTTTAAACAGTATTAATGATGTAATTTGGACGTATATTCTTATTGCAGTGCTACTGGCACTAGGTTTGTTTTTTTCGATAAAAACAAATTTTGTACAATTTAGATATTTCGGGGAAATGTTTAGATTATTGACAGATAAAGCAACAATCACAACAGAAGGGCGTAAAGGGATTTCTTCTTTCCAAGCTTTCTGTATTAGTACCGCTTCCCGCGTAGGGACAGGAAACTTGGCGGGCGTTGCGACGGCTATCACTTTGGGTGGTCCGGGAGCAGTGTTCTGGATGTGGCTTATTGCTTTTCTTGGAGGGGCATCAAGCTTTATCGAAAGCACTCTTGCCCAAGTGTATAAAGTGAAAGACCGTGATGGATATCGAGGCGGCCCCGCTTATTACATGGAGAGGGGATTAAAAAACCGTAAGTTAGGTATTGTGTTTGCTGTCATCATTACATTCTGCTTCGGTTTAGTATTCAACTCTGTACAAAGCAACACGATTTCAATGGCATTCAACAGTTCTTTCGATATCAGCGCTCCGATAATTGGAGTTGTACTGGTTGTTTTAACGGCATTGGTCATTTTCGGCGGTGTAAAAAGGATTGCGCACGTTGTGCAGGTCATTGTTCCTGTTATGGCGCTTGCCTATCTGATTCTTGCTGTATATGTAGTTGTAATAAACTTTACTGAAATCCCGACAGTATTTAGATTGATCATCGGCGATGCTTTCGGATTGGAACAAGCTGTCGGCGGTGGAATGGGTGCCGCTATTCTTTATGGAGTAAAACGCGGTTTATTCTCCAATGAAGCCGGCATGGGTAGCGCTCCGAATGCAGCGGCCTCCGCAGCGGTTTCTCATCCTGTGAAACAAGGCCTGATCCAAACGTTGGGTGTTTTCACGGATACACTCTTCATCTGTAGCGCCACAGCATTTATCATCTTATTGTCTGGCACATATGCGAGTGGAGCCGAAGGTATCAATTTGACTCAGATGGCTCTGGCGGAGCATATTGGCCCTTGGGCATCCACATTTGTTTCTGTAGCGATCTTCTTGTTTGCTTTCAGTTCAATTATCGGCAACTATTACTACGGCGAAACGAATATTGAATTTATTAAGGATAATAAAGTAGCGCTGAATATTTACCGTATTGCTGTGCTTGGCATGGTAATGTGGGGGAGTATAGCAAATCTGACTCTTGTTTGGACACTTGCGGATATCTTTATGGGAATTATGGCGTTAATTAACTTGATGGCAATCGCTCTCCTTTATAAGGTGGCTGTAAAAGCGCTCAATGATTATAGGGAGCAGCGCAAGCAAGGGAAGGACCCTGTATTCAACCGTGATTGCTTGGATGATCCGTCAGGAATTGAATACTGGCATGGGGAAATTGAACAAAAATAAGCACTTAATGCCTTATCTTGATCCTCATAACAAAAGATGTAGTGCGCATCGTATGAAATAAACTCCTCATTCATTGATACTTCTACGCGAATATTTTCACTCATAAATATTTGTCGGGATTTTTTCACTTTAAGTATAGAAAAGCCGCATTTTTCACCGGAAAATGCGGCTTTCTTCATTTTCTTGCACTCATTTATATGCCGTTTAATAGGTATTGAGGAAAACACCTCCTATCAAAGATTCATTTTATAAAAATGACAAAAATGGGTAAATTAAAAGAAAATGAAGTAGAGGAGTCAATCGTTATGACCAAATCCATATGTTTAGCCATGATTAGTTGCGGCATACTTTTCTTGTCACAATCAGTAAGTGCCGCCAAATACGAAGATATTCAGCAATTGGACATTTCCGGCGATAAATTGAAAGATATGGTGCAAATCCAGGCGGACAACACGGATAGCGGTTCTTTAGAAAATATGATGCTTAGAATTGTATTCGGCGGCAGCGAGAAAAAGGTGGATATTCCTTTATCGGCCGGAACTAAGCCGGCGCTATCATATGCTGATTTCAACCACGATGGTATAAAGGATGTGCTGGTGACACTGCAGTCCGCTGAGGCGGATAAACTGGAAAGCCATGTCTACTCATTCAAGAATCAACAAAAAACGGATCTTGAATTTCCATTACCGGTTGATGTGACTGGCAGATTCCGTGATCGATACAGAGCAAGCATTGAAGTGCAAAATCATACGTATCAAATAGACGTTGCCGACCGGAAGAAAGAGTATGAGGGCAGGGGCTTGTATTATAAGGGCAAACTGAATGAACCTATGGAATTAATAGTAAGCCCATATGTAGAGGTGAGGGCGACTTACACTGTGAATGGTTACAGTATAAGAGGCGTGCAGCAAATCAGCGGCGCTTTTGAAGAAGATGTGCTTGGTGAAGTGGTTTCTGTCTGGATTTATCAAGCAGGGAAATGGAAATTACAGCAAGCTTCCTTCCAAGATGGACATCGCAATTAAGTCGTTCAGTAAATGAAAATCGGCTTTGAGGCCGGTTTTTTATTTTGGTCCGTTCGTTGAAGAATCGTTATATTATCATTTGACAAATGTTAGTAATTTGTTAATATTATCTATAAGTTCTGAAAATAAGAATATAAAAGAGGTGGAACCATCGGAATTAAAGGAAAAAATCATTGAGACTTCCCTGAAATTATTTGATGAATATGGATATCATGGTGTTTCCGTGCATGAGATTGTGGAGCGGAGCGGCTCCTCCAAGGGCGGATTTTACCATCATTTTAAATCGAAAGACGAATTGCTCTATGTAATTCACGACTATTTTATTTCTTATGTATTACAGAAAGCGAACGAAGCTATTCAAACATGTTCTACTCCCACGGACAAACTACATAATATCATACAGTCATTTGTAAAAGTTTTTGATTTGTATAAACCTCACATCACTGTTTTTTATCAAGAAAGCAAGTATTTACAGCCACAGCACCTACAAGCAATCAACGAAAAGCGTGATCGATACCGCGATCTTATATTTGAAGTTCTGGAAGAAGGAATCGTAATCGGCGAATTCCGGAAAGAGCTGTCTATTTCCATAACAGGCATGTCCATTATCGGCATGGTCAATTGGATGTATAAATGGTATAAAGCGGAAGGCGAAAAGACAATCGAAGAAATTGCGCATTTATTCAGTGATCTAATATTTCAATCAATTTGGACAGAAGAAGCAAAACATAATCCTGCTTATGAACGCTACCATGTGATGCCATCAACGCAATCAACTTGAGAATTTATGTTTGCTCAATACAGACCGACTAATCGGTCTGCAATTCAAGGGGGAACTAGGATGGATTTTTCATTGACAAAAGAACAAAAGATGATTAAAGAAATGGTAAGCGACTTCGCTCAGAAGGAAATCAAGCCGGTGGCAATTGAATTGGACCGCGAGCAGAAATTCTCTGAGCACTTATTTAAACGGATCGGCGAGCTGGGGTTATTGGGTATTCCTTTTCCCGAGCAGTATGGTGGTTCGGGTGCGGGGACAATCGCTTATGCGATTGCCGTGGAAGAAATCGGGAAGGTATGCGGGGGAACAGGGCTAAGCTATGCGGCGGCTGTATCATTAGGCTCAAGCCCCATTTATTATTTCGGAACGGAAGAGCAGAAACAAGAATATCTGGTTCCCCTTGCAAAGGGTGAAGGCTTGGCTTCTTTCGGGCTGACAGAACCGAATGCAGGCTCGGATGCTGGCGGAACACAAACAAAAGCGGAACTTGATGGAGACGAATATGTCATTAACGGAGAGAAATGCTGGATCACGAATGCAAGCTATGCGAAGACAATTACTGTCACAGCGGTTACCGGAAAGGATGAACGGGGCAAGAATATTATTTCTGCTTTAATTGTACCGGCGGGAACAAAGGGTATGACAATTACAAGCCCTTATGACAAGATGGGCGTGCGCGCATCGAACACATCGCAGATTGTACTGGAAAATGTCCGCGTGCCTAAGGAGAATATTCTGGGAGACAGCAGGAAAGGATTTAAACAATTCCTCTATACATTGGATGGGGGACGGATTTCGATTGCTGCTTTAGCTGTCGGTTTAGCCCAGGGAGCTTACGAGAAAGCGCTCGCCTATGCCAAAGAACGAAAACAGTTCGGCAAGCCTATTTCTTCTTTTCAGGCGATTCAGTTCAAACTTGCTGATATGGCGATGGAAATAGAACTAGCACGCAATATGGTATACAAAGCGGCCTGGCTGAAAGACCAAGGGCAATCGTTTGCTAAGGAAGCCGCCTTTGCTAAGCTATATGCTTCTGAAATGGCATTCCGTACATGTAACCAAGCGATCCAAATCCATGGAGGCTATGGCTATATGAGGGAGTATGAGGTAGAACGATTCTTGCGGGACAGCAAGCTATTGGAAATTGGAGAAGGCACTTCCGAGATTCAGAGACTCGTCATCGCACGGCAGATTGGCTGTTAAATTTCCACCACTCTTCATGGTACTTTTACAAGAAGTAAGATTAAGAAAGCAGTATCATTCGTTGATAAACGATTAGGGAGGGAAAGTAATGTCGGCTATTATGAGTATTACAGTTGGACAGTTACTTCAGGAAGTGGCAGAGAAACAACCTGAGAAAGAGGCGGTCGTCTACCATGACCGGGGACTGCGTTATACTTACAAGCAATTTAACGAAATTTGTGAACAAGCGGCAAAAGGATTCATGGCCTTAGGCATTAATCAAGGAGACAAAGTGGCTATTTGGGCGACGAATACACCCGAGTGGCTTGTTTCACAGTTTGCTACAGGGAAGATGGGTGGTGTTTTAGTTACTGTCAACACTAATTACCAGTCCCAAGAATTGGAGTATCTATTGCGGCAGTCGGACAGTACGACATTAATTTTAATTGATTCATTCAAGAATCATTCGTATATAGAAACGCTTTACACAATTGTGCCGGAGCTTAAGGAAGCAAGCCCGGGCAATCTGAAATCAGAGAAACTGCCTTACTTAAAGAACGTAATTGTATTGGGTGAACAATCGTATCCGGGCACGTATTCTTGGAAGGATCTCTTAGCGAAGAGCAGAGATGTATCTGAAGAAGCGCTGTCAGAGAGGATGAAAGCGCTTCATAGCGATGATGTTATTAATATGCAATATACTTCAGGCACAACAGGTTTTCCTAAAGGGGTTATGCTCACTCATTCCAATCTTGTTAATAATGCAAGAAACATCGCTGCCTGTATGAAGTTGACGAATGAGGACAGCATGTGCATTCCTGTCCCGTTCTTCCACTGTTTCGGTTGTGTACTCGGAACACTTGCTTGTGTGACTGTGGGGGCGAAGATGGTGCCTGTACAAGAATTCGAACCTCGTAGAGTGCTAGAAACAGTGCAGAATGAGAAATGTACAGCATTGCATGGCGTCCCCACCATGTTTATCACTGAATTGAATCTTCCGGATTTTGCCCAGTACGATTTATCATCGCTGCGGACAGGGATTATGGCAGGCTCCAATTGCCCGATTGAAGTCATGAAAGCTGTAGTCGATCGTATGGGCGCGAAGGAAATTACAATCGCTTATGGTCAAACAGAGAGTTCGCCTGTCATTACGCAGACCCGTACGGACGATCCCATTGAATTACGGGTGTCCTCGGTGGGGAGGGCGCTTGCAAACGTGGAAGTGAAAATCATTGATCCGATCACGAATCAGGAAGTGGCATTCGGTGAACAAGGTGAATTGTGCACAAGAGGGTATCATGTCATGAAAGGCTATTACAAAAACGATGAAGCGACGAAGGAAGTGCTCGATGAAGAGGGCTGGCTGCATACAGGCGATTTAGCTGTAATGGATGAAACAGGGTATGTGAAGATCACCGGCAGGCTGAAAGACATGATTATCCGCGGTGGGGAGAATGTGTATCCAAGGGAGATTGAAGAGTTCTTATACAGACATCCTAAAATCCTCGATGTGCAGGTTGTCGGAGTTCCGGATAAGAAGTACGGCGAAGAAGTGATGGCATGGGTCATTTTAAAAGAAGGAGAAAGCGCGACAGAAGAAGAAATTCGCGAGTATTGCAAAGGGAAAATTTCCCATCACAAAATTCCGCGCTATATTGCGTTCACAAATCAATATCCCATGACAGCTTCAGGGAAAATCCAGAAATTTAAGCTAAGAGAGCAATCTGAGCAGATTCTTAGCTTGAGATAAGAAGGAGTGAAGTATTTGTTTACAAAAATTCTTATAGCTAATCGGGGTGAAATCGCCTCTCGTATCATACGCACATGTAAAAAATTAGAGATCCGATCTGTAGCGGTTTATTCAGAAGCGGACCAGGACGCTCCTTTCGTTACAGAGGCGGACGAAGCATATTTTTTGGGGGGATCCAAGCCTCAAGACAGCTATAACAATATAGAGAGAATTCTTCATGTGGCCAAAGAAGCAGGGTGTGAAGCTATTCATCCCGGGTATGGTTTTTTGAGTGAAAACCCATTGTTTGCAAAACGCTGCCAGGAAGAAGGGATTGTATTTATCGGCCCTTCCGCTGATGTAATCGAGCGAATGGGCAAGAAAATTGAATCGCGCAGAACGATGGTAGAGGCGGGATTGCCTGTTGTGCCAGGCATCTCGTTCCCTCTGCAAGATGTCGAGGATGCGGTCACCCAAGCTGCCAAATTCGGCTATCCGATTATGCTTAAAGCATCAGCGGGAGGCGGGGGCATAGGCATGGGAGCCATATATAGCGAGCAAGAATTACGGAAAGCCTTCGAGGGCCACCAAAAGAGAGCCGTGACATTCTTCAATAATGATGAAATGTATATTGAGAAGCTGATCGAGAATCCAAGGCATATTGAAATTCAAGTATTAGCGGACCGCTTTGGGCATACGGTTTACTTATGGGAACGAGAATGTTCCATCCAAAGGCGCAATCAAAAAGTCATTGAAGAGGCCCCTTCGCCATTTGTCGACCACAAAATGCGCACTGAGATGGGGACCGCGGCTGTCAAGGCAGCAAATACTATAGGTTATGAGAATGCCGGCACCTTCGAATTTATCGTCGATGCCGAACGAAATTATTATTTCTTGGAGATGAATACAAGGCTTCAAGTGGAACATCCCATCACAGAAGAAATCACCGGGCTTGATTTAGTGGAACAGCAGATCAGAATAGCATCAGGAGAAGCGTTAGCTTTCTCACAAGAAGATATCGAGATGAACGGACATGCCATTGAAGTGCGTGTTTATGCGGAGGATCCGAAAACTTTCTTCCCATCACCCGGAAAGATTACAGCTCTTTCATTGCCGCAAGGAGACTATATCCGCAATGATAGCGGCATTAAAGCAGGGTCGAACATCACACCGTTTTACGACGGGATGTTTGCGAAATTGATTGTGACAGGAGCCACGCGAAGCGAATGTATTGAACATGCATTGCAAGCGGTCGGGCAGTATGAAGTCGAGGGGGTTAAAACCAATCTTTCAATGATTGAAAAAGTCCTTTCGCATGAGGAGTTCCAAAAAGGGAATACAACCACATCGTTTGTTGAACGACACTATAAATAATAGAAGGAGGAATAACAAGATGAGTGAATTAAAAGCCAGCATGGCAGGAAGTGTGTGGAAGATCCTGGTTGAAAAAGGCGAGGAAGTAACAGAAGGACAGGAAGTAGTTATATTGGAATCTATGAAAATGGAAATCCCGATAGCTGCTGAAACAAATGGTACAGTAACGAGTGTAAATGTGAATGAGAGCGACTTTGTGAATGAAGGCGATGTTCTGGTTACCGTGGAATAAGAAGTGGACCTTAGTTTAATGGGGTGAGATATGTGAGCAAAAAGAACATACGAATCAAAGAAGTGGGACCGCGGGATGGGTTGCAAAATGAGAAAGAAATTATTTCGACAGCGCAAAAAATCCAATGGATCGACTTACTGTCGAATACAGGATTGGATTACATTGAAATAACATCTTTTGTGCCGCGGAAATGGATTCCACAATTAAGTGATGCAATTGAAGTTGCAAGAGGCATTACGAGAAAAGCGGGTGTAACCTATGCTGCTTTGGTACCTAACTTAAGAGGGCTCGAATCCGCTTTAGAAACAGGAGTCGATGAAATCAGTTTGTTCATGTCGGCAAGTGAAACGCATAATTTGAAAAATATCAACAAATCCATTGATGAGACATTTCCAATCATGAAAGATGTCGCCGTTTCATCTCTCCAAGCAGGCAAAACAGTCCGTGCGTATGTATCGACGGTATTTGGCTGTCCATATGATGGAGAAGTATCGGTTGATGCGGTTCGAAGGATTTGCGAGCATTTATTCAGCTTCGGTGTAACCGAAATTTCTCTAGGCGATACAATCGGTGCAGCGAATCCTGTAAAAGTGGAAGCGGTATTAAAGGAATTGCTTCAATATTTCGATAAAGACCGGATTGCACTGCATTTCCATGACACAAGAGGGTTGGCGCTAGCCAATATTTTACGTGCTACGGATATGGGAATCACCACATTCGATGCAAGCTTGGGAGGGTTGGGAGGCTGCCCATACGCACCAGGCGCTTCGGGAAATGTGGCAACCGACGATCTCGTCCATATGTTGGAGAGAATGGGCTATTCCACAGGCATTGATGAAGACTTACTGCAGACAGCAGCCGTTTTTATCCAAAATCGCATTCGTAAGCCGCTAAGGAGCCATCAAATGGCGATCTATAATACGGTGAAATAAGTAAATAGTGAATGGAATGGACAACATACTGTCCATTCCATTACAGGGAGGAGGGCATAAAAGTGAGCGATGTTGTTTTAATTGAACAGCTTGATGAAGGCATTGTGCTGCTTACATTAAATCGTCCTAATCAAGCCAATGCATTAAATAAAGAGACATTGACAAAGTTGCATGAAATCTTGGAAGAAATCGCTGATGATGCAACGGTTCGCTGCGTAATGATTACAGGCAGCGGGGAGAAAGCTTTTTGTGCCGGAGCGGATTTAAAGGAAAGAAAAGGATTAAAGAATCATGAAGTGGAGAAGGCTGTTTCGCTCATCAGGGACACCATAACGAAAGTAGAAGCGCTGCCGCAGCCTGTAATCGCCGTTATGAACGGGGTTGCTTTCGGAGGCGGATTGGAGCTTGCGCTGGCATGCGATTTGCGCGTGGCCTCCAATACGGCTAGTTTTGGCTTGACCGAAACATCGTTGGCGATTATCCCCGGTGCGGGGGGCACCCAGCGATTACCCCGCTTGATTGGTGTTGCGAAAGCAAAGGAATTGATTTTCACCGCGGCAAGAATTACAGCTGGTGAAGCGGAAACAATCGGCTTGATTACACGCGCTGTCGAACCGGCTGAGTTAATGGGGGCGGCATCAGCCCTTGCCGAACGTATTATTCAAAACGGCCCAATAGCTTTAAAGCAAGCGAAGAAAGCAATCCATTACGGTATGGAAACGGATCTCCAGACAGGATTGAAAGTGGAAGAATGGTGTTATAGTGCGACAATTCCGACCAAAGACCGCTTAGAAGGTCTGCAAGCTTTTGCTGAGAAGAGAAAGCCAATCTATAAAGGCGAATAAGAAAGGGAGAATAGTAGATGATCCAAGAAAAAACGTATGAGCAAATCGTAGAGCGAATTAAACAAGGCGGAGCATCTAAGTATCACGAGAAAAACAAGGAAAAAGGCAAATTGCATGTGCGTGATCGTTTGGCGCTATTATTCGATGAAGACGTTGTGCTGGAAGATAGCTTATTCGCCAATTGCCAGGATGAAGGTCTGCCGGCCGATGGCGTTGTAACAGCCATCGGGAAGATTCGCGGACGTAAGGTATGCGTGATGGCTAATGATTCAACGGTCAAAGCGGGTTCTTGGGGAGCCCGTACAGTTGAGAAGATTATCCGGATTCAAGAAACAGCATTGAAATTGAATATACCGTTGTTTTATTTAGTCGATTCAGCAGGAGCCAGAATTACCGATCAAGTGGAAATGTTCCCGGGACGAAGAGGGGCGGGGAGAATTTTTTATAATCAAGTGAAGCTTTCAGGCCGGGTGCCTCAAGTATGTCTATTATTTGGCCCGTCGGCTGCAGGCGGCGCATACATACCGGCTTTTTGCGATATTGTTGTAATGGTGGACGGAAATGCCTCCATGTATTTAGGTTCTCCACGTATGGCAGAGATGGTGATCGGCGAAAAAGTGACAGAAGAACAAATGGGCGGCGCGAAGATGCATTGCTCTGTTTCGGGATGCGGCGATGTACTTGTGAAGAGCGAGGAAGAAGCGATTGGCTTCGCGCGCCGTTATATCGACTATTTTCCACAAAACTATAGCGAAAAGCCGGCAATTGTGGAAAGCAGACCGGTAAACCTCGATAAAACGTTAGGAAGTTTAATTCCAACCAATCAAAACGCTCCATTTAATATGTATGATTTCATTGATGGGCTTGTGGATGGCGATAGTTTCTTGGAAATCAAGAAGCTGTTTGCGCCGGAGCTGATAACGGGGCTTGGCAGAATCGACGGCAAAACAGTTGGAATCATCGCTAATCAACCGAAAGTAAAAGGAGGCGTGCTTTTCCACGATAGCGCAGATAAAGCGGCTAAATTCATTACGTTGTGTGATGCCTTCCATATCCCATTGCTATTCTTAGCGGATATTCCAGGATTCATGATCGGTACAAAAGTTGAACAAGCGGGCATTATCCGCCATGGCGCGAAGATGATTTCGGCGATGAGCGAGGCGACGGTTCCAAAGGTTTCAGTCATTGTGCGAAAAGCCTATGGCGCAGGTCTCTATGCGATGGCAGGCCCAGCTTTCGAGCCGGATTGCTGTATCGCTTTACCTTCAGCATCTATCGCTGTTATGGGGCCGGAAGCGGCTGTCAATGCTGTATACGCAAATAAAATTCAATCGTTGCCGCCGGAGGAGCGCCCGGCATTCATTGAAAGCAAACGGGCCGAGTACCGTGAAGATATCGATGTGTATCGTTTAGCTTCTGAAATGATTGTCGATGCAGTGGTGGAAGCGAATGATTTGCGCAGAGAATTAGTGAATCGTTTCGATGCTTATAGCAGCAAGGAAATGACGTTCACTAAGCGTAAGCATGGCGTATACCCTGTGTGATTGCTCCGAATATTGTAGGCTTTTATTTTAACCAGTTTAACCAGCATTAAGACTCTCACTTCAATACGGCAGTGAAAGTGTAGTGTAAGTGGGAAATCAAGTATCTGTAACAATCCGATTGGTTCATTTAATGATAGGTGGGGATGAAGGCCCCCATCTATCAAAGATTTATTTTATGAAAACTGCATCCGAAAAAGGGATAACAAGCCTTTTTCGGATGCAGTTTTTATTATGGATAAGGGGGAGGGCGGAAGTGAAAGATAAGACTAGTATTTTAGCGGGTTGTTTTTTATAATGAAAAAAAATCAAATAAAATAGATCATGCAACAATATAATATTTACCTTAGATATGTTTAGTGTTATACATATGAGGTATGAAGAAATAAAAGGAATTGGTTTGTAAAATCATGCCAATAGCGATTGCATAGAAAGAAGGGTATAGAATGAGACCTTTACAAAAGGAAATTATTACAGCGTTGAAAGCGCAGCCGGAGATTGATCCACAGCAAGAATTCAGAAGAAGTGTCGACTTCATGAAAGATTATATGAAGAAGTATCCGTTTTTCAAAAGCTTGGTGTTGGGCATTTCCGGCGGACAGGATTCTACGCTCTGCGGATATATGGCGCAAACGGCTGTAAATGAATTAAACGAAGAGAAAGGTGGAAATGAGTATCAATTTATTGCTGTCCGCCTGCCTTACGGTGTTCAAATGGACGAGCAGGATGCACAAGATGCCATTAGTTGGATGAAACCCAGCAAAGTGGTGACAGTGAACATTAAGGCGGCTGTCGATGCGAGCGTGCAAGCGGTGAAGGATGCCACAGGCGAAGAATTGAACCATTTCTTGAAAGGAAATACAAAGGCGCGTGAACGCATGAAGGCACAATACGACTTAGCCGGATTATATCAAGGTGTTGTATTAGGGACAGACCATGCGGCAGAAGCAATCACGGGGTTCTTCACAAAGCATGGCGACGGGGCATGCGATATCGCCCCGCTATATCGTTTGAATAAACGCCAAGGCAAAGCAATCCTGAAATATTTGGGATGTCCGGAACATCTATATTTAAAGGCGCCGACAGCGGACCTTGAAGATGATAAACCGCAAATTCCGGATGAAGTGGCGCTAGGTGTCACTTATGATGATATCGATGATTATTTGGAAGGTAAGGCTGTCAGCGAAGAGGCGGCCCAAAAAATTGAAGGCTGGTACTTAAAAACAGAACATAAACGTTTCGGCCCTATTACAGTGCTGGATACGTGGTGGAAAGCATAAATAGACTTAAATAAGGCTGTTCTCGATAGGAGAGCAGCCTTGTTTTTTTGAAGGTTGTTGGCCTTTTGCCCTTTCTGCAAAATGTTCCGTAACATGGTCCGCCGCTGCTTCAATCTTGATATGGATAAAGAGATGCGAGGACAAAATACATAAAAGAAAAAGACCCTTTCTTCGGACTGCGGAAGTTCCGGTGAAAGGACCTTTCTCTTCAATATACAGAATGCTATGCTCTTTTCGATTCTTTTTTTCTAAATAATAGGAACAGCAAGGCGCATCCCAGCAAACCGCCGATGAACACGGCTTTTAAGAATTCCCAATCGAATTCACCTATCAATAAACTGATGAATAGGAAGCTGAGAATGTACCCTAAGAAAATACCTATTGTCAGATTAATCCTCAGTGAAGAGCCCTCCGTTTCTGTTGATCCTTTCGATAAAGGAGTGTAAGTAAGAAAATGCATTTTCTATCATCATAGCAGAACACGGCTTTTAAAGAAATGAATTCTCTTACAGGCCGGCGAATTGATCCACTAATCCGGCGAAATAACGCAAGGCGCTTTCAATCGGCTCTGGGCTGTTTAAATCTACTCCGGCATTTTTCAATAACTCAAGCGGATAATCAGAGCTGCCGCTTTGCAAGAACGCCATGTACTTTTGCTGTGCACCCGGCTTTCCTTGGATCAGCCCATCCGCCAAATGAATGGCCGCGGCAAAGCCTGTGGCATATTTATATACATAAAACGGGCGGTAGAAGTGGGGAATTCTGGACCAGCCGTATTTCACTTCCTCATCGAATGTGATGCTGTCGCCGTTATACTCCCTGAACAGCTTCTCATAAATGGTGTTGAAAACTTCGACATTCAGCGGCTCATTCTTTTCAGCGAGTTCATGGGTGATTTTTTCGAATTCGGCGAACATGACCTGTGTGAAGAAGGTGCCGCGGAACATATCGATAAAGTGGTTGATATAATATTTCTTCACTGCAGGATCGGCCGTTTGCCGCAACAGGTGCTGGATCAATAAGACTTCATTTACAGTCGAAGCCACTTCCGCCACGAAAATGGAATAGCCTGCCGTAATGCGCGGTTGATATTCGCTGGAATAATAACTATGCATCGCATGGCCCATTTCATGCACTAATGTAAATAAACTGTCCACCGTATCTTGATGGTTTAATAAGACGTAAGGATGCACCCCGTAAACGCCCATATTATAGGCACCGGACATTTTCCCTGGCGCTTCTCTCACATCAATATAATTCTTTCCTTTAAAGGAAGCTAATGTTTTAATATACTCTTTGCCAAGCGGCTTGAGTGCTTGAAGCATAATTTCATAAGCTTCATCATAAGGAATCTGCTGCTCCACTTCATCCACTAAGTCCATATTCAAGTCGTATTGGCGCAGTTCATTTAACTTTAATCTGTCTTTGCGGATTTTGCTGTATGTATGTAACGGAGCGATATTTTGTTTCGTTGCGGCAATCAGATTGTTATATACTTCTTTTGGAACCAGATCCCCGAATAACGCTTTTTCAAGCGCAGAAGGGTAATTGCGGATTTTTGTCATGATAACATTGTTTTTAATATTTCCGGCAAGTGTCGTTGCGATTGAATTTTTCATCTGTACATAAGGTTTGTAGTATGCTTTATAGGCTTCTTGCCGTTTTTTCCGATCTTGGTCTTTCAGTAATTTTGAGTACATGCCGCGCGTCAGCTCGACCTTTTCGCCTTGGTCGTTGGTCACTTCACCGAAGCGGATATCAGCATTGTTCAACATTTTATAAACATTGCCCGGCACTCCGAATGCTTCGCCCATCTGTGAAAGCAATTCTTCTTTTTCTTTGCTGAGAACATGAGGTTTATAACGGAACGTTTCGAACAGGTCCTTCTCGAAATAGCGCAAGCCCTCTTGTTCTTCGATGTAATCCCGCAATGTCTTTTCATCCAAACTAAGCAGGAATGGCAAGAAGAAAGAAGTTGCTTCCCTAAGTTTATAGCTTAAACTTTCCGCTCTTTTTAGAAGAGCCTGTGTTTCGGGATCGCGGGTGTCCAAATCATTGCCTAGTTTTGCATAAGCATATACAAGCGTGAAAATATTCGATAGTTCTTCTTGCTTCCGTAGGAATTGGAGCAGGGCAGCCCCGTCATGGATTTTGCCGTTGAATTGCTTCAACTCCTCGATATATTCCTCCGCCCTTTGATAGCCTTTTTCCCATTCGGCAACATTCGCGTATATATGCGTTAAATCCCATTTCTCCTGGCTGGGTATATCCGCCCTTGTTTGATAAGTCTGCACATTCATCTTCCTTTCTGTTTCTTTATCACTATATTTTACTACTTTTATCATACATATATCTTTACAGAAAAGATAATACTTCGTTTTTATCGAAATAAACAAATTATAGAAAAAATTACAATTATAGTATATACTACATTACAACACTAATGCACTGTGGCTGGAGGTGTAAAAGGCTTGATTATAAACAACGATAGTACAAAGCCAATCTATGTTCAAATAGCAGAATGGCTTGAAACAGAAATCATTAATGGACAGTTTGAAAGCAATCAAAGAGTCTACTCCCAATATCAACTGGCGGAGATGTTGAATATCAATCCAGCAACAGCTGCGAAGGGTTTGAATATATTGGCGGACGAAAATATTTTATATAAGAAACGGGGGCTCGGCATGTTTGTTGCAAGTACAGCTCGAGAAATGATCTTACATAAACGGAAAAACGGGACGCTTATCCGCTTAGTTAAAGAATTGGTGCTTGAAGCGAATCGATTGGAAGTGAGTGAAGAAGAGCTGATTGGTTTGATTGAAGCTGTAAATAACAAGGAGGATGAGTAATGAAAGTCATTGAGTGCAGCAATTTGATAAAAAACTTCGGGCGGAAGAAGGCATTGCGGCAAATATCCTTTGAAATAGAGGGAAATACAATTACTGGTATAGTCGGGCGGAACGGTGCGGGAAAGACAACTTTGTTAAAGCTTATTGCCGGTTTTCTCTATAAGACTTCCGGTGAATTAACGGTCTTCGCGGAGAATCCATTCAATAGCCTTCTTGTTTCCGTTAATTCTGTATATGTGGAACAAGATATGAATCTGCCGGAAGCACTGAATTTACAAGAGATTCTTGAAGAAGCCGGACGCTTTTATCCAAACTGGGATTACGAATTGGCGGATCGCTTGGTTGACTATTTTTCCCTAGATAAAGGAGCGTATTATAGCCAGTTATCAAAAGGAATGTCGAGCACATTCAATAGTATTATAGGCATATGTTCACGATCGTCGCTTACTATTTTTGATGAACCGACAAATGGGATGGATTCGATTGTCCGTAAAGATTTTTACCGTGCATTATTGAAGGATTATATTGCGCATCCTCGCACTATTCTTATTTCAAGCCATCAGTTGGACGAAATTGAAAATTTAATAGAAGATATTTTATTGGTGGAAGATGGGCAAACGTTCCTGCACTGTCCGATTGCGGAACTAAAGCAGTGGGCAATAGGGCTGCGCGGTAACAACGACCATTTAGGAGAAATAGTCAAGCACCGGGAAATCTTATATAAACAGAGTATCGGTATGAATCAATCATACGTTGTCATCAAGGATGAGTTAACCGAGCAGGAAAAGAACACTCATAGGAATGCCGGCATTGAGCTTTTTTCTGTCGCCGCCAGTGATTTATGCATCTATTTGACTGATCCGCATAAGGGGGGGATTGATGATGCCTTTAGTTGAAGAAGGATTGTGGAATCTAGTAAAGAAACAATATTTTTTAAAGTTGAAATCGTATAAGGGCTTTTTGAGCACCTTAGTTGTGGCGCAATTATTTGCGATGCTTTTTTCATTGAATGGTATAGGAACAAGCAGCATGGGAACAGGCATAATTGAAATCCTAGCCTCTTATTATTCAGCGGATGTGATAATCATCTTTACAATGTTTTGGGGTTTTGTGATGGCTATTACGATGACAACGAATACGTACCGCAATGAGGAATTTACTTTTGTAAGCAATCGTCTGAGTAGTATTCTTTCAAGCAGTTTATTTTTATTGGCGATGAGTGTCGTCGGTGGTTTGACGGCTTTTATGGCAGGATTTGTTTTAAGGGATATTTTCTATTATTGGTCAGATACATTTTATATTAATTATTATGGTTTGTTGGATGCGCCATTTGAAATGTTGATAGGGGTGGCAGCGGCTATTTTATATATTTTTTTAGTCAGTACTCTAGGTCTGTTAATCGGCATGCTAGTTCAGCAAGATAAAGCGTTTGCAATTGGTATCCTTGTTGTGGTCATTTCAATTTCTGCTGTAGGTTTAATCGTTTCAAACGGCAACGGTGTCTCCATATGGCAATTTATTTTGGGATTTTTCATAAAGGAATCATCGTTTCCAATCTTTGTATTAAAAGTGGTATGTGTGTCTGCGGTGTTTATTTACTGCGCGAATTTTGCCAATCATCGGTTGGAGGTGCGGAAATAATGAATATATTAATGGCATTTCTTCCAATTCTATTGTTGGTGGTCGTGGCATTCATGCTTAGGTCGCTTTTCCGATATTTCAGGAATAATAAAAACAATTTCTTTGTCAGGAAGTTGAACTGGTTTTTCGGGAGCTATGTTGCATTGCTCGTTGCGGCTGTCATTTTATCGTTATTCATACCACAAACGGAACGCGTTGTTTCTAAAGCGGATTTTGTGGAAATTGCAAAAAAAGAAGTGGCGGACTTTGAGGAAACCATTTTCAGTGGCAATATCGATAAACTGGATAAGGAACTAATCAAGGCGCAGGCTAGTTTTGAATGGAGAGGGGAAGTATTGAAATTACAGGAAGTCAATAATCAATACTTTCAAATCCCAATTGTGGTGGAGAAGAAAGAAACGGGGGACGGATATATTGAATCATATATTTTGACCTCGAAGTTCTATCTTCAAAATGCGGAAATATCAGAACATATCAGGCCGTTTGATATGGAGCTGATTCGAGATACATTACACATTTTTTCCCCTGAATTTGAATTCAATACAATAAGCAAAGAATTCCCTATCAGGCAGTTTACGAAAGAAAGATTGTTCTATGACCATCAGGATTTCCTCGGGTCGATGACCCTATATTTGCGGATACCGGATGGGGTTCGAATCGAGACTAATGATCATTTCGATTTGCGGTATGTTAATTAATGCAGTTGTTTCTCTTTGTTATAGAGCTATAGAGAATGCTTGCTTAATTGGGGGGAATGGAAGATAGACGATGTCCATTAGTATTTTAAGTTAAGAAGATGGCTAGTGCCATAAGCGGACCTAATGCGACTAGCAAGTGGGGATAAATGTAAAAATGTATGAAGCCAATTTGGATTGAAGATTATTGAAGATTATTGAATATTCTGCCCTTAGGTTGCAATGATCAGTAAGCTGGAACGGGAAATAGAGGTTCCCTTACTAATAAGAGAACCTGTCGACGGCAGGGAACATCCCATTATTAATTAATAATGGGAATCTGCTTTTCATCCCTCCAGTCCGCTATAAAGGCTTTTTGCTGCGGGTTAAGATTTTTCGGCAGGTTTGTGCGCTTGAAGAATCGATGCTCCCGATTGGCGGCATCTTTAATTTTAACCCGTCCAGTGAATTCTGTCGTGTGAAAGATCACTTGAAGATTGAAGGCTTTTTCGCCGAATTTATTCGTGACGAAGCAATCCCTTCCTGACTGCATGCCGAAAAGCTGCATCGTTTCTACTGTTAAATCCGTTTCTTCCAGTACGCCTCGAGCAGCGGCTTGATGATATTTTTCACCGATTTGCATAATTCCTCCAGGTATGCACCAGTGATTTTCACCTGCACGTCTTTGCAGCAAGATTTTATCCTCTTTCTCAATGATGATTCCGCAGCTGATCATTAATGGCAATTCATTTATTTGGTCTTTTTTTAAAGCGGCATTAGTTAACATAAAGTAAAATCTCCTTTTATTCCGTTTAACAGGTACGAAGGCCCCACTCCGGCGACAACGGTGAAAGCACAGATGTGCAAGTGGGAGGTCAAGTGCCTGCAACAACCCGATTCGCTCATCTGCTGATAGGAGGGGAGAGGATCCCCCCGCTTATCACAGATTCATTTTATACACGGGTAGCTTGTTTGTAGTCATTAATACTATACAAAAAAATGGTTCAACATTTCCATAGTGATTCTCTTATCTTTTATAAGCGAGGCAAAGAGAATATATTTCTGATGAGGATAAACTTTTGAAATAGTAGAGCGCCGGTGGATACGCGTGAATACAGCCGGGAACATTAAAGGGAACTTGAAAAAGTAGAAGAGGGCGCCCTTTTGCGGCCCCCTCTTGTTATTATAGCACTGTATTTCTGATATTCTCCAATGTTTCCGCGTTTTCAAGGGCGGATAAATCGCCTGTAGGCTGGTCTAAATAGGCGGCTTTTATGACTCTTCGCATGACTTTGCCATTACGGGTTTTCGGCAATTGCGGCACAAAGTGGATTTCAGCTGGTTTCAGCGCTTTTCCAAGCGCATTGCTGACCATTTGCAATAACTCCTTCCGCAATTCATCGGAAGCGGCGATATTATCCAAAACGGCAAAACAAACGGCACATTCTCCTTTGACAGCATGGGGAACGCCGATGCTGGCGCATTCTATTACTTGCGGATGGCTGACGATGACCGATTCGATTTCAGCCGGCCCTACACGCTTTCCGGCAATATTTAAAATATCATCGGAGCGTCCTGTGATTGTCCAGAAACCATCCTTGTCTTTGATGACCCAATCGCCATGGACCCATGCTTTATCGTATACTTGCCAATAAGCGGCTTCGTAGCGTTCGTTTTCTTTCCAAAAGCTGTTCGTCATACCGACCCACGGCTTCAGAATGACCAATTCACCGACCTCGTTAACAACAGGCTGCCCTTCACTGTTGAAGACATCTGCATGCATGCCGGGAAGAGGCGTATTGAAGGTGATCGGCGAAATCGGTTTCAATAGTGTGTTGCCTAAAATTCCGCCTGAAATTTCTGTTCCGCCGGAATAATTGATGATGGGGATTTTTTCCTTTCCTACATGTTTAAATAGCCACATCCATGGATCAGGATTCCATGGTTCGCCTGTGGAGCCGATCGCTTTCAATGCAGATAAATCATACTGGTTGATAGCTGTAGCATCTTGATTCATAATGGAACGAATAAATGTCGGGGAAATGCCGAGATGTGTGACGCCATGTTTGCTGCAGACCTCCCAGATACGCTCGTTTGAAGGATAATCAGGGACACCTTCGAACAGGACAATCGCAGCTCCGTTGATGAGACCGCCGAATACTAGGAAAGGCCCCATCATCCAGCCCATGTCGCTATACCAAAAAAATGTATCTTCCTTGTTCACATCCATGCCGATGCCGGCATCGAACGCTGCCTTGATAGGGAAGCCGCTATGTGTATGGACGGCTCCTTTCGGTTTGCCGGTCGTCCCTGATGTATAGAGCAGCATAAGGGGATGGTCGCTGTCAGTCTGCAGCGTTTCCACGATAGTATCGTTGGAGATGAGCGCTTCCCAATGGATGTCGCGCTTGGCCATCCAGGCACATTGTTCATTTGTATGATTGACGACAATCACATGTTTGATGGACGGGCAGCTGCCCACAGCCTGATCTGCTTCTGATTTCATGGCTATTTTTTTCCCGCGGCGATAATAGCCATCCGCAGTGATTACATATTTGGCGGACGCGGCTTGGATTCTTGTTGCGATGGCCTGAGCGCCGTAGCCGGAGAATACAGGGGAGAAGATGGCGCCAATTTTTGCAAGAGCCATCATGCTGATGACAGTCTCAGGAATCATCGGCATATAAATGGTGGCAACATCGCCTTTTTGAATGCCGAGCTTAAGAAATCCAGCGGCCGCGGCATGCACTTCACGGTTTAATTGGGAGAAGGTATATGTCTTTATATCGCCATTGTCTCCTTCCCAGATTAAAGCTCTGTTATGGGCTGTATCCGGATTTTTTGCCCATTTGTCAAGCGTACTTTCAATTGCATTCATCTTTCCGTTCACAAACCAACGCGGATACTTCCAATCCGAGTCCGTCTGCAGCGTCGTATCATATGGTCTATACCAGTTGATGCCGAGTTCCTTGACGGCTTCGTTCCAAAACCAAGATACATCTTCAATGGATTTCATATAGAATGAATCGTAATCATCATAACCCAAAAGCTGTATCCATTTATATAACCGTGTTTGTTTCATCGTGTCCTCATTTGGAAACCATACCGCTTGATTTTTCATAGCCGTCTCCTTTCAAATAACTTATTTTGATTATAAAATAGGAAAACAGGCAGCCCGGATGGCCGCCGTAGAAAAAAGAAGGTTGCTTTCGATTCTGGATGACTCTCCCCGCTCATTTTCCAAGAATGGAAATATATTATCCTCTTGTTCAGGGTAGATGCATAGTATGATAAATCTATACAATCAGTTTATTCAGAAAGGATGGTTTTTATGGGATTTTTAGACGGATTATTAGGTAATGTTTCAGAAACGGATGCAGGCAAGGTGGAAGGAGAATTAGCGCTTATCCTTATTCCGGGCGAGAAGGTGGAAAAAGCCTATAAGCTGTTCCGGGATTTATTCGTTTTTACTGATTTACGCTTGATTTTAATAGATAAACAGGGGATGACTGGAAAGAAAGTGGAATACCATTCAATCCCTTATAAGAACATTACGCAGTTTTCTGTTGAAACGGCAGGCAATTTCGATATGGATGCGGAATTGAAAATCTGGATCGGCAGCTCATCTACACCTATTTCCAAAGAATTCAAAAGAGATAAAAGTATTTATGATGTACAAAAAGCTTTGGCGATGTATGTAACGAAGTAGCCGGCAAGCAGGCGCCAATATAGGCGCTTGTTTTTTTATCCCGTTTAACAGGTACTAAGACTCCCACTTCCACACAGCAGTGAAAGCGCAGATGTGTAAGTGGGAGATCAAGTACCTGTAACAACTAAGGTTGGTTCATCTAATGATAGGTGGGAGATGAAGGAAAACTCCCACCTATCAAAGATTCACTTTATATGTAGAAATTCGGAAGTCTATTCGGTGAAAGGCCACTATGAGAGGATGTTTTCAGAACGTAAGATGGGGATATAAGAAGAGATGGAATAATTGAATCCTTTTAGGAAAAGGAGGCTTGACATGATTCTGACGAAGTCTGCCATCAAGTCGTTTCGTTTGATTTTTTTGCTGTACATATCATTCATATTTATCTTTGCGTGCTTATATGTCATGCCTATAGCTAGGACAGGGGCGCTTTCTTTTGTCGATTCTCTCTTTGTTTCAACAAGCGCAATCAGTGTGACAGGGCTGTCGACCATACATGTTGCCGAGGAATTGACCCGTTTTGGACAGGTCCTGCTAATGATTGAAATGCAGCTTGGCGGAGTGGGAATTCTCGTGCTGATTAGCTATCTGTTCCTGATGATGGGAAAACGGATGACCATGTCGAGTATGCTATTGATTTCCAAAGACCAGAACCAGAGCAATTTGAAGACGATTCAATCATTAAGTTTTTCGGTGCTGATTATTGCTTTGCTGATAGAAACAATCGCTTTCTTTCTGATGATTGGAGAAGTCATTCCACATTTCGATTCATTGCCGGATGCGATTTTTGTGACGATTTTTCATAGTGTCGCTAGTTTTACTAATTCAGGGTTTGACTTGTTCGGGGGTGGTTTTTCACTGTTTAAAGAAAGTCCATTTATGCTTTATGTATCCGCCGCAACGATTTTTTTGGGGAGCCTTGGTTATCCGACAATCATTGAGTATGTTTTTTCGTTTAAAAAGAAAAAAACACTTTTCTCTAAAATCAATATTCGCTTGCATGCGGTTCTGCTCGTTGCCGGAGCGATTGTGTATTATGCATTGGAATGTCGGCGGGCGTTTGTGGATTTCGGATTTTTCGACCGGCTGGCTAACGTTGTTTTTCTTTCAGCGTCTACGCGCAACGGGGGCTTGTCCACCATCGATTTATCTTCCGTTTCGATTACTGCGGTCCTATTGATTATGTTGTTCATGTTTATCGGCGGCGCCTCTTCTAGTACAGGGGGAGGGGTTCGTTTGACGACTTTCGCTGTATTGGTTGCTAAAGTGGTTTCTGTGGTGAAATCCCGGGAAGAGACTGTTATTTATAAGAAAGCGATTACTCAAGAAACCGTCAATAAATCCTTTTTAACTTTTATCAGTTTTATCGCTTTAATTTTCATTTCCACGGTTGTACTGACATTGACGCAAACGGCGCCCATCGAACAGATCGTATTCGAAGTCATTTCAGCCATCACCAATACAGGCTTGTCATTGGGTCTTACGGATGAGCTGACCACTTTTTCAAAAATCATTTTAATGTGCTTGATGGTCATTGGGCGAATTGGGATCTTCACATTGATTTATTTTGTATTCAGAGTTGAAAGTTCAAAAATAGGATATTTAAAAGAAGATTTAGCGGTTGGTTAAGGAGGAGTGCAGAGTGATTAAGCAGTTTTTAATAATTGGCGCCGGCCGTTATGGAAGCGGGATTGTCAAAGAATTGTATAAACAGCGAGCCGATGTAGTGGTTTGCGATAAGGATGAGAATAGACTCGATGAAATCGACCAATATGCGACACATTGTTTAGTAGGCGATTTCAAAGACAACGACGTATTGGATGAATTGAAAATTGAAGAATTCGATACGGTGTTTATAGCGATTGGAACCGATGCATATTCCGCTATCTTGATTACAAAGAAAGTGAAAGAAAGGGGAGCGCGGAGGATTGTCGCCAAGGCAACCAATCAGGAAGTGGGGGAAATCCTGCAAAGCATCGGAGCAGACCGTTTGATTTATCCGGAAGAAGAAGCGGGAAGAAAGGTAGCCCGGCAAGAAATGATGGAAGGCGTCATTGAATATCTGGAAATCACAAAGAATGTTTCTCTCATAGAATCGGAAGTGCCGGAAATGATGCTAGGGAAGACACTTAGTGAATTAGATTTCTCCAGAAGGTATAATCTAACCGTTTCTCTCATTATCCGAAATGATGAACCATTGCTTACCCATTTCGCGAATGTCCCTTTTCAAAGGGGGGATAAAATCTTGATTGTCGGTGAAAACAGCAAAATCGAGAAATTCAAGAAGCGTTTTAAATAAGATTTCTTCTTGGTTCATATAAACAATCACCTTTTTTGTTGGTATAATTTAACTATGAAGGTGGGGTGAACGCTTGAAGAAGAAATTTTCGAAACATGCGAGCATTATTTTTTTGATCGGTTGCTTAGTGTACTTTTTTATTCGAATTATGTATTTGCCGATCACTTTAGTGATTTTTGTTATTGATCTTTTATTTGCTGTCAGCGCATCTACAACATTGTACACATTATATATAGAGAGAAAACAACGGAAAAGTTAGGAAGATTGATTCTAAAATTCTTCAACAAATTTGCAAAGTAGGAAAGGTTATGCTATTCTAACTAAGAATTATTTTTGTTTGTTATTGATTGACAAAGTTTTAGAACTTTTGGTCTAGCAGGTATCAGCAAGGATAGTATTATATTGTGTGGGTATCACACTAGGAGGCAACTTGTAATGGAACAAGGTAAAGTAAAATGGTTTAACGCAGACAAAGGATTTGGATTCATCGAACGCGAAGGCGGAGAAGATGTATTCGTGCATTTCTCAGCAATCCAAGGCGAAGGTTTCAAAACTTTAGAAGAAGGACAAAGCGTAACTTTCGAAATTGAAGAAGGTCAACGCGGTCTTCAAGCTGCTAACGTTCAAAAACAATAATCGTACCAACCATAACGAAGCGGATTCCTTTGGGAATCCGCTTTTTTCGTTCTAAATAAAAAATCCCCATTCCGGTGAGGGAATAGGGATAAAACGAAACAGTAACAGGTTTAAATGGTGATTTAAGTGTAGCATATATCTTCTTGATTCCCTAATTCTTTGCTTAATGGAATTTCGACATGATTAGCGCCGCATTTTGATAGGGAAGAGGAAATAATCTAAAAATGCAAGTCGTTTTTTTAAAAAAAATCTATGCTATACTGAGTACTATTCCGATAAGTCATAGATCGACCACCATATTATTGCTTGGTGGTTTTACTAGTGTAATGGAAGGGAAAGACAAATAGTGGATTCTCGTGACTGAAAGTTTCTGCAACGTGTAATTTTCAGATTTTCGATATAGTCAATTAGGATTGGCGAATGACCGCTTAAGAATGAGCAGAACGAGGTGTCAGGAAAGCAATCATGCTGATAGTCTATGATAGTTTAACAGGAAACGTGCAAAGGTTCGTGAATAAGATAAGGAGCCGGAGTATGAAAATAACCGGCGGGCTGCGGGTAAAGGAACCTTTTATCCTTGTGACCTATACTTTAGGTTTTGGTGAAGTGCCTGAAAGCACGGCGGATTTCTTACGCGATAATAATCATTACTTACAGGGAGTCGCCTCGAGCGGGAATAAGGTATGGGGAGCCAACTTCGCCAAAGCGGGCGATCGAATTTCCAATCAATATTCAGTGCCGCTGTTATTGAAATTTGAACTAAGCGGTACGGAGCGCGATGTAGAGATATTCACACAGGAGGTAGCAATACTTGATGAAAGAAAAAATTCCGAAATGGTTAAAATTAAATAACGAAATAATGATTAAGCGAGAAGGTGTCTTCCAATTCGAGAAGGATAAAGAAGCGGCCCATAGCTACTTCGTCGATTACATAAATCAAAATACCGTTTTCTTCCACGATTTGAAAGAAAAGTTGGATTATTTGGTGAAAAACGACTACTATGAGGAAGAATTTTTACATCAATATTCATATGAACAAATTAAAGAAATTTATGACATCGCTTATAATAAGAAGTTCAGATTCTCGTCATATATGTCGGCATTCAAGTTCTATAATGATTATGCTCTAAGAACAAATGACCGTGAAAAGATTCTTGAACGCTATGAAGACCGCATTGCGATTGTTGCGCTATACCTTGCAGACGGAGACTTCGAGAAAGCGAAGAATATTACGAGAATGATGATCAATCAAGAGTTTCAACCAGCTACACCGACGTTCTTAAATGCCGGAAGGAAGCGCCGAGGCGAGCTTGTCAGCTGTTTCCTCCTTGAAATGAATGATTCCCTCAATGATATTTCTATGGGTGAAAACATCGCAATGCAGCTATCGAAAGTGGGCGGCGGCGTCTCTACGAACCTATCGAAAATAAGAGCGAAGGGTGAGCCAATCAAAGATATCGAGAACGCGACCAAAGGTGTTGTAGGCGTGATGAAGCTGCTTGACCATGCATTTCGTTATGCGGATCAAATGGGGCAGCGCCAAGGGTCGGGTTCTGTTTATTTGAACATTTTCCATAAAGATATTGATGATTTCCTTGAAACGAAGAAAATCTCCGCCGATGAAGATGTGCGTGTGAAGACACTGTCAATCGGCGTGGTCATCCCGGATAAATTCATTGAATTAGCGCGCGAAGACAAGGATATGTACGTATTCTACCCATATTCCGTTTATAAAGAATACGGCGAATTTCTGGATGAGATGAATATGACGAAGATGTACCACAAGCTGGTGGACAACCCGAATGTCCGCAAAGAGAAAATCAATCCGCGCAGATTGTTGGAGAAAATCGCGGCATTGCGTTTTGAATCGGGCTATCCATACATCATGTTCAAGGATAATGTCAACAATGTACATGCGAATAACCATATTTCAGAAGTCAAATTCAGCAATTTATGCTCAGAGGTGCTTCAAGCTTCCAAGGTATCCTCTTATACAGATTACGGGGAAGAAGATGAAATCGGCCTGGACATTTCCTGCAACTTGGCTTCCATGAATATCGTCAACGTGATGGAGAATAAGAGCATTAAAGAAACGGTCAAGCTGAGCATCGATGCTCTGACAACGGTTTCGGAAAAGACAAAAATAAAGAATGCGCCGGCTGTCCAAAGAGCCAATACATTAATGCGGAGCGTCGGTCTTGGGGCGATGAACCTGCATGGATACTTAGCGAAGAACAAAATCAGCTATGAAAGTGAAGAAGCGAGGGACTTCGCGAACACTTTCTTTATGATGGTGAATTTCTATTCGATTGAGCGATCTATGGAAATAGCGAAAGAAACCGGCATTAAATATCATCGATTCGAAGATTCAACCTATGCGACAGGTGAATATTTCAAGCAATATTTAGAAGAGGATTTCTCGCCGAAATTCGATAAAATCAAAGCATTATTTGAAGGCATCTACATTCCGGGGAAAGAAGATTGGATCAGGTTGAAAGATGATGTGGCGAAATATGGATTGACGAACAGTTACCGTTTATGCATCGCGCCGACAGGATCGATTTCTTATGTTCAATCGGCAACGGCTTCCGTTATGCCAATCATGGAACGCATTGAGGAAAGAACCTATGGCAATTCCAAGACTTATTATCCGATGCCATATTTAAGCAAAGAAAATTGGTTCTTCTATAAAGAGGCCTATGATATGGACATGTTTAAAGTGGTTGATATGATTGCGACCATCCAGCGCCATGTCGACCAAGGCATTTCATTCACCCTTTTCTTAAAAGATACAATGACGACGAGAGACTTAAATAAGATTGACCTATATGCACACCATAAAGGAATCAAGACATTATACTATGCGAGAACGAAGGATACAGGTCAAGAAGGCTGCCTGTCTTGTACGGTCTGAGAAAGGAGAAATGAATAATGAGCAAAGTATTTGATGCGGCGGATTGGTCGAAACATGACGATAATTTTACACAAATGTTTTACAATCAGAATACGAAGCAATTCTGGCTGCCGGAAGAAATCAGCTTGAACGGTGATTTGTTGACATGGAAGTTCTTGAACAAGCTTGAGAAAGACACATATAAGAAAGTATTAGCGGGACTTACTCTTCTTGATACGGAACAAGGCAATACAGGAATGCCCAAAATCGCCGAGCAGGTGAAAGGCCATCAGCGCAAGGCGGTATTGAACTTTATGGCGATGATGGAGAACGCCGTGCATGCCAAATCATATTCGAATATATTCTTGACGCTTGCTTCAACCGAGGAAATCAATGAAGTGTTCGAATGGGTGAAGCAGAATAAATATTTGCAATACAAAGCCGAGCGCATTGTCGGTATTTATAATAACATTAAAGACGGTGATAAGATAAGCTTGTATAAAGCGATGGTCGCTTCTGTTTACTTAGAGAGCTTCCTGTTCTATAGCGGCTTCTATTACCCGCTTTATTTCTATGGGCAAGGCAAGTTGATGCAAAGCGGCGAAATCATCAACTTGATTATTCGCGATGAGGCCATCCACGGGGTATACATCGGTTTGCTTGCGCAAGAAATCTACAATGCCCAAAGCAATGAGATGAAGCAAGATTTGAAAGAGTATGCGTATGATTTACTAAAAGATTTATATAATAATGAGATGAGCTATACAGAAGATGTGTATGACCAGGTGAATCTCGCATCGGATGTGAAAAAGTTCGTCCGCTATAATGCCAATAAAGCTTTGCAGAACCTTGGCTTTGAAGCATATTTCGAAGAGGAAGAAGTCAACCCGATTGTGTTGAATGGATTGGATACAAAAACAAAATCGCATGATTTCTTTTCTATGAAAGGAAATGGCTATAAAAAGGCAAAAGTGGAGCATTTGCGCGACGAAGATTTTTATTTCAGCAAGTAAAGGAGCTTTACAGACGTGACGAAACAAATTAAAGTGAAATACTTTGATCAAGAAATCGAAAAAATTTCAAAAATCGCAATCGGCGATTGGATCGACCTTCGGGCAGCAAAGACAGTGGAACTCAAGCAGTTTGAATATGCCCTTATTCCGCTGGGTGTTGGCATGAAGCTGCCGGAAGGCTATGAAGCAAATGTTGTGCCGCGCTCAAGCACATTCAAGAATTTCGGCGTGCTGCAGACGAATTCATACGGCGTCATTGATGAATCATATTGCGGCAATAATGATCAATGGTTCTTCCCTGCATTGGCGATGAGGGACACAACGATTCAAAAAGGGGACCGTATCTGCCAATTCCGCATTAATAAGAAGATGGAAGCAGTTGAAATATTGGAAGTGGAAGAGTTGGACGAACTAAACCGAGGCGGTTTCGGCTCGACCGGAAAGAACTAATTATAACTATTTAAATATGCAGCCACCTTTTCAATGGAAAGGTGGCTATTTGCTTTTGAATGACTGTAGAATGTAATGGAAACACTTTTCATCGGCGATGATGGAGGTTAGCACAATCAATGCAATAGATAAGTAAATGAAGCCCGGCATAATAATTCACTCCCCATTCTATAAGTGTGGGCAGGTTGGATATTTATCCTGTTTAACAGATAATAAGCCCCCGCCTATCAAAGATTCACTTTATAGTTTAATATATTTGCCGGATTGTTTTTTATTCTTTCATAAGAGGAAGAAGAATAGGAACGGAATCAATTTTGAAAAAGCAGTAACAGAACGTGATATAATAAGAGAGTAAGTAATACATACTCTTCTATATGAAACTCTGTTTGAAGATTTGACTAAGAGCGATAGCAAAATGGGTGAGAGAAGTATATAATTTCCATAGATGCTGTTATATGCATTTCACACAATTTTTACATAATAAATGATGGAATAAGAACGAATATAATCTTTTAGACTTTATTTAGGAGGAGCCATTATGACTGGATTGATAGCTGTAGTTCTGATTTTCTCCATTCCCATTATCGCAGTTTTAACCGACCATAGGCAGAAACAGACCAGATTGAAGCGCGATATGCTTAAGGATCAGGTAGAACTTGAGAGATTGAAGCATGAGAACTTTATGTTAGAGACAGAAAAATTGCGCCTTGAGTTAGAAAAAATGGATTATGACCATATGAAGAAGTGAATCAAATGAAGTGAGGCTCCTTTATTCCAATACAATGGAATAAAGGAGCTTTTTAAGTTGAAGAAGGAATGAACATGCCTTTTCCAACATATATGTGTATGAGAATATGGTAAGGGAGTGAAAATAGTGAACCGAGCAGGGAAAGATGATTTTGTTAATGGATTTGTACCCCATCATAACCACGGTTCGGTGGATTATACATCTGTAGATGCCGGGCATGTGCATCAATGCTTAGATGTAACGTCCCCGCCCATTCAAACGCAAGATGGAGGACATATTCACTATACGGAAGGATATGTATTATTTGAAGATGGCCATACGCATCATTATAATGCCTATTCCGGACCCGCTATACCAGTAGGGAATGGCATGCATGTGCATTACTATGACTTTTATACAACCGAAGATAATGGCCATAAGCACCGGGTGAAAGGGGTGGACCAGCCAGCTCCCGGCAATAAATAACGCATACAGTTTCAGAATAGTATAAGCGTTTTTTCTTAAAGTCCTTCTAAAAGGGCTTTTTTTGTTTAGTGAAGTAATGCAATGAACGTTCGGTAGAATGAGCCATTTCAATGACATATACTCTTGATTCACTGGTTTTCAGGCATAGTAGTCGTATGCAAATAGCTTTTCGCGATAACTATTTTACTCCCCGATTGTTTATCCCGTTTAACAGGTACTAAGACTCCCATTTCAACACAGCAGTGAAAACGCAGATGTGTAAGTGGGAGATCAAGTACCTGTAACAACTAAG
>JBJEFM010000013.1:0-4134 GCA_051874035.1 Bacillus sp. (in: firmicutes)
GCTTTCACTGCTGCGCGGAAGTGGGAGTCTTAGTACCTGTTAAACGGGATAAAGTAATAAGAAAACAAGAAAACCTTTACATTGCCACCTGTTTGATTTTGATTTACTGGAAATATTGAAATAAAGAAGCAATCAAAAACAGGCACCCTGGCCGCAGGAACGGTCAGGGTGCCTGTTTTTGAACTGTTTTCGGGTCAGGTGAACTGTGATTTAATTTGAATTTCCTGGCTTAGCTTCTTCCCAAGCCGTTTCGATTGGGCGGTTGCTTCTACAATACATTCAACAAAGGCTTCTTGTACTTGCTTGGATTCAAGAATCTTCAAGCCGGCTTCGGTGGTGCCTCCAGGGGATGTTATTTCCTTGCGCAAAATCTGCGGTGTTTTCGATGAATTATGGAGCATTTCAGCTGCCCCGATAATTGTTTGAAGAATCAGAGCTTTGGCATCTTCTTTGCCAAGACCTATTCTTTCGGCGGATTGCTCCATAGCTTCGATTAAATAATAAATATAGGCCGGTCCGCTGCCTGATAGACCCGTGACCGCATCCAATTGCTCTTCATCCATGAGTGTCACTTGACCAATTGTCTCAAGAAGAGATGTCGCAAGCTGCAATTGGTCATTAGTGACAAAACGATTCTGTGCGATGGCTGTAGCCGATTTTCCGATGGCAGCAGATGTATTGGGCATCGTGCGTATAATGGCCAGGTTTCGATTGATAATCAACTCGATATCTGTCATCGATACTCCGGCGACAACGGAAATGAGAAGCATATCATCTCGTAAATAGGGTTTGATTGAAGAGAGAGCGGCGAAGACATCTTTAGGTTTTATTGCGAGTACAACGATTGAGGCATCTTTGAGTAGCTTCTCATAATAATGTGTTGTTTCTACACCGTATGCTGTTTGTAAGAATGACAATCTGTCGCTGTTGCTGCGGTTCATGACTGTGATTTGATTAGATGTTAAATTGCTTCGTGTTGTAATGCCGGAAATCATAGCTTCGGCCATCGATCCGGCGCCTACAAAGGCGATGTTACTCATTGAAATTCCTCCTTCTTTATAATGCATACTATGACTCCCCCTTCAGCACGGCAGTGAAAATGCGGATGTGTAAGCGGGAAATCAAGTACCTGTAACAACTAAGGTTGGTTCATCTAATAATAGGCGGGAAGGCTCCCTGTCTATCAAAGATTCATTTTATTTGAAAAACAAAAAAATCTTTCATCCTTAGAAAAAGGACGAAAGATTTGATTCTCCGTGGTACCACCTTTGTTCATCCCGCCTATATTACGAGATGCACTTGTTGACCAGTATCGTTGGAATGACGGTCAGGTTTGCCTGACAGCTCATAAGGCAGGTTCAATAAAGCAGTGGGCTGTGAAGTCTTTCAGCCTTGGAACTTCACTCTCTTCTCGGCATGCTTTATCTACTATTCTTATTCATCGCTTTCATAGTATTAACATATTATTAAATTATGAAGGAATACTGTGGATTATGTCAAGTACCAAGAGTTTATTGTTCTGAATATTCTTTCATTTAATTGTTTTAAAATAATGACATTATGTATAAAATAATAGTAAACTGGTGATGTGGAAAATGAATGTTAATTCATAAACTGTAGATTAGGAGTAAGTTATGGCACATTGGGAAAATAATATTGCAAGAATAACAATCCCCACTCCTTTTCCGATAGGCGATGTAAACGCTTATATAATAAAAGGAGAGGCTTTGACACTTGTGGATGCAGGCACTAAAATGCCCGGAACAAAGGAAGCGATTGAAGCCGGCTTGAAAGAATTGAACTTAGAAATCGATGATATTGAACAAATTATTGTCACCCATCATCATCCCGACCATGTAGGCGGAGTTGAATTTCTGTCCCGCGATCTGCCTCTTCTCGGCCATGGAAACAATGATTTTTGGTTCAATATGACAGAAGAGAGAGTAAATGAATACGCATCATTTTTCTTTGATTTAGCTAAGGAAATGGGATTGCCGGCAGAGTATCAAAATCAAATTGGTTCATTGAAGAGCGCGATGAAATTCGGTTGCGACCGTCCATTGACGCATGTTTTGCAAGATGGAGATGCCGTGCCGGGCCTTGCGGGGTGGACGGCGTATGAGACGCCGGGCCATGCCGAGACGCATATTGTCCTATTAAGGGAAGAAGACGGGGCATTGATCGGCGGAGATATGCTCCTTGAGCATGTATCGCCGAACCCATTGATTGAACCGCCGATGACGATTGGCGAAGACCGTCCGAAGGCGCAGCTATTAATGAACGAATCGTTGCGCAAACTGGCGGAAATGCCGATTCAAAAGGTGTATGCGGGCCATGGGGGAGTCATTCGTGAACCCAAGGAACTAATCGGGAAACGCCTCGCTGCTCAACATAGCCGGGCGATGAAGGTAAAAGCCATGCTGCAGGAACAACCGACCACGGCCTTCGGCATCTGCACTCAGTTATTTCCGAAAGTTTATCAGAAGCAATTGCCCCTTACCATATCGGAAACGCTTGCACAGCTTGACTATTTAGAAGATTTAAGGGAAATTAGAGGAGAAAGAACAGAAAAAGGCATCATATATTCTGTGAAGTAAAATCCGAGGTGGTTAGATTGAATCGATTACATAATAAAACAGTGGTTATCACTGGAGCATCAAGTGGATTAGGCAAGGAAATCGCTATTCAATCGGCTCGAGCAGGCGCACAGATTGTTTTAGTTGCAAGAAGAATGGAGCGTTTACGCCAATTGGAGAGTGAAATAGCTGCTCGGTATGGCGTAAAGGTCCATTCGTTTCAATTGGATGTCTCCGAGATGTCTCAAATTGAACGCGTATTTACCGAAATACGACAAACGGTAGGCGTGATTGATGTGCTTGTGAATAATGCCGGTTTCGGTTTGTTTGAAGAAGCGCGTGAAATCAAACTTTCAGAAACGAAGCAAATGTTGGATGTGAATGTTTTTGGAGTGATCGCATGTACGAGAATGGTTATTGATTCCATGATTGAAAGGAAGTCAGGCCATATTATTAATATCGCTTCCCAAGCAGGGAAGATTGCAACGCCCAAATCAAGTGTATATGCAGCGACAAAGCATGCTGTCATTGGTTTCACCAATGCTTTACGATTGGAGTTAGCTGAGCACCATGTATTTGTGACAAGCGTGAACCCGGGTCCGATTGAAACGAATTTTTTTGAAACGGCCGATACTTCAGGCACATATGTGAAAAATGTTAAAAAATATATGTTGAATCCCTCGGAAGTCGCTAAAAAAGTGGTGGCCTGCATGTTGACGAATAAACGGGAATTGAATCTCCCTGGATGGATGAGCGCCGGAACAATCTTTTTCGCAATGTTTCCGCGCATATTTGAGACAATGGGGCAAACGTTTTTCTTCAAAAAGTAAGTTTCATCATTATAGCGGGGTGAAGAAAATGAAATGGCTGCTTTCATTATTCGTTATAGCATCCATGTTGACAGGCTGTGGGGATGGAACCGTACATAGTGGAGTCGAAGGGTTCATTACACAGATTGTGAGCGATGATCGGTTGCTAATCGGTGATACGGTCTATCATATTACACGTGATACACAGATTCAGGATTCCGATGGAGATGCTTTGAAGAAGGATGATCTTAAAATAGGAATGAAGGTACAGCCTTTTTACACGGGGCCCCTGGAAGAGAAATTCCCACAGCATGCGGAAGCTAAACTATTGCGTATATTAGTAGACGAGGATAGCAAGAAAGCGAATGTCATGATGATTAACGTGCTTTATCAATTGAAGCATAATGAAGATGAGCACTTTATCATAACAGATGTGGTCCATCAAGAAGACCAAGGCGTATATGTTATGAATGTGATGCGCAGGTCGAATGTCGATATTGACTTCACGATCACTGTCAGTGACGAGAGCTATGAAATCCTTTATATGGAGGCATAGTGGCTTCCGTTTTGACGCAACAGAAAAATCATGTCTATTAAAGAGAGATACAGTCCCGTGTATTTCTCTTTTTTATCCCGTTTAACAGGTACTAAGACCCCCACTTCAACACAGCAGTGAAAGCGCAGATGTGTAAGCGGGAGACCCGAGTACCTGTAACAACTAAGGTTGGTTCATCTAATGATAGGTGGGG
>JBJEFM010000014.1:0-21950 GCA_051874035.1 Bacillus sp. (in: firmicutes)
TGATGACCCGAGAGGGATTCGAACCCCCGACCCCATCCCTGTCAAAGTTAGCAGTCCATTTTTACCACGCATCCCTTCTTCCTATTCCAACATCATAATTAGATAAAAAAAGCAACCGGCATCCCGTGGAACATCAATCGCTCTTCCCTATAAACGTATTATTCAATTAACAAACTCACGTATTCAAATCGTACTTCTTGCCCTTTATCAGATAAGCCGCGCTTTCGGCGATGTTTGTGATGTGGTCGGCCGTGCGCTCCAGGTGGCGATTGACGAAGAGCAGATGCACCAATTGGTTTGTTTCTTCCGGATGCTCGCGCAAATAGCTTATAAGCTGCTTGGATGTTTCATAGGAGTAGCTGTCAACTTGATCGTCGAGATCCCCTGCTTCCTTGGCGAGGAGCATATCTTCCTCGAAAAATGATTTCACGGCTTTTTGCAGCATTTGGACCGATAAGTCTTTCATCTGTTCAAGATGTGTCAGACCTAGCAGGGAATCGGCAGCCCCTATCCGTATTGTCGCCTTCGCGATATTCACGGCGAAATCGGCGATGCGCTCGATTTCCGAGGATATTTTTAAAGCACCGATGATTCTGCGCAGGTCTCTGGCGACCGGCTGTTCTTTCGCAATCAGCCATACGACGTAATGATTGATATCCGTTTCAAGGATATCAATGGCCGTGTCTTCATCAATGACTTCCAGCGCCAGTTCAATATCCTGCGTCTTCAAAGCTTTGAAGGATCTTTCTATCGCCAAAACCGCCAGTCCGCTCATCTCCGACATTTTGTCTTGCAGTTCCAATAAGTTATTTTCAAAATTTTCACGAACCACCATTGGTATCCCTCCTAAAAATCAACCGAATCGGCCGGTCACATAATCTTCCGTTCTCTGGTCCTTCGGCATGGAAAAGATGTTGCTTGTTTCATCGAATTCGATGACTTCCCCGTTCAAGAAGAAAGCGGTCTTATCCGATATGCGCGCCGCTTGCTGCATATTATGGGTGACAATGACGATTGTGTAGTCGTCTTTCATCTTTGTGATGAGTTCTTCCACTTTCAATGTAGAAATCGGATCCAATGCCGACGTCGGTTCATCCATCAGGATAACTTCCGGCTTCATGGCAATCGCACGTGCGATGCAGATGCGCTGCTGCTGGCCACCCGATAATCCAAGCGCCGATGATTTCAGGCGGTCCTTCACCTCATCCCAGATTGCGGCTCCCCGCAAACTTTCTTCTACGATGGTATCCAGTTCTTTTTTGTTTTTAATGCCATGCATTCGCGGACCATACGCGACGTTATCATAAATGCTCATTGGAAACGGATTTGGCTTTTGGAACACCATCCCGACCTTGGTCCGTAATTTAATGACATCGTTCGAACCATATATATCTTCGCCGTCGATGACAATACGGCCATTGATCTTCACGCCGTCTATCAAATCATTCATACGGTTCAATGTTCTCAGAAAGGTCGATTTTCCGCAGCCGGAAGGTCCGATCAATGCTGTCACTTCTTTCTCTTTTATATCCAATGCCACTTTGTAGAGGGCCTGCTTTTCCCCGTAAAACAAGTCCAATCCTTCGACTTTTATCTTGACTGCCTTTTCCGGATTCTGAAGTTTATTCTCTGAAACGCCATTCTCTGTTTGTTTTTTCTCGATAATCGCTGTATTCATATAGTACACCTCGTTTAATAGTCAGCTTTATTAAGCTTTTTAGATATAAATGTCGCTAGAAGATTCAGAGCCAGGATAATGACGATCAATACGATGCCGACTGCCGCCGCCAATTCGATATCGCCCGATTCCTGTGTAACTAAATACGAATGAACCGTCAACGTTCTTGCCGAAGAAAAGATGCTTGCCGGCATCGCTGCTACTGTTCCCGCTGTCAAAAAGATCGCGGCCGATTCCCCGACAATCCTTCCGATTGAAAGGATGATTCCTGATAAAATGCCCGGCATCGCACTTGGCAGAATCACTTTATACAATGTCTGCAGCTTGGTGGAACCTAAAGCAAGCGATCCTTCACGATAAGTGCGCGGGACTGTTTTCAAAGCTTCCTCTGTTGTCCGGATGATGACCGGCAATACAATAATGGTCAGTGTCAGTGATGCGGATACGATGGACATGCCCAACTTCAACGTTGTCACAAAGAATACCGCTCCGAACAACCCGTAAATGATGGAAGGAATGCCGGTTAAGCTTTCTGTCGCGTAGCGAATCATCTTCACCAATCGGCCTTGCTTCGCGTACTCTTGCAGGTACACAGCAGCCAGGATCCCGATCGGGGTCGCTATCAATAGTGAAATGCCGATCGTATACAGCGTCGTAATGATCATCGGCCAGATGCCCCCATGCCCGACAGGGGAATAATCGCCGAAGATGAAATCGAAATCTATCAATCTATAGCCTTTATAAAATATATACCCGACAATGATAACGAGTATGGCAACTGTCAAGAAAGCTGAAAACCAAAGAAGCCCCCTCAGCATATAATTCTTAAACTTCCTCAACTTCATTTACCGCCCTTCGATGCAATTTTCATCAATACAAAATTCAACAATAGAATGAATGAGAACAGCACAATCCCGGTTGCGAACAGCATTTCCTGATGCGTTCCGAATGCATATCCCATCTCAAGCGCAATATTCGTAGTCAGTGGACGGACGCTATCCGTCAAACTTGCAGGCAAAATCAAGCTGTTACCCGCTACTAAGATGACAGCCATCGTCTCTCCGATCGCTCTCCCCAATCCCAGCACAACCGCTGCCATGATCCCTGATTTAGCGGCCGGCACAATTACTTTAAAGATTGTTTCTATTTGCGAAGCCCCAAGCGCCAACGACCCTTCCCGATACGTTTTCGGCACTGCGCGTATCGCTGTTTCAGCTACCGTAACGATTGTCGGCAGCATCATGATGGCCAGAACAATGATGACAGCCAATAAGCTCTGCCCTTTCGCCAAGCCCAAATGATCCTGCAGGAAAGGAACGATAATCGCAAGGCCGAATACACCATATAAAACAGAAGGAATGCCTGCGAGCAGCTGCACTGCTGGCGAGATGATCCTCGCCACGCTTTTTGGAGCAATTTCCGCCAAGAAAATGGCTGTCAAAAGACCGACCGGAACTCCGATTACAAGCGCTCCAAGCGTAGCGAATAGCGATGCTACAATCATCGGAAAGATTCCGAATCGATCTTCGCTCGGCACCCAGTCCATTCCGAAAATAAAATCAATAAAGCTGTATCCTTCCGCCACGAAAGGATGGGAACCCTTATAGAATACAAATCCGATGATTAACAATAAGCTTATAACCGAAAGAAGGGCACAAATCAAAAAGATCCGTTCTGATAGCTTCTCCAACATATATTTCTTTTTATTTGATTTCCTCGTATCTACCACTTGATTTTCACTTAATGGGCTTTGCATGTCGCATTCCTCCAATGCTGCTTGTACACATGACGTTTATGACACTAGAGATGTGTCAGTGTAAGTTCAATTATTTGATTGGTATGGCTCCTGTTTCTGAAACAATGCGTTGTCCATCCGGACTTAAAATATAATCGATGAATTGCTTCCCTGCCCCGGAAAGGTCAGCTTCCTTATGAACGAATAAAAAAGGGCGGGATAAAGGATATTTATTGGCCAGCACATTTTCCGCTGTGCTTTCCACTCCATTTATTTTCATCGTTGAGATGGAATCATCGATATATTCGAATGAAATGAAACCGATCGCGTGCTTATTGGTGGCCACAGTCGTTTTAATATTGCCGTTGCCGCTCGCGATAATCGCTTCCCTCGTCAACTCTCCTGATCCATATCCGACGATTTCCTGAAATGCGTCACGGGAGCCCGAACCATCTTCTCTGGAAACGACCACGATCTCCATATCATCTCCGCCGAGCTCGCTCCAATTCGTAATTTCACCGGTGAAGATTTGCTTTACTTGCTCCACCGTCAAATCCTTCACTTTATTGCTCCGATGGGCCACCACTACAATTCCATCGTAAGCGATGATAGTTTCAGTCAACCCGTCGGATTTTTCTTCTTCTTTCAAATCCCGTGACGACATCCCGATTTCCGAAACACCGCTAATGGCATTCGTGATGCCGGCGGATGAACCTATTTGATTTACTTCTATTTTAGTGTTTTCATTCTCGTCTTTATATTTTTCAGCTAATTTCTCCACGAGAGGCCCGACAGATGTCGATCCTGAAATGGATATCGTTGCCGCTTTGCCCGTTGGGGATTTCGCTTGACTATCATCTGTGAAACCGCAGGCCGCTGTTAAAGCAGCTAAAGATAGCAAGAGGGCCCCCACCATTATTTTTTGGAAAAACCTCACAACTTCAACCTCCTCGATGATCTACAGGCTATTCTGTATTCACAATGCATTCATATACAATTCATATACTAAACAGATTTTATTAATTCTCTGTTGGTTCTTTGTAAATTCATTGTAAATCCCGAATTAACTTTCCATTGCAATGGAGTGAAGAAACTGGTAACATGTAATTTAATTAAATATTCACTTATTTCAATGTTTTTTTGAAGTAAGGATAGAGGCGCAAAGACCATAAGTACGCATATGGAAGGATGATGAGATCCGACGACCATTGCGGAAAGGGGGATTTGCCGAAGCTTCCAGAACCTCATATTTCTTGGAGCTGGTTCTGTTATTGAATAAATACAGAACTGTCATATAGGCAACTATATGGAGGGCTATCTTACGCACAGAAATGATTTTGCTACATATTGTTTCTACTGCAGCAACGAAGCCTCGTTGTTGCTTTTTGCGTTAACGCACTAATTGCCCTTCTCCCTCTATTTTTTTATAAAAATGATAAAGGACGTGGAGAAGTAATGAATTTCGGACAATTGTTAACAGCTATGGTAACTCCGTTTAATTCGAATGACGAAATTGACTTTAACGCTGCAAGAAACTTAATCAATTATTTAATCGCCAATGGCACAGACGGTTTAGTGGTGGCCGGCACGACCGGTGAATCCCCTGCGTTGACGATGGAAGAGAAAGTGGAATTATTCCAATTCACCGTTAAAGTGGCGGACGGAAGAGTTCCTGTCATTGCCGGCACCGGCTCCAATAATACGAGAGCTTCCATCCATTTAACGAAACTCGCAGAAAAAGCAGGGGTAGATGGAATCATGCTTGTCGCCCCTTACTATAACAAGCCGTCCCAAGAAGGGCTGTATCAACACTTCAAATCCATCGCTGAATCAACAACATTGCCGGTCATGCTTTATAATATACCGGGGCGCAGTTCTGTCAATATATCTGTTGAAACCGTGGTCCGCCTTGCCCGGATTCCGAACATCGTTTCCATTAAAGACGCAAGCGGCAATTTAGATGCAATGGCTGAAATCATCAGCCAAACGCCCGAAGAGTTTTCATTATACAGCGGGGATGATGCGCTGACCCTGCCGGTACTGTCAATTGGCGGTGCGGGTGTCATTTCGGTTGCGTCCCATATTATCGGGAATGAAATGCAGATGATGATCGACAACTTCAAGAAAGGGAACCTTCAAGAAGCCTCCCTCGCCCACCGGAATCTTCTGCCAATCATTAAAGCGCTCTTTGCTGCACCAAGCCCATCGCCTGTAAAAGCAGCATTGAACCTAAACGGCATCCCTGTAGGAGGCGTCCGTTTACCGATAGTTCCTTTGAATGAAGAAGAAAAAAGTGCCTTGCAGCAAGCGCTGAAGCTACTGAATATAAAGAAAGAGGCTATTTCGTAATGTCGTCTGCTATTTCATCAAAGGCGCCATCGATATGAAACTGTCGAATCCGAGGACGGTTTCCGCTTCGGAAATATCACAACCAAAAAAGCAACCGACATCTCTTAAAAGATTGTCGATTGCTTTTTCTATTCCACTATGAACTTGAAAGGGTTATTCCGCTTATACGTCTCACTCAATTGCAAGAAGAACTTCGTATCGATCTGCTCCAAATTCTCCGCGGTGAAACGGAAATTCCAGTTACCCGTGGCTTTGCCCGGAATATTGATTCTCGTATCCTCCCCGAAACCGCAGAAATCCTGGAGAGGAGCAATCACAATGCAAGAAACAGATTGATAGAGCGTCCGCAAAAAGCCGCGGCAGAGCGGAGAATGATAGCCCCCTTCCGGCCACTGGCCGAAAGGCACATTGCAATACTCAACCGCTTGCTTCCGGTCCGCATCCGACGCCTCCCAAATCCAGCCAAGCGTCGTATTATTGTCATGCGTTCCTGTGTAGGCAATTGTATTACGGATATAGTTATGGGGCAGGTGCAGATTATCCGAATAGGAATCGAATGCAAACTGCATGACTCTCATCCCCGGAAAGCCGCTTTTCTTCACAAAGGCGAACAGCTTTTCATCTACCGTGCCTAAATCTTCCGCAATGATTGGCGCCGCTTCATATTTCTTTTCATATAAATCGAACAGTTCTAAGCCCGGACCTGTTTCCCAATGCCCTTTCTTAGCATCTCGATCTTTTGCCGGAATGGACCAAAAACTCTCAAAACCGCGGAAATGGTCAATCCGAAGAGCATCGTTGTATGTTAAATGAAACGCGATGCGCTTATGCCACCATTCATATCCCCTGCTCTTCATTTCCTTCCAATCATAAAGCGGATTTCCCCAGCACTGGCCATCTTCCGAGAAATAATCAGGGGGAGTCCCGGCAATGCCGATTGGCTCGAATTCTTCATCAAGCATGAACAAATCGGGATTCGCCCATACATCACTGCTGTCATAGGATACATAAAACGGCAAATCACCAATGAAGCCCACGCCTAAATCATTACAATACTTTTTCAATTTCAGCCACTGACTATAGAATTCGTACTGGCCGAAACAATAATAAAAAAAGATGTCATCTTTTGCTAAAGCGATTTCTTCCTCTTTGGGCAAAAATGCTTTGTTGATTACGTTCTTCCCTTTTTCCTGCATTGTCATATACAAGGCATAATCATAAAGCCAGAACCTATTCTCTTCCATGAAGCGTTCGATTTCCGCTTGTATGGACGGGGTAATCCGTTTATAAGCCTTCTTTAAGAGCAGGGGCTTGTTCTCCAATAACCACTCATAATCAACAGAATAAGAAGAATGGGGATAACGAGCATCCTCCAATTCTTCTTTTGTAAGCAGCCCTTTCTCATATAGCGTTTCTGGGTCGATATAAAGAGGGTCGCCAGCAAAAGCCGAGACCCCTGAATAAGGGGAATTCCCGGCCCCTGCTTGAACGGTCGGCAGCACTTGCCAGCAATGCAGCCCAGCTGCCGCCAGTAAGTCCGCGAACCTTCTTGCTTCTTTTCCTAGAACGCCTATTCCATATGGGCCGGGCAGCGAGAAGATGGGCAGCAAAGCGCCAGCTGTACGTTGAAACGAACGATTAGCGCACGCCATTTTCGCTCAGCTTCCCTACGAGAGATTTACTATAATTCACTAAATCTTCTTTTTTCTTTAAAGCTTCCGCACGCGAATCGGCCTTTACCATAATGTATAGCTTCAATTTAGGTTCTGTACCGGAAGGTCGTACAATAACAGAAGAGCCATCTTCCAGCTCATAGAACAGCACATCTGCAATCGGTAAACCTGTGCCTTCTTCTTCGCCTGTTGCCGTATCCTTCACTTTGCCGGATTGATAATCGCGTATTTTCGCAATTGTCAGCCCCGCAAATTCTGAAGGCGGATTATGGCGCAAACTGGTTGTGATTGATTTAATGATTTCTACACCATTTAAACCATCGATTGTAATCGATACACATTGTTCATCAAAGTAGCCATATTTCTCGTAAAGATCGATTAACGCATCAGATAGATTCATATTGCGCAAATGATAGTAGCAGGCCATCTCGGCAATTAGCATCGAAGCAACAATCGCATCTTTATCCCGCGCATATGTCCCCGCTAAATAACCGTTGCTTTCTTCAAATCCGAATAAGAAAGAATACTCATTTGTTGTTTCGAATTCTTTAATTTTCTCTCCGATGAATTTGAAGCCTGTCAATACATCCATTATATGCACGCCATTTTGTTCAGCGATACTTTTTGCCATATTCGTTGATACAATGCTTTTGATGACAACAGCATTGTCCTTCAATGTTCCATTTGCTCTTCGGGTTTGTATTAAATAATCCAATAGTAAGACCCCTATTTGGTTGCCCGTTAATTCCATATATTCCCCGTTCATATTGCGGACGACAATCCCGACGCGGTCGGCATCCGGATCAGTCCCTACAATCAGGTCGACGTCTTCTCTTTTTGCCAGATCGATTGCTACTTGCAACGCTTCTTTATCCTCCGGGTTCGGTGATTTCGTTGTCGGGAAGTTGCCATCCGGTGTCATTTGCTCCGGGACTGCCAGAAGGTGTTTAATGCCTAATCGATTTAACACTTCAGGGACAATCCGATATCCTGTGCCATGGATAGGGGAATAAATCATCCTGAAGTTCTCAGCCGCCTTCTCTACATATTGTTTACCTACAGATTCGCCCAGCACCTTTTCGATATATTTCTCATCGAAATCCTTGCCGACTACTGTGATGAGCCCTTTTCCGATTGCTTCTTCCTTTGAACATGTTTTCACATCATCAAAGATATCCATCTGCGCCAAACGTTCAGAAATTTGCTTAGCATGTTCAGGCGGCAGTTGGGCTCCATCTTCCCAATATACTTTATAGCCATTGTATTCTTTCGGATTGTGGCTTGCCGTGATATTGATTCCGGCAATCGCGCCCAATTCCCTGATGGCAAAAGAAAGCTCAGGCGTCGGGCGGAGTTCATCGAATATATAAACAGAAATGCCGTTGGCTGTTAATGTGCAAGCCGCTTCCCAAGCGAATTCCTCCGACATAATACGAGAATCGTAAGCGATGCAAACACCTCTTTTTGCCGCATCCGCCCCTTTTTCCAAAATAAGATCGCTTAGTCCTTGCGTCGCATAGCGAACAGTATAGACATTCATATTATGTAAGCCGGGCCCCATGATTCCGCGAAGGCCCGCTGTGCCAAAGTCAAGCATGGAAGAAAATCTCCCTTTCAGCTCATCTTCCCGGCTTCCTAACGCTGCTAGCTCTTTTTTCATCTGTTCATCAATTTTATTGCTATTCATCCATTTCTGATACTGTTCTATATAATTCAATGCCGGTCTCCCCCTATCAAAACTTCAATATCTATTTCTGCTATTGCGAGCAGCGCTCTACACAGCTTATTTATATAGTTATTCTATATGCAGCAATAAACAACCTTCATTCGGCTGGATGACATACTCGTCACCCACTTCTTTTCCATATAAAAGGTCTTTGTACGTATGCTCCACTTCTATCTGAAAAGGCTGCTCGGAACGATTTACGCCAATCACGACTTTTTCTGTCTCATCCGAACGCTGGAAGAGGAATACCCCTTCTTTTCCATAAATCGTTTCATAGGTACCTTCTTTAAAAACCGAATGCGCCTTGCGAATCGCCCCCAGCTTCCGGTACCAACCCAACAAGTTGCGGTCTTCTTTCCCCCAAGGATAGCAACGGCGGTTGAAAGGATCTTCATATCCTTCCATCCCCGCTTCATCCCCGTAATAAATGCAAGGAACTCCCGGCAAGGTCATTTGGAGCAGCGTCGCAAGCTTCAATAAACGCAAGCCTTCTTTTCTTTGCCGCTCTGTCATCCTGGCAACTGATTTCTCTTCTTTAGATGCATTATGCAATTCATCTCCCCCAAGGGCCGTCAACGCTCTTCTCGTATCATGAGTGCCGATCATATTCATCAGGCAATGAACGACGCACGGGGGATAGTTTTGCAGAATCGATGTTACTGTATTATGTATATTCTCTGCATCACGGTAACGGATGAAACGAATAATGGCATTCATGAACGGATAGTTCATCACGCTATCCAATTGCTGGCCATAAAAGTAGTTTCTTCTTTTTCCGTAAGCGATTTTATGAGAGGCATCTTCCCAAACCTCACCTATGATCAGCGCATCACGATCAACATTCTTTATGTGTTCACGGAACTTCTCAAGAAATAGGTCCGGCAGTTCGTCCGCCACATCCAAGCGCCAACCCGACGCCCCTTCTTTCAGCCACTTGATTCCGACACCGTTTTCCCCTGTGACGAATTCCATATAGCTCGGGTCGGATTCATCAACGGAAGGCAAAGTGTCGATCCCCCACCAACTTTCATATTTATCGGGGTATTCAATGAATTTGAACCAGGAATAATATTCCGAACTCTTTGATTGATATGCTCCTACACTATTATAAGTGCCTTTTTTATTGAAATATATGCTGTCTGAACCCGTATGGTTGAATACTCCATCCAACAGGATACGCATGCCACGCTTTTCGCTTTCTATGCAAAGCTTATGAAAATCCTCCAGCGTCCCGAACATCGGGTCGATTTTCATATAATCCCCTGTATCATATTTATGATTGGAATAAGCCTCGAAAATCGGGCTCAAGTATAGACAATTCACCCCCAATGATTGCAGATAGTCAAGCTTGGAAATGATGCCTTTAAAATTGCCTCCAAAGAAGTCATTGTTCATGACTTCCCCGTTTTCATTCGGGGCAAAAACAGGCATTCCTCCCCAATCTTTACGGAACACTGTATTCTGCTTCATCGGATAAGAGCCCTCCTTGGCGAAGCGGTCTACGAAAATATGATAAAACATTCCCCCTTTAATCCAGTCGGGTGTAGTGAAGCTTTCATCATATACCGTCAATTGCCAGGAAGGAGGCTCTTCCTCTGTTTCAATGATCGTATCCATTTGCTTTCCTACATAGGAGATGTTTGTTTGAGACACCAATCGGAAGTAATACCAAATCAATCCTTGTTTTTCCACGGTAACAGTCGTTGAGAAAATGTCCCTCCCTTTTTCCATCCCTATCCAATTCATCTTGATATATTCATATTGATTATTGTCATCGCTAATCCACACAAGATCAATTGCTTTTAGTCCATAATAACGCGGTACTTGTATATCAAAAGCAATGTTTGAATGAGTAGGAACCGCCTCTGACGGATAACGGAAATTCCCTCCTGTGAACCGTGAACAAATATCAATCTTCACTCAAACATCTCCTTATTCTCCTATTTTAAAGATGTAAGGCCCCATATATCTTCAGCATATGTCTTGATGCTTCGGTCAGCTGCGAAATGTTCCGCACCTGCGATGTTGAATAATGACATCTTATTCCATTCCATTGGATTGCGATACATACCCAGCAATCGATCATGGACCTGCAAATAGTCATCAAAATCAGCCAAACACATATATGGATCACCGATTCCGTAATCCCCTACCAACAAATAGTGATAAATGGACTCGAATGATTCACCATTGAATCCATAACGCAGTCGATCAAGCACTTTGCGGATTTTCCCGTTATGATTATAATAGGAAAAAGCGCTATACCCTGCTTTCCATCGTTCTTCCGCTTCTTTGGCATTCATGCCGAAAATAAAAATATTGTCTTTTCCTACAGCTTCATAGATTTCTACATTTGCCCCATCCATTGTTCCTATGGTTATGGCGCCGTTGATCATCATTTTCATATTACCTGTGCCGCTCGCCTCTTTGCCTGCCAAGGAAATTTGCTCGCTTACCTCAGCTGCGGGCATTAAATGCTCCGCCATGGTCACACAATAATTCTCCAAGAAGACGACACGGATTTTCTCCCGCAAAATCGGATCTTTATCGATTTCTGCGCCTAAATGCCAAATCAATTTAATGACTTCCTTTGCGGCGTAATAGCCTGGCGCCGCTTTAGCTGCGAACAAGAATGTTTGCGGTGTCATATCCATGTTCGGGTTCTCTTTCAGATCCAGATAAAGAGAAATGACCCTAAGGGCGTTCAGTAACTGGCGCTTATATTCATGAAGCCGCTTCGCTTGGACGACAAACATGGAATGGGGATCGATTTGAATATCATGTTTCTTCACCAAATTAGAAAAATTAATTTTATTGTTTAATTTTATTTCTCCTAATCGCTGTAAAACTCCTTTATTATTATGATATTGTCGGAAATCCGCAAGCTTGCTTGCATCCTTTTTATATCCATCGCCGATGCATTCATCAAGCAAGGCGGTTAAGCCGGGATTCGATTGGCAAAGCCATCTTCTATGGGCGATGCCATTGGTTACATTTGTGAATTTCTCCGGCGTAGTTTGATAAAAGTCAGCGAATACATCTTTCTTCAATATATCGGAATGAAGCTTCGATACACCATTGATATGGGAAGAGCCGACAATGCTTAAATTGGCCATTCTCATTTGGCCATTCGAGATAATCGCCATACGTTCAATCTTATCCCAATCTCCCGGGTAACGTTCCCACATGTCGCGGCAAAAACGTTCATTCAATTCCTTAGTGATTCCATAAATGCGGGGCAATTGCTGTTTGATCAGTTCCTCCGGCCATTTCTCAAGTGCTTCTGATAAAACCGTATGATTCGTATAAGAAACTGTTTCCGTCACCATCTTGAAGGCATCATTCCAATTATAGTGATATTCATCCATAAATATACGCATCAATTCCGGAATGCAAAAAGCAGGATGTGTATCATTGATATGAATGGCTACCTTCTCACTGAAATTATCTAATGTGCCATATTGCTTTACATGGGTCCGGATAATGCATTGTATAGAAGCGGAGACAAGAAAGTATTCTTGCCTGATGCGCAATGTCTTCCCTTCCGCATGATTATCTGAAGGATAAAGGACTTTATTGATTAGTTCAGCATTTGTATTTTCCTTCATAGCCCGGCTATAATCGCCATTGGCAAAAGAATTCATATCGAAGCTCTTAATGTCTCTCGCTTTCCATAAACGCAGAATCGCCACACCATCGGAGTCAGCTCCGGAAACCATCATATCATACGCTACTGCATCGATTTCGTCATAGCCGCGATGGTCAATCTTCAACCCTTCTTCTGTCCATGTTTCTTCAATCCGCCCTTCGAATTTCACCGGGAACGTAAGATCACTCCGTTTCTTGAGCCAGACCTCCCCGCCAGGAAGCCAAATATCCGGCAGTTCCATTTGCCAGCCATCGACAATCTTTTGTTTGAACAATCCATATTCATAGCAAAGCGAATAGCCCATAGCCGGATATTCCAACGTCGCAAGCGAATCCATAAAACAAGATGCCAGGCGGCCCAATCCGCCATTTCCTAAACCGGCATCCGGTTCTTCTTCATATAAGTCTTCAAGTTTGATATTCCACTCATCGAGAACTTCCTGCATCACTTCTTGAAGCCCTAAATTGTAAATATTATTTTTTAAAGATCTTCCCATAAGGAATTCCATGCATAGATAATATACTTTCTTCTCTTGCTGCTTCTTGATGCGATCATGATATCTCGTACGCTTTTCTTGGAGAAGGTCACGAATGGTTCTTGCACATGTTTTATAGATTTGGGTTCTGGAGGCTTCTTCTACTGAAATACCATAATGGCGAGATATTTTCTTCTCTATAATTTGTTTGATTTCGTTTCTGCTAACTGCTTCTTCCATAGTGCTTCCTCCCATCGAATTACCTGATACTTCCCTCTGCCTAGGAGGAAATAGCCAGCCTGGGCTGGCTATCATACATTATTTACTATGTTCCATCCTAAAAAACAAATTGTTATCAAATGAATCTTTGATAGGTGGAGATTTTTCATCCTCGCCTATCATTAGATGAACCGATTGGATTGTTACAGGCACTTGATCTTCTGCTTACACACTTGTGTTTTCACTTCTGTGGTGAAGGGAAGTCTTAGTGCCTAGTAAACAACGGGTACACCGACATTATATGTGATTCACTTCTAAATAAAGCTGTTCATACTCTCTTGCAGATTTCTCCCAACTGAAGTCAAGCGTCATAATCCACTTCACTAAACGATTCCACGATGCTTCATCCTTATACAAATGCAAGGCTCTATGGACAGCGTTCAATAGTTCATGGGCATTATAACTTTCAAATACGAAGCCGTTTCCTTCTCCGTGTGTGCAATCTTGGATTGTATCGCGCAAGCCGCCGGTAGCCCGCACGACCGGAACTGTCCCGTATCTTGAAGCAATCATTTGCGCCAAACCGCAAGGCTCACTTTTCGATGGCATTAAAAACAAATCCGCCCCTGCATATATTTTCCTTGATAAATCCTGATTAAAGCATAGGAGAGACGCCACTTTCTCTGGATATCGCTCCTGCAGCCCTCTGAAATAATCCTCATATTTCTGGTCTCCGATACCAAGCACAACAACCTGCACATTCTCATTTACAAGCTGTTCCATAATGGCCGCTATTAAATCCACGCCTTTATGGGCAACAAGCCGGCTGATGATGGCGACTACAGGAACATGCTCTTCTACCGGCAAATGGACGAGCCGTTGCAATTCCGCCTTATTCTCTTTTTTCTTTTGGATTGTTTCCGCATTATATGGAACAAAGATTGAAGCATCCGTTTCCGGATTATAGCTATCTACATCAATTCCATTTAAAATGCCCCTCATCTTCCATTGGTTTTTTTGGATAATTTCCGCTAATCCTTTTGCGAAATAATCATCCCTCAATTCCGCCGCATAAGTCGGGCTTACCGTATTCACCCGGTACGCGCATTCGATTGCCGCTTTCAATAAGTTCGCACAGCCCCGATACTCAAGAGCCGCCCCCGCTTCTTTCGGCAATCCAAAAACATCTTCAATAACGTTCAGGTCCATCTGCCCCTGGTATTCAATATTATGAATCGTGAAGATGGACTTGGCCTGAACATGATGATAATTATAATGCAGATAAACAGGAATCAAGGCAGTCTGCCAATCATGGCAATGAATCAGATCCGGGCTGAAATCCATGAAAGGAATACTATCCAGAACCGCTTTGCTGAAGAAGGCATATCTTTCGCCATCGTCATAATAGCCGTATGCTCTGGAGCGTTTGAAATAATATTCGTTATCAATAAAATAATATGTTACTCCGTTCTTCTCGGTTCGAAAAACTCCACAATATTGTTTACGCCACGCCAGATTCACATCAAAATGTCCAAGGAATTCCATTTGTTTCCGCTCTTCATAGCCAATGGATTCATATAGTGGAAGAATAACACGCACATCGAATGCTCCGCTATTCTCCTTCATGATCGCTTTCGGCAGCGAGCCAATCACTTCACCCAAGCCGCCGGTCACCACAAAAGGCATTCCTTCTGAGGCGGCTATCAATACTTTTATTTTCGGATTTTCTTGCACAATACCAGCCTGGCTTTTTCCTGTTGATTCTTCTGTGGCAGCCACTGCTTCTTCATATGCTGTCGCCTGAAAGACAGGGGCTTCTTCTACAGCAACTTTTAAATCCGGGGATTTCAGTTCGATTGTTCCAGCGACGGAAGTTTCTTTCGTAACCTTCACCTTCGGAGTTTTTCTCTTTCTCATCTTTTTTCTTGCCATCTTTCTCACCGTCCATTTACCTGCTTATTCTTCTTAATCTTTTTAAATGACGCTTCCCTTTTCAATGAAAAAAGGGTGTGTTTCATGCCCGCATAATGTACGGTGATCACCGATCGCCACATCTTTATCCATAACAATATGATTCAGCATCGCATTCCTGCCGATCACGCTATCTTGCATGACAACGCTATTGCTTACAACCGCATTCTTCTCAATCTTCACTCCCCGGAAGATAACAGAATTTGTGACAATCCCTTCTATGACGCAGCCATCTGCGACAATTGAATTTTCCACTACAGCGTCTTTTCCGTACATAGTGGCTGGCGAATCATTCACATTTGTGTAAATCGGACAGTACTTCTTGCGGAATAATGCCTCTCGAACATTTGGATCCAGCACAGCCAAATTGCTGTTCAAATAACTCTCCAATGAGTCGATATATGCATAATACTCCTTAAATTCATAACCTCTGATCGAAAATTCGGCTGTATGGTCGATCCAATACTTCAATAAACTCTTATACCCTTTATTGAAAGCCCGCTCGATATGCCTTTTAAGGAAGTCTTTGCGGACTACCATGGTGCTTAAATATAAAGCGTCTCCTTTTTTCGTACTGGATGTTCTCTTTGTATGTATAATGCGGCCCTGTTCATCGAATTCAAGGACTGTTCGCTTCCCCTGCCACTCGGCATCTTCTTCATTCCTTTGGTAAACGACCGTTATATCCGCATCGCTGTTGCAATGCTTTCGCAAAATATCGGCATATGAGATGTTGCAGATAATGTCGCAATCGGACATAACGATATAATCTTCATCCGCTTTATCCAAATAACCCATAATGCCTTTTAGTGTCTTCACACGATTATCCTTCATATGGAATGCCTGGAACTCTTCGCAATACGGCTGCAGAACACGAATGCCTCCACGGTTGCGGGCTAGATCCCAAGCCTTCCCCGTGCCTAAATGATCCAATAGATTCTGTTGATTATGTCTTGTGACGACGCCCGCCTTAATAATGCCCGAATTCGTCATATTGGAAAGGACAAAGTCGATCAGACGATAACGTCCGGCGAACGGAACGGAAGCCATAATGCGCTCCTTCGTAATCTCTGAAACATTTTTATCCCGTATATTTGTAAAAATGATGCCTAGCGCGTTCATTCTACAACCTCTCTTTCTCTTCTCGCATAATTCATTGCTGCATCTTTATTTTCCACATGAGTGTATCCATCGATGATTGCGCCGGCACTAACGCTTGAGCTTTCCGCCACTTTCACATAATTTCCGAGTACTGTAAGTTCCACGCCTTCAGCGCGCTCTTTTCCCACTTTTGCATGAGCTTCAATCCGGACCCCTACATCAAGGATGCTGTAATCGACTGTCGCTTCTTCTTTCACACATGTGTTTCTCATCACAACGCTATCTCTGATAACAGCCCCTTTTTCCACCGTTACACCGCTGAATAGAACCGAATTAATGACAGTACCTTCAATCTCGCACCCTTCTGCTATTATGCTATTTTTAACGGAGCCGTGATGGCCGATGAAATGAGGAGGATCAGGATAATGGCGGTAACTGACCTTCCACTTGTCGTCTTTCAAATCTAATTTAGGCGATTCCCCCAGCAAATCCATATTAGCTTCCCATAAAGATTGCAGTGTCCCTACATCTTTCCAGTATCCTTCGAACGGATACGCATACATCTTCTCTCCGCCATTCAACATAGCCGGTATAACGTTCTTGCCGAAGTCCTTGGATGAATTCGGGTCTGCTTCATCTTCTTTCAGATAGCGGAAGAGCGCTTCTTTCTTGAAAATATATACCCCCATTGAAGCCTTATTGCTTTTTGGCACTGCCGGCTTCTCTTCGAACTCACAAATCTTTCCATCTTTTTCTGTATTCATGATACCAAAGCGGCTCGCTTCCTCAAACGGCACGGAAAGAACCGCTATCGTACAATCAGCATCTTTCTCGATATGGTAATCCAGCATCTTGTTGTAGTCCATTTTGTAAATATGGTCGCCCGATAAAACGATCACATAATCAGGCGTATAACGATCAATGAAGTTCATATTTTGATAAACGGCATTAGCCGTTCCTTTGTACCAATCTCCGCCTTCGATCCCTTGATAAGGCGGCAGCATGTGAACGCCCCCGTAGGTGCGGTCCAAGTCCCACGGCTCTCCGTTATCGATATAATCGTTCAGCTCTAATGGCTGGTATTGCGTCAATACACCGACCGTATCGATACCTGAATTAATGCAATTGGATAAAGTGAAATCGATGATACGGTACTTCCCACCGAAATGAACCGCCGGCTTCGCTATATGCTTCGTAAGGGCGTATAATCTGCTCCCTTGCCCCCCAGCAAGCAACATGGCAACACATTTCTTCTTTCTATACATATACTGCTTCCTCCTCTTGAAACCTCTCTATTAAATCTTCGTCTTTTTTTGTTGCACCTGTTGAAAAACAATTGCTGTCAATGGCGGCAAACTAACGGAGATATATTGTTCATAGTCATGCATCGTTCCTTCTATTGATTTAAGGAGCTTGCGGTTACGTTGTCCCGATCCGCCGAACCTCTTCAAATCCGTATTGAAGATTTCTTTATATGTACCCTCGGAAGGAACACCGACATAATAATCTTCCCACATACTTTGAGAGAAATTCACAAGGATAAGTAATTCATTGTTCTCTTTATCAATCCTGCGGAATGCCAGGACATTTCGCGAATGGTCGTTATGGCAAATCCAAGCGAATCCGTCTCTGGAGCAATCTAACTCCCATAAAGGCTTATGCTCCAAATAAAAATGATTCGCCTCCTTGAAAAAGGTCTGCAGCTTTTTATGATAGTCATATTTTAAGAGGAACCATTCGATTTCTTTACTGCAGTCCCACTCAACGAATTGGCCTATTTCCGATCCCATGAACAGCAATTTTTTGCCCGGATGGCAAAGCATATAAAGAATGAAACTGCGCACTCCCGCAAATTTGTCTTCATATTCTCCCGGCATTTTATCTAATAAGGAGCGTTTTCCATGGACCACTTCATCATGTGAAATCGGCAAAATATAATTTTCATTGCAAGCATACATAATCGGAAATGTTAATTTTCCGTGATTATATTGTCTGCCGATCGGATCGATTTCTATATAAGACAATGCATCATTCATCCAGCCCATGTTCCATTTGAAATTAAAACCCAGTCCCCCGTGATCCGGCGGCAGCGTCACTCCCGGCCAAGCTGTCGATTCTTCAGCAATCATCAAGTTATTGGGGAACTTCGTCAACACTGTCTGGTTCAACTTCTGCAAGAATTCCACAGCTTCCAGGTTCTCTCGGCCGCCGTGCTTATTCGCTCTCCACTCGCCGTCTCTTCTGTCATAATCCAAATAAAGCATGGAGGCGACGGCATCGACTCTTATCCCGTCTATATGGTATTTCTCCATCAGAAACATGGCATTTGAAATAAGGAAGGAACGCACTTCATTTCGGCCGAAGTCGAAGATTCTTGTCCCCCATTGCTTGTGCTCCTGTTTCAACCGGTCCTGGTATTCATACAATGGCTGTCCATCAAATTCATACAGGCCATGGGCATCTTTCGGGAAATGCGCCGGGACCCAATCCATGATGACCCCTATGCCATGCTCATGGGCCAAGTTGACGAAATACATAAAATCCTCGGGCTTCCCGAATCTTGATGTGACGCTATAATAGCCGCAGACCTGATAACCCCAAGAACCATCGAAAGGATATTCTGCAAGAGGCAATAATTCGATATGGGTATAGCCCATTTTTTTCGCATACGGGATTAAATCATCTGCCAACGTCCGGTAATTCAAACACTCGCCATCTTCTGTTTTTTTCCACGATCCCAAATGCACCTCATAAATGTTCATCGGGCTTTCATATACATTTTGTTTTTCCTTACTTTTATGCCAATCTTCATCAGTCCATTTAAATTTACCTTCTAAGCTATATGTATAAGAAGCTGTACGCTCTTGCGTTTCACTGTGGAAAGCATAGGGGTCTGATTTATATAGAAGCCGGCCGTTCTTTGTAGTAATCGCATATTTATATAATGAGAATTCTTGTAATCCTTCTATGAACAGCTCCCATATCCCCTCCTCTGATATCCTTTCCATTGGATGAGACTGATGATTCCAATGGTTAAAATCCCCGACTACAGAAACAGCTTGAGCGTTCGGTGCCCATACCCTGAATATGAACCCTGCTTTTCTATTCTGTTTACTAGGATGAGAGCCTAAATAATCGTAGACTTCAAAGTTCTCACCTTTGTGAAACAAGTATTTCGCCAAAGACATATCTTCTTTCACTTGCGACATATAATCCAACTCCTTCACTGAACAAATCCACCCGTCACTATCCAGTTCAAGCACAAACGAGAATTTATTCACAATTTTAATAATAATCACTGGGCTTATCCAGCGACTTCCTGATATGATTTCGCTTTGATCAAGGCTTTCGCAATCAGACAAGCATTGACTATTGGAATACAAAAGAGTGCTTCCTCTAATCAGGGGACTTATCCATCGTTTTGTATTGTCTGATTTTCTTTCACAAATCCTTTACGGTTTATGATGCAGGAACGTGATTGAGTTGCGTAACAATTCGAATGCGGAATAAATGATAGTGGAACACTTTAATATTCCCTCCATGAAACAGTGCGTGGAATCAGGCAATATTAAACGTGATGAATTAATAAACGCATTATTCACATCTGTACAGCCAACCATGTTTTCAATAGTAAGCAATGATCATTTTATGGTTTTATCATATAGTATAATCTATGCTAAAAACACAGATATCAACAGACTGAAACGAAATATTCAATATTGTTGCTAAATGTAGTCTTAATGATAAATAACTTCTAAATATACACATAATCTTGAAAATTTTCTTCACATTTCGCGCACAAAAAAGTAAAAAATACCTTTCCGTTTTTTAAAAGAAAGGCATTTCTTACTATCTATCTATTATAATGATTGCTCATCCCTCTGCTGCTTCTGCATTCATCGTCTTTTCACTCTTCCTGCTCCGAACCCACGAAACAATGACAGCCCCGATGATTACAAATCCTAAATAGCCTGTCACAGGATACACTGTTCCAACAAGCGTAATGAATCCGATGAAACTTGCCAAGAAGGCTAAAACGCCGACCCCTGCGACAGCCCCTTTGAACATCTTCGTCTCTGCCGGAATAAAGCGTGCAGTGAACGCATATAGCATGCCTACTGCCGTATTATAGACCATTCCGAGTAGAACAACCGAAAGGATATTTCCCAACCATGGCGATATCTCATTCGCTAAATATAAAGTCGGCATCTCCACACCTTGAATGCCCGGCATGTCGGCCATCATTCCTATATTAATCAAGAACAGCAGCACACCTAGCCCGATTCCTCCTATAATTCCGCCCCATCCAGCTTCTTTCTTATTCTTTAGTGTCCCGCCCATTACAGTAAGCATCGCAATGCCGGCTGCAATATTATAAGAAACATATAACAAGGAGCCTACTATCCAATTAGATGCCGCAGCTGAACTTGCATCGGCATATTGTCCAATCTCGGAGAAACTATAATCCATTGTAAAGAAAGAATAACCGGCGATCACAATCATAATGGCCAGTAAGAATGGTGTAATCATACTAATGAGGTGCATGATTTTTTTAATATCCAATAGTAATGTCGCGATTGTGATGACGGTCATAATCAAGCTTCCTACAATAGCTGGAATGCCGAATTGTTGTTGGAAGATGGAACCTGCCCCTGCAACCATAACAACCGTAACGCCGAATAAGAAAAAGGTGATTAGGATGTCGACCGCCAGTCCTACATATTGACCGCAAATATGATAGATGACTTGTTTATGTGAAACAGTCTGAAAATGGCTGCCAAGTTGAACAATCTGCATGCCGAGAAAAGCGAATAATACTGTAGCAAGCAATACGCCCGGAATGCTGTACACGCCGAAATGGGTGAAGAATTGCAGTACTTCTTGCCCCGAAGCGAAACCGGCCCCGACAATGATTCCGATATATGCCCCCGCAAGATTGATACTGTTTTTCATAGATCAGCCTTCTTTCTAATAATTTTAATTTTTCTGAATATTATAAGCATAAAAAAGGCTGTCCGCCTTTTTAGTTTTTTCCGGCAGAAGACTCCCACTTCGAGGAATGCGAAGGGTGAAACCCAAAGAGTAAGTGGGAGATGAATGTCGGTTGTCGATAGACAAAACACGTGTTCGTATGGTATAATATTCCTGTAAGTTGTTCTTTGAAAACTGAAGATATAGGGTTGTGGCAGGAATAACGTCTGTCACGTAAAACCTTCAACGTTCTAACGCCCCATGCGCACCGAATTAGCGAAAACCAAGCACAATAGGGCGCATGGGGCGTTCAACGTACAAAATAGTTTGTGTTTTCACCGTAGGGATTACGGGTAGAGCCTGCTAAAATAACTGGTGGATACACTAGTGTTCGCAGGAATCC
>JBJEFM010000015.1:0-4105 GCA_051874035.1 Bacillus sp. (in: firmicutes)
CGGAATTTGAAATCCAGCATTTCAAATGGAACGCACAATTTTTTTGCGACGTCAAAGAAAAATAAATCATCATTGAGCAGAGCCAGAACTTGTTCATCTGGCAGGAGCAATTCGGCAGCAAAAATGTTTGCTTCATATTCTTTATGGTCCGTATTATCAAATAAAGTTACCTCATGAAAAGGTGCGCTGGCTGCAGAGTCTGCATGTAATACACAGTGACCCAGTTCATGAGAGAGGACTACTTTTTGCAAAAGTTCTGGAAGATCACTGTTGATTGTGATATGTTTCATCCGCCGTGAAATTAGAAAAAATCCCTTGCAGCATCCTTCATAGATTCCCATTGGGCGTAACTTTACTGTGATTTTCATTGCCTTAGCTAAACGAAAAGGATCAGTTTCATCATATTTGTTTTGCAGCTGTTTGACTGTGTCTGCTATTGTTTCAATGGTCAATCGAATTCACATCCTCCCTGTTTTATAGTAGATAGGATTTCTCACTATCAGTGTAGTATAAAAGCTGTCCTATAAAAAGGATAGCAGGAGGATTACTTATCAGTAGATGCAAGATTTTCAGATTTTTTTCTGCCGAAAGTTTCTTTCGCAGCTTTTTTACAATCAAGATACGCTTCCATCACAGCCTGAAAATATTGATCTTTGGCTTCTTCACTTATTGTGCCACCGGCAAAAAGTGTCTGGTTTTGTCTCAGCATTTCTTCCAGATTAAGGGAATCTTGCTTACTGGTCATCTGACGCATTTCTTCAACATAGTCCATCCGGTCAAGTCCATAGGTCGGGTCTTCGATGGAATCGTCCTTCAGATACTCGGTTGATACATTTAATGCTTTTGCCAGCTTATAGAGTTGCGCTGATTGGGGAAAGCGTTCCCCAGCTTCATAAGTAACGATGGTACGGAATCCAATCCCGGCTTTTTCTGCCAGCTGCTTTTGACTTAATCCAAGTTGTCCTCGATGTTCTTTTACTTTCTCTTTAAAGGGTTTCATAATGCGCCTCCATTCTTGATTTGCTATTTCTTGCGAATAGTATCTTGACAATCATGCCAATAGTTGCTAGAATACGAATTAGCAAGAAGTGGCAATCTATCGTAACTATAAGCAAATTATAGAATGGATAAAAGAAAAAGTCAATAATAAACTTGCTATATGTTGCTAATATTGATTGGGCGGTGATGATATGGAACGTACAATACTTCATTCTGATATGAACTGTTTTTATGCAAGTGTAGAGATGCTGCATCATCCGGAATTAGCGGGAAAGCCATTAGCGGTAGGAGGAGATCCGGAAGCAAGGCACGGAATTGTTCTTACAGCAAATTATATTGCAAAAAAATCTGGTGTGAAAACAGGAATGGCATTATGGCAGGCAAAGCAGGTTTGCCCGGAAATCATTTTTGTGCCACCAAGAATGGATTTGTATTTGCGATTTTCAAGAATGGCACAGGAAATCTATAGTGAATATACAGATTTGAGAGAACCATTCGGAATTGATGAAAGTTGGCTTGATGTATCTGCCAGCACTTCAATAAAAGGCGATGGAATGAAAATAGCAAATGAAATAAGTAAAAGAATAAAGCATGAGTTGGGAGTCACGGTCAGCATTGGTGTTTCATGGAATAAGATATTTGCAAAACTTGGCTCCGATTATAAAAAGCCTGATGCCATTACAGAGTTCTCAAGAGAAAACTATAAAAACCTTGCCTGGAACCTTCCGGCAGGAGACTTGATTTATGTCGGCAGAAGCACTAATAAAAAACTGCAGACTTTAGGAATCAAAACAATTGGTGAACTTGCAAATACGGAACCGGCTATATTGGAGAGTCGTCTCGGAAAGATGGGACTGGTATTACACACTTTTGCAAATGGCTGGGACGAAACGCCAGTTTGTGTAGAAGGGTATCAAGCTCCAATCAAATCTATTGGAAATAGCACAACGACGCCAAGAGACTTGGTGAATGATTTGGATGTAAAGATTATTTTGATGGCTCTGTCTGAAAGTGTAGCATCCAGATTACGTGAAAATGGATTTCAATGTAAAGTGGTTGAAATATCAATTCGTGATAATGAGTTATATCATTTTTCAAGACAATGCAAATTGAAGCGTCCAACCAATATTACGGATGAAATTGTTCAGGCTGCGTATCGACTGTTTAAAGATAATTACAGATGGGAACATCCTATTAGAAGTCTTGGCGTCCGGGGATGTGATCTGGTATCAGATGATATGCCGTATCAGTTGGACTTATTTATTAGTGAACAGAAAAGAGAAAAGTTGGAAAAGATGGATCAGGTAGTGGATGAAATCCGAGCCAGGTTTGGATACCAAAGCATTCAAAGAGCTTTCGTTTATCAGGATAAGCTCCTGGCACAATTAAATGCAAGAGAGCATACGGTTCATCCGCAAGGTTATTTCCACGGATAGGAGAGGCAAGGTGTTTTTGAGTGATGGATAAGGTATATGTTGATGTCCTGGCGGTGTTTAGCCGGGAAGGTGAATTGATTCCAAAAGCGTTTGTATGGGAAGACGGACATCGGTATGAAATTGATAAAATTTCAAAACCGGAAAGATGTGCGAGCAGGAAAGCTGGTGGTACCGGTTATCGCTATACTTGTATGGTGGAAGGTAAGATATGCCATCTCACATATGAAGAAAATTATAAATGGTTTATGGAACGAAAATAAGCGATTCCAAAAGGATGCCCTAAAACAGGGCTCCCTTTGAAAATAAAAAATAGTCAAAACAGAAACATCAGTAGTCGGGGATACATCCTTTCCCGTGAGAACCGGCTGCTTTACATATATCATATAGTTTCCGGTCAGCCAGAAATGAAAACAATCCCACTGTAGAAATTTCTGCGGAAGCTGCATGACAGTGATGTTCAGCACAGCAGTTATTGCTGAGAAATACTTTATGATTGGTCTGACTGCAGGTGCAGTCGGGAAGGAGGACAATTATGCAGACAATTCAAAATATTTTTGACAATATGGAAGTGGTGACTGAAGAAGCCTATAAAAATACGGAGCTGTTACTTGAACAATATACGAAGGTGATGTTCCGTATTGAAAAAAATATTGTAGATATAGATTATGAGTTATATGTCGTGGAAGGAAAGCATTTAAAAGAAATGCTTTACGAATTGGTTGATTTCGATTCGACTGCAGAGAAACGAAGAATTCAGGATAAGTTGCTGAATAATGATATGAATTTGTGCCTATTGGAGATTATGAGAGACTCCCTTTTGGCATTGAGGGATTATCCGAAGAATGGTCAACTGTATTACAGACTCTTGAAATATCGGTATTTTGAGTCCGGGAATACAAATGATGATGTGATGCTGATGCTGGATGATATGCCAAGTACGACATATTACAGGAATCGGAAAAAAGCAATTCGTTTATATGCTACTATGCTATGGGCATTTACAAGACCGGAAAAAGTGGAGGCGAAAATGGAAGAAATACATATAAAAAAGACTGGAAGAAAAATGGAAGTAAATAGGTAGTGAACTGGCAGAGCATTGGCAGGTAAGTGGTATTACAATGAAAATGTGTAGATGATAGAATTGATATGCTGAGAAAAATAGTCCTTCGCAGATAGATATCTGCGGAGGATTTTCTTTTCTCAAGATTTTTAGGCATCTGGCTGTGTCCGAAAGGGCATGGCCTTTTTTTATGCCCAAAAGGCACATCAGCTCATTGATGACTTTTTGCGGCAGAGATGCCGGAAAGGAAAGGCATATCATCATGCAGGCAAAAGGCTGGCACTATGCCAGATATCCATGACTTCGATTTGTTGCCAATTAACCAAATCGACAAATCGGAGGAAAATATCATGGAAGAAAGAATATACACATTTTATGACAAATACCAGAAAGTAAGATATGAAAACGTAACTGCAGAGGAGCTGGATTTTTTGAACAAATCTTATAATAAGGATAAATATTTAATGCGTGATCAGTACATCAGACAGAATATTTGCCTTTTTTCTTCGCTGGAAACCGAAGAAGGCAATTTTACAGATTATCTCTCTGATCGGAATGCAGATGTTGCCCAGCAGATCACAAGCGAGATTTTCTTTAAAGAACTGTTTTC
>JBJEFM010000016.1:0-4022 GCA_051874035.1 Bacillus sp. (in: firmicutes)
TGAAACTCTTTTTTTCACAAAATGTAAAACGGCAATGCCGTTTTCTTTACCAACTGTCTATTTCAAGGAGTGGTGCATGGATGGTACAGTAAGAGTAATTATTTTGAGAATATTTAATGATAGGGGTGGTTCCTTGCAGAGTAATGGGACGAAGCTGCAGAAAGGTTTGAAGAAGCGCCATATGACGATGATCGCCATTGCCGGCGTCATAGGGGCCGGCCTGTTCATGGGAAGTGGATCGGTCATCCATACGGCGGGTCCGGGCGCTGTTTTGTCTTACGCGCTGGCAGGCTTGATTGTCATCTTAGTGATGCGGATGCTCGGCGAAATGGCGGCGATGAACCCGACAAGTGGTTCGTTTGCCCACTATGCGCATGAAGCGATCGGGCCGTGGGCCGGCTTTCTGATCGGCTGGCTTTATTGGTTCTTCTGGGTGGTGGCCATCGCGTTGGAGGCGACAGCCGCCGCGGCCATCATCCAATATTGGTATGACGGCATCCCGCTGTGGCTCTTAAGCCTGGTTTTGACCGTGGCTTTAACATTGACGAATATCATTTCGGTTAAGTCGTTTGGCGAATTCGAGTATTGGTTCTCGTTGATTAAAGTGGCAAGCATCATTTTGTTTCTCGTCCTGGGCGCTTTCATCATCTTCGGGATTGCGCCGAATTTCGAGCCGGTCGGCATGCGCAATCTGGTGCATGAGGGCGGGTTTCTGCCGAATGGATTCGGGGCTGTGCTGATGGGAGTCGTGATTGTCATCTTCTCATTTATGGGCACCGAAATTGTCGCCATTGCGGCCGGGGAATCAGCCGAACCGCAAGAAGCCGTCACACGTGCGACGAATTCGATCACGTGGCGCATCCTGATTTTCTATGTGGGTTCCATTGCCGTCGTTGTCACGCTGTTGCCGTGGCACTCTTCGGATATTTTGACCAGCCCCTATGTGGCTGTACTTGACCACATAGGCATCCCCGCCGCCGCACAGATCATGAACGTCGTGGTGCTGACAGCCGTTCTATCATGTTTGAACTCGGCTCTTTACGCGACTTCGCGGATGCTGTTTTCATTGGCTGAGAAAGGGGAAGCGCCGAAACGCTTTTTGAAGCTCAACAAAAAAGGCGCGCCGGTGCAGGCAATCCTGGCAGGCACCTTCTTCTCTTATATCGCGGTCATCATGAATTATGTGTCACCGGATAAGGTTTTCATGTTCTTGCTCAACTCCTGCAGTGCGATCACGCTTATTCTGTATCTGATCATCGCCGTTTCGCAACTGCGCACGCGCAGACGGGTCGAACAGGAACAACCGGAATTGTTAACCGTGAAAATGTGGCTGTATCCATATCTAACCTACTTCACCATTATCGCTGTTTCGAGTCTATTGATCGCCATGTTCCTCATCGATTCGATGCGTTCGCAAATTATCTTCACTTGCATCGTGGCGGGCATCACCATGATGATGTACGTCCTTACACAACGGAATAAAAACAAAATCCCTCCACGAACTTCCAACATAGAAGAAAGTATAGATTAAGAGTTTTATATAAAGATAGTGGGGTTCCGCCTATCGGTACCTGTTAAACGGGATAAAAATATGAAAATAGAGGTGTTTATCAATGACAGTTAATCAAAAAGTAAGGGAACTGCATCACTTTGTCGGCGGGAAAATGGTTGTCGGCACGAGTGGACGTTTCTCGGATGTATATAATCCGTCAACGGGAGAAGTGATCGCCCAGGTGCCTTTGGCGGACCGTGGTGAAGTGAAGGCCGCGATTGAGAAAGCGAAGGTGGCATTCCCGGCTTGGAAGAAGACATCCGTCGGCAAGCGCACGGAGATTGTCCAACGCTTCCGCCAACTGCTGGTGGAGAAGCAAGAGGACTTGATCAATGTGATTTGCGAAGAGAGTGGGAAGACGAAGGAAGATGCCAAGGGTGAAATCACGCGCGGTCTGGAATCGGTGGATTTGGCGCTGAACGCACCGCATCTGTTGAAAGGCGAATACTCGGTCAATGTGGGCGGCAATATCAACGCGCTTTCCACGAAGTCGCCGCTTGGCGTGGTGGCGGCGATCGCGCCGTTTAACTTCCCTGTCATGGTGCCGCTTGCGATCACAAGCATGGCGGTCGCGGTCGGCAACGCGGTGATTCTGAAGCCGTCCGAGCGTGTGCCGATCTCCGCGCTCTATATTTCGCAGATCTGGCAGGAAGCCGGCCTCCCTGACGGCGTGTGGACCATCATCAACGGCGACAAGGATGCGGTGAATGAACTGCTGGAGAATGAGGCGGTCCAAGCGATTTCCTTCGTCGGCTCCACGCCGGTGGCGGAATACATCTATCAGACAGGAACGAAGCACAATAAGCGCGTGGCGGCGTTCGGCGGCGGGAAGAACTTCATGATCGTCATGCCGGATGCGAACCTGGAACAGACAGCGAATGCCTTCCTCGGCGCGGCATATGGCGCGGCATCGCAGCGCTGCATGGCGATTTCGGGAGCAATCCCTGTCGGCAAAGAAACGGCTGATCGCTTCGTCGCCATTCTGAAAGAGAAAATCCAAGCGTTGAAAGTCGGACCATATACAGATCCATCGGTCGATTTCGGGCCTGTCATCACGAAGCAGTCGAAGGAAAACATCCTTCAAGCGATCAACCTCGGCATCCAGGAAGGCGCGCAGGTGGTGGTCGATGGCCGGACGCCTGGCATTAGTGAAACATCGGACGGCTTCTACCTCGGCCCTACCCTGCTCGACCATGTGACGCCTGAGATGAAAGTCTACCAGGAAGAGGTGTTCGGTCCGGCGCGCATCGTGGTCCGCGCGGAGTCCTTGCAGGAAGCGATCGATTTGATCAACGACCATGAGCTCGGCAATGGCGTCACCATCTTCACGAACAATGGCGCCGCAGCCCGCAAGTTCCAAGAGGAAATCGAGGTCGGTATGGTAGGCATCAACGTTCCGATTCCGATTCCGGTCGGCTACCACAACTTCGGCGGCTGGAAGCGCTCGAAGTTCGGTGAAGGCCACATGTTCGGCCCCGACCAAGCGCGCTTCTTCACCAAGAGCAAGACCATTTCTGAGAAATGGTTGGAAGATACCGATGAAACCACTTCTTCCTTCGCCTTCCCAAGCAACAATGATGGCGATACCAAATAATCATTATATAAAGAAGCCACGCCTGGAGCGTGGCTTCTTTATTGTGGTGCGGTATACCATACAACCGCATCTCCCCTCTATGGCAATCGGTTCACTTTTAAAATAAATTCATTTTGAGTGCATTATTGATTCTCTAAAAACCATTTATAAAGTGCATTTTACGTTCATATTGAATGTTAATTGAAAGTCTATTGCACTGTTTTTGCTTTCTTGCAATATTGGAACGAAGGAAAAAAGTTTTCTACGAATAAACGTTGTTTTCTTCTTTTCTTCCTTTTAGGCTCTTTGTCCTTTTCTCTTAACGGAACGGCGGCAATGCTATCATAGGGGGAATTGCGGCTTTGAAATAAAGTTTGGTCTATACTATGTAATCCGTTCATGGAAGTTTAAATGTATCTTTATCTTTGCTATGCACGTTTAGTTCAATGATAATTACTGGTTGTATTCGTTTATAAGAAAGGAAATATGATTCATTTACATATTCTCAAAAAAATGTTTCTAATATAACTAATCTGAATAATGACCTCCTGGTAAAGCAAACAAATAAAACCCATCGTCTCCTCGTAACTGCCATCCTTCAAAATAATTACTGTCGTGGAACAATTTAAGATAAATATTGCCTTCGAACTCCACCACTAGATCAGATACTTTTTCAAAATGTAAGATATTCGCTATTCTTTTCCCCAATAGAATTTTTTCCACATTTTTATGTGAGTACTTGTCAGGTGATTCGATACAATCCGAGTACCCAATTGCAACTTCATTAGAAACTTGTAACCTCCAAGGACATTCAACGATTAAACCAGCTGTTTCAAAAGCTATTCCGAAAGGCAAGTTCTTTTCTGTATTCACTTCTGTAACCTTTTGACCAATAAA
>JBJEFM010000017.1:0-3922 GCA_051874035.1 Bacillus sp. (in: firmicutes)
TTCCTTCGGTTTTATCTTAGTGATGCGGTGATAGAACACTTCGATCCGATTCACAATGTCTGGCTTGTTGTTTCCATCAAAGACATACAAATCAGGCATATCCAAACTTTGACGGAGTAAATCCGAAAGGTCAACACCTTGAACTACAAACTCGGAACACAAGGAACCACGAAATTTATAGGTCTTGCCGTCCGTATTCGTAAGCTCCATATTCCAGTCACCAATGTCTGTTGCAAATACCTCTGTATATTCGTTGCTGAAATATGCTGAAAATGCGGACATAATTCTTTCTGCAACAGCTTTATCAACTTTCAGGTTTTGTGTTCTGGACTTTTCATAATGCCCATCACGGCGCTGTCCGAACACATACGCTGAAAACCACACCCGTCCTTCCGAATTGAGAGTAATGTGCTGCTCGACTTCTTCATCCGGTTCCGGGCATGGGCCATAGCCAAGGCGATTAGAAACAATACGAATTTTCTTCAACTCACCGGTGAATATAAAAGGGTTCTCGCCGGAAAGCACCGCCAGACGGCTCAGTGCCAAAATAAACCAGGAACGATTCTCGAACTCCAAAATGGAAGCGGCATCATACGCCCAATGGTTGAAGTATCGCCATTGTGAGTAGATTGCAGAACCAAGCAAACTGATGTCTGTTATCTCGTCAATCACTCGATTCAATTCGTCGTATTTGCTCGCAGCATTCCCGTACTTCTCCGAAAATGCGTGACCGCAATCCATTTGAAACCCAAGCGATTCACAGTCATCAGCCATGTAATGATCGATAAGCTCTATGTAGTTGATTTTTTGATCTCTGAATTTATCAATCCATTTTGTGGCGAAATCATGGACTTGCTTCAAATATTCCATTGCAGTCACCTCCTGAAAACAATTAAAACTCCTCCCAAGTTCTGCCATTTAGATCAGCTGCAATATTTTCGGTATCAGGCATCGTTTTGTACCCAAACATATCCGCAAGGTTGAAGAACTTGCTTTTCTGAATGGGATTCTTGCTGCTTTTTCTAAAGTCAATCGGGTAGAACTTCTCGACCATAAAGTATCTGTGACTGATCGTGCGGAGGTTATAGCCGTAGTCCTCTGCACGGTGGATTGCTTCGTTAATGCGGCAGATCTCATCTGGCGTTGGCGCTTCGCCGCTTTCTGCCCGGTATGTCATTTTCCCCTCATCTTCAACCGCAATGATAGTCTTTTTCAGCTTGCCGATCGCACGGATGCTCTTATCTTTGTAGAGTCCAATATATCCATGTTCTGAAAACTTTCGGGATTCCTGATCGTAGAATAAATTCAAATCCATGTTGTCCTGGAACGTTGTTCCTGCCACAATCGCTCGCATCCACTTATGACCATCCGGTATCAGCTTTTCATCAAAACAATATTTTTTGAAATCATCCAGCACAGAAATAATCTCCGTGTCTCTGTCATCAATAATATCTTCCATCGCCTCCACAAGCTGTTCAAAAGTCAGATTAACGTGCTTAATCGGGTGGATCAGGCGCTCCATGTTTTCGCTGTTATACTTTTTCAGTTCAACAGTCATTTCATCAAATAACTGCTGCTTCATTGGTCTGGGGTCGATAGTCAGCAGAACCTTGATGTCCTCTGCGCCAAACTGCTCCAGATGATTTACAAGCTGCTGCTTATCGAACTGATTATAGAGCTTTGTCTCGACAACGACCTTAAAGCTCTTTTGGCTGATTACAGCATCCGGAACGCTTTCGTCACCGGCAACCTGCAAGTCAAATGTAATTTCAGGACTTTCATCCTCTCCGAGAATAAGGCTATTCAACATAGAGAAGAATTTATCTGCATTGTAATTATATAAACGGGAAAGCATCAACATGGTGTTGGATGTATCCACATTCTCTTTTGAATGGTATCGCTGAAAGTAATGTATCTGCATAGCGCACCTCCTGAAAACTATCTGCCTTTCTCAACTTTCTGCTTGCGAGCCGATTCAACCCATTTTGCAAACTCCCAATCCAAAGGCACCTCATCAATCACTTCCATCAGCATTTCTTCATAATCAAGATAATCCTGGTAATCCGATATTCTGCTCCATGCACAGGGCAGAGAAGGGATGCCATACTGCTTCTTAGCAATGTCGATGATGTAGTTGTCCAGCGGTATATGTAAAAAACGGTAAAACGGTTCTACAACATCAGGAACCAACACATACAAGTATTTCAAAGTCATATTGACCCATTTCTGCGCTTGTCCAATATAAAACTCGATTCCTTCCGATTCATACATCGAAACAATTTCTTCGCAAATGGAGTGGTGCCATTTTGTAAAATCCTCAGCATCATTCACGGCAACAAGCTCAGGGATTCTTTCTTCCAAAAGCGCATCTACCGCTTTTCTCAACATATCCCCATTCTTGCCATTAAATCGAATCGTTCTGCACATATCCGTATATGCGCTTCTGCTGGCAGCTTCAAAGGGGTTATCCGTTACGCCAAAGTAGAGCATCTTCAAAAAGTCAAGAATCTTGCTATCGACAGAAACCATAGTGGACGGAGTGGAACCTTCTTTTTTCGCAAGAATCCGTCTGCAAAACTCATCCATCTTGTCTTTGCCATAGAAGGAGAAAGGATCGTCAACAGCGTTTCCGTCCACATCATTCCAAGGGTCAAAAACTACGTTCCCCTTGTGATAAAAGAAAACACAGTCTTTCATCAGAAAGTATCCATTGCTGTGAGCAATCCAGTCGGACTGTTCCCATGCGTATTGCTTTGCCTTTTCAATATCGTACATCGTATCCCTCTTTTCGCTATGCTTTGTGACCGCCAATCTGTGCATTGCGGTCTTTAGCGGTTGCACCTTCCTGAAGATTCATTCCCTTCAAAATGGCGTTCTTTCCAAATTTTTTCTTTATCGTCAATACTGCCTGTTGCATTTTCTTTTCACGCTCCAGCGCAGCATCTTCTTTCTCTTTTTCCTTCTCTAAAGCGGCATAATCAGTGAATAAGTCCAGCTGCTCCACTTTGTTTTCTTTCGGCACATCCGCTTCACAAATCACATGATTTACAGATATGTTGAGTCTGCGTACCAAAAGAGATTTATCTACAATCCGGTCATATAGTTCCAAAACCGCATCTGTTACCAAGCGGGTAGAGGAAGTATATCTGCCGATATTGGCAGTTCCATGTGCGTGTTTTGGCACTTGCCGCCCATAACGGTCAGTAGTTATTTGCCCTTTGTATGCCTTACGGCGCACAGGGTCAGACAGGTTTTCAATATCATAGCCAACTGTCAACACAATCTGGTCAGTAACCAATCCCTTGTCCACCAAATCCAGCACAAGAAGATCAATCATCTCTCGAACAACCAGTCTTGCTTTTTCAAAGCCATAGGGGCAATGCAGTACCTGTCCGGAGCCAACGCTATTATTTTCGGGCTTATATTGCTTCACTTCCGCAATCGTGCAAGGCTCCCAGCCCCAGGCATGATCTATCAGCAGTTCGGCATTGATGCCGAATAACTTGTAAAGCAAATCCTCATTGTAATATTCGTTCGATTTTCCCACGGAACAGCGGGCAATATCGCCCATTGTAAATAAACCGACTTCTTCAAGTTTCTTTGCGTATCCCCGACCAACTCTCCAAAAATCGGTGAGGGGACGGTGATCCCACAGTTGGCGGCGATAGCTCATTTCATCCAATTCTGCTATGCGAACACCGTTTTCATCCGCCGGTATGTGCTTCGCAACGATGTCCATGGCGACTTTGGCAAGGTACATATTCGTACCAATACCGGCTGTTGCGGTTATGCCGGTCGTTTCCAAAACATCCTGAATCATCCGTTTTGCAAATTCACGAGCATTCAAACCGGAAGAAGATAGATAGTGGGTGAGGTCAATAAACACCTCGTCAATGGAGTAAACATGGATGTCCTCTGGAGC
>JBJEFM010000018.1:0-3909 GCA_051874035.1 Bacillus sp. (in: firmicutes)
GCCATGATCCTTATTTTTATAAAAACAGGAGCATGGTCCGATATCTTTCAATACTGCTTAAGCTTCTACTTCTGCAAGCACTTTTTAAACGTGCCGATAACTTGATCAACTTCTTCATAACTGATTTTCAAAGACGGTCAATGCGCAATGGCATTTCCCACTTCTTCTCCCGTACCTGTCACCATATTGGCAACACCTTTGGGGATGCCCGCTTCTTCTAAAATCTCGAATAACTTTCTCGCTGTAACCGGTGTTACTTCAGAAGGTTTGAATACAAATGTATTTCCAGCCGCCAATGCAGGAGCGATCTTCCAGACAGCCATGAGCAAAGGGAAATTCCAAGGAACAATTAAACCGCATACCCCGACAGGCTCGCGGACAACCATAGCTTGCATCGGGTCGGTCACATGATAAGTTTGTCCGTCCGGCTTTGTAATCAAGCTGGCATAATAGCGGAAACAAGCTGCCGCATCCGCCACGTCGAAACCTGATTCCGTTTGTGTTTTGCCGTTGTCCAGTGTTTCAAGCGCGATGATTTCATCTTGGTGTTCTTCCAGCTTATCCACAATTCTGAATAAAAAAGCTGCTCGTTCTTGCACGGAAATCTCTGACCAGACTCCTGAATCAAATGCTTGGCGCGCAGCATCAATCGCCGCTTTTGCATCCGCAATTGTTCCTTTTGGCACTACTGCAATTTCTTCACCATTTGCCGGGTTAATAACAGGAATCATCACCCCGTTTCCCTAATCTTTCCATTCATCATTGATGTACATCTTTAAGTCGATCGTTTTCGCCGTAGAATCAAACACAGTATTCAAATCCCCCTCATTAATTGTTTGGATTGTTTTCTGTGATAGCTATGATGAATAATGGTTAAAACTTCCCATGTACCGCAAAAAAGCACATCGAAGTTTGCCTCGTTATATCTAGTTATTGATGCAACTATCGTGCCAAGTATGAAAGTAGCCAACTTATAAGAATTCAATTTAAAGAAACGCCCCATTTTATTCATATAAGAATAGAACTATTCAATATTGCATAAATAAAAAAGACTGCTATACACAGTCTTCATCTTTAATAGAATGCATCTTCCGCCTTCATTTGCTGTTGGAGTAAGATTTTTTGGTATTTGCGGCTTACCGAAGACTGGCTGATGCCTAAAGCCTTGGCAGCTTTTGTTGTTGTCTTATATTGCTTCATCGCTAATAAGATGAGTTGTTCCTCTACTTGGTCGAGCGCTTCTTGAAGGGGGATAACCCTTGTAATAACAGGTTTTGAGTGATGGAAATCGTATCCTAATGAAAGAAACTGACTCACAAACTCAGAATTGATCGATTGATTTTCCGCCGACACTACTAATCTCTCAATAATATTCTGCAATTCCCGGACATTGCCCGGCCACTGGTAAAACTCCAGGACGTTAATCGCGTCGGGAGTCAGATGAAAGTTCTTATCGTATTTTTCATTCAGCTGTTGGAGAAAGTGGAAGGCAAGCACCGCGATATCTTCTGTTCTTTCTCTTAATGGCGGCACATAAAGAGGTATGACATTTAAGCGATAGAATAAGTCTTCCCGGAATTTCCCTTCTTCCACCAATTTCTCAAGGCGCTTATTCGTCGCTGCAATAATCTGCACATTCACTTTAATGGGGGTTGTACTGCCAATGGGTATTACTTCTTGTTCCTGTAGCACCCTTAGTAATTTGACTTGCAATTGAAGAGGCATTTCGGCAATTTCATCAAGAAAGAGGATTCCTCCATCCGCTTGTTTAAAATAGCCATCCTTGCCATTCTTATCGGCGCCGGTGAACGAACCGCCTGCGTAGCCGAACAATTCACTTTCAAGCAAATTCTCTGGAATGGCGCCACAATTCAACTTCAAGAAGTTCTTCGTAGACCTTTTCCCGAGTTGATGAATGGCTTGAGCAATCACTTCTTTACCTACACCCGATTCACCGTATATCAGAACCGTTGAAGAGAAATCAGAAATCTTCCTTGCTTGATTAATCAGTTTATACATTTTGTCGCTGCGGTAAACAAGCTTCTTAATGAACCGATCCTCATTCTTGAAATCATCCAATTCTCTCTTATATTGTTCCGATATCTTCTTCATTTCCAAAAGCTCTGTTTTCAAACGGGATGCTTCTGTTATATCTCTTGACGCAATGATGATCCGATCCAATTCATTCTTCTCATTGAAAACGGGATTCCCGACGGACAGGACTTTATTGCCTGAACTCGTTTCCTGCACAATGGATACTTTCTTCTTCTTCTCTAGTACTAAACGTGTGACGGACGGACTGAATACACCTTTTTCTTCTAAATCAATAATGTTTTTCCCGATTAAACTTTGTAAATCTATTTGTTGCCAAAAGCTCGCGATAATATTATCACTGTAGCGCATAAGCTCTCCTTTGTGGTTCACAACTAGGATTTCATCATAAATACTCGAGAGAATGGCATTAAGATCTTTATTCAAATTATTGATATGCTCGATTTCCATAGCCATCTGCTCTACCATCGGAAGGTCTTGAACAACTATGGCGATCCCTTCAACCCTTTTATCGGCATCCGCGCTGAAAATGGGGCTATAATCAACAATAACGCCGGTTTCATCTTTTATTTGCACATCATTTAAAATGCTTTTTCCTGTAGTAAAGACTTGATTAATATTATTCTCATTGAAAAATAGGGAGGCAGGTTGTTGCAGAACTTTTTCAGATGTAGACTTGATCATTTTCAAACCCGAATCGTTGCAGTTAATGACTTGCTTCTCTTTATTCACCACAAAAATGCCCATAGGGATAGATGTAAGGATACTCCTCAACAAATCTATGCTTTCATTCTCTTGCTTAAATAGTTCAGCTAATAGATCTTCACGGCGAATATAGCCAATCGCTTCATCGTTCTCTTGTATCATCGCAATCGGCCCGCCTATTATCTGGAACAGCACAGGCAAAGTAATGGATTGTTCCTGGCTTAATAGGCCGATGCTTCCTATATTCTGTGCATACTCAAGCAGCATGCTTCCTTTTATTTTCTTCTGCCTTTTCGGTTCAAATGATAGATTGCTGATATTGATATATGCGACAATTACATTCGCTTTCATAAGAAAGAGGAAAGGTTCTTTTACTGTTGCCATATCGATGGTTGCATCATTTAGCTCCTCGATATGCATGGAGATTATCGGTCGGATTTTCCCATGAGCAATCAAAAACATATCGCCATCTCCTTTAATTACAAACTATGAATACTTTATTCTAAGCATAATTAGCAAAAAATTCAAATAACTCCAAAAAGCAAAGAGCCCAATTCGATTGGATTGGGCGTTCTGTCGTTTATACTTGAATTTCTTCCTCTTCATATTTAGGAGGGGCGATACGAAATGCTTTTGTTAAATAAGCAAGGTAGCATATGCCGATGGCCAGCCAAGAACCCCCCATAATAAGCGAAATAATTTCTACATTCACCTATAAAACACCGATCATGATAGTTCCTAATAAATAGAAAACCAAATAGTTGATAACAGACAAGTTAACGAAAGTGAAGGCCATTAAAGCTCCGAAGTTAATTAAAGAAGTAGCTGTTATAAGGTCGAAGAAGATAGCTGATAAAGAGACAATCCCTACAATAATTGCGTTGATTGCCGGTGTCTTCCATTTCGGATGTATATAACCGAACCATTTCTCCGGAAACACCCGATCGCGCCCCATCACATACAACAAGCGAGACACGCTGGCATGGGCGGCTAACCCGGAAGCAAATGTCGGAATGAATGTCATAACAAGAAAGATGGATTGAAATAGTTTCCCACCGACATATAAGGCGATTTCAGGAAGGGCCGCATCCGGCTGTTTGAACCTTGACATATCCGGAAAATACGATTGAATAAAGTGAATCTTTGATAGGT
>JBJEFM010000019.1:0-20778 GCA_051874035.1 Bacillus sp. (in: firmicutes)
CGTACAGCCAGTACAGCGCTTGAAGAAAGTTTGGTTGACCGTGCGTCCAAAGTATTAGCAGCAGTGAAGAAAGGCTTGCCGTATGAGGACGAAGTGAAATTCTCTAAAACCAAAAGGCTGTTCAACAATGCAAAAGTAGAAAGCCATAGTGCAATCATTCCGACTTACGTAATTCCTAAGTCGTTGACAAGTGATGAACAACTTGTTTATACAGCGGTCAGAAATCGCTTCATCATGCAATTTATGCCGGTCGCCGAACACGAGGAGACCCGCGTTACAATCCAGATTAGCGATCCTGCCATTAAAGGCGTTTTCGCCGCCAAAGGCCGGGTCCAAATCATTGAAGGCTGGCGCAAGGTGGAGCAAATTGAATCAAAGGATAATCTGCTTCCGTTTGTCAGCCGAGATGAGCAGATGGAGATTTTGAAAGCGAAAGTGACTTCTCATGAAACGAAGCCGCCTAAGCATCATACCGAGAAAACGTTGCTGCGTGTGATGGAGACTTGCGGGAAAAACTATGACGATGAAGAAGCGGTACTCAGCGGATTCAGCATCGGAACGCCGGCGACAAGGGCGGAAACCATCAAGAAGCTGAAAGATATCGGCTATATCATTTCGAAAGATAAAAGCTTGCTAAGCAGCGATTTAGGAAAAGAAATGGTAGAAACGTTTCCAATCAAAGAATTGTTCGACTTGGAATTCACGGGCAAGCTGGAAAAAGCCTTATCGGATATGGAGAAGAAGCAAGTAAGCAGGGGGATGTTTTTGAACTTCATTTTTGATTTTACCAAGAAGTCAGTGGAAACAATCAAAAGCGACCGGGAAATCATCCTTCAACATGCTGCTAAACCGGAAATGAAAAAAACCGAGTTTCTTGGCAAGTGTCCGCTTTGTTCCCATGCGGTCGTGGAAGGGAAAAAAGGTTTCGGCTGCTCCAATTGGAAGAGCGGCTGTAAATTTGTCGTTTGGAAGAATGATAAATATTTAGCGTCTATGAAGAAGAAACCGACGAAAACGATGGTGAGGGCGCTGCTGAAAGACGGGAAAGCATTGGTCAAGGGGCTGACGAGCAAGAAAGGCAATAAATTCGATGCGATCCTGCGCTACGAAAAAAATCCCGATAACGAGTATTTCGGCTGGAAAATGGAGTTTGTGGAAAAGGAACAGACGATCCATAAATCATAATCAAAATTTTGAAATATCTTTAAAATATAGTTGACAGGTAGGAATAATTAGCATTATAGTAATTGTAATAAATTGAATCTTTGATAGGTGCTTGACCTCCCGTTTATACATCTGCTTTTTTATTGCTGTGCTGAAGGTGAGAGTTTTAGTACCTGTTAAACGGGATAAAATGAAAGCTGATCCAAATGTTTTTGAAGACAAATGAATGCGTAGCTGATCGGAAAACCGAAGGCTCTGAACCGGAAATTGGCCCTATGCCATTTTCTGGTTCGGAGCCTTTTTTATTATTTGAGGAAACCGGTCGGCAGCGGTTCTAATATTATCGCTTTGGGGGTATTTAGATGAAGAAATGGAAAGGTTTCTTAGCTGGCGCTTTATTGGTGGGGGCTTTGACCGGCTGTGGCACAAGCGGCTCATCCAAAGGGCAATCAGGAGAAGGAAGCGGCGGAAAAGAAAGTGTTGAATTGCTGAATGTATCGTACGATCCTACACGTGAATTATATCAAGATTTTAATGAGGCATTTAAAGCGTATTGGAAGAAAGAAAAAGGCCAGGATGTCACCATCCAACAATCGCATGGCGGTTCAGGAAAGCAAGGAAGGGCTGTCATAGATGGTTTGGAAGCGGATCTTGTAACACTTGCCTTAGCATATGACATCGATGCGATCAGTGAAGCGAATGACTTAGTGAAGAGTGATTGGCAAAGTGAATTTGCGAATAATTCGACACCTTATACATCGACTATTGTATTTCTTGTGAAAAAAGGGAATCCGAAGAAAATCAAGGATTGGGATGATTTAATCCGTAAAGATGTATCCGTCGTCACCCCTAATCCAAAAACATCAGGCGGAGCGAGATGGAATTACTTAGCGGCGTGGGCGTATGCGGAGAAGAAGTTCGATAAGGACGAAAAGAAAATAGAGAATTTTGTCGGAAAGCTCTATAAAAACGTAGAAGTATTGGATTCAGGCGCACGCGGCGCCACTACAACATTCGTTGAGCGGGGCATAGGTGATGTACTAATTGCCTGGGAGAATGAAGCTTTCTTGACGTTGAATGAATTGGGCGAAGATAAATTTGAGATTGTTGCCCCCTCTCTTAGCATTATGGCAGAACCGCCTGTTGCGGTTGTAGATAAAGTAGTGGATAAGAAGGGAACGAGAGAAGTGGCGGAAGGCTATTTGGAATACCTCTATTCGGATGAAGGGCAGGAAATCGCCGCAGAGAATTATTACCGGCCGCGGAATGAAAAGATTTTAAAAAAATATGAACAGACTTTTCCGGAAATCGATTTAGTCACCATTAATGAACATTTCGGAGGCTGGAAGAAAGCACAGGAAACACACTTTAATGACGGCGGCACATTTGACAAAATTTATCAGCCGTAGGTTGATGTTTTCAAATCCTAACTAATCAGGGTAGGAGCCGAAGTATTTTAGACGTTTTATGAGGAGTGAGATTTTGCAGAAGTATAGTACAGCGAAGAGAAAGAATGTATTGCCCGGTTTTGGGCTGACGATGGGATTCACAGTTCTTTATCTAGGAATCCTTGTATTAATACCGTTATCGATGGTGTTTTTGAATTCTATGTCATTGGGCGTAAGCGGCTTCTGGGAAACGGTAACGGACCCGCGGGCTGTAGCTTCCTATAAGTTGAGCTTCGGGACGGCTTTCGCAGCGGCTTGCATCAACGGCGTGTTCGGTGTATTGATTGCATGGGTGCTCACGCGCTATTCATTTCCGGGGAAGAGAATCATTGATAGTTTAGTGGATCTACCGTTTGCGCTGCCGACAGCAGTTGCGGGGATTGCGCTGACGAGCTTATATTCTCCGAACGGTTGGGTTGGGCAATTTTTTTCCTTTAAAATCGCTTTTTCCCCGCTTGGCATTATGGTGGCGCTTGTCTTTATCGGACTGCCGTTCGTGGTGCGCATGGTGCAGCCGGTTCTGGAGAATATCGAGAAGGAACTGGAAGAGGTCTCTTCTATATTGGGGGCGACCAGGCTACAGACATTCAGGAAAGTGATTTTTCCGGAATTGCTGCCGGCTGTCCTGACAGGCTTTGCGTTATCATTTGCCAGGGCGTTAGGGGAGTATGGTTCGGTTGTGTTCATTGCAGGAAATATGCCGTACAAGACGGAGATCACACCATTGATTATTATGACAAAGCTCGAACAATATGATTATGTAGGAGCGACGGCCATTGCGGCTGTTATGCTTGTTTTTACATTTTTCATTTTATTGGTCATCAATATTTTGCAATGGTGGTCGAATCGGAAGTATATATCGCAATAATTATTTTTATACGGAGGGGAGAAACCTATGGAAGCTGAACTAATGGAGGAGAAGCAGATTCATCATAAGCCCGCTCCCACGCCCAATACAACAGAACCACTGTATATCCGTGTGATATTGACCAGCATTGTTTTGCTTTTTCTGGCTTTGTTTTTACTATTGCCGTTAATCGCGATTTTTGTGAAAGCATTTGAGAAAGGTGCGGAAGTATACTTCGCTTCTGTAACGCATCCGGATGCGTTGGCAGCGATTAAGCTGACGTTGGCCGTCGTATTGATTGCCGTTCCGATCAATGCGGTATTCGGGGTAGCGGCGGCTTGGGCCATCTCGAAATATCAATTTAAAGGAAAGAATCTATTGATTACGTTGATTGACCTGCCTTTCGCCGTTTCACCTGTTATTGCGGGTTTGATTTTCATTTTGATATTCGGATCAAACAGTTGGTTCGGTCCTTGGCTGGCGGAGCATGATATCAAGATTATCTTTGCTGTTCCGGGGATTGTGATGGCTACCTTGTTTGTTACATTTCCATTTGTAGCGCGGGAATTGATCCCGCTGATGCAAAATCAAGGCTCATCGGAAGAAGAAGCTTCCATTGTCCTTGGAGCGAATGGCTTTCAGACATTCTGGCGCATTACATTGCCGAACATTAAGTGGGGGCTCTTATATGGGATTATTCTCTGCAATGCCAGAGCAATCGGCGAATTCGGCGCTGTTTCAGTAGTATCTGGACATATCAGGGGCCTGACGAATACGATGCCGCTTCATATAGAAATTCTCTATAATGAATATCAATTCGCCGCCGCTTTCGCCGTAGCATCATTAATGTCGATCGTCGCGATTGTCACATTGATCATTAAGAATTTCCTGCAATGGAAAGGGAAGCATCGTTCCTCCAAAGTAGGTTAATAAAGGGGTAGATATTGTGGGGATCACCATTCAGAATATTTCCAAATCATTTGGGAAGACAAATATCCTTCATGGAATCGATTTAGAAATTAAAAGCGGGGAGCTGGTGGCTTTATTAGGCCCTTCCGGTTCAGGCAAGACCTCTCTCTTGCGCATCATTGCCGGGCTGGAGCATCCTGATACGGGGCAGGTGTTCTTCAATGAACAGGATTACACACATATACATGTGGGCAAGCGGAATGTCGGCTTTGTTTTCCAACATTATGCACTGTTTCGGAATATGACGATATTTGAGAATGTAGCCTATGGTTTAAGAGTGCGACCTAAGAAAAGCAGGCCCAGTAAACAAGAAATCGAATCGAAAGTGACAGAACTGCTGCAGTTAGTGAAATTGGAAAACTATGCCGACCGTTATCCGCGCCAACTGTCAGGCGGTCAAAGGCAGCGTGTCGCATTAGCTAGGTCGCTGGCGGTGGAGCCCGAGGTTTTATTGCTTGATGAACCATTCGGGGCGCTTGATGCAAAAGTGCGTAAAGAGCTTAGGCGCTGGCTGCGGCATTTGCACAATGACTTTCAGATCACAAGTGTCTTCGTCACCCATGATCAGGAAGAAGCATTGGATGTCGCCGATCGAATTGTAATCATGAATAACGGGAGAATTGAACAAGTAGGCACACCTGAAGAAGTGTATAATCATCCAGCGAATCCGTTCGTATACGATTTTTTAGGCAGTGCTAATTTGATAACAGGCAAGGTTAGCAACGGCCGTCTGCAAACAGGTGATTATCAGCTTGAAATACCGGGCCAGCAGCATGTTTCTGACGGCGAGGGGCTCGGTTATATCCGCCCTTATAATTTCATTATTGAACGTTCCGCTTCAGATGAAACTTCAATCGGGGCGATTGTTGCGCATATCCACGCCGTAGGGCCGACTGTCAGAGTTGAATTGCGGAGAAAAGATAATGAAGAGTTTATGGAATTGGAATTATCGAAGGAGAATGCCGACGAATTGCATTTGAGTCTTGGCGAATCTGTTTTTGTGAAGCCGAAAGAGCTGAAAGTATTTATTGATTATGTAATCTAGAGAAAAACCTCCATAAGCAGGCGTTATTAGAAATGGAAACAGTGAAAGTTTCCTGATAATCTTGTTTTGTGGAGGTTTTTTGTCATGTTGGATTATAGAGCGGTTGCACTCTATAAAAGGAATTTTGAGAATTTTATTTACGCCCTTTGGAAATCGATGCTCATTTAATAACACTAATATTTCCGGAATATACCGAATAATATAACAGGGGGTGATTATGTGTCATTTGTTATTACCTCTCCTTGTATTGGAGAGAAAGCTGCGGATTGCGTAACGGTTTGTCCGGTTGATTGTATTATTGAAGGAGAAGAACAATACTTCATTGATCCATCCATTTGCATTGAATGCGGGGCGTGTGAAACAGCTTGTCCGGTTGAAGCTATTTTTCATCTGGATGAACTTAGCGATGAGGACCGAATATTCTATGATAAAGCGAAGGAGTTTTTTGCTTGATTTTAGAGCGGCAAAAAGCGGGCGCCCATTAAATCGGCGCCCGCTTTTTGTTTAATTGCTGAATAATTTAGTCTGAAGGAACAATAATTCCATCGCCAGATTGTTGATGCGTTGAATGATTTCTTCATTTACAATTTCATTCTCTTTATTGAAGTCGTTGCTGTGAACGAATACGCTGCTGGCCGCAGTGTTTGCCTTGAAGAATGTTAAGATCGGTTTCAATTGATTGTCGGCTACCAAGAAATGCTTATCCGATCCGCCTGTTGTGACAACACCGACTACTTTAGATTGCAGAGCTGTCGTTGGTAGATGGTCGAACAGGTTTTTCAAAGCTCCGGTAATGGATGCTTGGTAAATCGGTGTGCCGATTACATATAGGTCGGCTTCCAGGATTTTATTCACTACTGTTTGTGTATCCTCGTTGTATTGATTGAAGGGCTTGCCGACCACAAATTCCACGTTGTAATCACGCATGTCGATCAATTCCACCTCGAGGGTCGGATCGATCCGCTTGGCTGCCTTTAATACTTCGTTCACTGCAATACTTGGCTTGGCGCCAATAAGGGCGCCTGAAATTCCTACTAATTTCAAATAAATCTCCTCCTACTATTTCACTCCACAATATGATGATCCATATATGTAATTTGTGCCTTGGATGTTGATTGTTCCAATAGTTTGTTTCAAAGAAAGTAGTCTATTTTTATTTGAATTATACATTTTTCCGGCGATGTTGTCAGTTATCAAAACTTCAAGATTACGGCATGAATTCACATAGCTTGCATAAATGGTGAGAAACCCTTAGTATTTTTATGTACTTTTTAAAAAAATATCACCTTTATCTTTATAAGATGAAGGTATTTGAGTTGTCAAACAGCAAAGGGGTAAATACGAATGTTAGAGACAAAACCATATCAAGTATTACTATATTATTTATATGTGCCGATTGAAAATCCAGAGGAGTTCGCAGCAGAGCATTTGAAATTCTGTAAAGAGTTAGGCTTGAAGGGACGGATTCTGGTCGGGGCAGAGGGGATCAATGGAACAGTTTCCGGTACTGTAGAGCAAACCGATCGATATATGGACATGATGAAGAATGATCCATTATTCAGCGATATCGTCTTTAAAGTAGATGAAGTGGATTCTCATGTATTCAAGAAGATGCATGTCCGTCCGCGGAAAGAAATTGTTTCGCTGAAATTGGAGGATGATGTCAACCCGAATGATTTGACCGGTAAATATTTAAGTCCGGTGGAATTCTTTGAAGCGATGAAGCAGGACGATACAGTCATTATAGATGCCAGAAACGATTATGAATTCGACCTGGGGCATTTTAAAGGAGCCGTTCGTCCGGACATCAAGAATTTCCGTGACTTGCCGCAATGGATGCGCGAGAATAAAGAAATGTTCGCCGATAAGAAAATATTGACGTATTGCACGGGAGGTATCCGGTGCGAGAAGTTCTCCGGCTGGCTAGTGAGAGAAGGATATGAAGATGTTGCACAGCTTCATGGAGGCATTGTCACGTACGGAAAGGATTCTCTTGTACAAGGGGAGAATTGGGATGGGCAGTGTTACGTGTTCGATGAGCGAATAAGTGTGCCAATCAACCGGAAAGAGCATGTTATCGTGGGCCGTGACCATTTTACGAATGAACCATGTGAACGTTACGTGAATTGCGCGAATCCAGAGTGCAATAAACAAATTCTATGTTCAGAAGAAAATGAGCACAAACATTTGCGCGGCTGTACACTAGAATGCAGCGCCCACGAGCGGAATCGCTATGTTGTGGAACATAATCTTTCCCAAGCGGAAGTGGAAGAACGTTTAAGCAGAATCATGGAAAAGTGAAAAACTACTAAGAAGCCCTTCACCTGTATTGCCTGCAGGTGAAGGGCTTCTTGTATTCTATAAAGTGAATCTTTAATAGGCAGGGATTCATCCCCCGCCTATCAGTAGATGAACGGGATAAACATTTTTATTTTTGGTTTTGCATATACATTTTAAGTAATAATTGGTTGTTTGTAGAGGAGATGGGGTAAAGGGTAGGAAGTTATAAGTGAAAGGGGAAGAAATGATGAAGAAACAAATCGTATGCCTTTTAGTTTCGGTAACTATGTTGTTTAGTATATTTCCATCATTCTCACTGGCAGCTGAACTAGAAAAAAATAGTGCCGGCAATATTGAAAATGGCGGGTTTATAACGGAATATAAAGGCTGGTACTATTATCGTGATTTTAATTGGGATGGTGAAGACGGCACTACTCTATATAAAGTGCGGACAAATGGCCGGGATAAACAGTTGTTGGCGAAGGATTTAATGCATGTCAGCAATTTGCTTATATCCGATGATCATTTGTATTTCTCGAACCGAGGCACAAGTGGACCGGCTGATGGGACAGGTATCTTCCGTATGAATCTCAAGACGAAGCAAATGCAATTAATAGCGGAGCATGCAGGTACCAAATTCTATATAGTGGATAACAAGATTTATTATGCAGCGTCCAAAGGTGTTGAACGGTGGGATGGAGAGTATGTGACAAGCATGAATCGGGATGGCAGCCAGAAAAAGCGCCTTGTCGCAAAAGCGGTGGATGCATTCACGACAGATAGGGCGAATATATATTACACTCAGAATGGAACATTATATCAAACATCCATGAAGGGTGCAGGAAAAAAGAAAATCACAGCCAATCAGGCATCCGGTGCCACTGTGCAGAACAATTGGGTTTATTATATCAATGAAAATAAGAATAATCAGTTGTATAAAGTGCGAATTGATGGAAAATATAACACGAAATTGACTTCCGGCGCAGTTGCAACCTACCATGTGAATGGTACGTCCATCCTTTATAGTTATGATAATAAAAAAACTGCAAAAGGCTCACCGCTTTATGAGATGGACTTGAACGGTAAACAACAGAAAAAAATTACGGATAAATCCATTTCAACCGGCCTTTTCAGATTGAAGGATAAGATTTTATATAATGTGTTTAATGAGAAAGATGCGACATACCACTTTTATTTAAGGAATTACAAGAATGGCAAGCTAGGATACGAAAATATGATGTTCAAGGTTTTTTATCCATAATACAAGAGTGATGAATGGAGTGTATGCGGATTACATCGTGTCCTTATGTTGTGATTAAAGTGAATATATAGTAGAATTTTATTGATATGCTTTAATGGGGAGGATACACGATGGCAACACCAAGTATGGAAGATTATATAGAACAGATATATATACTAATTGAAGAGAAAGGGTACGCTAGAGTATCGGATATTGCAGAGAATTTGAGTGTTCATCCATCCTCAGTTACTAAAATGGTACAGAAACTGGATCAAGAGGAATATTTGATCTATGAGAAATATCGGGGACTTATTTTAACGCCGAAAGGTAAGAAAGTAGGGAAACGGCTCGTTTACCGCCATGAGCTCTTAGAGAACCTGCTTCGGATTATCGGTGTGAAAGAAGAGAATATATATCGTGATGTTGAAGGAATCGAGCATCATTTGAGTTGGAATGCGATTGACCGGGTATGTGATTTGGTCCATTACTTTGAAGAAAATCCAAAGCGCGTCGAAGAATTGCGGAATATCCAGAAAGCTAATGAACAGCCTAACGAGTGAGTCTAGACAAAAAGAGCAACTTGAAAAGTCAGTGTGCAATGACTTTTCAAGTTGCTTTTTTGAGTGGATGGCTTTATAAATTAGATTTGTTACCGAATAAAAGATTGTAATATTCTTACTTTTCCTGTATATAGAATTTATATGTTATGAATGAAAAAACGAATGATTAAGGCGGGGAGAAAATGAAATGGCATGAACAAGCGGAAGCGAAGTGGGATTCTTTTGCTCGGAATTGGGCAAGTAATTCAAGGGAAATGTGGGAGACAGGCAGTCGTAAAGATATTATGCCATTCTTATCAAAGCACGTAGCAAAGGGGAGCCGAGTGTGTGATTTAGGCTGCGGCGACGGCTATGGATCAATGAAGCTGTTATCTCAAGGATACCGGGCTGTAGGGCTTGATTTATCAAATGAAATGATTGAAACGGCTAAAAGCCGGCTGCAAGGAGAAGATGTTCGTTTTATTCAGGGCGATATTGCTGAATTGCCGTTTGCAAATGGGGAATTCGATGCCATTATGGCGATTAATTCGATTGAATGGACAGAGAATCCTCTTGAGGCATTACATGAAATGAAACGGGTAGTGAGAGAGGGCGGGCTCGCTTGTCTGGGAATTCTCGGACCGACAGCCGGACCGCGCAAAGCCCACAGCTTTCATAGGTTATATGGGGAGAAGGTTATCATGAATAGTATGTTGCCTTGGGAGTTCGAAAGGATTGCTGTGGAGAATGGCTGGAAGCTTATTGATGAATTTTGGGTAGAGAAGAAAGAAGCGAAGCGGCACATAATGCCGCCGATGCCTAAGGAATTGCAGCAATCAGTGTCTTTCATGTGGTTATTTATGTTGCAGAAGGAAGCGTAATGCTATAGTACAGCTTGGAAACATGTTTCCATATTAATGCAATGAACGGGAAAAAGGCAATGTCTCTTATGGATAAAGAGACATTGCCCTTTTCTGATTTGAGAACGAGGTGTTTTGTGGATAATATACTTATACATTAATCGTACGTTCTATACTTATCTAGGAGGAGACCCCCATCCGCCGCCTGGGTTCCATCCGGTGCCGGTCTGCCACCCGCCGCTCGTATGCCATCCGGTGCCGGTCTGCCATCCGCCGCCCGGGCTCCATCCAGGACCAGTCTGCCACCCGCCGCCCGGATGCCATCCAGGGCCGTGATGCCACCCGCCGCCCGGATGCCATCCAGGGCCGTGATGCCATCCGCCGCCCGGATGCCAAGGAGGTTGCCCCCACGTACCGGCTGGCAGCGTTCCCCCGCCGGGAGACCATCCTGCTCCTGGTTGCCCGCCACCGCCGGCGTGCCCGCCGCCGGTTGGCGGCCTTTCTATCCACTCGGTACCCATTGGGGAACTTCCTTCGTATTGTATTTCATACTGTTGATGTTGGTTCTCGGCTTCCATAGGATAATTATGTTCATTCATTTAGATCACAACCCACTTTTTTTTATTGCTACATCTACAAAGTATGTACATGGCGGAGGGAATGAAACTTGTTTACCGGATAATAGGCGCCGCAACGCAATAAAAGAAGCTGGAAATGTTCGGAATGAACCGAGCGTTTCCAGCTGTATATGGATTAGAAAATCTTGTGGGGATCATCTAATTTTCTACGTGGCGAGTTCCGTGTCATTTACCGGCATTTCATTTCGTCCCGCATCTTGCTCTTTCAATCCCACTGATAAGGTGTTTCTTGATATACATAATAGTTCAGCCAATTTGAGAATAATAAGTTACCGTGGCTTCTCCATTTATGGGGCGGTTTATTATTCGGGTTGTCATCAGGATAATAGTTCTCCGGCACTTCAATTGCGATTCCCTTTTCAATGTCTCTTTCATATTCCTGTGAAAGCGTTACGGATTCGTATTCAGGATGGCCTGTTACCATGATGTGCTTGCCATCCTTTGAAGAGAGCAAGTAGACGCCGGCATCCCGGGATATAGCCAAGGTGGTAAGGTCTGGATGATTTGTGGCCGCTTCTATGCTTACATCCGTGTATCTCGAATGCGGCGCATAGAATTCATCATCAAATCCGCGGACTAATTTCTCTTTGCTATTCAATAACGTATGTTTATATACACCTGTGCATTTCTTAGGCAGTTCAAATTTATCGATGCCATAGTGATGGTAGAGCGCGGCTTGCGCTCCCCAGCAAATATGTAGGGTGGATGTTACATTTGTCGCAGACCAATTCATGATGCTGCTTAATTCATGCCAATAATCCACCTCGGTGAAAGCGAGTTTCTCCACCGGTGCTCCCGTAACAATCATACCGTCGAACTTGCGGTGCTTCACCTCGTCGAAACATAAATAGAATTGATCCAAATGATATTTGCTTGTGTTCTTCGATTCATGCGTTTTCATTTTAAGGAATGAAATATTGACCTGTAAAGGAGTATTGCCCAGCAGACGGAGAAGTTGCGCTTCTGTTTTTTCTTTTTCAGGCATCAGATTGACGATTAATATATTTAATGGTCGAATATCTTGTGTATTTGCACGCTCATCATCCATTATAAAAATATTTTCACTTTCTAAGATATCTTTTGCCGGAAGTTTGCTTGGTATTTTGATCGGCATTAACGTTCCTCCTTTATGCGGTTATTTATATATATTTATAGCCATTATAAAGAAAGGCCGTGAAGACATACAATGAAAAGTATTTATATTTCTTCCAATATTTAATTCTTTGAATTACCTGTTATTGGACATTTCTTTCTTCGAATTGCATGTTACAATCATAATGAAAAAATCAGTACAATAAATCAGTACAATATGGAGGCTTATATGAGTACATCGATTGAGAAAACAGTAAAGAGCGACTTGGAGATCGCTCAGAGTGCATCAATGAAACATATTCGGGAAGTAGCCCAGGGGCTGAATTTATCTGAAGAAGATTTTGAAATGTATGGAAAGTATAAAGCGAAAGTATCCTTAGATGTATTGCATCGCCCTGCCGGTACTGACGCAGGAAAGCTGATTCTGGTGACTGCCATCAACCCGACAAGCGCCGGAGAAGGGAAATCAACAGTTACAGTAGGTCTTGGCGATGCGCTTAATAAGTTAGGAAAGAAAGCGGTTATTGCGATGAGAGAGCCTTCACTCGGACCTGTAATGGGCGTGAAGGGCGGAGCGTGCGGCGGTGGATACGCCCAAGTTCTGCCGATGGACGATATCAACTTGCATTTTACAGGCGATCTCCATGCGATTACTACAGCGCATAACGCCTTATCTGCTATCATTGATAATCATATCCATCAAGGGAATGAATTGCAGATCGACCCGAGAAGAATTGTATGGAAGCGCGTAGTCGATTTGAATGACCGCTCCCTCAGAAAAGTAGTGATCGGTCTTGGCGGTCCTATTCAAGGCGTACCGCGCGAAGATGGCTTCGATATTACAGTCGCTTCCGAAATCATGGCGATTCTTTGCTTAGCGGAAGATATTCAGGATTTGAAAAGAAGATTAGCGAGTATCATAATAGGTTATACATATAAACGTGAACCTATTACTGTCGGGCAGCTGGCGGTAGAAGGGGCGCTGGCTTTATTATTGAAAGATGCCATAAAGCCGAATTTGGTCCAAACAATTGAACATACACCGGCATTCATCCATGGTGGGCCATTCGCCAATATCGCGCACGGCTGCAATAGTGTCATAGCGACAAAGATGGCGATGAAGCTAGGTGATTATGTCGTGACGGAAGCGGGATTCGGCGCTGACCTAGGCGCGGAGAAATTCCTGGACATCAAATCAAGAAGCGCAGGAATCAAGCCGGACGCTGTAGTCATTGTCGCAACAATCCGTGCATTGAAAATGCATGGCGGAGAGCATAAAGATTCTTTGACGACAGAGAATGTCGAGGCGCTTCAAAAAGGATTTGCCAACTTGCAGAAGCATTGCGAAAACATTGCTTCATACGGATTGCCGTTTGTCGTCGCGCTCAATCGCTTTGTTGGCGACAGTGATGCTGAATTAGCGGCATTCGCTGAATTATGTGCAGAGCACGGCATCCGTTACGAGTTGACGGAAGTATGGGGCAAGGGAAGCGATGGCGGACTTAAGCTCGCTGAACAGGTTGTTTCCATTATTGAAAGTAACGATTTGCCATTCTCTTATTTATATGACACAAGTGATTCTATTGAAAATAAAATCAATGCGATTGCTACACGCATCTATGGAGCAGCGGGAGTTGAATTCTCGGCGAAAGCGAAGAAACAAATACAGGAGATTGAAAAGAACGGCTGGGGACATTTGCCGATCTGTATAGCTAAAACGCAGTATTCTTTTTCTGATGATCCTTCCAAGCTTGGCAGACCTCAAGGCTTCCATTTAACTGTAAGAGAATTGAAGCCATCTGTCGGCGCCGGATTCATTGTAGCATTGACAGGAGATGTGATGACAATGCCGGGGCTGCCGAAATCCCCTGCTGCTTTGCGCATGGATCTTGATGAGAACGGGGAAGCGATCGGTTTATTCTAAGTGAGGGGTTATAATGTTTCATCCAACTGCATATGAGAATTTTAAAGTCATTATTGAAGGCTCTGTTTACGATGCCGATTTCACAGGCGATATTCGAATCGTCAATCGCTCAGAAACAGTCGATTTATCTATATTGGCCCGAAGATATGAAATCCAATTTGTGCTGCCGGACTTTGAACAGGTGAAAGGGAGCATTGTGGTCGCGGCGACACTTGCACATCAGGCGGAAGAACTATTATTCGGCAATGAAGAGAAAGCGGCTGCCAACATTGAAATTCATTTTGCTTACCGAACAACGGCTTTGCAGACAAACGAATATGTTCAATCATTATCAAAACGCTTATTGGATATCTGGGGTGAGGACCGCCATATAGATATAAGCGCTTCCGAGCATTATCGTAATGGAGAGTTTATAAATGCTTCGCAGAAAGTCATTGTATCTTTTAATCGGATTGTAACCGAGAATCAGGCTGATGACTTGTATCAATTGGTAAACTATGTGGTTTCTTCCTTGGAGGAAATCAAAAAAGATAGCATCCATATGTGAAATGCGAAAAGGGGTGAGTACAATGTCGGTATACGATTATCATGCGAAATCCATAAATGGTGAAGACACTTCATTAGAGATGTTCAAAGGGCAAGTATTGCTGATTGTCAATACAGCCAGTAAGTGCGGCTTTACACCGCAGTACGAGCAGCTGCAAACGCTGTATGAGCGCTATAAAGAAGAAGGATTTACGGTGCTTGGATTTCCTTGCAATCAATTTATGGGCCAAGAGCCGGGCGATGAACTGGAGATTGATAGCTTCTGCCGTTTGAATTATGGTGTGACGTTCCCCATGTTTGCCAAAATTAACGTGAATGGCGAAGATGCGCATCCTTTGTATAAATATTTAACGCAAGAAGTTCCTGGCGTGATGGGATTAAAAGGTGTGAAATGGAATTTCACGAAATTTTTAGTAGACCGGAACGGCAAGGTGGTAAATAGATTTTCGCCGCAAACGAAACCTTTTGATATCGAAGCGGAAGTTGTCAAGCTGTTGTAATTTTTTGCGGAAATAAAGATGAACCCAGTACAGAAAAGTCTTCTCCTGATGGAGGGGGCTTTTCTTGTCTAGAAGGATGTTGGTTCCGGCGGCTTCTCATTCTTAGTTGTTGTGCATCCTTAGTACATATATATATAATGAGAAGACCGATATAATTGCAGAACAGAGGCTACAGAAGCCAATCTTATATAGATGGATGAGCAAGCAGTAAGGAGACAGTAATTTTATGAAAATATTAACGGCAGAAAATGTAACTAAAGAAATGGCTGAAAAAACATTGTGGAAAAATATTTCTTTCTCAATCAGTGAAGGAGAGAGAATAGGGATTATCGGGGTAAATGGATGCGGTAAATCGACGTTGATGAAGATGATCGCTGGCCTTGAAGAAACGGATGAAGGCGGTATAACCCATCCAAAGGACTACACTATTTCCTTTCTTTCGCAAGATCCTGAATATGATGATTCTTTAACTATACTGGAATATCTTTTTGCTAGTGATACACCGCTGTTCACGTTAATTAGACAATATGAACAAGCGTTAGAGAAACTGCAGCAAGACCCTCAAGACGAGGCATTGCAGGAACAGGTATTGGCACTGCAGCACCGTATGGATACGGAAAAAGGCTGGGAGCGCAGCGCGGAGAGCAAAGTGATTTTGAATAAGCTGCAATTGCCTGACGCATCGCGCAAGATCGGCGTGCTATCCGGTGGACAGAAGAAACGTGCCGCACTTGCGAAGGCGCTTATTGAACAGCCGGATTTATTGATACTTGATGAGCCGACCAACCATTTAGATGCCGGAAGCATTAAATGGTTGGAAGAATATATCAATAAATATCCTTATGCGGTCTTGTTCGTTACGCATGACCGTTATTTCCTTGATTCTATAGCAACAAAAATCTGGGAGCTTGATCAAGGATCTTTATATGAATATAAAGGGAATTATGAGAGTTTCTTAGAAGGCAAAGCAATCCGGGAAGAAAATGATGCGACGACTGCCGCTAAAATGCAAAGCTTGTTCAAGAATGAGCTGGCTTGGATGAGAAAAGGGGCAAAAGCGCGCACAACCAAACAAAAAGCGCGTATTCAACGATTTGAACAATTAGAAACAGATGTGAAGAATACAGCACAAAGCGAAAATTTAGAAATTGAATTGGCGGGCTCGCGTTTAGGCCGGAAAGTAATTGAATGCGAACATATTTCAAAAGCTTTCGGCGGGCAAGTAGTCATCCGGGATTTCTCACGGCTCTTCAAGCGCGGCGACCGTATTGGAATCATCGGCCGGAATGGTTCGGGAAAATCCACTTTGCTCCGCATTCTAGCGGATAGGGAATCGATTGACAGCGGCGAGTTGGACAAAGGGCAAACAGTGAAGATCGGCTTCTATACGCAAGAGAATGAAGATATGAATGAGAAGTTGCGGATGATTGAATATATTCGTGAGGAAGCAGAAGCGATTCAATTGAAAGATGGCAGTTATATCTCTGCTTCCGCTATGTTAGAGAAGTTCCTATTCCCGATGCATACACATGGTACACCAATATATAAACTGTCTGGCGGGGAGAAGCGGCGACTTTATTTATTGCGCATTTTAATGTCGAGCCCTAATGTGCTATTGCTGGACGAGCCTACGAATGATTTGGATACACAGACTTTAACAGTATTGGAAGATTTCCTGGATAGCTTTACTGGTGTAGTCATTACGGTTTCTCATGATCGCTATTTCCTTGATAAAGTGGCAACGGAATTATTGGTCTTTACAGGCAACGGTGAAATCAGCACGTACTACGGGGCATACAGTGATTATTTAGCAACAGTGGCGGAAGAGAAAGAACACAATGAGCCTATCGAGAAAGCCCCTGCACCATCAAAAGAGAAAGAAAAGAAAAAACGTCTTTCTTATATGGAGAAACGGGAATGGGAGACAATCGAGGAGGATATTGAGAAAGTAGAAGAGCAATTGAGCCAAGTGGAGAATGATTTGGCTTCCATTGGCAGCGACTTTACAAAGGGCCAGCAATTAATGGAAGAGCAAGCACGGCTCAGTCAACAATTGGAACATTTAATGGAGCGTTGGGAGTACCTCTCGGAAATAGTGGAAGGATAGAAGCTTCAAGCAGAAAGAAAGGCATATATTTCTTTCTGCTTCTTTTTATATCCAATGGTAGTATATGGCGATAAAAAGATTTCATATCCGTATATTTCTAGATAGAATGATAGTAATTTCTTGATGTGGGAGGAATAAAAATGTATGCGCTCGCCAGTGGAATTCTTTATCATATAATCAAGTGGTTCAAATTATTGGGGGTTGAAGGCAAAGAGTATATTCCGCGGAGCGGGGGGTATGTTGTGACATGTTCCCATATCGGTTGGATTGATGTGATTATGTTAGGGATTGCTGTTTATCCGACGCCGGTCCATTTTATGGCGAAGAAAGAATTATTCGCTAATGCATTTGCGGAGCGTTTCCTGCGTTCGATTAAAGCGTTCCCGGTCAATCGGGAAAATCCTGGTCCCAGCGCATTGAAGATTCCTATGAAATTATTGAAGGAAAATAGATGTGTCGGCATTTTTCCGAGCGGTACGCGTTCAAATGAGGACGTCCCCTTGAAAAAAGGAGCTGTAACCATCGCCGTAAAATCAAAGGCGCCTCTGCTTCCGGCGGTTTATCAAGGGCCGTCTACATTCAAGCAATTGCTCAAAGGGAAGAAAGCGCTTGTGACCTTTGGGGAGCCGATTCGATTTGATGAAGAACTGCAATTTGTGCAGAAAGACCGATTAATTGAAACGGGCGTAAGAATACTGGAAGAGAAAATGAAACGTTTGCAATAAAATGGATTTATAGTATGCTAAAGATAATTACTAAAACGATTAATGGAGTGAATCATATATGACAAATGCATATGAAGAATACATGAAGCAAGTATCGCAGCCGATGCGCCAAGAATTGACGACTAAAGGGTTTAAAGAGCTTACGACAGCAGAACAAGTAGAGGAATATATGGAAGGGGCGGACGGATTTACATTTGTCGTTATCAATTCAGTATGTGGATGTGCAGCTGGATTGGCGAGACCGGCGGCAACGCAAGCGCTTGCTGAAAGCAGTCAAAAGCCGAATGCGGTTACTGTGTTTGCTGGTCAGGATAAAGAAGCAACTGCAAAAATGCGTGAATATATTACAGATTATATGCCTTCATCTCCTTCAATGGCCCTTTTCAAAGGAAAAGAGTGTGTGCATTTCATCGCGAGGGAAGAAATCGAGGGCCATGAAGTAGAAGAAATCTTAGCTAATATTCAACAAAGCTTCGCGGACCATATCGCTTAATATGATTGTTACAACAGCAGGGCGGACAAATGAAGAGTATATTAAGAAAGCCAAAGCGGCCGCCCGCGAGTTGCATATTCCTTATGTGGCCAGAAGAAAGCAATCGATCCGTTCTTTCTTCCAAGAGCATGATGAAGTAGTGGTAGTCGGTAAAGAGGGGATTCAGCTTCATCATAAAGATGGACGGGAGCCTTACTTCTTTCATCCTAATTTAGCGATGGTGCGCTTGAAGCGTCTCTTGAGCGGGAAGCATGATGCTTTCATTGAAGCGGCTTCATTAGTGGAAGGCGACTGCTTTCTTGATTGTACATTAGGTTATGCTTCCGATAGCATAGTGGCGAGCTACGCGGTCGGTGATTCGGGGCGGGTGACGGGCATTGAAGTCATCCCGGTGCTGGCTTATATAACGGAACGCGGGCTGCAAAGTTTTACAGATGCACCTCAAGAGATTATATCTGCCATGAGAAGAGTGCAGGTCGTAAATGCGAATCATTATGATTATTTGCGGAATTTGCCCGATAAAAGTGTCGATGTGGTCTATTTCGACCCAATGTTCGAAGAAACGATCGGGGAGTCGTCTGCGATGCAGATATTATCGCCGTTTGCTTCCTTCCTGACGATGACTGAAGAAACTTTGACGGAAGCGAAGCGCGTGGCCCGTAAAAAGATTGTATTGAAAGATCATTTTAGAAGCCCGCGTTTTGATCAATTCGGCTTTCGCCAACATGTCCGCAAATCTTCCAAGTTCCATTACGGAACAATAGAATGTCAATAAATAAGCGAATCTTCCAGTTGAACCGGCTGGGAGATTTTTTGTATGCCTAATGAAATATGAAAGGATTATTACCGATATATTAAATAATCATGAAACTTTACCCTATTCATTTCGTAGATAGTAAAAACAGTGTATATTTGTAAGTGAATAGAATGTTATGAAAATGGGGAGAAATTATATGGCATTACCAAAGTGGATGAAAAAAAGTCTAGTGGTTCTGTTATCGATTATGACATTAGGGCTAGTCTCTCCGGACGATTTCCATTGGCAGGATGAAGCCGCAGCCGATAGTAAATCTACGAAGAAGAGCTCGCTTGAAGAACCAAAGGCAGTTGCGACTGATTATGTTATCGCAACTTCGTTAATTACAGAAGAAGAGATGAGCGACCGTGAGAAAATGGTCAATCATTTTATTGCGAAAGCGGAAGAGAATAGTTATTTGAAATTTGGAGACAGAATTAAACCACGTATTGAAGATGAATTCAAAGAGGCCATTTTGCCGAAGATGGAAGAAGCGATATCAGATTATTTGCAAAAATACCCGGAGGATGATTTGTCTTATTTGGCAATTTCCGCGAAACCTTCTACAACAGGAAAAGGAGAGAAAATATTTAATATCTATAACAAAGCAACAGGCGAAGATGTGATTCGCTTTCATGTAAGAAGGGAAAATCCGCCTCAACAAGGTTATTGGTTCAACTTCCATTATCATACGAAAGACGACGGGTTTGCATCCCATCATGATTTAGGGGCGATATATTGGGATACAAACACGCCTCCTGCATGGAACAGGCAATTACATTGATATATGAAGAAAAGCTATTGACCTTGCCGCATATGGGACAAGGTCAATAGCTTTCTTTTGTTGTGCAAAATAATTTGTAAACAAACGAAGATGCGATAAAAAAAACACTTGCAATTATGCTTGGCAATAACCAATGCTCCAACTGTGTGTACAATACAAAGCCTAAGAAGAAAGATAATAGAAACAAATCAAGATAAACAAATAATTCGAAGCTCATAACCATGTACACTTCATCAATTTGCTCCCGCTTTAATTGTTCTTTATATTTCATGATGTATCACCTGTAGTCTTAGTATTATATTGTATGAAGCTCACTGTGAAAAAGTGCTTTATTTATCAAATAAATGAATTAAATGGCCGCCGCATTTGCAGTCCGAGGAACCGAATTGCTTGATCCATATCTGCCCTTCTTGTGCGAAAGCCGCCGCAAGGGAGCATTCTCCTTCCCTATGCTCGTAAGACTGTATTTTAGTAATTGTGCAAGCGGGCCGTAAATAATCCAAATGCCAGCGCTTTGTTTTGTCGATCTTATAGTGCCGCTGAACCCTGCTTTCAATATTCTTCTTGGCACTTCCTATATACACATAATGTCCTTTAGGAAAGTGGCACATACCTTTTGCTCCTATCACCAGATCCTTATCGCTATCCAATGTCAGAAACACCGCATAAAGCGTATGCTCCGGATTTACTTGCCATTCCACCATCATGATCCAACTCCTTATAACCATTTTATCCCGTTTAACAGGTACTAAGACTCCCACTTCAACACAGCAGTGAAAGC
>JBJEFM010000020.1:0-20529 GCA_051874035.1 Bacillus sp. (in: firmicutes)
TTGTGGCAGGCAGAAATCTTGTACCTAATCCAGCCGCCGGTATTACAGCTTTTCTCACCTTCATAAAGGTAGCCTCCTTTATAAATAATAAAATAAACACTCACCTAAGACGGATGGCTGCACTTCAACATCCGCCTTAAGTGAACATTTATTGAATCGGGCATCCAACCCGCCCTCACATCATACCCTTGACAACGAATGCGTCTAAGGATTCCGGGAAGAAATCCCACAGCATGACCGAGTGCTCCATTGATAGAGGAAAGGAAGCCTCTCCAAATGTGTAAATGTTAAAAAGAAAAAATGGCTACATTAAAATATAAAGAATACTTTTTTCTTTTCTATTCTTTGAGGATTCTCTGCATAGACTAATTGATTATGTATAATTGCCGAAGCGTTTTTTCTAAACATCGAGACAAAATCTGCATTCATCTTCTTCTCAATCATCTGATAAGCTTCCTTTAACTTGAAGCTGCGTGTTGTTATGTTATGGGCATCCGAGGCAATAAAATGAGTAAGATTATGCTCAATCAACTGCAAAGAAAACTTCTTCGCTTTTTTCCCGAATTCACCGATGATACTGGCAGCTGTCACTTGAGTAAGTGCTCCTTTTTCAACGAAATCGAATAATAGTCCGGGATTCTGTAAAAAAACTTGATTTCTTTCAGGATGGACAATTACCGGTATCAAGCCTTCACACTGGATTTCATAAAATAACTGAGACGCATAAAGCGGGACATGCGCTGTAGGCAATTCAATAAATAAGTAACGGCCATCATTGATGGGAAGAATCTCCCCGCACTTATAGTCTTCGATCAGCTCGCCATAAATTCTGATTTCCTGCCCCGGCATCACTTGTAAATTGACTTTTTCGTTCTGTAAAATATGGTTCAATTTAGCGACTGCATGGATGATGTCCTGCTTTTTATTTTCATATCTGCCATTCATATGATGGGGTGTCGCGACAATGGTACGGATTCCTTCCCGCTCTGCCGCCTTTGCCATTTCTATACTTTCCATAACGTTTTTTGCCCCGTCATCTACGCCCATTAATATGTGGGAATGAAGATCAATCATTCTCTCACCTCATGTTTTTCTTAAACTTACTTGTAATCATAGTAATAATAATGATTGTGGTTCTTAGATACTTTTGCGTTGTTCAAAACCACACCCAGCACATTCGCATTGGCAATCTTTAATAATTCAACCGCTTTCTCCGCTTGCTCTTTCTTTGTATTTTCACTAGATACAACCAGGATGGTACCATCACACTGATGAGCCATCACTTGAGCATCGGTGACCGCCAAAAGGGGCGGTGTATCAAAAATGACCAACTCAAATAGCTGCTGGATTTGATTTTGAAAGCTTCTCATCGCTTTTGACATTAGTAGCTCAGCTGGATTGGGCGGGATCGGGCCCGATGGCAATATAAATAAATTAGCTTCATCCGTCGCTATAATCGCCTCCGCCAAATCGATCCGCTTAGTTAGCACGTTAGACAATCCCTCTGTGTTCGGGATGCCGAATGTTTTATGGACAGTGGGTTTCCGTAAGTCCGTATCGACTAACAATACTTTCTTTCCCTGCTGGGCGAACACAACCGCGAGATTTCCTGCCGTTGTCGACTTCCCTTCGCCAGGGCCTGTGGATGTAACCATAATGGAATGCAATTCACGATCAATAGATGCAAATTGAATATTTGTGCGAATCGTCTTATATTGTTCAACAACAGGTGATTTGGGATTGGATTTTGCAATTAATTTTTGGGCACTGCTGATTACGCCTTCTTTTTTTTCTTTTGCCAACATGCGCTCACCCGCTTTCTGTGATCATAGGTCTTACTCATATTCTTTAGAATGGATAGTAGGGATGACTCCAAGTACCGGCAACCCCAGATAGTTCTCTACATCTTGCTCTGTCTTGATTGTATTGTTCATATATTCAAGCAAGAAGGCTGCTCCGACACCCAGCATTAAACCGACTACTAATCCTATCGCCATATTTAATAAAGGCTGTGGTTTAACCGGTTCTGCATCTTGATTGTAGGTTGCTCTCGCTAAAATGATAACGTTATCCACATTCATGATATCTTCAATGTTTTCTTGAAAAACAAGAGCCGTTTTATTGGCAATCTGAACTGCTCTTAATGGATTCGTATCTTGGACAACAATATTCAACACTTGCGATTCATCTTCATTTGTCACCGTGACAGCCTCATTTAGTTCCTCTATTGACAGCGACAGATTCAACTCTTCTTTTACAATTTCTAAAATTCTTGGGCTTTTAATAATCGAGCTGTATGTATTCATTAATTGCAGGTTAGTCTGTATTTCGTTATTATCATAGACTGTTTGCTGGCTGCCATTAGATTTATTGACCAATATCTGCGTAGACGCTTCATAAATCGGCGTCAACACGAAATAGCTTAGAATCGCGCTAATAAATAGTGCGGAAGCTGTAATAGCCAAAATAAGTTTCATTCTCTTTTTTACTATATTAAATACTTCATTCAAATTAATTGTTTCTTCCAACTCATTCCCTCCCGGATTCTTGCAAACAAGTTGTAGACGTATAAAACCCCTATCTATATAATAAACTATTTATATTTTCATTATGTTCAAAATGTTATACAGACATAATAGTTTCAAAATAATTGCATAAATCTACCGATAACCTTGCACAAGCAAAAAAATATCCTTAATCTTCTCTTTAAAACTTCACAAATAATTCGTCCATACTTCTTTTATTTAGGCAAGCATTATACAAAGGCTCTGTTATGCTCTACCGTTGTTATTCGCGAAAATAACTGCGCTTCCCACAAGGAGTCTCCGTCATTTTCGTTTGGCTTTCATTTAGCCCAAAATAAAAAAGAAGCCGGGGGACATCCCCCGGCTTCTTACTTATTCCATACACAAAATAATCATTTATCATCTTCAATAAGCGTCAACACGCCATCTTCAATCCGGTACACACGATCACAATAATCAAGCATCCGCTCATCGTGCGTCACCATGATGGCGGCTTTCTTGCGGGCCTTTACTTCTTTTGATATGAGTTCGACGACTTCATGGGCCCGGTATGAATCAAGGCTCGCTGTCGGCTCATCAGCAAGAATGATGCTCGGGTTGTTCATGAATGCCCGTGCGATTGCTACACGTTGGCGTTCACCGCCTGATAATTCATTCGGATATTTTCGTAGCTTGGCTTCCAAGCCCAATTCTTTCAGCAGTTCCTTAGCCGCCGCTTTATCTTCTGCTTCGATGGACCCGGCCATTTTCTTTACAACGAGCAGCTGATCAAGGACTGATAAATACGGAATCAAGTTCGATGTTTGCAGGATGAAGCCTATTTCTTTCAGACGGACTTTTGACAGTTCTTTTTCCGAAAGTGAAGCTATGCTCACACCGTTGATTCTAACCTCGCCTTCTGTAGCTTGAAGCAACGCCCCGGCAATCGATAAGAACGTGCTTTTCCCGGAACCGGAAGGGCCGATGATCGCAACGAACTCCCCTGGTTCCACAGTCATGGATACCTGATTTAAAGCCGTTATATCGCTATCTCCCTCTTTGTATCGTTTTGATACTTTTTCTAATTGCAGTCCAGCCATTATTCCACCCTCCCTAAAGCAGTCAATGGATCAATCTTCGTGATGCGGCGTACAGAAATGAAAGAACTTACTACGCTGATCAATAGAAGCACAATTCCGTAAATGACCACCATTTTAATATCCAGATTAAACGGCATCCCATCCGGGAAGACCATCGCCGTTAAGTAGGTTAATCCGACGCCAATCATGATGCTTAAAAAGGACAACACGGTTACTTGCATCACAATGGCTTTCGCAATAAAACCGTTGCTTGCGCCGATTGCTTTCATAACACCGAATTGACTTGTTTTTTGGATAGTCAGTACGTAGAAGAAGACGGCAATAACAAAGGCTGATATGACAATCAAGAAGGCGAGCATCATCATGATTGTCCCATTCTCGGCCGTATAGCCCGGCATTCCTTGCACCGCTTCGCTTTTCGTAGCTGTTTCAATACCATCAATGCGGCTATCCAAAGCGGCAGGATCAATATCCTTCCCTTGCAGAATGAAGGCACTGACAGGGTCTTCAATTCCATTATCGGAACCTGGAGCCGCAAATGAGTAATCGCGCCAATGATCCATATTTGTGAATAATACAGGCAAGTGGTTGTAGGTTTCGTTTTCCACAAACCCGATGATTTCCACTTTTTCTTCCGATCCGTCCAAGGCGAGTGTATCGCCGATTTTATAACCTTCATCCTTTAGCGTATCATTTACGATGACGCCGATACCCGTTTCGCTTAGTTGTTTCCCTTCTATTACTTTCGGTTCCACAAAGCTTCCTGGCTGGATTCCAAGGACAGCCACATCCAACTTCTCTTCACCTTCAGATTCCCCTTCTTTCAGCACTGATCCCATCGCCGAACCGAACGGAACCGCTTTGTCCACGTGTTCCTGCTTTTCAAGGTCTGTTTCCAACGATTCAGGCAACAGCGACTTGCTGAATGAGTTGCCCGCCCCTTGCTCATATACAACATATTCAGCATCCAAATTTTTGATGGTTGCCGCACTTAATGTCGACAGTCCATTTCCTAATCCCGAAAGAATGAATACAAGCCAGGCAATCAGGACAATGATGAGCCCAATCATCGTAAATCGCAACTTTCCGTGCTTCAACTCTTTTAAAGCTAAAAACATTCCATAACCCCCTCTTTTTCTTTTAAATAAAGTTACACAAGTGTCACTTTGAATAAAAAAATCAAACCAACAATATTGTCAGTTTGATTATAAACCAAAGTGACACAAGTGTCACTTATTTACACTTCTATAAATGCCATGCAGAATAATGTCTTTAACAAATGTAACCCACTCGTCATTGTCCCTTCCTTGATGATTGGGTATAGCAATGCTTTGGAATATATATCCCAGTATAACATCATTAGGGATATGCTCCCTGAGAAGCCCTTCCCCTTTGCCTGTATCAATAAATCCGTTCAAACGGCGATACATATCCAAATGCAATCGCTCCAAATGTTCTTTTTTCTCCATCATACCAGTAGAATTGCTTTTACATATGTAGTGGAACATCTCTAAAATTTGATGAATATCTTTATATCGAAAGATGAGTGTCAAAAGTTGATCTAACTGACCGAAAAAATCCACCGTTGTATCCATCTCTTTTATTTCCGCCATCATTTTATTCATCTCATGAAGCATAAAGTCAATAATCAAGTCATCTTTATTCTTATAATATTTATAAATGGCCGCCCTGGAAACTTGCATTGCTTCCGCCAAAATGCTGAATGAGAAGCCTTCATATCCATACTTCATCAATAATGAATGTGTGGTATCAAATAAATCCGCAGTAGAAAACTTTTTATCTCTAGACATATTAACCACTCCCGATCAGTGAATTTTTTCAAGTGGCTGCTTATTTTCTGAAATTAACCGTCACGCTCTATGAACCTACTTCTATAATATCATCCGAGCCTATTCGAAAACAAATTAGGATGCCCTGTACGGCATCCTAATAGGTATAACGATCAAACAAATGTAAACGGGTCTGTATGGACAGCTGACGGGAAGATTTCTACATTCCATCCTTTCGCCGCGCTGCGGGCAGCGAGTACATTTGTTACGCCTGCTTTCATGACTTTCTCGACGTTATGCCCCGGGTCTACGATATTAAGCCCCATCATCATGGCATCATGCGCGGTGTGGTAATACATATCGCCCGTCACGTACACATCGGCGCCTTGGAACTTGGCATGCGTGAAATACTTGTTGCCGTCCCCGCCTAGTACAGCTACCTTTTTCACTGTATCATGCAGATTGCCGACAACCCGGACGCCGTCTACGTCGAAGGCTTCCTTCACATGATTCGCAAACTCCTCTAAGGACATGGATTCCGGCAATTCACCGATTCGGCCAAGCCCTAATGTTTCCCCTGTATTATGCAATGTATATACATCATAAGCGACTTCTTCATAAGGGTGAGCTTTAATCATGGCAGTAATCACACGTTTTTCCAATGCTTCTGGAAATACTGTTTCAATCTTCACTTCCGCTGCCGCCTCTAATTGGCCAACAGAGCCGATATGGGGGTTCGTGCCCTCTCCCGGTAAGAAGCGGCCTGTTCCTTCTGCTGTAAACGAACAATGGCTATAATTGCCGATATGCCCCGCTCCGGCATTCCCTAACGCTTGGCGTACCGCTTCTTCTGCTTCCACCGGCACAAAAACAGCCAATTTGCGCAGAACCGTTTCATACGTCGGCACTAAAACTTTTGTGTTCTGCAGCTGCAGAGCTTGGGCAAGCAAATCATTCACGCCGCCATTCGTCACATCCAGATTCGTATGGGCGGCATATACAGCAATATCGTGTTTGATCAGCTTCTCGACAAGCTTCCCGCTCGGTTGATCCGTTGCGATTTTCTGTAAAGGACGATAAATGATCGGATGATGTGCGATGATTAAATCGACCTGTTTTTCAATCGCTTCATCCACTACTTCCTCAAGCACATCCAAGGCGATCATTACCTTGGATACAGGTTTATTCAATGTGCCTATTTGCAGGCCGATCTTATCGCCTTCCATTGCCAATTTCTTAGGAGAGAATTGTTCAAACACTCCGATCACTTCAAAACCATTTGGTATTTTCTTCACTCTGGTAATACCTCCTCCACGAATGTTCGATATTTAGTTAACTGGTCTCGCTTTTCTTGGGAAGAACCCGTTTTCCCGCTCGCTTCCAGTTGTTCTAGGATTCTTAGCCAGTGCTCTCTTTCAGCACGCCATTTCTTCCGGAAGACATCATTCTTTTCTTTCATTAAGAACGGTCCCATCAACAATTCCGCTTCTTGCTTATCGCTGTATGGTCCGCTTCCATTGCCCGGCTCTGCCACAAGCACTTCATATATCTTCCCGTCTTCTTCTAGAATAACCTCATCTATTAGTTGCCAATCGTTCGCCATTAACCATTTCCGGATATTAATCGCTTGAATATTCGGCTGCAGCACCAATCTGGTGGTTCCTTCCAGTTTATCCTTCCCTCTTTCCAGTATGTTGGAAATCAGTGTGCCGCCCATGCCGGCAATAGTGATGCAAGTCGCTTCCCCCGGATTCAGCACATCTAAGCCGTCGCCTTTGCGAACAGAGATAGAGCCTTCCAACCCTTCTTCCTTCACTTGATTATGTGCAGATGTCCATGGCCCGTCCGCCACTTCTCCGGCGATTGCCTGCTGGACAAGCCCTTTATATACCGCATAGCATGGCAGATACGCATGGTCCGATCCAATATCGGCCAATATGCTGCCTTTTGGGATAAATGATGCTACTGTATGTAATCGTTTTGATAAATGTTCGCTATTCATGTGAGTCACCTTTTTCTTTTCTTTACTGTTACAGTATAAAGAAGTTCCGAGCCAATATGCAACCTTTAAAGAAAAGCGAGCCGCTTTCACTGCCGTGCCAAAGCGGGAGCCTTAGTGCCTATAGATGAAATAAAAATAAACGGTTGACTCATCAACCGTTTACATCACTAATATTCTTATAATTCAGATAACCATTTGGTCATTTCATCCAGCTTCTCTTCCGGCACTAAACCAGCCGGCATCGCATTTTTCCCATCTTTAATGATTGTCTTGATTTCATCTTCAGATTTCTTGTCTCCTACACCTTTCAATGCCGGCCCCATTCCGCCTTCATAGGAACCCCCGTGGCAACCTAAGCAATTCGCTTGATAGATTTCTTCAGGAGTGGCCGCTGTTTGTTCTGTCTTTTCTCCCGCACCGCCTTCTTTATCCCCTTCAGCCACTTTTTTAGCATCTCCTAGACCTTTGAAAGAGAGCATGAACATTAAACCGATTCCCAAAACCATAATCAATATAAAAGGCATTATTGGGTTCTTCATACTAATCTACCTCCCCTATGTACAAATGTTCTCTATATACAATAATTTCAAACAACTCTTATTTTACTTGAAAATCCCCGTAAGGAAAAGCCCTAAACGGTAGTTTATGGAATAAATTCGTATTTCAGACAAATATGTAAGAACATTGATAGCGAAACAAATGAAGAGTAAACAACAACTCATTCACGGATCATCTACTTTTCACAAACCGAAAGAAGACTTAAAGTAAAGTGAAATAACTGCATACAAAATATGCAATGGCAATAAAACCGAAAACGGCTGCCGTCAGGAAATACTGCAGCTTAAGCATCTTCCCTATCACCATCCATACCACACAATTCAAAAACAAGGCACCATATAAGACTAATGCTTGATTGGGAAAGAAATATCTCCATACATCCACTATTAGAAGAACGACCAGAAACGCTATCGCTAGAAGAGGAATCAATAAGGAACGTTGTTTGCTTATATTGAATATCATAATTGCAACTAATACCCCAATAAAAAAAAGGTACAATGGTATTTGCAATGAAAGATTATTTTCTGTAAAATAATTTACAATTAATGCGCTTGCAATCATCAATACAATATACAGATAGGAGAATATAGGTTTGCGTTTTACGGCAGCAGGCGTTCGCTCTTGTTCGCTTCCTTCCGAATAAAGGGCTAGTAAGTAGTTGCAGTATTGCTCAGGAAGAATCCTAGTCTCTTTCCAATAGTGTATTTCATTCAGTATGATTTTCTTTCTTTTTTCATCCATATTCAATGCACATCCTTGACCGTCTCTATACCCTTATATCGGGTATTCGTTACTGATATTCAATCGGAATGTGCAAATGAGGGATAAAGTGAATCTTTGATAGGTGGGAGTTTTCCTTCATCTCCCACCTATCATTAGATGAACCAACCTTAGTACCTGTTAAACGGGATAAAATAATCCATTTTTCCCAACAAGGCTGACAAGATGAAGGGATTGTCGCTGTTTACAAAGAAAAAACCCATAAGCAAGATGTATAGTCATGTATGAGGCATCATAACATGGGTTACATCGGCTTATGAGTTCTTTATTCATTCTATTCTAAGAAATCTTTCAATCGTTTGCTTCTGCTAGGGTGTCTTAGCTTTCTTAAAGCTTTTGCTTCGATTTGACGAATACGCTCGCGTGTAACGCCGAAGACTTTACCTACTTCTTCAAGTGTGCGTGTTCTGCCGTCGTCAAGGCCGAAACGGAGACGCAATACATTTTCTTCACGATCTGTCAGCGTATCCAGCACATCTTCAAGCTGCTCTTTCAATAATTCGTATGCCGCATGCTCAGATGGGGATGTCGCATCCTGGTCTTCGATGAAATCGCCTAAGTGGGAATCATCTTCTTCACCAATAGGTGTTTCCAACGATACAGGCTCTTGAGCGATCTTTAAGATTTCACGCACCTTATCCGGCGTAAGATCCATATCTTCCGCGATTTCTTCAGGAGTAGGTTCGCGTCCTAAATCTTGAAGTAATTGACGTTGAACACGGATTAATTTGTTGATTGTTTCAACCATATGAACCGGAATACGGATTGTACGTGCCTGGTCGGCAATCGCGCGTGTAATCGCTTGGCGGATCCACCAAGTCGCATACGTACTGAATTTAAAACCTTTACGGTAATCGAACTTCTCAACCGCTTTAATGAGGCCCATGTTACCTTCTTGAATTAAATCAAGGAACAACATGCCCCGTCCTACGTACCTTTTTGCAATACTTACTACAAGACGCAGGTTCGCTTCTGCAAGGCGGCGCTTCGCTTCTTCGTCACCCTGCTCGATTCTTTCAGCAAGTGCGATTTCCTCTTCGCCAGAAAGAAGGTCGACACGTCCGATTTCCTTCAAGTACATACGTACAGGATCATTAATTTTAACGCCAGGAGGAACACTTAAATCATTTAAGTCGAACTCTTCTTCTTTTGCTAGTTGTTTAATATTCGGATCGCTATCATCGTCATCATCGGATAGAACTTCAACACCATGTTCTTGCAAATAGTCGAAATATTCATCCATGGCATCTGAATCCAATTCAAATGTTGACAGCTTCTCACTTGCTTCTTCATAAGTTAAACGACCAGTCTTCTTACCCTTTTCAAGTAATTGTTCTTTCACTTGTTCAAGTGTAAGTTCATTTTCTACATCTTTGGAACGAGCTGATTTATCAGCCATGTGTTCCCCTCCTTCCAAACTTTCGACACATCATACGAAACATCCATATATTTTATAAGCTTTTTAATTGTTGTCTTTCCAAAGCAATCTCAGAAGCGATCCGAGCAGCTTGTATATGCTCGCCAAGCCTGATGGCTTCTACCTTCTCCGCTTCTTTTTCCTTTATCTTTAACAACTTTTGCTGTTTCAACACTACATTAACATAATCTTTTAGTTCTTGATCGGTCGGTTCGGGCGAAATTGACATCATTTGGATCTGTGATACAATTTTCCGAAGCTGCTGATCTGGTATATAAGATAAGAAAAGGCTGATGTCAGGATTTTCACTATCTTCATAATACCCATATAAGTACGTAATGATCGCTTGATGATCATCCATATTCAATGAAGCATCACCCAACAATTGCTTGATCTTATAAGCTGTATCTTTACTCTGCAACATATGTGCAATTAACATGAGTTCTGCCTTCACATGGGCCGGATACAGCTTCTGCTCATGTTGTATTGCAATGCTTGAAGTTTCACGAAAATTAGTTTGCGGCAAATTCCCTCGTTTTTTTTCTGTGAAGAAAATATTCTTCGCCTGTGTATTTAAAGCATCAAACGATAAAGAGAACTCAGAAGAAATTTGGCGCAAATAATGCTCTCTTTCAACCGCATTCGGAAGTTTGGCGATTTCTTTCAATACGTCTTCGATATAAGAGATCTGATCTCCTTCATTGTTCATGTTACGGCCAATGCGGAAATATCTCATTTTAAAAGCCACGTACGTATAGCTATCCCCAATAATTTCTTGCATAAAACTCTTTGATCCGTATTTCTTAATATACTCATCCGGGTCTAAACCATCCGGCATCATCGCAACCTTAACAGTCAATCCCGCTTGCAGGATCAGATCTGCCGCGCGATTGGCGGCCTCAAGGCCAGGCGTATCAGAATCATAACAGATCAGTACTTCACTACAATTCTTTTTAAGCAGATGTATATGATCTTCTGTTAAAGATGTGCCCATAGTAGCTAAACCATTCGCCACACCTGCACGAGAAGCAGAAATTGTATCCGCGAACCCTTCAAATAAAACAGCTTGCTCTTTCTTACGAATGGAAGGTCTTGCCGAATGGAAATTGAACAATATTTTACTTTTATTGAAAATCGGCGTTTCAGGGCTGTTCAAATATTTAGGTTCATCATTTCCAAGTGCTCTTCCTGAGAAAGCGACTACGTCTCCATGATGATTCTTAATCGGAAACATAATCCGGTTTCGGAAGCGGTCAAAACACTTTTGGTCATTTTCTCTCCTTACAATGACGCCCGCTTGGGCAAGCAACTCTTCATCAAAACCCCTTTTCGTTAGAAAGGTATGGACAAAGTCCCAGGAATTAAGAGCATATCCAATTGAATACTTCTCAATATCTTCGCGCGTAAAGCCGCGGTCGAGTAAATATTGTAAGGCTTCTTCACCTTCTTTTGTGTTCACAAGCAAATGATGGTAAAATTTACACAAAAGCTCATGAGCGTCAATCATTTTCTTAGCGGCTGTCGGCTGCTGTTTCGTGTGCGTGGAATCATCGGTTACTATATCTAACGGTACATTCCCTCTGTCAGCCAGCTCTTTAGCTGCTTCTAAAAATGAATATCCTTCAATATCCATTAAAAAGGTAAAAACATTCCCTCCTGCTCCACAACCAAAACAATGAAAAATTTGTTTATCAGGAGAAACAGAAAAAGAAGGAGTGTTCTCACCATGGAAAGGACAAAGCCCAAAGTAATTGCGGCCTTGCTTCTTAAGCTGTACATATTCGTTAATCACGTCAACGATATCGACAGCATTACGAATCATATTCAGTTGTTCTTCAGCTATTCTATTGCTTGTCATTGGATCACACCGATTTCTTTTTAGGTGATAATCTATATATATTCGATAAGACCTTTCATTTTCCTGCAAAGTTCGACAAAATTCTCATTAGTACTTCTTGGAATTTTTGGCGGTCATTTGCTGTAAAAGCTTTTGGCCCTTTCGTGTAAACACCTTTTCTTCTTTTCTTGGCGGCTGTATGCCTCATGAATAAAAGCGAGTCGATATTATGTTCATTATAGAACGTTCCCTTTGGAGAAAGAACACAAACCCCTTTTCCTAGCAAAGCTGCAGCCAATCCTATATCGCTTGTAACTGCAATATCACCTTTCTTTGCCATATTCATCATATATAAGTCAGCCGCCTCCTTATCCCAATCAACATATACCCAGCGTGCTTCAGGATACTTATCTGTTTTGTTCTTGATCGATGCCACAAAAACAACTTCAACCTGATATTCTTTTGCGCAAGCTATACATTCATCTTTAACAGGACACGCATCCCCATCTACGATTATGGAAGGTTTATAAGTCATGTTTTCTTATTTCTCCATTTTTCTTCATATTCCTTCTTAAAATCCTTATAAGTTTTCAAAAGAAACTGGATTTGTCGAATTTTTTCAAAATAACCCCTTGACATTCTTATGATAATTAGTTTATTCCTTCAAAGGCTTCTCTAAACCTAAAGATTATTCTTTTTATCACAATTTTTCATTATAGAACATAAAAAAGCAAAAATCTATACTTTTAACTCATTTTCCGATATTAACCACCGCGTATTGAAAGACCTTTTCATTTTCCCTCTATAAAAGAGCTTTATAGAGCGCCAAAGCAGCGGATAAGCGAACCATCCCTGTCCTATGTAAACCAAAAAGCAAGCCATGCGACAAGTATAAGGCGGCTGCAAGAGCGAACCGCATTGTTTCCTAAAGAAAGAAACGACTTATAGCCTAGCATGGCAGGTATAAACTAATCATATCCAAATTCATCAAGTGATTCCAATAGAACACTCCCAAACGTCACGTCCATCAAAGATTCACTTTATCTTTTTCTATTTTGAATCAATGTAATAATGTTGTTCGCTGTTTCTTCAACAGCTTTATTCGTCACATCAATTACAGGACAATTCAACTTCTCTACAATGCTTTCAAAATATTGCAGTTCTTCCTTAATCCGCTCTAAATTGGCATAAATGGCATGATCGCCCAAGCCTAATGTTTTAAGCCTTTCTTTACGGATATTGTTCAATTTATCCGGGCTGATCTTCAAGCCGATGCACTTCTCGGGCGGCACGAGGAATAATTCTTCAGGCGGCTCCACTTCAGGGACAAGCGGCACATTCGCTACTTTATAACGCTTGTGGGCCAAATATTGGGAAAGCGGCGTTTTACATGTTCTCGAAACACCGACAAGAACAATATCCGCACGCAAGATTCCCCGTGGGTCACGGCCGTCATCATACTTCACCGCGAACTCAATCGCTTCCACCCGTTTGAAATAATCTTCGTCGAGCTTTCTCACTAATCCCGGCTCATAAACCGGATTCAGCTTCAATGTTTCTTGAAGAGTGTCCATTAACGGACCGATAATATCGTAAGTGACAATCTTCTCTTCCGCCGCTCTATTCTTCATATATTCCCGTTCATGCGGTCTGACTAATGTATAAGCAATGATTGCTTCATTCAGCTTCGCAAGTGAAATTACTTCTTCAATATCCTCGTGGCCTTCAACATAGGGTATCCGCTTAATTGTTACATTAGAATTAATAAACTGACTGACAGCAGCCTTTGTAACAAGCTCGGCCGTTTCCCCGACAGAGTCAGAGACCACATAAATGATTGGTGAACCCATGAATCGTCCTCCCCAAACTTAAATTTCCTCCGTAGCAAGAGAAACAAGTGCTTTTGTTATATTCGTTTTCGTAATTCTGCCGATAACTTCATAACCCGCTTCTGTGTGTTTCACTACAGGAAGAGCATCTATTTGCTTCTCTATCAATTTTTTAGCAACCTCTATAAGTAAATCGTCTTTCGTGCATGTGGCGATATTAGGCATTCTTGTCATAATGATATTGACAGGTATCGTCGTTAAATCCTGTTTGCCGATGCTTGCTCTCAGCAAATCTTTTCTAGATAATACTCCCACCAGAATTGCGTTTTGATCCACCACAAACAAAGTTCCTACATCTTCTAAAAACATCGTACAGATAGCATCGTAAACTGAAATACTGTCGGATACCACAACCGGAATGGATTGGAAATCCTTGACGAATAACTTGGATAGATTATCCGTCAGCAGTTGCGTCCCTGTTTTCCCGCTGTAGAAATAACCTACACGCGGGCGAGCTTCAAGAAAACCTGCCATTGTTAAGATCGCAAGGTCCGGCCGTAACGTCGCTCTTGTCAAATGCAGTTGCTCTGCAATATTTTCCCCAGTAATCGGACCATTGTCTTTTACAATTTGAAGAATATGCTCTTGCCGTTTATTCAGTTCGATCGTTCTCACCACCTTACCGCATGAAGCGGAATTAAGCTACACTAGTATGTAAATATTATATACTAATTATTAGATTGTAAAAAGTAAGATATACTTATGTATACCTTACTTTTTATTTTCTATAACCTATTTCGGCTGTTTTTAAATGGATAGCACTTTATTCATATGGGCAAAACTACTGATTAGCTCACTCATTTCTTTCATCAACGATAGACGGTTGAAACGGATTTTTTCATCTTCAGCCATGACCATTGTGTTATTGAAATAAGCTTCTATATCTTCTTTTAGCGATGCAAGCAAAGCAAACTGCTCTTGTTCGTCAGAAGCTTCACTGTATTGTTCCTTCACCTTTTGGAAAGCGGCATACAGGTTCTTCTCTTCTTCATTCTCGAATAACTCAGGTTTTACAGCCGGTGTATCCGCCAACTTAACTGCAATGTTCATGACGCGGCTTAACGCTTCCATACTTTCTTTGAACGCTGCGTTATTTTTCTCTTCTTCAAGCACTAATGCCCGTTTCACTAAAGAAGAGATTATACCCGCTTCACCAGCAAGAACAGCATCGATTAAATCATAACGGACTTCTTTCTCATTCAATAAATGCTTAATGCGCGCATTGAAGAATGTAAGGATCGCTTCCCTGATTTCTTCGATACCGCTTTTCGCGATTCCTGCACCCTCTACAAGTTGTAAAGAAAGATCAACGATGTCTTCCAGGCGGATATGCCAGTTCTTCTCAACAAGAATTTGAACGATACCGCTCGCTTGTCTTCTTAAAGCGTAAGGATCTTGTGAGCCGGTCGGGATATTGCCGATGGCGAAGCAAGAGGCAATTGTGTCCATTTTCTCTGCGACACTTACAATAGCCCCTATTTCGCTAGGAGGTACGTCATCTTCCGCGTGGCGAGGCATGTAATGTTCGTTGATCGCCTTAGCCACTGCTTCTTTCTCGCCTTGGATCCGGGCATATCTTTCACCCATATAGCCTTGTAATTCAGGGAATTCATAAACCATTCCTGTTACTAAGTCGAACTTCGCAATTTCGGCTGTACGGTCTGCGTCTTGCTTTGTTTCCGCATCTACGCCAAGCGCATCGCTTAAACTATTTGTAAGAGCGCGTACACGGCTTACTTTCTCAGCCAGCGTTCCGATATCCTCTTGATATACGATTGTCTCCAACTTCTTCAAGCAAGAAGCGATATCTTTCGTTTGGTCTTCGCGGTAGAAGAAGTCAGCATCCGCCAAACGAGCGCGGAGCACCTTCTCATTACCTTTGGCAACAATATCGATTCCCTCACTATTACCATTACGGACTGTTATGAAGAACGGCAGTAATTCACCGTTTTGATTTTTCACCGGGAAGTATCTTTGATGTTCTTTCATTGACGTAATTAAAACACGGTCCGGCAATTCAAGGAATTCTTCTTCAAACTTTCCATATAGAGCTGTCGGGTATTCTACCAGGTTATTGACTTCCTCTAATAAATCTTCGTCAACCGGGATGACCCAACCATTCTCTTGCTCCAATTGCTTTAATTGCGAAAGGATCATTTCTTTCCGCTTAGCCGCATTAACGATGACAAATTGTTCTTCCAGCTTTTCTTCATAAGAAGCAGGTGTTTCAATGACGACTTTCCCGCCTAAGAAACGGTGGCCAAGTGTCGTATTGCCTGTAGCTACATTTGTAATCGAGAAAGGGATGACGTCTTGGCCGAACAATGCAACTATCCATTTAATCGGACGGACGAAGCGCAAGTCTTGATCAGCCCAGCGCATATTTTTCGGAAATGAAAGAGAAGTGATAATATCCTTCAATTCAACAAGCAATTCCTGCACTTGCTGTCCTTTTGTAAACTTCTGTACGTGCACATATTCAACGCCTTTTATTTCTTTAAAATAAATATCTTCAACCGCCACGCCCTGGCCTCTGGCAAAGCCAAGCGCCGCTTTGGACCAATTTCCTTCCGCATCAAGGGCGATTTTTTTGGCTGGTCCTTTCGCTTCTTCTTGTGTATCTTCCTGCATCTCATTTACATCTGTAACAAGAACGGCAAGACGGCGAGGAGTTGAATAATGTTTGATTTCACGATAGCTGATTTTCTTCTCTTGCAGCCATGCTTCGATTTTATTCGCCAACTGCTCGATTGAATCGGTAACGAAACGGGCAGGAAGTTCTTCCAAGCCAATCTCCAGTAGTAAGTCTTTCTTATTCATGAGTATTGTCTCCCTTCTGCTTTAGGATTGGGAATCCTAGCTTTTCACGCTCATCATAGAATGTTTTCGCTACTTTTCTGGCTAGGTTGCGGCAACGGGCAATATAACCTGTACGCTCTGTAACAGAAATCGCTCCCTTAGCATCCAGAAGATTGAAAGTATGCGAACATTTTAATACATAGTCATACGCCGGGTGTACCAACCCTTCTTCCATTTGTGCATGAGCTTCTTTCTCATACATATTGAATAGTTCGAACAACATATCTGTGTTACTTGTTTGGAACGTATATTTAGAATGCTCGAATTCCGGTTGGCCAAAGATATCACGGATTGTGAAACCATCTGTCCACTCAAGTTCGAACACATTCTCTTTATCTTGAATGTAAGAAGCCAAGCGCTCAATACCATATGTAATCTCTACAGATACGGGCTTGCACTCCAGTCCTCCCACTTGCTGGAAATATGTGAATTGTGTGATTTCCATTCCATCAAGCCACACTTCCCAACCAAGGCCGGCACAGCCTAATGATGGGTTTTCCCAGTTATCTTCTACAAAGCGGATATCATGCTTAAGCGGATCGATTCCTAAAGCACGCAAAGAATCCAAGTATAGCTCTTGAATGTTATCAGGAGACGGCTTCATGATTACTTGAAATTGATGATGTTGATACAAACGGTTCGGGTTTTCCCCATAGCGGCCATCCGCAGGGCGGCGTGACGGCTCCACATATGCCACGTTCCAAGGCTCAGGCCCGATCGCGCGCAGGAACGTATAAGGGCTCATCGTCCCCGCTCCTTTCTCCGTATCATATGCATTCATAAGAATACAGCCTTGATCTGACCAATGTTTTTGTAATGTTAAAATCATATTTTGTATATTCATACGGCACCTCCACCAATTATTAATGTTTGAAGAACACAAAAAAACTCCCGTTCCTATGCTTCTTCGCATAGGGACGAGAGTTACCCGCGGTTCCACCCTAATTGCTGATTCAAACTGCAAATCAGCCTCTTTTCTAAGTTACACTTGCTCCGGAGCGCCCTTCTCTGAATATTTATAACCCGGCTTACACTGTCCCGGGCTCGCTTCTATAAAAAACTCAGATACTCTTCTCCATCATTGCAATATTCACTGCTCATTTACATAGCATTTTATCCAACCATCCGGCCATTTGTCAATATAATGATGAAATTTCTTTGCCTTCCTTTAGAGCAATCCATCCAGCTTATGCATCTGCTGCAGGAACTTCTTGGACTTTAAATGCAAACCGGAATATTCATCATAATAAGCTTGAATGACCTTCTTCAATTCCTGTTTTGTTTCATCTTTCAACGAGATAGTTCCCAATCTCGATAGATCAAAATAATAGAATAAACGAAGCAACTTCACTGTGGCGGGACTTATGGATATCCGGTAACGATCTCTCTCTTTGCAGCGATGGCATAAGAAGCCCCCTTCATTAATCGAGAAAGAGAATTCTCCTTCTGTCCGGCCGCACGAAACACAAGAATCAAGAACGGGCGGGATGCCGAGGACCTTCAACATTTTCATGTCATAAATCGCAGTCAGCACTTCCGGGTCATATCCTTCATTGATGTAATTCAGCATTTGATAAAGCAGCTCAAATAAATACGGATTCGGTTTCCGGTCATCCGTCGCTTTATCGAGAAGTTCGATTATGTAGGATGCATATGCGGTACTCATAATATCTTCACGAATATGCCGGAATGACTCGATTGGCTCGCCTTGCGACAAGCTGCCTAAACCGGAAGATGTCTGCACTACAAAATACCCGTAATAGAAAAGCTGAGTGACGGCGGAGAACCTGCTCTTAGGCTTGCTGGCCCCACGCGCCATCACTCCAATCTTACCCCATTCCCGGGTATAAATCGTGATAATTTTATTACTCTCTCCATAATCCGTCCGGCGAATGACAATACCTTCACATTTCTGGATCAAGATTGCCACCTTCTTTTACTTAAAAGGCCAAGACAATATTATAAAAGTGTTGAGTTCATTTCCGCTAGTTCATCATCATTGCTTTCAAATGAGGCTTGACTGTCCGACTGAATTTCTTTAAACAGAAGATACGTATCTACGTTACCTGTTTCTTTAAATATGTTCCAGGTAAAATCCAACATCTTAAATCCCACCTTTTTCAGTTTTTCGCTAGCGATTGTCCCTTCAACTATACTATTATCTTGACCGTCTATATTTTTTTCATGTGCTACAAAAATTGTTAATTAATAATCATCATTGAAACCATAATCTCTGAGCACTGACATCTTGTTGCGCCAGTCTTTCTGCACCTTCACCCATAGCTCCAAATATACTTTAGAGCCAAGCAGCAATTCGATGTCCTTCCGCGCCCTTTGGCCGATTTCCTTCATCATGCTGCCTTGCTTTCCGATCACGATGCCTTTTTGCGAGCTGCGTTCAACGACGATTGTCGCCATTACTTCGACAATATCCTTGCCCTCTTTTTTCTTAATGGAATCAATCACAACAGCAATCGAATGCGGCACTTCTTCACGTGTTAAATGCAGGACCTTCTCACGGATCAACTCGGAAATGATAAATCTTTCCGGATGGTCGGTCACTTGATCAGCAGGATAGTATTGCGGCCCTTCCGGAAGCTGCTCCTTAATGGTTGCGAGCAGTGTTTCCACATTATTTCCTTCAAGAGCGGAAATCGGCACAATCGCTTGAAAGTTCAACTTCTCTTTATATTTCTCGATGAGCGGCAGCAATTCATCAGGATGCACTTCATCAATCTTGTTCACCACTAAGAAGATAGGTGTTTTCACACTTTGAAGCTTCTCGATAATAAAGTCATCTCCGCGGCCAATCCCTTCTACCGCATTAACCATAAACAAGATGACATCCACTTCACGTAAAGCATTGATGGCGCTCTTGACCATATAATCCCCCAGCTTATGCTTAGGCTTATGGATACCCGGTGTATCAATGAAGATCATCTGTGAATCATTGCCTGTTAATACACCTTGTACTTTATTTCTTGTTGTTTGCGGCTTGTCGCTCATAATCGCGATCTTTTGGCCGATTACACGATTTAAGAACGTCGATTTCCCTACATTCGGTCTTCCGATAATCGAGATAAATCCCGATTTATATATTTCTTTTGTTCCGTTATTACTTGTCATCTAAATCCTCCGGTGAGAATGCTCCTGGCAATAATTGATCAACAGTTATTTCTTGAACATCCCCATGTAAATTTGTTAAGTACACAACCATGTCTTTCGGACACAATTCTGCAATTACTTGGCGGCACGCTCCGCATGGCGATACCGGCCGTTTTGTATCGGCTACAACAGCTAGCGCGCTGAATTCTTTATCTTCTTTTGCATAAGCAGCGAATAACGCTGTTCTCTCCGCGCAATTACATAAACTATAAGCCGCATTTTCTATATTACAACCATGATAGACTTTTCCATCTTTCGTAAGCAAAGCCGCTCCGACCTTGAAGTTCGAATAAGGTACGTATGCTTTCTCGCGTGCTTTTTTCGCTTCTTCCATCAGTTGTTTCGGTTCCATTTTGCAACTTCCTTTCAAAAAGGGCATATTTTTATTTTACAATATTTATGCTTGTCACGGAGTTAATCTCATAAAATGTAATACACTTGTTATACTTTACACTGTAATCACATTATCTCCAATGAAAAGACATTCCCTTTATTTTAACTAATTTTGCTCATATGTACACATACTTCTTGCATACACTGCCTCTTTCATATAAAGTGAATCTTTGATAGGTGGGGGGTTTTCCTTCATCCCCCACCTATCATTAGATGAACCAACCTTAGTTGTTAC
>JBJEFM010000021.1:0-20472 GCA_051874035.1 Bacillus sp. (in: firmicutes)
ACCCGTGTTACCGCCGTGAAAGGGCGGTGTCTTAACCGCTTGACCAACGGGCCTTACATATGGTAGCGGCGAAGGGAGTCGAACCCCCGACCTTTCGGGTATGAACCGAATGCTCTAGCCAGCTGAGCTACACCGCCATGTTATTTATTTGTGCCTTACGTGATAAGCACAAGATATATCTTACATAGGATTCGCTTTTTTGTCAACGGAAAATAAGAAGTTCTATTTTTCTGATTTTAAAACATCTTTTATATTATAAAAACGGCTAAATTTCGGTGATTCTTTTACTGTTTTTAGCCGGATTCCTAAAACGGCTTTCATTATTGTGTATGTACATGCCCAAATAGCAAGAAATCCGTCGAACATTTCTCTTGTCACTATTCTATATTGTGACAAAAAAACATTAATCTACTAACTATAATGAGAATCACTAGAAATAATATTGTTGGGAGTGGATCATTGTGGAAAGAGTAGAAAGAAATATGATTGAACCTGTATCTGATATGCCCCTCCATTACGCAGGGGAGAACGTGAAAAAATGGTTCGCATCTATGCAGAAGAAAATAGAAGATGTTTTTATCCATCAAGGAATGTTGCTTGCTTTAATAGGATTTCTATTAGGACGAGCTTTAATACTATCTCAATTGGCGCCGTTCGCTCTTCCGTTCTTTGCGGCTGTGTACTTGTTAAGAAAGAATCGCGCTCCGTATGCTTTGGTCGGCCTGTTGGTGGGTGCTTTAACTGTCCAGGCAATGAACGCGGTCGTCATCAGTGCTTCAGCTGTATTCTTCATGCTGTTGTATAAGGCGAGGGAGCCATCTTTAGCGCAGCAATTCAAAGTAGTTTCATTCTATGTCTTTCTATCAACCGGGGTGACAAACTTGACTGTGCACTATCTGACGCACAGCAATCTAGTTCTATACGATGGAATCATGATTGCAATAGAAGCGGGATTAGCCAGCATACTGACGATGATTTTCATCCAATGCATTCCGCTCATTACTCTCAAAAAACGGACTCATGCGCTTAAAACAGAAGAGGTTGTATCCATCATCATTTTAATGGCTTCCATTCTAACGGGGACCATTGGCTGGGCAATATATGGCCTCTCCATTGAACATATTATATCGCGTTATTTGGTACTTGTTTTTTCTTTATCCGCTGGAGCCGCGATTGGATCGACTGTGGGCGTGGTCACAGGGCTGGTGTTCAGCTTGGCGAGCGTAGCTAGTTTGTATCAGATGAGCCTGCTGGCGTTTGCCGGGTTGCTGGGCGGACTGCTAAAAGAAGGGAAGAAATTCGGGGCATCGGTGGGCCTTCTGATAGCGACCGTTCTGCTCGGATTATATGGAGGGGGGAATACGAGCCTGACAATCACAGTATATGAATCATTAGGAGCCGTCTTTCTATTATTTTTAACGCCTTCCTCCATTATTGATAAATTGGCGAAGCATATTCCGGGCACAAATGAATATTCAAATGAACAACAGAAATATATGCGGAAGATGCGAGATGTAACAGCACAGCGTGTTACACAATTCTCGAATGTCTTCGAAGCGCTCTCGAATAGTTTCCTGCAGGTCGACCAAGCTGAACAAGAGGAGGATCAGATCCGGGAATTTGATTACTTTTTGAGTAATGTGACGGAGAAAACATGCCAGACATGCCCTAAGAAAGAAATCTGCTGGGCGAAAGAATTTCAAACTACGTATGATGGCATGAAAGATATCATGACGGAGTTGGCTATGAATGACCGCCAGCTATCGATAAAAACGGAAAAGGAGTGGGCAGACCATTGTCCGATACGTCATAAGAAAGTAATTGACTGCATATCGCAAGAATTATCTTATTATCAAGCGAATCTAAGGCTCAAGAAGCAAGTGAAGGATAGCAGGCGGCTTGTCGCGGAGCAGCTGCGCGGCGTGTCGGAAGTAATGGAAGACTTCGCGCAAGAAATTCAAAAAGAAAGGAAAAACCATCATATTCAAGAAGAACAAATACTAGAGGCCATCAGCGAATTCGGTGTGCAAATCAGCAACGTGGAAATCTATAATTTAGAGAAGGGCAATATTGATATCGATATGACAATTCCTTATTACCAGGAGAGAGGGGAGTGCGAGAAGCTAATTGCGCCAATGCTATCAGGGATCTTAGGTGAAACAATTGTAGTTGCCGGAGAAGACTGCCATACCCAACGAGGTGCTTGTTTTGCTAATTTCCGATCGGCGAAGAAATTTGTTATTGATACAGGAATCGCACATGCTGCGAAGGATGGGGGATTGATATCGGGAGACAGTTATACAACGATGGAAATCGGAAGAGGGAAATATGCGATCGCTATCAGTGATGGCATGGGCAATGGTGAACGTGCCCATATAGAAAGCAAGGAAACTTTGCAGCTTCTGCAAAAAATATTGTTGCTGGGCGTAGAGGAAAAGGTGGCGATTAAATCGGTCAATTCCATCCTCTCCTTACGTACGACAGATGAAATATTCTCGACATTGGACTTGGCTATGATCGATTTGCATGACGCGAAAGCCAGATTCTTGAAAATATGTTCCACACCAAGCTTCGTGAAACGGGGAGACAAGGTGTTTAAAATAGAATCCAGTAATTTACCAATCGGTTTTATGAATGATATCGACGTAGATGTCGTGAGTGAGCAATTGAAGGCGGAGGACTTGTTGATTATGATGAGCGACGGCATTTTTGAAGGGCCGATGTTCATAGAAAATGCCGAGTTTTGGATGAAACGAAAAATCAAAGAGTTGAAAACCGATGATCCACAGGCTGTAGCCGATCTTATTTTGGAAGAGGTGATTAGAACGCGCGGAAATATCGGGGACGATATGACGGTAGTGGTAGCGAAAGTGAAGCACAATACGCCGAAATGGTCGTCCATCCCGGCTGCATCCATGAGAAAAAAGGCACAATAAAGTAGTATATTTCCTATTTATCTCGGTTAAGCTGATACCAAATGAGCCGGGAAAGGAGATTGCTATGCAAGTGAGTACTCTAAAACAAATTCTATTGATTACAGATGGCTGTTCGAACAAAGGGGAAGACCCGTCTGCGATGGCTGCCTTTGCTAGAGAACAGGGCATTACTGTGAATGTGATTGGCGTTATGGAAAATGACACGATAGACGAGAGCGGCGTGCGGGAAATCCAAGCGATTGCGGCTGCAGGAGGAGGCGTTAGTCAAATTGTTTATGCGCATGCATTGTCGCAAACTGTACAAATGGTGACGAGAAAAGCAATGACAACGACCATTCAAGGGGTGGTAAACAAAGAATTGAAACAAATTCTAGGGCGCGCTACTTCTATTGAAGATCTGCCGCCTGACAAACGCGGGGAAGTAATCGAAGTGGTAGATGAAATCAGTGAAACTTCCAAATTGGAAGTCTTAGTGCTTGTCGATACAAGTGCGAGTATGAAGCATAAGATTCCAACGGTGAAAGAATCGCTTATCGACTTATCAATCAGCCTGAATGCACGTGTGGGTGATAATAAGTTCTCTGTGTTTATATTTCCCGGGAAAAAGAGTGATGTTTCCAAGCTATTGGATTGGACGCCTAAATTGGATTCGCTAACGAAGATTTTTGATAAATTGACGCCGCGGGGCATTACACCCACGGGTCCGGCGCTCAGTGAAGCAATCCGTTATTTTAGTAAACGTCGTTCTTTAAGGGGCTTATTATCTAATGATGAACAGTACTATGAAGAAACAATGTAGGCTGTCCGAGGGTGCAACAATTGTAGGGAAATGGCATCAGCATACTTATATAATCGTGAAACAATTAGGTGCCGGTGCCAATGGCACTGTATATCTTGCGAAATACGAGGGTCAGTATGTGGCATTGAAGATCAGTGATAATTATGCCGCCATCGCTTCAGAAATGAATGTCTTGAAGTCCTTCTCCAAGGTCCAAGGGTCTTCCCTAGGGCCTTATTTGTTCCACGGAGATGATTTGGTGCATGGAGGTGCAACATGGACTTTCTATGTGATGGAATATATTGAAGGGCAGGAATTCCTTTCATTTGTGAAAGCGAAAGGAGATCAGTGGGTGGTTATCTTATTATTGCAATTACTTGGGAATCTCGAACAGCTGCATCAGAAAGGTTGGATTTTTGGAGACTTGAAGCCGGACAATCTTATTGTTACGTTGCCTTCCTACCAAGTCCGGTGTGTGGATGTCGGAGGAACGACGCTGATAGGCCGTTCGGTGAAAGAGTTCACGGAATTCTTTGATCGGGGATATTGGGGAGAAGGGTCAAGGAAAGCGGAGCCTTCTTATGATTTGTTCGCAGTCGCCATGATTTGGATCAACGCATATTATCCCAATCGCTTTCCTAAGAAAAGCAATGGTTTGAAACAACTGTTGGAAGTGATACAGAATACAAAAGCATTGGTACCCTATAAAAAGGTTTTACAGGGTGCGATAATGGGCAATTATACAAATGCAGAGGAAATGAGAGAAGATTTATTATGCATGGCACAAATACATACTGCCAGTGGCCGTAAAGCAAGAACAAAAAGCCCTAAGCCCGTTGCCAAAAGAGCAAAGAAATCTAAAGCAAGAGCGGGCGGCATAGCTGAGACGCTTTTCCTGGTGATTATTGTCTGCTGTTTATATGGCTTATACTTGTATACAATGATAATAGGATGAAGACGCAGTTTTTTATTCATTTCTTTTGGAAAAAATTATTTGATACAGTACAATAAAAATAGTCATATAAATATGGAAAATTCATCAAGCTAAGAGTTGGCTATAAGTTAGAAGGGATTTTAAATGCTCGAAAATAAAGCGATGTATGCAATTCATAAGCATCACCTTTTGGATAAAGGGGATGCCTTATTAGTAGGTGTGTCGGGAGGGCCGGATTCACTGGCGCTTCTTCACTTCCTGAACAGTCTTCGAAGAAAATATGAACTAAGAATCATCGTGGCCCACGTGGACCATATGTTCAGAGGACAGGAGTCATTTGATGATTATCTGTTTGTGCAGCAGATGTGCGAAAAGATGGACATTACTTTTGAAGGCGCTCGAATTGATGTGCCGGCGCGCATCAAAAAAACAGGAAAATCTACTCAAGTGGCGGCAAGGGAAGCAAGATATGGCTTTTTTGAAGAAGTGATGGAAAAGTATGGATTACATAAGCTGTTTCTGGGACATCATGGCGATGATCAGATCGAAACCATTCTCATGAGATTGACGCGCGGGGCTGCAGGAGAGGCACGGGCCGGAATTGCTTATCGAAGAGAATTCCCGACCTATACGGTTATTAGGCCTTTTCTATGGGCAAGCCGGGCAGATATTGAAGCATATTGCCTTCATAACTGCCTGAAGCCAAGAATAGATTATAGCAATGAGAAACCGCTATATGCCCGTAATCGGTATCGATTACATGTCTTGCCCTTTTTAAAGCAGGAGAATCAAAATGTGCATGAACAATTCCAACGATTCAGTGAAGAATTATTGGAAGATGAAGCTTTTCTAAGTTCACTGGCTAAAGAAAGGCTGCAATCCATTTGGACCCGGGATCGGCGGTGCTCCAAACTGCAAATTAGCGCATTTCTAGAGATGTCTAAGCCTTTACAAAGAAGAGCTATTCAACTAATATTAAGTTATCTTTATTTTGAAAGGCACGACGAATTATCCGCAGCTCATCTTGAAGCCGTTTTGAAGCTTATTCGAAGCTCTCGCCCATCCGGTGCAATCGATTTGCCAGCAGGCTTAAAGGTTAAAAAGTCGTACGATGATTGTACGTTTTCGTTTGATGAAATGGTGCAAGAGCCTTACTTCTTTACTTTACATATTCCAGGAGACACCTTACTTCCAAATGGCAGTAAAATAGAAGCACGTTATATAGAAGGGAACATTGACGGCAGTAATGATGCTTTCGTCATCGATCCTGAAAAGGTAAGGTTGCCTTTAGTGGTTAGAACGAGAAAAAATGGCGATCGTATAGCGATAAAAGGCTTAAATGGATCCAAAAAGGTAAAAGATATTTTTATAGACGAAAAAATACCTTTAACGGAAAGGGCGGTATGGCCGATTGTTGAAGATGGCAATCAAGAAATCGTTTGGATTCCCGGGCTGAAGAAGTCAAATAAAGAAGCTGTAGGGGTAAATGCGTCTTTCATTACATTAAAATATGTATAGAATTCGTTCTTCTAGGAGGAAAGCAGTTAATGAGCTTGCACAATGAAATTGAGAAAGTGTTAATTAGTGAAGAAGAAATACAAAAGAAGATTGTCGAATTAGGAAATCAGCTGACAAAGGAATATAAAGATAAATTCCCTTTAGCAGTTGGAGTCTTAAAAGGCGCTATGCCGTTCATGGCTGATCTATTCAAACGAGTAGACGCCCACTTGGAAATGGATTTCATGGATGTATCAAGTTACGGCAATTCAACGGTTTCTTCTGGTGAAGTGAAAATCCTGAAAGATTTAAATACATCAGTTGAAGGAAGAGATATCCTAATTGTCGAAGATATTATCGATAGTGGTTTAACACTGAGCTATTTAGTGGAATTATTCCGTTACCGCAAGGCAAAAAGTATCAAAATCATTACATTGTTAGATAAGCCTTCAGGCAGAAAAGCGGACATTCATGCAGATTACGTAGGTTTTGTCGTACCGGATGCTTTCGTAGTAGGCTATGGTTTAGACTTCGCGGAAAGATATCGCAACCTTCCGTATATCGGTGTGCTGAAGCCTGAAATTTACCAAAGCTAAGCGAATCAAACTACTATAAATATACAGTCTATATAAATGTTAATTTATTGTAATGTTGTGTTTTACTATGGTAATATTTTATTTAGTTGTGACTGTGGGAGGAGGTAAGGAATGAATCGGATCTTCCGTAATACCATTTTTTATTTATTAATATTGTTGGTCATCATTGGTATTGTGAGCATTTTCACCAACAATAATGAAGCTAATAAAACCATTACCCAAGACCAATTTTTTGAATACTTGGAGGATGGGGAAATCACAAGTTACACCTTACAGCCTGAGGCAGGAGTATATGCTGTTCAAGGACAATTGAAAGGGTATGAGAAAGGCGAATTTTTCTTAACCTATGTGGTGAATAGTGATGCTACTATGACCGCGATGAAGGAATTAACGGATAAGAACGATGTTGAAGTGAAAACCGTTAAAGCCAAAGAGACAAGTGGTTGGGTAACATTCTTTACAAGTATCATTCCTTTGGTGATCATGTTCATTCTCTTCTTCTTCTTATTAAACCAAGCTCAAGGCGGCGGCGGCCGTGTAATGAATTTCGGTAAAAGTAAAGCCAAGCTTTACAATGATGAGAAGAAAAAAGTGCGCTTCAACGATGTAGCAGGAGCCGATGAAGAGAAACAAGAGTTAGTAGAAGTTGTGGAATTCCTGAAAGACCCTCGCAAGTTTGCTGAAGTAGGCGCACGTATTCCGAAAGGTGTTCTGCTTGTCGGACCTCCTGGTACTGGTAAAACATTGCTTGCAAGAGCTGTCGCTGGTGAAGCTGGCGTGCCGTTCTTCTCTATTTCAGGTTCAGACTTCGTTGAGATGTTTGTCGGTGTCGGTGCATCCCGTGTTCGCGACTTGTTCGAGAACGCGAAGAAGAATGCTCCATGTATCATTTTCATTGATGAGATTGATGCGGTAGGACGCCAACGTGGCGCTGGTTTAGGCGGCGGCCACGATGAACGTGAGCAAACGTTGAACCAATTGCTAGTTGAGATGGATGGATTCGGCGTTAATGAAGGTATCATCATTATTGCCGCAACTAACCGTCCAGACATTCTTGACCCTGCGTTATTACGTCCAGGCCGTTTTGACCGTCAGATCACTGTAGGACGCCCGGATGTAAAGGGCCGTGAAGCGGTACTTCGTGTGCATGCTCGCAATAAGCCTTTAGATGAAAGCGTAGATTTGAAAGCCATTGCGCAAAGAACACCGGGATTTTCTGGTGCAGATTTAGAAAACTTATTAAATGAGGCTGCATTGGTTGCTGCCCGTCAGAATAAAAAGAAAGTCGATATGGCTGATATCGATGAAGCGACAGACCGGGTCATTGCGGGTCCGGCTAAGAAAAACCGAGTGATTTCCGAGAAAGAGCGCAACATTGTAGCGTTCCATGAAGCTGGACATACAGTAATCGGCGTAGTGCTTGATGAAGCTGAAACAGTCCATAAAGTAACGATTGTCCCTCGCGGCCAAGCTGGCGGATATGCAGTAATGCTTCCGAAAGAAGATCGCTTCTTCATGACAAAACCGGAATTGCTGGATAAGATTGTCGGATTGCTTGGCGGTCGTGTAGCTGAGGAAATCGTCTTCGGTGAAGTAAGTACCGGGGCGCACAACGATTTCCAACGTGCGACAGGCATTGCCCGCAGCATGGTTACGGAATATGGTATGAGTGATAAGCTTGGACCTCTTCAATTCGGTTCAACGCAAGGCGGTCAAGTATTCTTAGGTCGCGATTTCAATAACGAACAGAATTACTCTGACGCCATTGCATATGAAATCGATTTGGAAATTCAACGCATCATTAAAGAAAGTTACGCGAGAGCGAAAACAATCTTAACAGAGAACCGCGATAAGCTCGACTTAATCGCGAATACATTACTAGAAGTAGAAACATTGGATGCTGACCAAATTAAGAGTCTTTGCGAGCATGGTAAATTACCTGAACGCCCGTACAAAACGCTTAATGGGAATTTAGAATCCGATGGGGATGTGAAGGTGACGATCGGCAAGAAGAAAGAAGATGCGGCAGTAGAAACACCTACTGATAAAGCATTTGCTCCTGAAATCAAGGAACAGCGCGAAGCTGAGAAAAATCCTCCGATCCAAGAAGAACATCCGGGCAGCGACTTGTCTAAGCCTGATGATAAACAATAGTAAGCAACACCCAGCGGTCCTAGTGATAGGGCCGCTTTTTTTGCAAAGCAGCCCTTCCATCCCCTGCAAGGCTTGTTCGGACATTTCTGTTTAACTGTTATGCGTTAATTATGGTATGATGTGAAGGTGTGACGACGAATATGGTAAAAGTGGTGAAAACAATGATATTTGTATTAGATGTAGGCAACACAAATACTGTTTTAGGCGTATATGAACAAGACGAACTTAAACATCATTGGCGTATAGAGACAATTCGTAATAAAACGGAAGATGAATATGGCATGCTTATTAAGCAATTATTGAAGCATGAGAATTTGGCATTTGAAGATTTTGATGGCATTATTATTTCTTCGGTTGTTCCTCCTATTATGTCTGCGCTTGAGCGCATGTGCCAAAAATATTTCAAATCAACTCCGCTTGTAGTGGGACCTGGCATCAAGACAGGTTTAAATATAAAGTACGACAACCCTAGGGAAGTAGGGGCTGACCGTATTGTAAATGCCGTGGCTGCCATTCATCAATACGATGGACCACTTATTATTGTAGATTTCGGGACGGCTACCACGTATTGTTACGTGAATGAGAAGAAACAATATATGGGTGGGGCAATCGCACCTGGTATCGGCATTTCGACCGAAGCGCTATACTCGAGAGCTGCGAAGCTTCCGCGGATTGAAATTGTGAAACCGGAAGGCATTGTCGGGAAAAGTACAGTGGCTGCTATGCAGGCGGGCATCCTGTATGGATATGTGGGACAAGTAGAAGGAATCGTTTCTAGGATGAAAGCAGAGAGTGAAGGGGAACCGACTGTTATAGCTACAGGAGGCTTATCTTCCTTGATTGCAAGCGAATCCAATGTGATTGATATTGTGGACCCTTTCTTGACATTAACAGGTTTAAAGCTCATTTATCAACGAAACAAAGATCAAGTGAAAAAGTACGTCTAAGAATAGGAGTAATATAAATGACGAAAGATTATTTAGTAAAAGCGTTAGGCTTTAATGGACAAGTAAGAGCGTATGCGGTTTCTACTACGGAAACAGTAGGGGAAGCACAACGTCGCCATTATACATGGCCTACGGCATCAGCGGCGCTTGGACGCTCTATGACAGCCGGCGTCATGTTGGGCGCCATGTTAAAAGGCGATGATAAGCTGACAATCAAAATTGAAGGGGGCGGACCAATCGGAACAATCCTCGTCGATAGCAATGCAAAAGGTCAAGTGCGCGGCTATGTGACAAATCCTCAAACACATTTTGATTTGAACGAAATGGGCAAATTGGATGTGCGTCGAGCTGTTGGAACAGAAGGTATGCTGACAGTTGTAAAAGACCTTGGCTTGAAAGATTATTTCACAGGGCAAACACCAATCGTATCAGGAGAAATCGGGGATGACTTTACATATTATTTGGTAACGTCGGAACAAGTGCCGTCGTCAGTCGGAGTCGGCGTTCTTGTGAATCCGGATAATACGATTAAAGCAGCGGGCGGATTTATTCTGCAATTGTTGCCTGGAACGGAAGAAGAGACGATTGTAGCGATTGAAGAACGCTTAAAGACCATTCAACCTATTTCAAAAATGATTGAAGCTGGCTTGACACCAGAAGATATTCTTGAAGAACTTCTTGGAAAAGGGAATGTCCAAATCCTTGAAAAAATGCCCGTTGCATTCGAGTGCCAATGCTCTAAAGAGCGTATTGAAAATGCGCTAATCAGCTTAGGGAAAGAAGAAATCCGCAGCATCATTGAAGAAGAAGGACAAGCAGAGGCGAATTGCCATTTCTGTAACGAGAAATATCACTTTTCGAAAGAGGAGCTAGAACAATTAGAAAAAGACGCCAATTAAAGTGGGAGCAATTCCCCCTATCAAAAAAACAGTTGCTTGTGATTGTTGCAGCTTTATTCGCGACAAATATAGTAACCGTCCTTTTTTTGACAGGAACTATTGGTTCTGATGCGCGCGATGATGTAGCTGTAGTTGGAGAAGTCTCAATTGAGCTCCAGCAATTGAGAGAAGAAGTTGAAAGACGTTATGGAGCGGAAGTATTAAAGGATTTAGTTGATGATGAAGTCATCAAACAAATGGCTGCTTTGTATAATGTGAAGGTAACCGATGAAGAATTGGAAAGAGAACTTCATTTTATTAAAACGCAGTATGGTTCGTATGATCAACAATACTTGCAGGATCAACAAGAATGGGCAGCACAGATTAAACAAGACATTTTGCTGCAAAAATTATTGGTCCATCAAGTTGAAATTCCGCATGCAGACATAAAGGCAGCGTACGAAAGCAATAAAGATGCTTATGAGATACCTGCCGCATACCATCTTTCCCAGATTGTTGTGAAGAAGAAGAAAGAAGCGCAACAGATTTATCAAGAGCTTCAAGACGGCGCATCCTTCTCGGTTCTTGCTATGGAAAAGTCAACGGATGATTTATCAGCTGAGCAAAAAGGCGATATTGGTTTTATTACAAAGAACCATAAGCGCTTTCCAAGTGAATATAGAGAAGTGGCGGCCGATCTGAAGGAAGGTACGTATAGTAAGCCTTTCAAGACGGACGAAGGTTATGTAATCCTTTACCTTCATGAACGTCTGGCGAAGAAAACATACGCATTTGATGAAGTCAAAAGTTTAATTGAACGCCAGTTGGCTTTAGAAGAAATGAATGGCGCTCTTTCAGCGGAGAATTTCTGGAGCGAAGCAGGCGTGCGATGGAACTATAATCAACAGGATTGAAAAAAGAGCATAAAAGCTCTTTTTTTGTTTTCTTTAAAAAATAAGAGGTAAATGTATAAAAAATAAAGAATATTACATATAATTCAGGCGTGTTTTATTGACAATAATCACTCGTGTATGATAACTTAATAATACCAATACAAATAGTCGGAATTAGGGGTGGATGAAATGAGTAAAATCGCAAATTCAGTGGCGGAATTAGTGGGCCATACACCAATCGTTAAATTAAATCGTTTAGTGGACGAAAACAGTGCGGATGTGTACTTGAAATTAGAATATATGAATCCAGGAAGCAGTGTTAAAGACCGTATCGCTTTAGCGATGATCGAAGCGGCAGAAGAAAGCGGGGAATTAAAACCGGGAGCAACTATTATCGAGCCTACAAGCGGCAACACAGGCATTGGTTTAGCGATGATCGCTGCTGCTAAAGGGTATAAAGCAATTCTTGTTATGCCGGAAACGATGAGTATCGAACGTAGAAACCTTCTGCGTGCATACGGTGCAGATCTTGTTTTAACGCCAGGGCCAGAAGGAATGGGCGGTGCTATCCGCAAAGCAGAGGAACTTGCGAAGGAGCATGGCTACTTCGTACCGCAACAGTTCAATAACGAAGCGAATCCGGAAATCCATAGAAAAACAACCGGTAAAGAAATCGTAGAACAATTCGGTGATGAACAGCTAGATGCTTTCATTGCGGGCGTTGGTACAGGCGGTACAATCACAGGAACGGGTGAAGTATTGCGTGAAGCATATCCTAATATTAAGATTGTAGCTGTAGAACCAGCGGATTCACCCGTTTTAGCGGGCGGAAAACCAGGTCCTCATAAAATCCAAGGAATTGGTGCAGGATTCATACCGGATATTTTGAATACAAAAATCTATGATGAAATTATTCCGGTCCAAAATGAAATTGCATTTGAATATGCTCGCCGTGCAGCGAAAGAAGAAGGAATCCTTGGTGGGATTTCGTCGGGTGCTGCCATTTCAGCAGCCCTTCAGGTAGCGAAAGAACTAGGCAAAGGAAAGAAAGTATTGGCGATTATTCCAAGTAACGGTGAAAGATATTTAAGCACGCCTTTATATAACTTCGAATAAGACAAAGAGTCGTACGATCAGAAAAGCATCCACTCAGGTGGGTGCTTTTTCTGTTTTTCCTATTATGAAAACACTGTCGCTCATAGTACACTAAGGAAGTGACAAAAAAGAATCAATGAGCGATATAGGAGTGAAATAATAGATGCGCCAAGTGTTTAGCAGGAAGAGGTCCTGTTCGAAAGATGCTTTTTTTAAAGCGTATAAAGCTTTATCAGAAAAGGAAGACCATCATATTATCCTAGAGAGCGGCAGAGGCGGCCGATATTCTATATATGGTGTACGAGTGGACGCTGTGATAGAGGGTCACCAGGACCATCTTGTGATACGGCAAGAAGGAGGGGCTGAGACGTTGATGGGCGACCCCCTTCTTGGTATGAAGCAATGGATGAAAGCGAGAGAAGTGGCATACTGTGCCGGCTTGCCTGATTTCCAAGGCGGTGCCATGGGGTTCATCAGCTATGACTATGCTAGGAACATCGAGAAACTGCCTGCACTGGCGAGCGGCGATTTGAGAACACCTATTCTGTATTTCCTTGTATTTGAAGAAGTAGCCGTCTTTGATCATGAGTCAGAAACGGTATGGTTTCTAAAAATCGGTGAGGATAATGATAGGGAGAATATTGAACAAAGACTAATGCAAATAGAACAAGAGTTTAATGATGCTTGTTCTGAACGGTCTGTGCAATATGCATTGTTGAACCGCCATGATGGAGATTTAGAGGTTTCCATGACAGAGCAAGCTTTTAAAGATGCCGTGGATCAGATAAAGGCTTATATTGCACAAGGCGATATCTTTCAAGTGAACCTATCCGTTAGACAATCCAAGAAACTGATTTCTCATCCTCTTGATATATACTCTGCATTACGCGAATTAAATCCCTCTCCTTATATGGGCTATATCCAAACGCCGGATTTCCAAGCAGTAAGTGGTTCACCTGAATTACTGGTGAAGAAGAAAGGGAAAAGTGTAAGCACAAGGCCGATAGCCGGAACCCGCTCGCGTGGGATGGATGAGAAGGAAGATGAGCAATTAGCGAATGAACTGATAGAAAATGAAAAAGAACGGGCGGAGCATGTCATGCTTGTTGATCTTGAACGAAATGATCTCGGCCGTGTATGTGAATACGGAACGGTAGAAGTAAATGAGTTCATGGTCATCGAAAAATATTCCCATGTGATGCATATTGTGTCGAACGTACGCGGGCGGCTAGCCGATTCTGCAGATGAATACGACCTTATCCGTGCAGTCTTTCCAGGTGGTACGATTACAGGGGCGCCTAAAGTGCGGACAATGGAAATCATTGAAGAGCTTGAGCCGGTAAGGCGGGGTTTATACACGGGTTCAATCGGTTGGATCGGTTTTAATGGCGATATAGAATTGAATATTGTAATCCGCACACTATTTGCGAAGGAAGGCATGGCGCATATACAGGCAGGTGCAGGCATTGTCATCGATTCACAACCCAAGCACGAGTATAAAGAAAGTCTGAAGAAAGCAGCTGCTGTTTGGAAAGCGAAGCAGCTAGCCGATGAGAAAGCGTTAAGTAAAGGTGAAGAGCGACTATGATATTGATGATTGATAATTATGATTCATTTACATTTAATCTTGTGCAGTATTTAGGAGAGATGGGGCAAGAGTTGATTGTGAAGAGGAATGATGAAATAACCATCCGGGAAATTGAAGAATTACATCCAAGCTTCATCATGATCTCACCGGGACCATGCAGTCCGAATGAAGCTGGCATCAGCCTTCAAGTGATTGAACATTTTGCCGGCCGCATTCCCGTCTTCGGCGTTTGTTTAGGGCAGCAATCAATCGGTCAGGCGTTTGGAGCGGAGGTTGTCCGGGCGGAGCGTTTGATGCACGGCAAGACTTCCCCTGTCTATCATGATGGGCAAACGATTTTTGCCGGCATTCCCAATCCATTCCGAGCGACAAGATACCATTCTCTTATCGTGAAGAGAGAAACACTTCCGGCTTGCTTTGAAATCTCCGCATGGACAGAAGAGGGTGAAATTATGGCCATCCGCCATCGGGAACTACCGATTGAAGGGGTACAGTTCCATCCCGAATCCATTATGACGGAGTGCGGTAAAGAGCTATTGCAGCACTTTTTGCGTTATTATAGTAAAACAAACAATAATTAGGTGATGCGATGATTATTTATGTAAATGGACGTTATGTGAAAGAAGAAGAAGCAGTCATTTCACCATTCGACCACGGCTTTCTTTACGGAATGGGACTGTTTGAAACGTTGCGGATTTATAAGGGCCACCCTTTTTTACTGGACGATCACCTCGAGAGATTGCAGCGGGGCTTGGATAATATGTATATAGAAATGCAAATTGATAAAGAAGAAATCAAAGCGATCCTGCGACAACTACTTGAACGAAATGCACTGCAACACGCTCGTGTCCGCATTAATATTTCAGCCGGGACAGGCGCTGTAGGGCTGCCCGGCAAACCGTACCAAGAACCGCTTATGATTGTATTCATCAGTCCGCTGCAGGAGCCGATAAACACTCTTGAGGAGAAGCCGGCCATTCTCTTGAAAATGCCTAGAAATACACCCGAAACATCTGTTCGTATGAAGTCGCACCACTATGGCAATAATATTGCGGCGAAAATGGAGTTAGTGGCACGGCCTGATGCGGAAGGCATTTTTTTAACGGAAGAAGGTTATGTGTCTGAAGCTATTACGTCCAACCTTTTCTGGGTGAAGAATCAAATCATTTACACGCCTGCTGTTGATACGGGTATTCTCCCGGGCATTACGAGGCAGTTGGTTGTTCGGCTGGCTAAGCAAATGGGGTTTGAGGTAGAAGAGGGCTGCTATCCATTGGTTAACCTGGAAGAGGCGGAAGAGGTATTTATCACGAATTCCATCCAAGAAGTGGTGGCTGTAAATGAATTGGAAGGACATGTGCATTATGAAGGTGCGAAAGGTGAAGTGACAAATAGGCTATTCAAAGAGTATCAAGTATATCGAACACAATTGTGGACGACTAAAAACATTAACGTGGAATGACAGGTGATGAGTTATGCATAAAGAAGATACAGTTATATCTTGTGGACCTTATACATTAGACTACAGTAAGAAAACGCTTATTATGGGCATTTTGAACGTTACACCAGATTCATTCTCCGATGGGGGCCGTTATAACGAGATTGAAGCTGCTGTAGCGCAAGCAAAAAAATTGGTAGCAGACGGGGCGGATATTATTGATATTGGAGGAGAATCGACACGGCCGGGATCTACTAAGGTATCCGCCGAGGAAGAATTGAAGCGTGTGCTTCCTGTAATCCAAGCAATTGCAAGAGAAGTGGAAGTACCGATCTCTATTGATACGTATAAAGCGGAAGTGGCTAAACAAGCTATTGAGGCAGGTGCTCACATAATCAACGATGTATGGGGCGGAAAAGCGGATGAGCAAATGGCGCATGTGGCCGCGGAACTGGATGTGCCTTTCATTGTGATGCATAACCGCTATGATAGAGAGTATGACTCTTTTATCCGTGATGCTTTTTATGATATCTATGAAAGCATTCGATTAGCGAAGCGAGCAGGTGTAAAAGACAAAAATATCATTGTCGACCCGGGTATCGGATTTGTGAAGGATGTTAGCCAAAATATCGAAATGATGCAGAATTTAGATACACTTGTGGCATTGGGATACCCTGTTTTGCTAGGCACTTCGCGGAAATCGATGATTGGTGCTGTGTTGGACTTACCGACCAACGAACGTTTAGAAGGTACAGGCGCCACGGTCTGCTACGGTATTCAAAAAGGCTGTCAAATTATGCGTGTGCATGATGTGAAAGAAATAGCCCGTATGGCAAAAATGATGGATGTGTTAGTTGGGAAGGAGCGGTACAATGGATAAGATTTATGTGAATGAGATGGAGTTCTATGGCTACCATGGCGTATTTCCGGAAGAAACGAAATTAGGACAGCGCTTTAGGGTTGATTTAATTGTGGAGACGGATCTTTCTGGGGCAGGTGCAAATGATGACTTAACACAATCCGTCCATTACGGGGAGCTGTTCGATAGATGCAGGATGATTGTGGAGGGAAAGCCGTATAAGCTATTAGAAGCAGTTGCGGAAAACATTGCCGCTGCAATATTGAATGATTTTCCTTTGGTACAAACCTGCACGGTAAAAGTCGTTAAACCCGACCCTCCTATTCCGGGGCATTATAAATCTGTAGCTGTTGAAATCAAAAGGAGTCGATTGCTGTGAATACCTCTACTGCTTATTTATCACTCGGTTCTAATTTGGATAATCGGTTGCTGTATTTGCGGGATGCTGTACAATTATTGAACGCCGACGGGCTAATTGAAGTATCGGATGTTTCATCCATTTATGAAACAGATCCTGTGGGATATACAAATCAAGGAAATTTCTTGAATATTGTCGTGAAAGTAAATACGGCTTATACAGCGGAGCAATTGCTGTCAGTATGCCAGCAAATTGAGCAGCAGCTTGGCAGGAAAAGGATAATTAGATGGGGTCCCCGAACAGTGGACCTTGACATTTTGTTGTATAATCATGAAAATATTGAATCAGATGACCTTTCTGTTCCACATCCTCGAATGCATGAGCGTGCTTTTGTCATCATTCCTTTATTGGAAATAGAGCCTAACATCCAGCTTCCGACAACGGGTCAATCTTTGCGAGAAATAGTAGAACGTATACCGGATAAAGAAGGAGTTCGATTATGGAAGCGGAAAAATGGGGAAGACGTATTCGGGCATTTAGAAAGCTAAAAGGATATACGCAGGAAGGCTTTGCTAAAGAGCTGTTGGTATCGGTATCATATCTAGGTGAAATAGAGCGTGGAAATCGCATGCCCACAGAGCAATTTTTAGAAGAAATAGCAAGTGCATTGGATATTTCTATACAGGAATTAAAGCCTGGTGATTAATGAATAGATTCGTATGAAGTTTAGGGAATGGGAATGAATTTCGTACAGCATTAACAAAGGAGAACATACTGATGTTGAAAATAGGCGATATCGAAATGAAGAATCGTGTTGTTCTTGCCCCAATGGCGGGAGTTTGCAACGCGGCATTTCGTTTAACGGTCAAAGAGTTCGGTGCAGGTCTGGTGTGCGCTGAAATGGTTAGCGATAAAGGTATTGTATATAAGAATAAGAAGACAATGAACATGCTTTTCATTGACGAAAGAGAGAAGCCGTTAAGTCTCCAGATCTTTGGGGGCGAGAAATCTTCTCTAGTAGAAGCGGCGCAATTCGTGGACAAGAACACGAATGCGGATATTATTGATATTAATATGGGATGCCCGGTACCGAAAATTACGAAAGTGGATGCGGGTGCCAAGTGGTTGCTTGATCCGAACAAAATCTATGAAATGGTAGCGGCTGTTGTGGATGCCGTTGATAAGCCGGTTACTGTTAAAATGCGTATGGGATGGGACGAAGAGCACATCTATGCAATTGAAAATGCGCAAGCTGTAGAACGGGCGGGCGGTAAAGCTGTTTCGCTGCACGGCAGAACACGCTATCAAATGTATGAAGGGAAATCCAATTGGGATATTATCCGCCAAGTAAAAGAAGCGACGAATATTCCAATCATCGGTAACGGCGATGTAGTAACGCCGCAGGATGCGAAGAAGATGCTGGACGATACAGGTTGTGATGGTGTTATGATCGGACGTGCGGCTCTTGGCAATCCGTGGATGATTTATCGTACCGTGAAATACTTGGAAACGGGCGAACTGGTAGAAGAACCATCAGCACGCGAGAAAATCGATGTATGCATACTGCATCTGGACCGCTTGATCGATTTAAAGAATGAAAACGTGGCTGTTCGTGAGATGAGAAAGCATGCAGCTTGGTATTTGAAAGGAATCCGTGGAAACGCGAAAGCGCGTGACGGCATCAATGAATGTACAACAAGAGCTGAAATGGTAGAACTGTTGAATGGTTTAGTAGAGGAAACAGAAAAAAAGGCAGCTTCTATTCAGATCGTTTAATGTCCGCTTAGGGGATTTCTTGTAATATCCATGAAACTGCCGGTTATTCTGGCAGTTTTTTTGGATAGAATCGTAAGAAATAGCCAATCTTTCATGGAAAAAAGGTGTTTTCCTATGATTCTTTGTGTACAATGAAAAATAGACATTACGGTTCGTTACACGAGCTAAATATATAGAAGACAAGAGAAAGTGGAGTGAGCTATCATGAGTCATGAAGAATTAAATGACCAATTGCAAGTAAGACGTGACAAAATGCAAGCGTTGCGTGATGCTGGGAAAGATCCATTTGGTAAACGATTCGATCGTACTCACCTATCACAAGAAATCTTTGATGCATACGGTGAATATTCGAAAGAAGAATTAGAAGAGAAGAATGCGGAAGTTGTAATCGCTGGCCGCATTATGACAAAGCGCGGTAAAGGTAAAGCTGGTTTTGCACACATTCAAGACCTTACAGGCCAAATCCAAATTTATGTTCGCAAAGATGCTGTTGGAGAAGAAAGCTATGAAGACTTCAAGCATGCCGATTTAGGCGATATTGTCGGCGTAGCCGGTACAATCTTCAAAACACAAGTAGGCGAGCTTTCCATTAAAGTTAAAGAGTTCACATTTCTAACGAAAGCCTTACGTCCTCTTCCGGATAAGTTCCATGGTTTGAAGGATGTGGAAGAGCGTTATCGTAAACGCTATGTGGATTTAATTACAAATGAAGAAAGCAGACAGACGTTTATCCTAAGAAGTAAAATCATTCAAGCTATGCGTCGTTATTTAGATTCACAAGGCTATTTGGAAGTAGAAACGCCGATGATGCATACAATCGCCGGTGGTGCTTCTGCTCGCCCGTTTGTAACACACCATAATGCATTAGATATGGAGCTGTTTATGCGTATCGCGATCGAGCTTCACTTGAAACGTTTAATCGTTGGCGGGCTTGAGAAAGTATACGAAATTGGGCGTGTATTCCGTAACGAAGGCGTATCAACGAGACATAATCCGGAATTCACTATGATCGAGCTATATGAAGCATATGCGGATTATAATGATATTATGGAACTGACAGAAAACTTAATCGCACATATCGCCCAAGAAGTGCATGGTACGATGGTTGTTCAGTATGGCGACGAGAAAATTGATTTAACGCCTAAGTGGACAAGACTTCATATGGTAGATGCAGTTAAACAATATACAGGTGTAGACTTCTGGAAGCATATGACGAAAGAGGAAGCTCAAAGCTTAGCGAAAGAACACGGAATCGAAGTGACTGAACATATGGAATTCGGCCACATCGTTAATGAGTTCTTCGAGCAAGTTGTAGAAGAGAAGCTTATTCAGCCTACATTCATCTACGGACATCCGGTAGAGATTTCTCCGCTGGCTAAGAAGAATGATGAAGATCCGCGTTTTACAGACCGTTTTGAACTATTCATCGTAGGTCGTGAACATGCAAATGCGTTTACGGAGCTGAATGATCCTATTGACCAACGTCAACGCTTTGAAGCTCAACTGAAAGAGAAAGAACAGGGTAATGATGAAGCGCATGAAATGGATGAAGACTTCATTGAAGCATTAGAATATGGTCTTCCACCAACAGGCGGACTAGGAATCGGTGTTGACCGTTTGGTAATGTTATTAACGAATTCGCCATCTATCCGCGATGTATTATTGTTCCCTTATATGCGCAATCGTTAAGAGAATAGAGAAAGAGGCTTTCCAATCGTTCTGGAAAGCCTCTTTTATATTTTTAC
>JBJEFM010000022.1:0-45168 GCA_051874035.1 Bacillus sp. (in: firmicutes)
TGCTGTTGTTGCTGTTGTTGCTGTTGTATAGATTTAGGAGCAGCTGGCGCTTGTTCTGCTGCCGCTGTTTCAGAACCATTTACAGCCAGTTTTTGATTCGGATGAATAATATGGCCGGAAATATTATTCCAGCTTTGAAGATTAGATACCGTCACACCGTATTTTTGACTGATTTTCCATAACGTATCACCCGCTGCCACTGTATAATATTTTTTTGGCTCAGCGATAGAAAGTTTTTGATCTACTACTATTAAATCTGATTGCAATCCATTAGCGGCTTTCAACTCGTTAACGGATACATCGTACTTTTGCGCTAATTCTGATAATGTATCGCCTTTTTTCACGACGATTTCTGCGGCTTGAGCATTTACTCCTATTGTAGTGGAAATTGTAGCTGCCGCAATGAATGTTAGTAACGTTTTCTTCATGTTAATTAAATTCCCTCCTAAAATTAGCTTGATTTATAGCTAACGGAGTTAATCTTAACATGAATTTTCATAACATTGAGAACAAAGGCATTATAAATCCATAACAAACATTACATTCACATCACAACGAGATGACTAATAAACTGAAAAATCAAAATACTCATTTCGAACCATATGCTATATCAACCATTATAGATCTTTATTCTTAGTATCTAGGTAATTTTAGGTAATTGCCTTATTTCTTCCTGCATTTCATTACCGCATAATGGACATATAGAATTTTCCGAGATAAATTGCGCCCTCATCCAACCATTGCAATCATCTGCTATGCACGCATAGACAGATGTGTCTTCAATTATCACCTCATCTACTTCTTGTTGTTTTTTAGAAAAGTACATGATGAAACCTCCCGAAGAATTCTCTTAGAAAAAATAAATCACAACTATAGTATATGTATGTTATTTCTAATTATCCCTGCCGTTTCATAAAGTGAATCTTTGATAGGTGGGGGTTTTCCTACATCCCCCACCTATCATTAGATGAACCAACCTTAGTTGTTACAGGCGCTTGTTCTCCCCACTTGCACATCTGCGCTTCCACCACTGTGTGGAAGGAGGATTCTTAATACCAGTTAAACGGGATAAAGGATCCATCAGGCCGAGTAACTATTGAATACATTCCCCCTCCAAACATCCCCACCAAAAAAGACGCGGTGCTCTATATGGGCATCGCGTCTTTCGCTCAGGTTTCCTATAGGCTATGAGGTCTTCAATAAGCCCGGGATTTCTTTCAAATTCAATATCGGTTTATATAATGGATTCGTCACATCGATGTCATATTGGTCCGCTTGCCATGTATCCTTCACAACATGGATGCCCAAAATATTATTCTCTAAAGCCGGATATATATCGCTTCTTAACGAATTACCGATCATCGCATAATTCTGGCGATTATGTTTCAACATGACTTCTTGCAAGGTCAATGGCGTTTTATACGGATATACATGGATATCATCCATGAATTCGGCGACGCCGGATTCGAACACACGCTTACGTTGCACTTCTTCTTCCCCGGCTGTCAGAATTGCCATCGAAAAACCTGCATCCTTTAAATTCTTGATAACCTCCACTGATTCAGGAACATTCTTATATTTACGCACATAAATATCTTCAACCGCTGCGGAAATTTCTTGCAATAAAGCAGGATGGGGAGCCAACCCGTGATTTTTGAAATATTTCTCAGAAGTCTCCAACCAACTATTTAAATAACGTGAACGAATAAATCCACATTCCGTTACCATTTGCAGATCCAATGCTCTTTGCATTTGCATGAGTTCCAATTTGGCGCGCCCGTCGCCGTATATTTCTTTAGAAAGCAGCTCCGCGCAGTGGCTGTTCGTTTTCTCGAATTCAGGATTTGTAATAATGATTGTATCGTCCAAATCCCAAAGCAACATCGGTTTGTCCATTACTCTAAAATCTCCTTACTCTCCTAAATTAAAACAATATATATTCTCTTACTGATAATTGTAAAATAAAATATTCTCTTATACAATTGGTGCTTTTAGGCTTTAACTTTCTATTCTTTTATTTCATAATAATTAATAATAGGGTACATACAGAAAGGAGACGCTGCATGGCCAGTATAGCTAAACAAATTATTAAACATTATAAATTCTCGTTGGCTCTATGGTTGGTCATTTCTATTGGATTAGCATTCTATGCCATTGATTTGCCTTCCAAACTTCAAGGTGATGGGTTTGAAATGGATGGGGAGTTCAATCAAGTTCAGGAAGAGCTATCTTCTACATTTGATTTCCCGAAAAATTCATTATTCGTTGTCTTTCAAAAGAAAGGCCAGCAAACGCAAAAGGAATTTGCCGAACATATAACCAATATAACAGATCAGATTGAGAAGCTTGGTATCACAACAAGCATTCAATCGCCACTTTCAAATGAAGAGCAAATGAAGGCAAATACCGCATATGCGATCTTGAACTTCGATGAATCGGATGACAACATGAAGGATAATGTGGCTCAAGTACGCCACATCACCGAGAGTTATGACTATACGATGCTCACAGGCAGCGCCGTATTCAGCGAAGACATGAATACAGCGAGCCAGCATGACTTGATGAGGGCCGAAATGATCGGATTGCCTGTGGCCTTGCTTGTATTGCTTGCCGCTTTCGGCAGCTTGGTAGCCGCGATTGTCCCGATTATTGTAGGCGCTTTAACCGTCATCGTGTCACTTGGCATTCTTACATTGCTCGGGAATCACCTGAATTTATCAGTATTCCTCCTGAATGTCGCACCGATGATCGGGCTGGCTTTAAGCATTGACTTCGCACTACTATTCATCAATCGTTATAAAGAAGAGACTATGAACCATGATAAGAAGCAAGCTGTTATGACAACCATCCGGACAGCAGGCAAATCGATCATCTTCTCGGCCATTTGCGTATTTATCGGACTGGCAGCCATGTTGATCATCAATATTGATATCTTTAAAACAGTTGCGATCGGCGGCATGGTCGTTGTAGCGGTAGCTGTCATTTCTTCAATGACTTTGCTTCCTTCCATCTTATTACTATTGGGCAAGCATTTAGATAAAGGGGTCATTTTCAAAACGAAGAAAGACAGCAGCAGGAAATGGCGCGCATTTGCCGAAGCTGTAATGAAAAGACCGATCATCATCAGCATAGCGGCGATTCTTATCTTGATTGCCGGAATTTTACCGGTTAAAGATATCACGCTTGCTATCCCTGACGAAAATTCATTGCCGCCTTCCTATGAATCACGTGAAGCCTTTTTGATTATGAATGATGAATTTCAATTGAAGGATACGACGACAGCCTACATAATCGCCGAGAGAAAAAGTTCATGGACAAGCGAAGAAGGTTTGAAAGAATTAGAAAACCTGGTGGAGGATCTTAAAGCGGACAAGCTGGTAAAAGAAACAAATTCCTTACTGGACATCTCCAATGCCGCCAATAGCCAGGAATTATACGGTATGCTGCAAAACCCGGAGGCACAAAAGGCCTTGCAGCCCGCCATTGATCGATTCATTAAAGAAAAGCAACTATTGATTCCTGTAACACTCGAAGCGACAGCTACTTCAACAGAAGCACAGGACTGGGTTCGCGAGTGGAGCACAAAGAAATACGACACTCCTCTTCTTGTTGGCGGAGAGGCGAAATTCAATCAAGAAATCTTCGATGAAATCTTTGATAAAGTCTGGATTGGAATTGCGATTGTCTTGATTAGCACATACATCATTCTGTTATTCGCTTTCCGTTCGGTCATCATTCCTTTGAAAGCCATTATTATGAATGTTGTCGGCTTGACTTCGACATTCGGTATATTGGTGTGGATTTTCCAGGAAGGTCATTTTGGCTTGGATCCTTCCAATATTGCTTTGATTATCCCGGTCTTTGTTTTTAGTATCGTTTTCGGGCTTAGTATGGACTATGAGGTATTCTTGATTTCGCGGATCCATGAAGTGCATCAAGAAACCGGCGATAACGATGAAGCGACAGTTGTCGGTTTATCGTCGACGAGTAAAATCATTACCTCGGCAGCGTTAATCATGATTGTCCTAACAGGGGCATTTGCCTTTACGGGCGTTGTACCGGTCAAGCAAATCGGAATCGGAATCGCTTTGGCGATCTTCATTGATGCAACGATTATCCGCTTATTATTAGTGCCGTCACTCATGAAACTATTAGGTGAATGGAACTGGTGGATGCCTTTTATGAAAAAGAAGCATGTACAAAAACAAAAGTAAGCATCAGAAAGAGGCTTTCCCATGTGCGGAAAAGCCTCTTTTCTATTAGCGGCGGTCGCTTGTATACGTCCAGCCGTCCTCTTGATAGATTTTATCTTCTTTCATCAACTTGCCAAGTGCGCGCTTGAATGCCGCTTTACTCAAGTTGAAGGTTTCCATGATATCCGCGGGTGTGCTCTTGTCACTAAACGGCATAGCGCCGCCGCGCATGCCTAAATATTGCATGATAATGTCGCTATCTTCTTGCATTTTATCAAGGGCGAATGGAAGAAGCGATACATTCAACGATCCATCCTCTTTTTGATCGATAACGCGCCCTTCTACATATTCGCCTAGTCGCGGCTCTTTGTTTCTTTCCTTCTCATGGATGAAACAGCGGTAGCCTTCATCAGTAATTAAATAGCTGCCTACCTTTTTTGTTTTATAGATATAGCCTTTGACCATTTTATTATACATCTTCTCGGGAGCCGGATTTACGAGTTCTTCTTGAATGACGTCTTCCGTCGCCGTTGTTCCGAATAAACGGCCATCTTTATCATTGTATAAACGGATGAATAAGCGGTCGCCCACTTTCGGCCATAATTTTGCATGCAACGGCATTTCATCAAGCGATACGAGCACGTCCTTCGTGATTCCGATATTCACAAAAACACCCAGATTTCTTCGTGCGCCCACTACTTCTCCCCAGCCATAGTCGTCCAATGTAATTTCCGGGATTGTCATGGATGCGGTTAAGCGGCCAAGCTTGTCATGAAATAAGAAAAACTCCCTTTCCTCTCCAAGCTGAATGTCACCGTTCACTTCTTTATTAGGAAGAAGAACATCATCTTCTTTATTATCACTTACACCATTTGTAAGAAAAAAACCGAAATCGGTTTTGCGGTCTACTTTTAATGTTACAATTTCACCTGCGTAAAAGTTATTCATAGCAGTAGTGATCCTCCTTCTACTTATATCCATTTTGGACACTGCCTTTAACTGTATCATTTTTATATATATAAGTATAGCTTAAGTCAATATAATATAGTATTTTTCCAAAAAAATCGATTCAACTTCCAATTATTAAAGTATAATTATTTAGTATATTCAAAATAATCCATTCATTATACAAGGTGGTATAACGACAATGAAGATTAAACTCGCACAAAGGATGAATTTTTTCTCTTCTTCTATTTTCAGTGAGCTTGCTGCTTACAAAAAAGAGAAAGCAAGCCTAGGGCAGACCATCATTGATCTAAGCATCGGAAGCCCCGATCTGCCTCCTCCCGACTTTGTTAAAGAAGCCATCAGCACACAGGCGATGGACTCAAAGCTATATGGCTACTCGCTATCAGGGACGGCAGATTTCCATCAAGCAGTAGGCGCATATTATCAGGACCAATACGGCGTTGGATTGCATACGGATACGGAAATCCTCCAACTGATGGGTTCCCAAGACGGATTGGTCCATTTGCCGATGGTTCTGGCCGACCCCGGCGATTATGTATTGGTACCCGATCCCGGATACACCGCCTACGCTACAGGTATCGCAATGGCCGGCGCAACACCTTACTATATGCCGTTGCTGAAAGAAAATGGGTTTATGCCCGATTTCTCGAAAATACCAGAAAAGGTCGCTGAAAAAGCATCGCTCATGATTTTAAACTTTCCAGGCAATCCGATACCCACCATGGCGACGGAAGCGATGTTCGAAGCCGCTATTCAATTCGCAAAGAAACATCATATTATTATTCTGCATGATTTCGCCTATTCTGAATTATATTATGGCGATGATAAGCCCATCAGTTTCTTGAGTATGGCGGGCAGCCGTGATGTAGGCATCGAAATGAATTCTTTATCGAAAAGCTATAATATGGCCGGCTGCCGTATTGCCTACGCAGCCGGCCATAAGGAGATTATCAAGGCTCTGGGTTCACTGAAATCCAACTTGGATTATGGCGTATTCCATCCGATTCAAACAGCGGCTATCCGGGCCTTACAGCAAGGGGCAGCCTTTAATCAAGAAACAAGGCTTCTTTATCGAAACAGGAGGGATTGCTTGATTCAAGGCCTGAATGACATAGGGTGGCCGGTCGAAGCTCCGCAAGCAGGCATGTTCATCTGGGCCGAGTTGCCGAATCGCCAGGATTCAACCGCATTCGCATGGAAGCTTATGGATACAGCGGGCGTTGCCGTTACACCCGGTATCGCATTCGGTCCATCCGGGGAAGGGTATGTCCGCATTGCTCTTGTTCAGGATAAAACGGTCCTGCAACAAGCTGTTGATGCAATCGGCAGCAGCGGAATCATCCTTATATAAAGTGATAATAAAGTTATTTAATCTTGGTATAAAAATATAAGAGCCTTGCTACATTTATATTGTAATAAGGCTCTTTAAAGCTGTTTCATTAATATCCATTTAAAATTTAAATAAGTTTGCACTCAAAAATCAATAATAAAGTTGTTTCATTCTTCAACTAATGCACCCAAAATTCTTATTGTGGTAAATGTTTATAATCTAAAGTTCCCGTCTTAAAATCATGGTTACATATTGACTGATGAATTTTATTACTGTCACAGGATGGAGATATTCTTAATCTAACTATATCCTCTATGGGAATATCTCTCCCTTTAATTGATTGAGGGTCAACTTCAATCTTAACGTCGAAATCATAAGAATGATTGTTGTTGTAATTCATACCTACTATCCCTCTCCATACCACGCTATCATATCATTACTGTATTCTTTTTGAACTTTTTATCTATGGTTTGAAAACTAGTGAAAATCAGTAAAATTAAAGTATTAAACCAGTACGAGGAAAACCTTAGGCTAAAAGTAAAATAATTAGTCATTTTGTAAACTTTTTCGGGAATTGCTTTATAATACCTTTGCTTAATGTGTCTGCCATGTTAATAATGTGATCTTCACCTTTATCGTAAGCAAAAATTTCAGCATTCCAATCCTTTTTGATTCTTAATACGACTTGATCCGTCACCAATTTTAAATGTATATATAATAATTCCTTTAATTCTTGACTGCTCCAATTCGGATTAGCCTTGCTTAGAAAAGCCGCAATATCATCAGCGTTTTTATACCATTCAACATTGTATTTTTTCAAATTTTCTTGGTTACCGCTCTTTGCTGCATCCACTACTTTTCCTGCAATAAGGATATGTTCCCGTAACAATTTTGCTAACTTGTTCCCAGCTGCTTGACCATAAAATGGCTTTATAGCATTGCCTATATCATCCTGGTTTTTTAATAACCTTTTAAGAACCTTATCTTGGTCTTCTAAATCACTAATCGCGCTTACGATATAGCTTCTTGTCCAAATAGTATGGTCGATCCAAAGTTTTCTAAAGGAATTTTTTAAATGTACTGATGATGGACTAATACTTTGCTTATACATTTTCCCCTCTGCCACAGTATTTATAGGCAAAAAAACAAAGCAAAAGACATAAACAATAAAACAACCTTTAAGAATTGTTTCTTCAAATGAATCTTCTCCTTTTTTCATTTAAATGTCTTCAATTATTATTTGATTATTATTTAATCTATTAACATTTTTTATTCTTTATAATAGGTTTTAACGTGAAATGTAAATAACTTATAAATAAAAAGTATGAGGACTTATGAAGTGTACGGTAGTCATGGACACGCTTGGTCTCCTTTGAACAGGATGGGCAGGCATGATGTTTAATCAGCATTCAAACTTATTTCTTGTTAAAAATCAATAGTAACTTAAATAATGCTTCTGCAAAAAAAACCGAAATGAAAGGTCTTTCCGCGGCACTTACTGTCTCAAAAATGACGGTCAGTGCCTCCTTCATGTCGGCTTTTTTTATTATCAACTGTTATTTCCATTTTATAGATCATAATCAAATCCTATATTATCAATTTTCCAATTTGTTTCTTCTTGGACCATATATAATTTCACTTTCAATTCCCGTTTCTCCAAAAGCAACGTATACATTACATATGCTTCGTCCGGCTGCTCCCACTCTATAGAGTCGAATTCCAATACCATATATGCATCCTCACCGATCATAACGTTTCTTTGGTGGGGCAAGACCATTAAAGACTGATTTATAAACTTTATATTCCCTGTTGTATATGCCTTCGCTTCTTCTATATTTCCAATGTTGATGTTATGAAAGAAACGGACAACACTCCTTTGCATAGCATGTTCCGCTTTTATTTTTTCATTTTGATGGCCCAATTCTTTCTCCAACTCTGATATTCGATCTTTCAATTCAATATTCTCATCAATGATTGCCATTTCATCCGTGGAAGCTGAATCGACGCTATTGATGCATGAACACATCAGGTAAACGGACAATAAGATCACGGCACTGCATGCTGCTCTTTTCATTATTTCTCCCCCTGCGTTTCAAATAAAGTGAATCTTTGATAGACGGGGTTCCCGACTATCATTAGATGAACCAATCAGATTGTTACAGGTACTTAAGCTCCGCTTGCACAACCATGTTTTCACGGGTTGTGCTTAAGAGGGCGTCTTAATGCCTGTTAAAATGGGATAAATCATTCAAAAAACAAGTCCAGGCGAACAAAATCAAACCGTCCTATTTTCACGGATTCTTTTTACCCTTTCTGAATGCATAACAAACCGTCATTTTCACTATATTTTTTATTTTCAATAAACCATTTTATTATTTATACGATTGTCTTAATATGTATAGTAGATAGTCGCTATCTAGGGAGGGAAAAATATGCACAGGAATCAAGAATTATTCGAATATCTTTTGTCCAATCTTCCTAATATGACAGAAGAATGGTACAACGATATTCAAGATGATGATCCTGCCTCGGTCTATGGATCTTCCAATCCGACAGTGGTCAAAGAATTGAAAGCGCAGAATGAAGATTATTTCACACATGTCATATATGTATTTACTAATCCCCAAAGCTATTTGGACGGTGAATTTAAACAATGGAATATACGCATCGCGCAGGACCCCTATCATTTAGAAACGCCGTTACAGAACGTAATAAGGGAATACTTGCGATGTAAAGAGATTCTTATCAAATATTTAAAGCAGTATTTTCATCTACATCAAGATACTGTTTCATTGGAGACCCTATTCTCGTGGTATGAAGTTGTGACGACCGCAGTTAATAATTCCATTTATATATTCATTGACGCTTATCATAAAAATACAGCCATTCAATTAAACGCGCAGAATCAACTGATCAATGAGCTGAGCTCACCGATCATCGTAGTGCGGGACCATATCGCCATGCTGCCTTTGGTCGGTGATATTGATACGGCAAGAGCGAAGGTCATTTTAGAGACCACACCGGCGCAATGCGTTGAAAAAGCGGTCACCCATCTATGCATCGACCTGTCGGGTGTCGCCATTATCGATACGATGGTCGCCCATCAATTATTCAATCTCATTAAAACATTGAAGTTGATTGGCGTAAAATCATCCATGTCGGGTGTAAGGCCTGAAATCGCCCAAACAGCCGTTCAACTAGGCATAGACTTCGAAAGTATTCATACAAGCTCTTCACTCGCTAAAGCATTGGCTACAATCGAATAGCTGCATAGGAAACAGAAGAGGTCGCCCGCCAAAATTGGATACTGTATTTTAAGTACCCTACGGTTAAAGTGAGCTGGTGAAATCAATCTATAAACCACATACTTTTAAAAAAGACTATGTACACTTGATTGTTGTTTTCCCAACGCATCAGATATACATAGTCTTTTTTTAAATCCCGTATTGGATCGAAGCCCCTTAATCCCACCTTTTTTGTTATATGTATATTAAACGCTAATCACATCCTATCAGCCGCTTGTCTTTAAAGAAGGAGGCCCCCTTATTTATGATTCTATGATCCGAAGCCGACTCCAATAGTTCCATACCATCGCCTTCCCTTGCCAGCTCTTCTTTTTTCCTTTACATTACTAGACATTTAGCAGGGTTTGCCTTTTGTACCGTTTCTACTGCTCAGGCCTAAAAAGTCTCCCGCTCACTTTCTTTTTCTTGACTTCTTCTCCTATGATAGGATGCTTACAATTCCAGATTGCAGCAACCCCTGCAATCCAATGCAGCAGGAAAAGTAATAAATTGTCCCTTTGCCGCAGAAAAAAATTTTAATGAGACGAGAAAAAACAAAAAAGAAGATAATAGCAATTCTTTTAATAGGGCATTTGTAAAGCCTTATTGGAGGCATTGATGTCATTTTGAAGCAGCAGCTTCAAATTATAGGCTGGATAAAACCCTTTTTGATACATATAATTAAACACTTGTTGATGCCAATCGATGGCGGCATTCAAATGCTTTGTCAACACCTTTCTCAGTTCCGGCGTAGCCGTTTCCATGATGGCGCCCGCATAATTCTCGATGGCGGTTTTAGACATCCCCAGCAAGTGCCCGGCAAAAAATTTAATTCTTTCCTATATTGAACATAAGTACTAACTAATTTATAATTAAAACTTGATGCTATATTCTCAAATACGTAAATCGTATGTTATAAGATAATAAATTCAACTCAATTCCAAGGTTCATCATTGGCCTCTCCCCTGATGTATAAGCCTTGATACAATAATGAAATGCTGGAGGTATGCTTGTAGATGATTACTGTTACTAATGTTAGCCTACGCTATGGAGATCGTAAACTATTTGAAGATGTAAATATTAAATTCACCCCCGGGAACTGTTACGGTTTAATCGGTGCCAATGGTGCCGGTAAATCAACATTCCTAAAGATCCTTTCCGGTGAAATCGAAGCTCAAACCGGCGATGTTTCAATGGGCCCGAACGAAAGGCTTGCTGTCTTAAAGCAAAACCACTTCGAGTATGAAGAATTCGAAGTGATGAAAGTGGTCATCATGGGCCATCAACGCCTTTATGAAGTTATGCAAGAGAAAGACGCCATTTACATGAAAGAAGATTTCTCCGATGAAGATGGCATGCGTGCAGCTGAGCTTGAAGGTGAGTTTGCCGACCTTAACGGTTGGGAAGCTGAATCCGAAGCTGCTATCCTCCTTAAAGGCCTAGGGATCACAGAAGATTTACACGATAAGAAAATGAGTGAATTGACGGGTTCTGAGAAAGTAAAAGTTCTTCTTGCGCAAGCTCTATTCGGCAAACCGGATGTTCTGCTGCTCGATGAGCCTACTAACCACTTGGACTTGCAAGCCATTAAATGGTTAGAAGAGTTCTTGATCAACTTTGAGAATACGGTCATCGTTGTTTCCCATGACCGCCACTTCTTAAATAAAGTATGTACACACATCGCTGACTTAGACTTTGGAAAAATCAAAATCTACGTAGGGAACTATGATTTCTGGTACGAGTCCAGTCAATTGGCTCTTAAATTATCCCAAGAAGCGAATAAGAAAAAAGAAGAGAAAATTAAAGAGTTGCAGAACTTTATCGCACGATTCAGCGCGAACGCATCGAAATCGAAACAAGCGACATCTCGTAAAAAACTGCTGGATAAAATTTCATTAGACGATATCCAACCTTCATCACGCCGTTACCCTTACGTGAATTTCACCCCGGACCGTGAAGTAGGAAATGATTTGCTGCGTGTAGAAGGCCTCTCTAAGAGCATCGAAGGCGAACAACTATTGCACAATGTGAATTTCATTATGAATAAAGGCGATAAAATCGCCATCGTCGGTCGCAATGAATTAGCGAAAACTACTTTGTTCAAGATTCTTGCAGGTGAAATGGAAGCGGACAACGGCAACTATAAATGGGGTGTTACAACATCTCAAGCCTACTTCCCGAACGATAACTCCGAGTACTTCGAAGGCTGTGATTTAACGCTTGTCGACTGGTTGCGCCAATTCTCGCCGAAGGATGACAGCGAAAGCTTCTTACGCGGCTTCTTAGGCCGTATGCTATTCTCAGGGGAAGAAGTGCTGAAGAAAGCAAGCGTCCTTTCCGGAGGAGAAAAAGTACGTTGCATGTTATCTAAAATGATGTTAAGCGGCGCGAACGTCTTGCTATTGGATGAGCCGACAAACCACTTGGATCTTGAATCTATCACAGCGCTTAACAATGGTTTAACATCTTATAAAGGATCTATGATCTTCGCATCCCATGACCATCAGTTTGTGCAAACAATTGCGAACCGCATCATCGAAATCACACCTAATGGTGTCGTCGATAAGATGATGACTTACGATGAATACTTAGAAGATAAAGATCTTCAAGCGCAAATCGAAGAAATGTATAAATAATAATAGAAAGTGCTGCAACCCAAGGATTGCAGCACTTTCTTATGCATACGAATTCCTAATAGGCGGCAAAATATAACGGATATGAATAAAGAACGGAGTGAAAAAGTAATCATGAATAATCCCCTATTAGATCAATTCGCTTATAAAATGTATGTAACAGGCTTATTGAATGAGGAAAACGCGCATATTGTGGAAGCGTTTCTTGAGCAAATGGACTTTGAAGACTATGAACTTACTTTCGATATGGTCCGCTCTCACTATCTATTCTTTAGAGCTGCTTATACAAACAACGAATTGCCATTTAATTAATGTTAAAAGACCCTATTCGTAAATAGGGTCTTTTAACATTAATTACCTTCATATGCTTTTCTATAAATTCCCGCTAGCTCTGTTACAAGAGGAAGCTTAGGGTTCACCGTTGTGCATTAATCTTCAAATACCCGGTCTGCCAGTCCATCCACTTTGCTTGCCGACTCCGCCTGTTACATCGTCTACATAAATTATTATATACATGAATCATGTGCAAAGATTCGCGAAATAGTGAATATGATTTATCGGTTTTTATAAAGGGTATCTCACAAACTGATTTTACTGTTTGAAGACACCCTTTATCATTCATATGTCCATATCCAGGATGCTTCATGCTTGCATTGTAACGGTCCGGTCCGATTGGCCATCCGTCCTCTTCATGCCTGTATTGTATCTTGCTTGGCCGCTTCTATTTGATCGTTCGCTTCAGCCGGACGCATCGCTAAAATCAATACCATAGCAAGAATCAAGCCGCTCCCGATTGCCTGATAAATGCCAAATGGCGTATGCAGCCACAAAACAGAAACAACAATTGCAGATAACGGCTCTGTACAGCCAAGCAGACTGGCTTCTTTCGGGCTGATATAGCGCATGCTGTCCATGAATAAGAAAAAAGGCACAATAGTACCGAATATAATGACAACCACAGTCAATAGGATCATAGAGCTATTCCACGAAGTGATTGATATCGCAAAAGGCGATTGAAAAAAACACATAAACAGCCCTCCGATCAACATGCCGAACCCCACTACAATAATGGACGGCAAGTGCCTGACCAGGTAGCCTGAATAAACCGTATAGAACGCTAATGCTACTGCCGATAAAAGCCCCCATGATAATGCTTTCGGTGTAATTGAGATTGTTTCAACCGATCCATTGGTAAGCAGTAAGAATGTTCCTGCCAATGCCAGAAGCATCGCCAGCATCTCTAATAACGATGGCTTCATTCTTAGCATTACCAAGAAATACATTGCGATAAAAACAGGTGCGATATACTGCAACAGCGTTGCGACAGCTGCGTTGCTCTCATCAATAGCGAGAAAGAATGTATATTGCACACCCACCATTCCGATAATTCCAAAAATAACCATTTGAATCAAGTAGGGCCTGTGCTTACATATAGAAATAATATGAGTTTTCCCCTTTCCGAAACTGGCGAATAATAAAATCAACAGTCCGGAAGAAATCAATCGAATGGTCACCAGCCACTCTACTGTGATCCCCGCCGCGAACAGCTTCTGTGCTACAGCTCCGGATACTCCCCATAAGAAAGCGGCGATGACTACCATCGAATATCCTTTTACCTTATTCAATACTTCTCTCCCTTTCCCTTTTTCCCGTTGACAAAAAAAACTCAATCTTTTAAAATGTAAATATGTTAACAAAAAAATATAATAGTTTACATATCTTAAAGGAGCCTCTATGAACAGGGAAAAATTAAAATTTCTTATAGTCACAGCTTTATTCGCTGCAATCATCGGTTTATTAGCGCAAATCACAATTCCACTTCCACTGGTGCCTATTACTGGCCAAACATTAGCGATCGGATTAGCCGCGACCATACTCGGCGCAAGATACGGCACGCTTTCTGTTGTACTGTACCTATGTATCGGTATAGCAGGAATCCCTGTATTCTCCGGGATGACCAGCGGGCTTGGCATTGTCCTGGGCCCGACCGGCGGTTATCTCATTGGATTTATCCCGGCCGCATTCTTGATTGGCCTTTACATCGAAAAAAACAAACTGAACTTCACACATGCAATGATCGCCAATACGATCGGCATGATTGTAACTATTCTATTTGGAACCGTCTGGTTGAAATATGCAGCTGGACTTTCATGGACTGTCGCCATCAGTACAGGTGCATTTCCTTTTCTGATCGTGGGCCTTATCAAAGCTGCATTGGCCGCTTATATAGGCGTTATCGTAAGAAACCGCCTTCTAAGCGCACGATTACTGCCACATTATAGCATAAAAATGTAAGAATAAGTATTTGATACAGCTTTCTCTTTCAGCAAACGCCCTATTAAAAACAGGAGGCTCCCATACGGGAATCCTCCTGTTTTTTCAAATACTATTACATTTTAATCGGCGTCACATAATAGAGAATGGCAAAGAAATGCGCCACCGAACCTGCCAGCACAAACAAATGCCAAACAGCATGATGGAACAAAAAACCTCTCCATACATAGAAAATCGCTCCAACCGTATATAGAACACCGCCAATCACCAACAGATTGATTCCCATCGGAGGAATTACCGCAACCAACGGCCCCCAAGCGACTACAATCAACCAGCCCATGGCTATATATAAAACCGTGGAAATGAACATGAATTTTTTCACAAAGAAATATTTAAAAATGATGCCGCCGATGGCTATGCCCCAAACTACACCAAACAATGTCCACCCTAACGCTCCATTAAGGGCGACGAGCATGAAAGGTGTATATGTACCTGCGATAAACAGATAGATGGCTGAATGGTCAAAAATTTCAAAAATATCCTTTACCTTGCCCTCTGGGAAGCTATGCACTAATGTGGAAGACATATAAAGCAAGATCATCGTTACACCATATATGGTGAAGGAAGTCACATGCCAAGCTGTTCCATACTTCGCTGCATAAATAATCAAGAAGACAAGCGCAGTAATACTGAATACGGCCCCTACCCCATGTGTGATCGCATTCACAATCTCTTCTTTTCTTGTATATACATGAGTATCTTTCATCTTATATCTTATAGCTCCCTATTCTGTAGAAATATCTATACTCATTATACAACATCCCATTCATTTTTCAAAAAATTAATCAGGCATATCAATTATTAACCGCTTCCGGCATATTGAAAAAGCCATTCAAAGCTTCAATATTTTTCGGCATATTCGGTTGCAGAACCGCACCGGCATGCTCATAGGTCATATTCTCAAAACCTTGTTCAACAGGAATTGTCATTGTTTCTACCTGATTGATGGAATGCAGGAATACAAGTGAAGACAATGATAAGATTTGTGAGACTGATAAATCGCTTTCCACGTATTTCATAGCGCCTTCCGCTAATTTAGGCAAAGAAGCGATTTGTTCCATTGATGACATTTCATTGGATAGTTTATCTTTCAGCTTGACCATTACTTCTTGTTGGCGCTTCACTCTGCCAAAATCACTCTCCCGATCATGACGGAAACGGACATATTTCAATAATTGCTCCCCGTGCAAAGGCTGCATTCCCGGTTGCAGCTGCAAGTCCATATCTTTAATCATCGCTTCCGTTACATCCACTTCAATCCCTTCCGGTGCGATTGCATCCACCACATGCGTAAATCCTTGAAAATCAATTGTCACCACATGGTCGACCCCTATTCCGAAATTCTCTTTGATGGTTTGCACCAATAAATCTTTTCCGCCCAAATAATAGGCCGTATTAATCTTATTATATCCTTTCGAGTATGTAGGGATTTTCACATATGTGTCTCTCATAATCGAAGCCAGCTTAATCGTTTTCTTGACAGGGTTATATTGTGCGATTAGAATAACATCGCTTCTCGATTTTTCCTCGCCTCGTGAATCAATGCCTATGATCAGTACTTGTACGGATTTGGCCGCTTCTTTTGTTCCTATAGGGGGCTCATTTTTTTTATCAGGTTTTTCATTTATTTGACAACCGGCGAGTATCAGCGCAAACATACATAAAAATAACCTTTTCAATAAGGTTCTCATCACATCAGTCCTCAGCGTTTAATATGTATGTTTAGCTTGCTTGTTTTTTCCATATTTTATACGGAATATTTATAGATTTTCTTCAATCGGCAAGTGTCCTAAAAATTGTTCAGTAAAATGTACAGAATCAACGCGCACCGCGACATAAGGAGGCCTTGTACCGCGCAATAGCCCACACGGGTGGCCAATCCATAGATAACGCCCGTCAATCGCTATAAACGGAAATGGCAGACTTTCATAAATTCTTCTTTCAGGCGCCACGCCCTCAACTTCACTGACAGTAAGCAATATAAGATCCGCTTGGCGCCCGGCTAATATTTTCAGCCATTCAGGTGATAGGGAGCTTCCCTCCGGCAGCGCAAGGACAATTTGACTTTTTGCTTGCAGCAGATCTTCCCAAATGACTTCTTCTTTCTTAGCATGAATCCATTGCAGACGACGATGATGATTCTTCACCCAATTGCCGATTTCTTGATGCGATACTGCTTGCTTCTGCAGGTATTGGTGTTCAATCAGTCTGCGGAATGTCTTCAACCTGCCCACTTTGCGGCGTACATAATCCCGATTATTGACCGATATGAACTTCCCTTTTGTTCTTGTGATCGCCACATTAATGAGCCGTTCACTTTCTTTTCCAATCAGAAGCATGCCCGGTCTTTCTTGCGGCCAACTATCCACCCCGTCAAAAACCATCACTTCACGCTCGCTGCCCTGAAACTTATGGACAGTAGAAGCCACGATACTCCCAGTGCTCATTTCCTCTGCATAGATATCCTCCAATAAATAATTCATCATTTCCGCTTGGACGCGATACGGCGTCACATAGCCGATCGAACGCGAGCCATCCAAATATGCTTCATGAATTAATTGGAAGGACAGAAACAACTGCCAAGGATTCCACCGGGAGCCCGACAGCTTCTCATTGATACAATAATGCCCGGTAAAGCTTGTGTCGACAAGGACAGAAGCCTCATTCGGGAAAGGCTTGCGTTCAATGATTTCCATGCGATTATGTTCGACAGAAGGATGGTCACTGACAAGCGAGTGGTATACATGTTTATTGGTAAATGACGAAATGGCAGGATGCATGCGCCTTTGCTGGTTCAAAAGAAATAGATGCGGATGAAGCTCGCCATCCCGAACCGTTTCCGCCACCCCTGATTTATGGAAAATATCTTCTTTGAGCCATTCTGTAACAATGCTGTTCTTCGAATGTGCAATCGGGGGCAGTTGCTTGAAGTCTCCACAAATAATCACACGTTTTCCTAACGATGCGGCAAAAGCTGCTTGCGGCACGTAGCACATACTGGCCTCATCAACAACAACGAGATCATACTTCTTTTCGTAAATAGATGCATCGGTTGCCGCTTTTGCAAGCGTAGCCCCTATAATACGGGCTTCTTTTACAACCTCACATTCTTTCTTTTTGATTTTTTCCAATACATTCGCAAGTTTTGTCTCAATCTTCAACAACTGCTCTGAATCTCGATTGCTGAATGAATTCTCTAAGTCCGTTTTAATGCATTTTCTTTCTTCGAGCAATTCGTCTCTTTGCTTGGATAAATCCGGGTTATTCTTCTCCAACAGATAATTCATCGTTATCTGCAAACTGCCCTCTCCCCCATTCCCATAACGGAGGATCTCTCCCTCTTCGAATTTATCAACCCGCACTAAGAATTGATAAACCTCTGTCATCAATACATCCACTGCAGCATTACTTTGTGCAAGAATCAATACTTTTTGCTTTTTTAAATATTTGTTTGCAGCCACCCTTGCCAACGTATAGGTTTTCCCGGTGCCGGGCGGGCCCCACACAAATGTGACAGGATTATACTTGGAACGTACAAATAATTCTTTTACATTCGATGCTTGTTCCAACAACGGATGCTTAGCCGGCATAGTAGGGTTCATCAGTCTTTTGATTCTCGCCCTTTTATTCTTGCTTTTCTTGATTTCATCTAAACGGCTGGCTAATTCATCCAACAGCTGCCAAGGATCATACATAATATATGCTTGCGAAATCAAGTCGCCGATTGTATTTTCCAACGTTATAATCATGCCTTTCCCTTCCGAGGAAAGAACTCTTCCTTCTTCTGTGAGATTGCCGTATTCTACCTTCACTAAGGAGCCGACCGGGATCACCATTGATTGTTTACTTTCAAAATAATATGTATAATCTTCTACACCAGACAATAGACGGCCATTGAACAGCATATATTTTTTACTTCCGTACTTTTTCAGGTATCCAATTTCCGTATTCAACGCCTCTTGCCATTCTTTTATATAATATAGCGATGACTTTTCCATCCTAATTCATCCTTTGTATGCTAAAACTTTAATAAAATAACAAAAATTTTAATTTAATGCTGTTACATTATATATTAGTTTATCCTTAACATGGTAGATATTATTGTGAAAAAGTCAAAAAGGGAATTAATGAACTTTTTAAAAGCAAAAAGAATCGCCTTTCCCCTTTATCTTATATATGAGTTATTCAGTATATACTAAAAAGGCAGTGCACTCTGCGTACACTGCCTTCTACTTATGAAATCGAAAAGTTGTGGCTGCCTATTCTTTCTACTACCTTTAATGATTTGATCCATTTATCATTTGTCAACTTAGGGTTGTAGAAGAAAGTAGCATCGGTTCCCTTTTCTTTTAATGCGATTGCTTCATTCACAGCCTTTTTGCTTTCCTTTGAAGCCGGCTTTTTGATGGCACCGTTGGCCACTGGCGTAAATTGCCCTTTCGCATTAATTACTTTGCCGATTGTATCAGGGAATTTTTCACTTTCAACCCGATTCAATACAACGTTTGCCACTGCTACTTTTCCTTGGTAAGGCTCTCCCTTGGCTTCAGCCTGGACAAGCCTTGCCATTAAATCTTTCTCCTGTGATGTCAATGTCTTCGGTAAAGTGAGTACAGTTCCTGCCTCGATTTTATTATTCTCGATCTTGTTCTTTTCCTTTAGATCTTCTAAAGGCACTCCATAATATACCGCTATATCTTCAACACTTTCGTTCGATTTAACGATGTGCAATAATTCACCTTTGCTGTTTCTTTTGTTCGAAGCAGAATGGACATCATTTGTTTTCGCCATACTATTAGTAGGCACCAAAGAAATAAGGAGCACAGTAGCAGTCATTACTAATACAGATAGTAATTTCTTCATTTTACTTCCTCCTTCTTTCCACGTCCCATTAACCTTAACAAATAATATTCAGCCGCTCATTGTAAAATATTTTCCATCCATTTTCCACAAAATAAAAAAAGACAATGAAACTTTACGAATCATTGTCTTTAAGCGATTCTACCACTCTAATGAACTACCTATAATTACAAACTAGTCCTGACATTACTATTGCATATCTACAGTTAATTGCGGATTTCTAAAATTTTTTCTGTTTTTCCTCCGATGGATTGATCTTCACCATCTGCTGTAATACTAATAAATCCCGCAGCCAATAGAACCACTGTTATGCCACATAACCAGCCGGATGTTTTTGTTTTTCTCATGTTAGTTATCCCCCTTCGATGAACAATCAATTCATTATACGTCGAAAGGGAACCATAATTCAAAACATTACTCTTATTTATACCTTTTTTATATTAAAATACTTATTTACCCAGGAAATAAATAGAATTCACAACCATAAAAAAACTCCCATGGAATATATCCACAGGAGTTCTTGATAGCTGAAGAATCAACCTTCTAATAGTAATTGCTCTGGATCTTCTAGTAATTCTTTTACTTTCACTAAGAAGCTGACCGCTTCTTTACCGTCGACAATACGATGGTCGTAAGAAAGAGCGATATACATCATCGGTCTGATTTCCATTGTGTTTTCATCAATAGCAACCGGGCGCCATTGTGTTTTATGCATACCAAGAATACCGACTTGAGGAGCATTTAAAATTGGTGTAGACATCAATGATCCGAATGTTCCGCCGTTTGTGATTGTAAATGATCCGCCTTGCAAGTCTGATAAACCTAGTTTGTTATTACGAGCTTTTTCCGCTAATTCACCGATTGATTTCTCAATGCCGGCAAAGCCGATTTTATCAGCATCTCTTACCACTGGAACCACTAAGCCATCCGGAGCTGCAACTGCAATGCCAATATCATAGAATTTCTTGATAATAAGCTCATCGCCTTGGATTTCCGCATTTAGTAACGGATATTTCTTCAAAGCGCCTACAACCGCTTTAGTGAAGAAAGACATGAAGCCTAATTTCACATCATTATTTTTTTGGAATTGTTCTTTTCTGCGTTTACGTAAATCCATGATTGCAGACATGTCCACTTCATTGAAAGTAGTCAACATTGCTGCTGTATGCTGCGCTTCCACTAGACGTTTCGCGATTGTTTGACGTCTGCGCGACATTTTAACAACTTCAACCGGTTTGTCGAATTGTTGTTTTGGCGCTTCAGCTTTTTTAGGAGCCAGTGCAGGCGTTGGTTTGCTCTCAGCCTTAGGAGCTGGATTGTTTAAGTCTTGAACACGGATGCGTCCAAGAGGATCGTTCGCAGTCACCGCAGTTAAATCAATGCCTTTCTCACGGGCTAGCTTGCGGGCTGCCGGTGAAGCGATTGGAGTGTCGCCGATTTTTTTCGCTTCTTTCGCTTCAGGTTGCGGCGAGTTCGGCTCGACAGCTTCTTTTTTCTCTTCTTGTTTAGCTGGTGCTTCTTCTTGCTTGGCAGCAGGTGCCGGCGCTGCTCCGCCTTCTCCTACGATTGCAATCGATTCCCCGACTTGAACTGTATCGCCTTCTTCTTTAAGAAGTTCCGACACAACACCGCTATGTTCAGAAATGATTTCCACATTGACTTTATCTGTTTCCAATTCAGCGATATAGTCGCCTTTCTCTACTGTATCACCTGGTTGTTTTAGCCATTGGGCAATCGTTCCTTCTGTAATTGACTCCGCTAATTCTGGTACAATAATCTCCGCCATGTTAGTTTCCCCTCTTTGCTTTATTGTTGGAATGCTTCTGTGATAATACGGTTTTGCTCTATTTTATGGAAGATTGGATCTCCTTCAGCCGTACTGGATCTTCTTCTTCTTCCGTTATATCGAACGTCCACTTTCTTAGGAGCCAACTCTTTCAGGATTGGCTCGACAAATGTCCAAGCACCCATATTCTTCGGTTCCTCTTGTGTCCAAACGATTTCCTCTAAATTCTTGAATTGTTTGAAATATGCTTTGATTCCTTCATAAGGGAATGGATAAATTTGTTCTAGACGAACTAGTTTAGTTCCTTCTACTCCCTCTTGTTTCGCCGCATATTCATGTAAATCGATGCTCATTTTACCAGTGCTGACCACAAGTCTTTTTACTGATTTTGCATCAACCTGTTCAGAAATAGGGTCCTCAAAGAATAATTTGAAATTATCTTCTGTGAAAGCCGCCGGCGTTGACGCAACATTCGGATTTCTAAGCAAACTCTTAGGCGTAACAAGCACTAAAGGTCTAACTTCCTCAGTTTTAAGAATTTTCGCTTGTCTTCTTAAGATGTGGAAGTATTGAGCCGCACTTGAAAGGTTGGCAACTGTCCAGTTATTCTCTGCCGCTAATGATAGATATCTTTCTAAACGTGCGCTTGAATGCTCAGGTCCTTGTCCTTCATAGCCATGCGGCAATAGAATTACGATACCTGATTTTTGTCCCCATTTAGCACGGCCGGCAGAAATGAATTGATCGAAAATAACTTGAGCTACGTTCGCAAAATCTCCATACTGTGCTTCCCAAATAACTAATGTTTCCGGCGAAAATACATCGTATCCGTAATCAAACGCCAAAACAGCCGTTTCAGTCAATGGACTGTTATGGACAGAGAATGATGCTTTAGCAGTCGGCAATTTTTGCAATGGTGTATGAGTTATGCCATTAACATGATCATGAAGCACTAAATGTCTGTGTGCAAATGTTCCACGCTCTGCATCTTGTCCGGATAAACGAATCGGCGTTCCATCTTCCAGGATTGTACCGAAAGCCAATGTCTCAGCCAACGCCCAATCCACTTTGCCATTGTCGGCAAATGCATCAAGTCTGCGGTTTAAGATACGTTCCAACTTCTTGAAGATATTAAATTGTTCAGGATACTTCAACAAATTATCATTAATATTAATTAACCGATCTAGTTCCACCGCTGTATGCTGTTTTGGAATACCTTTTTCAACTGTTTCAGGCGGTTCTGTTACAGTTGTAACATTCTTTTTGTTCTTAGAGATTTTTTCATAGGCAGTTGATAGTTTATTCTGAATTCCGTCTTCAATCTCTATATATTCTTCTTTTGTAACAACCTGATTATTAATTAATTTATCCGCATACAATTCTTTAACTGTCGGGTGATTATTAATCAATGTATACATGGCCGGTTGTGTTACCATCGGCTCGTCCATTTCATTATGGCCGAAGCGGCGGTATCCGATTAAATCGATTAAGAAATCTTTTTGGAACTCTTGTCTATATAAGAATGCTAAGTGTACGGCCGCTAAACAAGCTTCCGGATCATCCGCATTAACGTGCACAATCGGAATTTCATAGCCTTTCGCTAAGTCACTGGAATATTTAGTTGAACGAGAATCATAGCTTTCCGTCGTGAATCCAATCATATTATTCGTAATGATGTGGACAGTTCCACCAGTCTGGAAACCTTTCAATCTACTTAAGTTCAATGTTTCAGCGACGATTCCTTCTCCCGGGAAAGCTGCATCGCCGTGGATGACGACCGCAAGTGATTTCAAGAAATCTTGAGCGGGATAGCCTGCTTTCGTACGATCATCTTGAACGGCTCTTGTATAGCCTTCTACAATAGCGCCAACGAATTCCAAGTGACTTGGATTGTTCGCTAATGAAAGCCGTGCCTTAATGATATTATCATCTTTAATTTGTTTGTCTCCGCCAAGGTGATACTTCACATCCCCTGTCCAACCGTAGTTGATGCCGATTGAACCTTCAGATGGTACAAGTTCCTTATTAGGAGCATGTTGGAACTCTGAGAAAATGATTTCATATGGCTTGCCAAGAACATGGGCGAGCACATTCAATCTTCCTCTATGCGCCATACCGATATTTATATTTTTCGTTCCTGCCTGAACAGATTCGGAAATCAATTCATCAAGAACTGGAATTAACGTATCTAATCCTTCTACGGAGAAACGTTTCTGACCAACGAAAGTCTTATGAAGGAATTTTTCGAAACCTTCCACTTCGCCCAAACGTTTCAATAATGCCACTTGTTTATCTTTTGTGATTTTTGGTAATATTCTGCCTGATTCAACAATGCTTGTTAACCAGTCGCGCTCTTCTATTTCATGAACATGATGGAATTCAAATGCGATTGTTTTTGTATATAGCTCTTTCAAATATTGAATCGCTTCAAAACCGTCCTTTACAGTATCCGGCGCTTCTTCACATAGAAGCTTGGCAGGAATTGCACGTAAATCTTGTTCAGTTAAGTCATACTTGCTGTAATCTAATACATCTTCGTTGTCTTCATTCTTGGTTAACGGATAGATGTCTGCAGCCAAATGGCCGTATTTACGGATATGAGCTACTAATTTCACAGCTGATTTCATTTTTTCCATTGTGAATGTGCTTGTGTTTTCTAATCGAGATACTCCTTCACTCGCTTGTGCATAATTGAGATTCCCTTCTGGTCCTCCCCAAATATCGAATATCTCTTTTTCTTCTGTTGAAACGGAATTAGGATCTTGTAGGTACTGATCATATTTCTCTAGTAAATATGCATAGTTTGGTCCCGTTAAATTCCCCCATGGATTCCCGCCCATTGTATGGCTGGCCATTTTTAAACCCCCACCTTATGAAGTATATGATTGCATAAAACTATTATCTTTTCAGTTCCATACTCTATGAGACATAGAGAAATGAACAATCCATTTATAATAATTGTTCCATCCCTTTATATCTTGTTTCTGATAGATAAAACGGTTTCACAGATATATTAACACTTTAAGTGAAAGAGTTCAAAATATTGACACACGAAAAGGAGACTTTTTTGCAATTAAATTTCTTTATTTTATTCCCTTATTTCATAACCTGACTTTCGCTATTATGACGCCAAGAAACACCTCGGCGGCAAAAGTCAGGATTAACCTTTAAATAGTCTATTTGAACTGCATTTCTTCTGTTTCATCATCAATGACGCCAAACGTATATCCTTGCTCTTTGAGGCCTTCAATGATTTTCGGCAAAGCCGCAACTGTGTTGGTCATTAAATTAATATCATGAAGAAGAATAATGGCCTCTTTTTTATTTCTAGCTTCATTCAGCACGTTCGACGTGATACTATAGACACTCACAGCCGGGCTGATTCCATCCTTTGAGTCGATATTCCAATCAAAATAACGATATCCCTTCTCTTTACTATGAGAAATGATTTGCTGCATGATAGCAGGGCCGCCATAGATTTTACTTGAACTATTCTTCGAGCCTCCCGGAAAACGCAGAATATTTGTTTTAACCGAAAAATTCTTCCATAAGAATGTTTCCAGCTGGTTAATATTCCGGAAGAAAGCGTCCTTGGATACATAAATTTTTGTGTAATCATGCGAATATGTATGAAGGGCGATCGCATGGCCTCGTTCTATCATCTCTTTATAGCCTCTCATCCCTCCAGCGCTGTCATTCGCCATCACAAAAAACGTAGCTTTGATGTTGTATTTATCCAATATATCCAAAATGGGAATCGTATTTTTGGAAGGCCCGTCATCAAACGTCAAATAGGCCACCTTACTGTCCTTTTTTTCCATTCTTATAGGAAGCAACTCATTCATGCCTGATGTTTGAACCGCTTCCACCACATTTACCTCATCATTGCACAAGAAAGCCAGCAGAACTGTGCATATGAGCGTGCCTGCTATCGCGATTACTTTCATTATTCTTTTTCCCATTGTTAAAGGCATCTTAAACACTCCTTTCTGTTTTATTATTTTTGGCGGAATTCGCATTTCTATGCGAAATGGGAGAAATATTAATATAGAAATACGAAAACACACAAAAAGGGGCTTACCAATAAATGGAAAAATACACACTAAGCCAATTTCTCAATGTAAAAAGCCAATTTTCCTTACAAGGAAGAATTGGCTTTTTACATTGATGTTGATATAGAATGAAGTTTCTACTGAACAATATCCATTTTTCTTTCCCGTTTCCACAGAAGGAATATGAATAGTACACTCACAGCAATTAATGCACAGTAGCTTGTAGGAACTAACCATTTAGGAAGACCATAGCTTATAATACGATTGATTAAATAGTTTAGCCCAAAAGTGAGCATTGGAAAGACGATTGGAATTTGAATGCCAATCAGTGCAATGAAATTCGGAGCAATAGTTGAAAAGGACATGGCTAATAGGGCAAAGGCGATTCCCAATATATAAATGGCTATTACAGTTAACATAATATATTGGATAAACGAAAGATCATACCAATAGTAATCACCGATACCGATAAAGGTATAAATGGGTACTGGAAAGAACATGGCGGTATTATTTAAGGAATAAATACTGAAATAGACGGCCAAAAGTGCAGTGATTACTGTCAATGTGGAGAGCACTCCAGCAATTGCTTTCTTTTTATAAAGCAACCTTCCAGTTTTCGCTGTATATTGCAGGTCGATTAATTGCCTAGAACGATCCCGAATAAAGATAGGGGATATCACCAGAACAACACTAATAATAATTGCTATCGCGACACTTAATATGAATTCCTTAAAATTTTCAAATGCAGTTTCTGGATAAACATAGAAACTTTCATTTACTTTTATTTCTTCTAATCTTTCCTTTTGTCCCATGCTCGCTTCACTAATAGCGGTATCTATGATTTCTTTATTCTGATCATGAGACTCTATTAATCTTTCTCGTTCCTGAAGCTCCCAGAACATATCTACTTTTTCATCAAATAATATTTTATGACGAAGTGTATGTTGTTCTCTATTTTCAATTTCCATATTTCTGAATTCCTCATAAGACCTTATACCAACATCCCTAAACTCTTTTCTTGATTGTAAAAGTTGGTCTGCTTCCTTCACTTGATTGTCATAGGTCTTTTTGAAATCCGCCATCTCTGCTTCATCCATGCCCGTTCCGTATTTTTCAATCATTTCTATACCAATATTGTATGAATCCAAAGCAGGCCGTCCATTAGGGAAGTACTCAATATGAAAATTAATAAGCAAAAAGTATAAAATAGCATTGACTAGAAAGAGGAGTAAAATCATCTTCCTATTTAGGATCTTCTTTATTTCATTTATGATAATTTGCATTAAAATTCTCCTTATACGATTGCCTGTTTTTTGAATCTTTTTAAACAAAATATGCATAGCACAACAATAATCACTGTCCACACAGAAACCGTGATGAGTTCAAAATGCTTGAATAAAAGCAGTCCTTTATTGCCCATGAACCATGCCTGTGGATTTAATACAAGGGAAGATAGGTTGAAACCAGTAATAAAAATCAAATTAGACGAAGTGGGTATGAATCCTTGCAGCATGAAAAAAGCCGCAAATATAGCACCAAAAAGAAAAAATGTATAATAACTGTTTTTTATAATGATTGAAATAATGAAGGTAATGGCTGAAAATAAGAGCATACAAACATAGCTAAGAACGATTCCTAAAATTAAATAAGTCAAAAACGACATATTCCACCATGACACATTAGGAAAATTATACTCCCAATTAAAGCCACTACTTATTGCGCTTTTAAATAAATTCGAGTAATCAAAAATTATAAAATAGGCACTAAGCGTAATCATCAGTAGAAATGCGGTTATACCTGTTGTGGCAAGTAAGGATGCAACCAATTTATCTGCCATTAACCGCCGGCCTCTTTTTGCTGCGTACGTGACAAGATGCGTTTTATTTTCAAACTCGTAATTCGTAATCAGAGCCGTTGCCAGGACAATCAGTATGATAGATTCCAAAATCATATGCATGAATACAGTCTTAAATAGTAGTCCGTGCATGAAATATTGTTTTCCAATGAAAAACCATTGTGTATGCTCCCCGTTTTCTTGCAATTTATCAAATCGTTCGGCAAATTTGACATATTGTTTTCTCAACGTATCAGCAGCAGTACCACTCAATCCATATCTACTTATTTCGGACTCACCAATGCCTTCAATATCGAATTCTTTATAAGATGCATCGATTGTTTCCGCATTTCCAGCATATATTTCCTTTAAGTACACACTATAGAAAAAACGTACTTCGTCTTTCGTATATAGTTCTTGATCTTCAAATCGCAGCTGATTAAAAAACTCAACAGCACTGCCAAAGGTCTGAGACGATTTTTTCTCCGTTATCATGTTAAAATCAGCTAGCTCTTTTTGTAGATCCTGATCTAACTTCGAAAGCGATTCGTCCGTGATGTTTACTCCATATGTTTCAGCCAATTCATTGGCAACATGCAATTCTTCTTTAAAATCAGAAGAGTTATATATTAAATAAATGTTATAAGCACTAAACAAAATCAACAAAGCTAGAATAATAGGCGAAGTGAATGCCTTTTTACATTCATAAAAAATAATTCTCATGGCAATCACGCATCCGTCAACAATTCATCACGGTATTCATAAAGGAAGACATCTTCCAAATGGGGATTTGCTGGAATCCAGTCTGGCTCTAGTTTTCCCTTTTGGACAAACCGGACAATCATGCTTCCATGTTCCTGCTTTTCTGAAAGAAGAACATATTGTTTGCGGAAAGATTCCAGATGTTCATAGCTGATTGATGTTTCATAAACATGCCCATCTAGCGTATTGCAAATATTTTCGACAGAGTCTTTGTATAATAGTTGCTGATTTTTAATCATAATCACTTCATTGGCAATCGACTCGATATCAGAGACAATATGAGTAGAAATAATAACAAGTCTTTCCCGTGCAAGTCCTGTAAGCAGTTGCCTGAAACGTGCACGCTCCTTTGGATCGAGACCGGCTGTCGGCTCATCCAAAATTAATATTTTTGGATCATTTAAGAGAGCCTGTGCAATCCCTACCCTCTGTATCATACCTCCAGAAAACTTCTTCATTTTTTTATCAGCAACATCTGTTAAAGCCACTTTTTCTAACAAATCAGATATTTTTTCTAAGGCGTTCTTTTTGTTAAGGCCTTTTAACGCAGATAAATATAATAAATATTGCTTCGGAGAATAGTTTTTATAGTAGCCCAACTGTTGTGGTAAATATCCAAGGATATCACGATAGTCTTCGTCTAAATCAACAATACTTGTTCCGTTATATAAAATTTCTCCTTTGCTTGGTGAAATTAAAGTCACAAGCATTTTAATTAAAGTTGTTTTGCCAGCACCATTTGGCGCTAGAAGTCCATAGACACCATCATTAAACTCCAGACTCATATTTTTTAATGCAGGAAAACTTCCATATTGTTTACTTACATCTTTAACGACTAACATATTATTGAACTCCCTCCGATGATTTTAAGTACACCAACTTGCTTAAATATTTGATATAGATAGAGATGCTGATAAGTAGAACAAGTACATAAACGAGAATAGGTACCTTCATTAGAAATCCTTCAAATAAATAATTGTCTAATAACCTAAATCCAAAATTCAACACAATCCAACTGCCTATTACCAAGGTGGCACTGATAACAGATTGCTTCTTCATACAGACAAATAGAAAGAGAATGGAAAACAAAAACAAGGATGTAATGGATATTATCAGCGCTCTAAAAAAGTTCAAATCGTCATACATCATAACAAGGGAAAAAATGCTGATACTGTTAATAAAAATCGAAATCACACTCAACGCTAACATTCGAAAGGCTGCAATCTGATAGAGATTATATTTGCAAACCATTTCTACTTCAAAGGTAGCTGTTTGAACTTTTTGTGCAAAATGATAAACAGAAAGAGTCATATAGAGCAAAGGCGAAATAAGAAAGGTAAAGGCATAAAGATCCTGTTCTCGAATTCCTTTCAATTCGGAGAAATTACTTGATAGGAAAATCAAAATTGCCATGACTGATAAGATGATGCAAATTTCTTCCCAACGGGTTGGCAGTAGATTTTTTATTCCAATTTGTTTATATAATCTGTTTAAATAGGAAGGGAAAGACTCCTTTTGTTTCACTCCGGCAGCAACAATATGCTTGATTTCAGATTGAATAGTCTGTTCATCGGGCATAGGAATATAAAATTTTTCTTTACTCATATCGATGTTCCTTCATTTCTTTTTTTATCAGTTTCAACGCCGTATAGTACCTTGTTTTAACTGTTGATTGAGGAGCTTGTACAATTGTTGCAATTTCCTGCAACGTATACTCTGCAAATAGCTTAAGTCGAACAATTTGTTGTGAACTGTTCTCCAACCGATTGACGATGGAAGTGATTTTTTCAATATCCTCTTTATACTCCAAAGAAACTGACATATTCTCCTCATCCTCAAAATCATGACCATCAATGGACTCTGAAAGCTGCCTATATTTATAGTGTTTCGACCTGTAATAATCGACCAGCCGATTGGAAGCTATTCTATAAAGCCATGTCCTAAATGAAGCCTTATGAAAATCAAAGTGATTGATCGACTTCAGAACACTAATAAAAATTTCTTGCGTTAAATCCAGTGATAGCTCGGTATCCAACGTTTGCTTATACACAAAAGCATACATCTCCTTGTAATACTTAGATATTAATTTATTCGCTGCTTCACTGCTGGCATTTTTCTTTATTTTTTTGATCCACTGCTTCTCTTGATCCATATTTTCACCACATAATTCGCAATATTGTTGCCTCTACTTATATATTCGAAAAAAGAATAGGAAAAGTTTTAACTAGACAAACTTTTTAAAACCATCATAATAATTGTATTATTTTGTAATCCCTTTGTGATTAAGTAATGGATGAAATTTTCGGCATCCTTTTCAGTTAATTCACTCACATTCTTTTCTTCATTTTCTTTCATGAATTCTGCTAGATGTTTAAAAAACTTTTTATAATTTCTAACCGTCTTAATACTCAATCCTTCTATTTCTTTATTTTTTATAATTATTGATTGTGCTTCTTCTAAGGAAACATTCCCCATCTTATCATTTTCAATGGTTAACTTACGTTTTCTACCCAAATAAAAAATCCTCTTTCATCCAATTTTAAATTAGATAAAAGAAGATTTTTTAACATTCATAACTTCTGGTTGTATCAGAGAAATTAAGTTCACTTCTGGCTTTATACAGATGGCTCTATAAGTCCGAAATTATTCATAAACATAATCGAATATCTTGTAAACCCAGCCATATCAACGTTATCTCTCCACATTAAAATACCTAGCCTCGGGATGGGCGAATACAATAGCGGACACGCTCGCTTCAGGCTCCATCATGCAGCCGTCAGTCAGGCGGACACCGATATCCTCAGGCTTCAACAGGTGGAATAACTTCTCCTGGTCTTCCAGGTTCGGGCAAGCCGGGTAGCCGAATGAAAACCGCTGCCCTGTGTATGCGGCCGCGAATCGCTCTTTCATCGTCATATCGATAGCGTCGCTGATGCCCCATTTATCGCGCATCACTTGATGGATTCGTTCCGCGAACCCTTCAGCTGTTTCAAGCGCGATTGACTGGATGGCATGGCTCTTTAAGAACTCGCCATTTTCTTTCCATGCATCGCTTCGTTGCCTAATCCCTTTGCCTGCTGTTACGACAAAGAATCCTACGTAATCCATTTCACCGGAAGAAACAGGCTTCAAGAAATCGGCCAGGCAGAGGAACGGAGCACTGCCCTGTCTTGGAAAATCGAATTCTTCCAATATTTCGCCATGATTGTCCGGGTTATAGACAATCACTTTATTTCCATCACTTTGAGCAGGGAAGAATTGATAAACCGCATTGACACTATAATCGCCTTTTAGTAAATCGGTATATAATGTATCGACTAAATCGGTTAACTCCAAAGCTTTTTCATCCTTTTGCTCCAGCAATTTATCCAACTTGCCTTTTAAGCCCAAATGATGGCCGATCAGCATTTGGCGATTGACATATGGCATAACGTTTTGCAGTGGATAGTCGACAAGCACATGGCGCTTCGTATCCTCCGGAATTTTTACCGCTGCTTGGTTGACCGTTACAGCCGCTTTTTCCACTTTCTTTTCTTTCTCCGGTCTTTGGGCTGCCAATGCCAAGGATTTTTTCCTTTTTTCATCAAGTGCTGTGATAAATTCAAGCTTTCGGGTATGATCATGCATCGTGTTCGCCAAAGCAAGTCCATCCATCGCATCCTTCGCATATAAAACAGTTCCTTCATATTCCGGTGCAATTTTGAAATCCGTGAATTTTCTCGATAGAGCAGCCCCGCCGACCATGATTGGTGTGTTGATCTGTCTCTCTTTTAAATCTTGGGCTGTCAGTACCATTTGCTGCGCCGATTTCACCAATAAACCTGATAATCCGATCATGGATGGCTTATGTTCTTCAACGGCTTCAATAATCTGTTGTGAAGTTACTTTAATTCCCAGGTCGATAATTTCATAACCATTATTGGCTAAAATGATTTCCACTAAGTTCTTTCCGATGTCGTGTACATCGCCTTTTACAGTCGCAAGGATGATTTTCCCTTTGGAATTTCCCGTTTCACTCGCTTCCATAAACTGTTCCAAATGGGCAACCGATGTTTTCATAACTTCTGCGCTTTGCAGCACTTCCGCTACAATTAGCTGATTGTCGTTAAAGAGGACGCCGACTTCGCTCATGCCTGCCATTAATGGGCCGTTGATGATATCAAGCGGCTTCATTCCTTTTGCACGGACTTCTTCCAAATCGGCGATCAAGCCTTCCTTTGTTCCTTCCACGATGTATTGCGCCAATCGTTCTTCAAGCGGCAGTTTCTTCGTATCTGTTTTCTTTTCTATTTTTTTGTCCCTGAAATAGGCTGTGAACTGCTGCAATGTTTCATCGCTTGTTTCAAATAATAGTTTTTCAGACAGCTCTACCTCTTCTTTCGGAATGCTGGCGAAGCGCTCTAATTTCTCCGTATTCACAATCGCATAATCCAGACCCGCTTTCGTACAGTGATACAGGAACACCGCGTTCAACACTTCCCTGCCTCTTGGCGGCAGCCCGAAGGAAACATTGCTGATTCCCAGAATGGCCAAGCAATCCGGCAGTTCTTCTTTAATCGCTTGAATTCCCTTTACAGTTTCTAAAGCGGAGCCGACATATTGTTCATCACCTGTACCTACAGGGAATACAAGTGGATCATAAATAATATCCTTCGGGTTCATACCGTACTTATTCACTAATAAATCGTAGGAGCGCTTGGCGATGCGCAGCTTATCCTCGGCAGTGATCGCCATTCCTTTTTCATCGATTGTCCCCACAACAAGCGCACCGCCATATTTATGAATCAATGCTGATACACTCTGGAATTTGGCTTCTCCGTCCTCTAGGTTGACAGAATTGATGATCGCTTTTCCTTGTGAATATTTCAAAGCTTGTTCAATAACCGCATCATCTGTCGAATCAATAACAAGCGGCACTTTTACTTTTTTCACCACTTCTTGAACAAAAGATTTCATATTGCCCAATTCGTCGTCATCGGGGTCGGCAAGGCATATATCGATGACATGCGCGCCTTTCTTCACTTGGGCACGGGCGATTTCCGACGCTTGCTCGAATTCTTTATCGCGAATCAATTGCTTGAATTTCCGCGAGCCGATGACATTTGTGCGCTCACCGACAAACAACGGCCTCATGCTATCATCGTATAATAGAGGATCGGTTCCTGAAACGGCATGACTATGAGTAGCCGCTGGAATAGTGCGCGGCGGCAGAGCCGCAACCTCATCCACCATCGCTTTCACATGGGCGGGAGTTGTACCGCAGCAGCCGCCGATTATATTGATCCAGCCTTTTTCCGCGAACTGTCTTACCTTGCTCGCCAGAGAAGCCGGCGATTCATGATAATGCCCTTCTTCATCGGGCAAGCCGGCATTCGGATAGCAGCTGATTCCTGTATTGGCCAATTCCGATAATGTACGAATATGATCCGTCATAAATTCCGGACCTGTCGCGCAATTCAGCCCGACCGCAATCGGCTTCATATAATCGCATGAGAAATAGAAAGCATCGATCGGCTGGCCTGCAAGCGTTGTTCCCATCGGTTCAATCGTCCCCGAAATTATAATAGGCAGCACTTTGCCTTTTTTATCGAAAGCTTGCCGGATTCCTGTATAGGCCGCTTTCACATTCAGCATGTCTTGGCATGTTTCTACTATTAATACGTCACTGCCGCCATCGATCAAACCTTCTACCTGTTCACAATAAGAAGCTTGCAACTCATCGAATGTCGTGCCGCCTGTCAATGAAAGTGTTTTAGTGGTAGGGCCGATTGAACCTCCCACAAAACGCGGCTTCTCAGGTGTGCTATATTTATCGCAAGCCGCTTTCGCCAGCTCAGCGGCTCTTTTATTCAACTCATATGCTTTAGATCCCAGATGGTATTCATCCAGAACAATGCTCGCACCGCCGAATGTATTCGTTTCAATAATATCCGCACCCGCTTCCAGATAAGCTTCATGAATGCCTTGGATTGTCTCTGGGGAAGTGATTGTTAAATATTCGTTGCATCCCTCGAACTCTTCCCCGCCAAAATCAGCAGCGGTTAAATTAGCGTTTTGAATCATTGTTCCCATCGCACCATCAAGCACGAGGATTCGTTTTTTCATTAATGTTGCCAAATCCTGTTTACTCATAAATCGTCACTTCCTCTTTCTGCTTCGCATCGATGCTTCGAACGAATGTCGTTAATTCCGCGGTCATATTATAACGCAAGAACGGTGTGATTAAATAAAGGCCATTGAAGCGTTCCATTGCAGCCTGCACCAACTCTTTGGCGATAGCCATTCCTTCCCGCTCCGCTTGAATGCGGTCATTCCCGGCCTTCTCCATGGCGCGGAGTACGGAATCGGGAAGGGTGATGCCAGGGACTTCATGGTGAATATACTCAGCATTCCGATAACTCGTTAAAGGCATAATTCCCATAAAGATCGGAGTTTCCAGATGTTTCGTAGCTTGATAGATTTCCTCCACTTGACCGACAGAATAAATCGGCTGCGTCAAGAAAGAGTCCGCACCGGCTTTGATCTTTTTTTCCAGGCGCCCGACTGCTTTATGAAGATATTTCACATTCGGATTAAAGGCGGCTGCCACTTTGAAATTCGTTTTTTGCCCCAATGGTTTTCCGCTATAAGAAAGCCCTTGATTGTATTGCTTCAATAAACTGATTAAATCCATTGAAGATACATCATACACAGACGTGGCTCCCGGGAAATCCCCCACCTTGGAAGGATCGCCTGTTATGACAAGGATTTCATCAAGCCCTAATGTATGCAGTCCCATTAGATGCGACTGCAAACCAATTAAGTTATGGTCGCGGCAAGTCAAATGAATCAGCGGATTCATACCTTGCTGCTTCAAAAGCGAACCGAGCGCCATATTGCTGATCCGCGGTGTCGCCAATGAATTATCCGCCATCGTAATCGTGTCGGCACCCGCCTCCATCAACGATTGCGCCCCTTCTAAATAGGCAGCTGCGTTTAGCTTCTTAGGGGGATCAAGCTCCACTAGAATCGTTCGTTTATGCTTTACTTTTTCATATAGCGCTTCTTGATTCCCGAATGGCATAGAATCAATGACTTCAATCTTCCTTGGAGCCACTTCTTTCTCGAAAATTGGCGGCAAATCCCCGATTGCTTTCTTCACTGCTTCAATATGGCTTGGCGTCGTTCCACAACAGCCCCCGATTACTCTTACACCTTGTTCTCTCAATAATAAAGCACTTTTACCGAAATACTCAGCATTAGTTTCATATGTAAGGCGTCCGTCAGTATATTCTGGCAAACTAGCATTCGGATATGCGCTTAAAACCGCTTTGGACGGTAAAGGTACTTGTTCTAATGCCCGGATTGTATGGTGGGGCCCCAAGCGGCAATTCACACCTGCAACATCTGCACCTAAATCTTCAAGGATCGCAATTGCTTCGCTTAAGTGCATGCCATTCTGTAAATAGCCGATTTCATGCAATGAGACATTTGCGATGATTGGCAGTTCCGTTTCTTGTCTCGCAATTTTAAGTACTGTTTCCATTTCTTCAAAATCATAATATGTTTCCAGGATCAAGCCATCGGGATCTTCCAATAGCAAACTGAATAATTGCTCCCTGAAATTCCTTTTGATTTCATCGATTGTAATATCGGACTTGCGCAAGCCTCTAGAAGCCCCGATTGTACCGAAGACGAACTGATTGCCGAGCGCTGCACTCTTCGCCACCTTCATCCCTTCGCGGTTAATCGTCGATACCTGGTCTTCCAAGCCGTATCGCTGCAATTTATAATGGTTCGCACCATATGTATTAGACTGGATAATATCGGTGCCGGCATGCACATACGCCTGATGGATGCTTCTTACTAAATCCGGATTGATAATGTTCAATTCCTCATAACATTGATCAACCCCTGTCGAATATAGCAATGTCCCCATCGCACCTTCCCCAATCAAAATTCTTTTCTGTATTTCGTCACGAAAACTCATGAAGCATTCACCCCGGTTTTTGTTTTGTCATTATATTTCTATAATTCTATTTTTTCCTTGTTATTATAACGGCTGCATCGGAATGCTTGCTGAAGATCTTCTATCAAATCTGTTACACTTTCAATGCCCACGGAGAAACGAAGCAACAGATCGCTTACCCCCTTCTCTTCGCGATATTCTTTCGGAATATCGGCATGTGTCTGTGTGCTTGGGTATGTGATAAGCGATTCTACGCCGCCTAAGCTTTCCGCGAAACTAATCACTTTCACATGCTTTAGCAAGTCTGCAACAATCGATTCATCCTTCACCTCGAAAGCGATCATCGCACCGAAGCCAGCGCTTTGCTTCTCCATGATCTCTCTGCCAGGATGACCGGCAAGGCCAGGATAATACACACTTTTCACTAGTTCATGCTCAGCCAGCCACTCGGCTATGCGCTGGGCGTTTTGTTGTTGCCTTTCCAGGCGCACAGCTAATGTTTTCAAGCCGCGCAGCAATAGCCATGAATCCTGCGGTCCGAGGATTGCTCCCGCGCCATTCTGCAATCTCCTTACTTTTTCGCTATATTCTTCATCCGCTGTCACCACCAATCCGCCGATGACGTCATTATGGCCGCCGATATACTTTGAAGCGCTATGAATGACTATATCTGCTCCATACTTGATTGGTTTCTGCAAGAATGGTGTAAGGAATGTATTATCAACGATCGTCAGCAAACCATACTTCTTCGCTAACTTGCATATTGCCTCTAAATCCGTTACTTTCATCAAAGGATTCGAAGGCGTTTCAATGAATAATCCAGCCGTTCTCTCGTTGATGGCCGATTCTACTTCATCAAGACAGGAAGTATCTATATATGAAGCTGTAATGCTGTATTGGGCAAACAGTTCTTCTAGCAAACGGTACGTGCCGCCATATAAATCATCGGAAATCACGATATGATCGCCCGGTTTGAATAAGAACAGTACGGTCGTAATGGCAGCCATTCCTGAAGAAAAAGCGAATCCTGCATCGCCTTCTTCTAATAGCGCAATCGCTTCCTCTAATGATTGCCTCGTCGGATTGGCCGTTCTTGAATAATCGAACCCTGTACTCTTACCAAGCTCAGGATGTTCAAATGTGGCATTTTGGTAAATAGGTGTGCTGATGGCTCCTGTTGCCGGATCTTTCTTTACACCTGCTTGAACCAATTTCGTTTCAATCTTCATACTTATCCTCCCATACACTTCTTGATTAAAATAATTTATATACAAAAAAGCGCTCTTTCATTTAGAAAAGAGCGCTAGTATAAATCCTCAGTAACTTTCGCTCTCATCGACTAGAATGTTAATCTACTGGCATTGGCACCGTTCATAAAATGATGGTTGCCGAGACATCATAGGGCCAGTCCCTCCGTCTCTCTGGATAAGAGTATATTATTTATTTTTTCAAACATTTCGTTTTTTTAATCATAATGAGGAGCAGGCAATTTGTCAATGTGTTTTTATTATATAATTTGCAAAACTATTTCATTTCAACGTCCGGATGCTTGAAGCCCACCCTTCTCCGCAGCTCATAATAATTCAATGTCAGCCCGCACAGGCAAACCCAGAAGCCGCCTGCTGCGAACCCTGCAATCACATCGCTCGGATAATGGACGCCCAAATAAATGCGGCTGATGCCAATCAAAAGCACAAGAATCGTAAAAAATACAGCAATTGCAAAATCCAACAATTTATTCTTAGCCACTTTCGCAAGTACAACAGCAAGCGACGTATAGAATATAAAGGCAGCCATGCTATGGCCGCTCGGAAAGCTGTAGCCATCAGCTTCAATCAGCCGATAGAAATCGGGCCGTTCTCTTTGAAAGAGCCATTTCAAAAAATAATTAAACAGTCCACCTAGTGCGGATGAAAGAACAAGATACACAGCATATCTTTTCTTATAGAAGAAAAAAATGACTGACGAAAGAAGAACAGCCAAAATAAGGCCTGTTTGTCCCCCCATGAAAGTGATGGCTTTCATATATGCAGTCAGTTGGTCCGAGATATGGCTTTGCACAAACTCGATAATTTTGAAATCGAATTTTTCCAACTCATTTTCCTTTAATTCATCAACTATCTCAAAGAAAATAAAAGAATAAGCAGCTAATAGAGCTGCAATCATAATCATATACTGGATTGCTTTCTTAGATAGTAATTCTTGTTTCATTATCTAACTCCTTATGCGCCGGAAATGGACAGAATCATTTTATATATTCCCCTTCCCCATTTTTTCAACATCTAACAGGGGAAAAATCCACAAAAAATGCGAAGCGGAGAATCGATAGAAGAATATCCTGCGCTTCGCTGTTTATTTTACATGTTTGTTCGAATATATTGTTCACTGGCTTGTTGCATAGCGCGATATGCTGCTGTTTCTTCCACGAAGTCTTTCCTGTTCTGAACCGTATAAGATTTCAAATCCGATTGAACCTCCACATCTATTGTAAACTCGTATGTGGCATTGCCGATTAAATCGATGCTGTATGTGTCGCCTTTCTTATGGGCGACGCAATTCACCTGACCGCCCGGATTGTAGACAGAAACAGTTTGTTCAAGTTGATTCTCCCCTTGCAGGCAAGTAACAAGGGTAGAGGCACTCATAGCCGTCCCGCAAGCATTCGTAAAGCCTACTCCTCTTTCAAAGGTCTTAACAAAAATACGTCCCGGTTCAAGTAGTTTCACAAAGCTTACGTTCACACCATCGGGGAAATATGGGTTATCTCCATTTACATATGTGGATAAGGTGTCCTGTACATCGCTTTCCAGCACTTCGCGGTCCACAATTGAAATGAAATGGGGATTCGGAACAGCAACAGCTGTAAAGGTCAATCCGGGCGCCAACGCTTCCAACTTCTGATTAATGAATGTTTCGCCTTCTACATTCATCGGCAAATCCTTTACTTCAAAAGAAACCGGTGAAATTTCCACCTTGAATGTTGGAATCTGTTCAAATATATGTTCTGTCTGTTCTACCGCCAGAACAGCTTTCATTGTTTCAATGGATAGTTGCTTCTTCTCCAATAATTCGCAGCCGTAGCGCGCCACACAGCGCAACCCGTTGCCGCACATAGATGCTTCAGAGCCATCCGAATTGAAAACACGCATTTTCCCATCAGCTATTTGACTGCTTTGAAAAAAAAGAATGCCATCCGCACCAATTCCTGTTTCACGGTTGCATAACGTCAGCGTAAGTTGCGCCCGCTCTTCATCTGTCAGTGACAACGGACGGCTATATTCGTCCAAAATAAGAAAATCATTGCCTGATCCATGACATTTAACAAAACTCAGCTTCATCCTTAATCCTCCATCTGCATATATATATGTATTCATTGTATTGCATTCTTCATATTAATATAATTGTAGCAAAGAGTATAGTGAGGGGTAAACGTTTTGAAAGTCAAAAGTGAATGGAAAGGCTCCACCTATTATTTCAATTTCTTTGTCGATGAAGTTCATTCGCTAGAGGATGGGCTCGAATCAAAAGAAGCTATCGTAGCCACTTCCGTGATGGCTTCCGATCAATCACTTATCTGGTCCGGCGCCATCAGGGTAAAATGGAACGAAACCGGCATTTATCCTAACCCGAAAGATTTGCACATCGAAAAACTGCCAAATACAGCCAAACAAAGCCTGCTTGTAGAACTGCGCCGTTATATTAAGCCTCAGCGCGCATTTTTATAAAATAATAAATTGAATCTTTGATAGGCCGGGGGACCTTCCTCCCTCACTTATCATTAGATGAACCAACCGGGTTGTTATAGGCATTTCATCTCCCGCTCGCGCACCCCTGTTTTCACTGCCATGCTAAAAGTGGAGGCCTTAGTGCCTGTGAAACGAAATAAACGATTATTCTATATACATAAAGAAGCCATCCCCTCATTGGCTGGGATGACTTCTTCTCAATTATTCATTCCCGTCTACAATTACATCCAGTTTCCCGGTTGTCGGACAAATAACCAGCCCGTGGACATTTACATCTTTCGGCATTAACGGATGGTTGCGGATCACCTTCACGCTATTTTGGACGCTTTCCGTTACATCTTTAAAGCCCTTAAGCCAATTATGTATATCGACTCCGGAATTTTCCAAGGTAGTGATCGTTTCAGGCAGTACGTTTCTTTGTTTCATTTTCTCTACCATATTGTCGACAGATACAGAAGACATGCCGCAATCATGATGCCCCACGACATATACTTCATCCGCCTTCAATTCATAAATCGCCACTAATATGCTTCGCATTACACTGCCGAAAGGATGTGATACGATCGCCCCGGCGGTTTTAATGATTTTCACATCGCCATTCTTAAGATTCATCGCTTTAGGCAGCAATTCTACTAATCTCGTATCCATGCAACTTAGGATCACCATTCGTTTATCCGGAAATTTATCAGTGGAAAATGCTTCGTAATCTTTGTTTTCTACAAACTCTTTGTTAAAAGCCAATATTTCATTTAAACCTTTCATTACTAAACCTTCTTTGCTTTTTTCATCAAATTATATCAGATAATACAGAAAAAATCTTATTTGAAGATTCTGATATTCTCAATTTTTAGAATTACTGAATAAACGGGCGCATAAACCATATATACAAATTCGGTCTTCTTCGGTAGCGGCACCTGTGAAATGAAGGATCGGCGTATTTAATTCTTTAAAAACTTCTGTCCATTCCAAGGGCATCCAGCCTTTATCATATGAAACCAGCCATTCGCCCTCGCACGAAGAAATTGTAAACGATTGCAGGAACCCGCTGACATCCACATGCATGCGATCTACCCCGCCATAGTGGACAACGCCTTTATACCGAACTAACGAACGTTTCCAATCTTCACGGTAACTTCCTATTATCTCATTTCGTTCATTATAAAAAGTCATGTCGCGGGAAAATAAACGGTTCATTTTAAAAGTGGCCAACGTACGATTATTGGCATCGGTCAGTTTATAGGAATATGGCACAAGCGATAATAAACTGCTCGGGATCAACCAACTGTACCAAGACGCCAGGCAATCATTTATTTCCCCGAGCACTTCACCCTTCTGATTAAATAACAAAACTCTTAATGTAGGAGCAGGCATAAATGCAAGCATTACATAATCCTCTTTAAGCGGACCGGCTCCGCTTAAAGAAATCTCTTCAGGCATGCTTTCATATCGCTTCTTGTATACCAAATGATAGATGAAATAAATACAACTGAAGACCATAAAAGGGATTGCTGTATACCATATGCCTTCTTTCTGGAATAAAAACAGATTGACCGTGAACAAAGCGATGCTTAGTCCAACTGCAAATAATGATATGTTTAAATAAACCGAAGCTGTTGCATGATAATATTGTTTAATATTCATGAAATCACCTAATTCACTTCTTAATGTATGTATAAAAAAAGCCGGCCACCAAAGAATACTACGAACACAAGATGTAGTATTCCTTCTTAGCCAGCTTCCCGGTTCCGCAACAATCACCAATCCGATTACTTCCAGGTTATAAGATTCGGAAAATGAACGGAATGCGGTATTCTTTGCCTTCATATGCTTTCACCGCACCGACAATTGTGAATACAAACGCCGCAACAGCTACGATCGGCCCGATAATAAAACCGATCAAAACGAACGTAAGTAAAAACGAAATAAGTCCATATACACTATATGAAATCAAAAAGTTAAAATATTCTCTTCCATGATAATCAATGAAGGAAGACTTATCTTTTTGCAATAACCATATAATGAGAGGGCCGATGAATGCTGTAAAGAAACTAATAATATAAATCAAAGCCGCAAGTAATCGATCATCTTTAGACGCCATATAAAAAAACTCCTTTCATTACTTTAGTATACGATAGAAAGGAGAAATCGTTTCATTTTTACAAGGAATTTTCATTAAAATTTTTATAATATAGTTTTCTCACAATAAACGTCTTATATAATTCTAGCTTTTTTTGTTCAACCGGATGCTTTGTGATGCCAATCTGCTTTAATTGCGCCAAATACCAACCTTTCGAATGCTTATAAGCCACAATCTTGTCCCCCCATTATCCATCTCTAATACTATATATGATATGAATCAGGTTGGAAAATATGACAAGCTCTTTTGTCGGCAGTGGATATTTTTCATTATTTCTTTCATCCTTCTCTATCAATATTATATATGCTATAATTTTCTGATGTTGTACAGGAATTGAGGGATAACTATGAAAGCAACACAAACAAAAAAAGAAAAAATCCTATTATTTCTAACTATTATGGTACCCGTTCTTATTACGCAGCTCGGCATGTTTTCCATGACGTTTGCAGACACTGTGATGTCAGGGAATTATTCGCCGAACGACCTGGCTGGCGTAGCGATTGGCAGCTCGATTTGGGTACCCGTCAATACGGGCCTAAGCGGTATACTGATCGCCATCACACCGATTGTTTCTCAACTGATCGGCGCCCGCGACAATAAGAATGTACCTTATTCGGTAATTCAAGGAATATTCTTATCCATCATTATGTCAGCCGTTGTTCTAATCATCGGCTTCTTGGCTTTGAACCCTTTATTGAACAGCATGAGCCTTGAACCGCACGTACGCGAAGTGGCCCATGATTATCTAATTGCCTTATCATGGGGAATCGTTCCGCTTTTCGCCTATAGTGTCTTGCGTTCTTTTATTGATGCACTAGGGCAAACAAGGATTTCCATGTTGATCACTTTACTGGCACTGCCCATTAATGTTGGATTTAACTATTTCTTGATTTTCGGGAAATTCGGATTTCCGGAACTTGGAGGGGTAGGATCGGGTGTGGCATCGGCTATCACCTACTGGCTCATCTTAGTCATCGCAATTATTGTCATTATTAAAATCCATCCATTCAAAGAGTATAAGATCTTTAATCGTTGGATCGCACCTTCATTCAAAGAATTTATTGCTATATTAAAAATCGGCATACCAATCGGTTTATCTATATTCTTTGAAACAAGCATTTTCTCGGCTGTAACATTATTAATGAGTTCCTTCAATACAATCACAATCGCAGCCCATCAAACAGCGATGAACTTCGCTTCTTTCCTATACATGGTGCCGCTCAGCATTTCTATGGCGCTCACCATTGTGGTCGGATTCGAAGTCGGCGCCAAACGCTATAAAGATGCACGCCAATATAGCATAATAGGAACGACGATGGCCATCAGCATGTCAATATTATTCGGCACTATTCTCTTCTTCTTCCGTTCCGGGATTGCGTCCATTTACACGCAAGACGCGGAAGTGATTGCACTTGCCGCCCAGTTCCTGATATTCGCGCTCTTCTTCCAATTATCAGATGCGATTATGGCGCCAATCCAGGGAGCACTTCGCGGCTATAAAGATGTTAATTACGCGTTTATGCTATCATTTGCGGCTTTCTGGGCAATCGGGCTCCCAACCGGCTATGTCCTGGCTACTTACACAGCCATGGGCGCCTTCGGCTATTGGGTCGGTTTGATTATCGGCTTGGCACTCGGCGCAATCAGCTTGGCATCACGTTTGTTTTACATCCAAAAGCGTAAATTCGTAACAAAAGCGGCAGAATAAATCATATCGAGGCACCACCTTTTCATACTATAAAAAGAAAAGGTGGTGTCTTATTATATGTCAGAGAATCAAAATTCCTTTCAAGGTTGGGAGAACTTTTCTAAAGACACAGAAAAGGTGCTTGGCGATCGCTTCTGGACCGACTTCCAGAAAATCATGCCTAAAAAAACACCCCCTATCGATGTTGTGGAAGATGATGCAACAGGATATATATTCATCGAACTTCCCGGAATCCATAATAGGGACAATGTACAAATTTCTTTTAACGGGCAGAACTTGATCATCGAAGGAAACATACCTAAGCCTTTCAACCCCGAGAACAGCAAAATACTGCATAGCGAACGCTTTATCGGACCCTTCAAACGAACCTTTATTATCCCTTTCGCTTTCTTGCATAATCAAGTGTCGGCCAATTATGAAAATGGCATTTTTATAATCAAAATCCCTAAAACAGATAAACACTTTCATGTCCCCTTTACATTGTCCCAAAAATAAAACTCCTTTCCCCACTAACATATAGGCATGCATTCGCATAAGATAAGAAATAATACGTTTCCTGTCATAAGGGAGGTTGTTTCTATGAATCCATGGAATGTTCTATTCCCTTTTCAAAAATATATGAAGGACTTTACCTCTGGTTCTCAAGGTAAAGATATGGAATCATTTATGTCCGATATGTTTACTAATTGGCAAAAGAATGGATTTAACAGCGGTACAGAAGTAAACACACCACCATTTCACACGAACGCAAGCAACGATGAAGATGAGACGCAACCGGCCATCAACGTTTCTATTTTCGAAACACATAGCGATGTATATGTAAGAATCCCCATTAAGAACCGTGATGATATGGAGAATATGAAAATCTACCACACATCGAATACATCCATTATCGAAGGTTATCCTAATTATAATGACCGTCATGTATTCACGTTGCCCGGCATTGTCAAGAAGAAAGGAGCAACAGCGCAATACCGCGATGGAATGCTTGAAATTCGTTTGGTGAAAGCAAATGACCTGCAGTATTCAGAGATTAACGTAACAGAATTATGATTATAAATAAAAAGCAGTGATACCTCATTATTGAGGCATCACCGCTTTCGATTTATACTACCTTATTTTCCAATAAACATTTGTGTCCAATAGTTGTTATCAGCTACATGCCCGATCCCGATATGTGTATAGCTTGCATTCATGATATTTTCTCTATGGCCTTGGCTATTCATCCATGCTTGTACAACAGCTTCCGGTGACTGTTGCCCTTGCGCAATATTTTCACCGGCAGATTTATAGGAAATGCCGAATTGTTTCATCATGTCAAATGGTGAACCATATGTTGGGCTATTATGGTCAAAGTAGTTTTTATCTTTCATGTCTTGAGATTTGATGCGGGCTACTTTACTTAATTCCACATCTAATGTTAATGGTTTAAGCCCTTGTTTAGCACGCTCTGCATTTGTTAATTCAACAACTTTCTGTTCAAATGCACTCACTTCATATGAAGTGGATGGTTTTTCTTGCTCTGTTGTTGGGTTGTCAACTTCCGGTGTTGCATTTTCTGCCGGCGGTGTTACTTCCGGTGTTGATTCTTC
>JBJEFM010000022.1:45268-65568 GCA_051874035.1 Bacillus sp. (in: firmicutes)
GTTACTTCCGGTGTTGATTCTTCATTGGAAGGTTTGTCGGCTTCCGGCTTTGAGGAAACTCCCGGACATGGCTTGATTGTTCCTCCAATCACAACCTTATGCACTTTCCATTTAGCATCTCCGCTAACCTTACCATCCTTACAATCTTGTAAAACATTTTGAACCTTATTATATTGTAAATTAGTAGTTGTTGTATTTGACGCAGCGTCTGCGTTGTTTGCTCCAAAACTTGCAAATGAAACGGTAGCGACTGTCGCTAAAGTTAATAATAACTTCTTGTTCATGATAAAAACTCCTCCTGTTAAAAACGTGATTTGTTATTTACAAACACATCATAACATGAGTTTTTTGTAATATTAGGACCATATTTTTACATAAAAATAATATCTTCATAAATTACCATAATTATATTTTACTTTTTTTACCTTTCTAAAGAGGATTGGCTCTATTTCTATACTTCTATACGCATTTCCTATATGTACTTCTTTATGCAAAAAAAAGAAACCCCTCCACTATTGTAAAAGAATTTCCAGTTCATTACTAACCGACTGAAGTTGGCATCCCTCTCTAAATCCCTTCTATTATTACAAATATTACATTCATATAACTAAATTAATCTATTTTTCACTTAATTCCTTGCAAATAAACAATAACAGATGCGGTATTTTTTCCGAATAATTTAATTCTTGCATATTTCAAATAATCGTTAGAGGAGACCGTTTCTACTTGCCAAGGAGCCACTTCCATATAAGGCGACTTCTTCAAATAATGCAAGTTATCCGGACTCATTTCCAAACAAAAACTAATGGAATAATCACTTTCATTTATAATGCAAATGCTGTATTTTTTTAAAGTGGAAACATCAAATGTAATAGAAGCCTTACCATCTTTCTTTAACAGCAAGCTTCGTTTTATATCGACAGGCCGCCATTCTTGATTGTGACCAGCCTTCTTTATGCCGGGCAATATGATGGATTCAATCTTCTTAAGCTTCAGCGACCATTGATTCGGAATATCTTCCCCGATTTCTTTCTCTTGAAAAAAAATTTCATTATAGTTCATATTTTGAGGTGCTGGTTCCATTTGATCTTTCTTCATTTTCCCACCTCACCTTATTAGTACTCTTTCATACGTATTCTCTTTTCTGTATTGAAAGAACATGAACACAAAAAAAATCGCTTCTTCAAATAGTCAGAAACGATTATAACGAATAATATGTACGAACATAAAGGTCATTCTTCAGGTTCACTCGGCCGGCCGATGGTAAATTCTTTCTTAGGCATACTATGCATGGCCTCCGCAGTTACATGGGCATATATATAATATGTTCCTTCTTCCTTAAAGGTTTTTTCAAGTGCATAAATACCTTCTTTGGCATGCTTGATTTCAATCTTCTCATGGTCTTCGCTTTGGGAACGCCAAATTTCAAACTTCACTTCATCTGCGTCTTCAACAGGTTTTCCGCCATATGTTACTTTCGCTTTGAATGTAACAGGCTCATTCACTTTTGCTTTCTCCGGTGAAATCGATAAATCCACCTCCAAAAAAGCAACTTCAGCTTGATCATCTGTTTGCTCCTCTTTTCCGCAAGCCATAAGCAGCAAAACACAGAATACCAACAATACCCCCATTTTCTTCATCATACATTCCCCTTTGTCCATACTTTAGAAATCATTTATTGTCGGAAATTCCAAGATGACTTTTGTTCCTTTACCAAGCTCGCTTTCAATCGACATGCTTCCTTCATGCAGCTTCATCAACTGCTCGACAATCGATAATCCAATCCCTGTGCCCCCATCAAACCGCGAACGGGCCTTATTGACGCGGTAAAATCTTTCAGTGATTTTACTCAAATGCTCTTCACTGATTCCTCTGCCTGTGTCTTCAATTGTAAGTAAGCATGTTGTTTCTTTCTCTGTTAGAGTTATCGTAATAGTACCGCCTTCTTCCGTATAACGCAATGCATTCTCTATGATGTTCTGTATGATTTGCTCGAGCCTTACTTCATCGCCGTAAATAATGATATCCGCGTTAAGATCCATCTTCAAGTTGATTTTTTGATGGGCGAATACCGATTCATACTTTTCCATAAAGTCTTCGATGAACTGTGCAAATGCGACCGGATTTGGATAGATGACAAATGTATTTGATTCCAACTTCGTTAAATCCAGCAAATCTTGAACCAAGTTTTGCAGTTTACTCGTTTCTCTGCCGATTAATTTCATATACTTCCGCTGGCTTTCTTCATCCTTTACCAAACCATCCAACAAAGCTTGGTTATAGCCTTTCACATAACTTAAAGGCGTGCGCAATTCATGAGAGATATCAGCAAGGAAATCGCGTTTTCTTTCATCTTCTTCTTGAATAGATTTGGACATTTGGTTAAAAGCCTTTGCCAAACTTCCAATTTCGTCCTCGCCCGGATTTTCGATGACTGTGGAATAATCTCCTTTAGCCACCTTCATCGCCGCCTCTTTCATTTCTTTTAATGGTTTAATCATATAATTGATTATTTTTCCGGATACAAAGAACATGAAAACCATAAATAATAGAGCTGCGACAACCCAAACATGCGTGAAATCTTTAGTGAATTCATTCTTGCTTGTTAGAGGAACATACGAATAAATTATCCCCTCCAGTCTTCCATTATCTAACAAAGGATAGATTACAGCAACTATTTCCCTTTGAAACCTTTCTTCAAAGCCATTCTTGAAAACAGGTTTACCCGATAATAAGGATTGTCTATCACCTTCAGAAATCAGGGCTTCATAATCAATCTCAAATGGAAGGCATGCGCTTAATTCTTTCGGATTATTAACAACAAACATCTCGCCATGTATTTTCGTATTCAGCCATTCCACTTGTTTTTTAAATGTATCCGTAAGCTCTCCGCCTTTATAATCCCGCGATAATTGTTCCACCTGCAATTCTAAGTTTTCCTTCACATAGTCCACATATAATTTATCGTAGAACATATTTGATAAACTATAAGCAAAAATGAAACAGATGATAATGATTGTAAAGAAGAAAATCCAAAGCTTGTGCTGCAAATTATATATTTTAATCTTCATCTTTCGCCTCGAATTTATATCCAATGCCCCACACTGTTTGAATATAATCCGCCGTTTTCAACTTCATGCGAAGTGTCTTTACATGGGTGTCGACCGTACGCAAAGAACCTGTATAATCATTCCCCCAGATTCTTTCCAATAACTGCTCTCTGCTCAACACTTGATTCGGATGTAAAATAAAGAAATTCAACAATTCATATTCCTTTAAAGTAAGTGTAATGGCTTCTTTTTCTACCATAACCTTACGAGAGCGGTTATTAATGGAAATTTTCCCATAAACAAGTTCATTGCCTTCCGCCACACCCTGTTTCTTTCCTGAACGTCTAAGAATTGTTTCAATACGCGCCATCAACTCGCCCGGACTAAAAGGCTTTACGACATAATCGTCTCCTCCGAGTTTCAAACCTTTCACCTTATCCCATTCTTCTCCCTTGGCAGTTACAAAGATAATCGGCACTTCCGAAATCTCCCTAATGGCTTTACAAACTTCGAAACCATCTTGCTCAGGCATCATAATATCCAACAGTACAAGATCAATATGCTCGGATTCCAGCTTTTCTATCGCTTCCTTTCCCCCGCTCGCCTGAATGCAGTCGAATCCGGAATTCATTAAATACATTTCTACTAAATGTCTCATATCTTCTTCATCATCAACAACAAGTATTCTATACTTTGTCATTCTACACACCTACTCTCTCACAACTAATTGAAACGGGCCTTTACCGACAGCAACCGTCTTCTCCACTGCAAATCTATCGGGATCCACAATGTGCAGATTATCGCTATCGTATGCCGCGATAATTAATTTATCTTTCATATGCTTCATCTCAAAAGGATTTACTCCAACCTGCAAAGCAATCAATTCGTGCTGGTCTGTATATTTATAAACCGTATTTGTGCCATGGCTCACAATATAAACATCATTATTAAAGGATAAAAATCCAATCGGCATGGAAGGTGTACGTATTGTATTTAATAATTTACCGCTTACGGTGGAATAAATATGAACGTTCTCTTCAACTTCTTCTCCCTCGCCGTGGCCTCCTACCCAGACTTCTTGCTCTGGACTTCGGATCATAATGCCTGCAGAAAACATATTGATGTTAATTTCTTTAGTGGTTTTTAATGTGTTGGAGTCTATTACTGTGATTTTATCATCATTGAAATTGACTACATACAGCTGTTTGGCATTTTGATCTTCGCTGATCGATATCGGCTGATTGCCTACTCTCTTGGACCGGAGCTCTTTTCCTTTAGAAGAGAATATACGAATTGAATCCGTGGATTGATCGACTAAAGCCAACTCTTGTTCCCCATTGATGGCTGTTATTGCCACGATGCCTTTTCCCACTTTCCATTCATCGGCCAATTTTCCTTCACTTAATGAATAGACAAGTACAGAAGACATTTCTTTTCCATAGATGACTAAGTGATTTTGGTCCGGTAGAAGCATCGCCCCCGAGATGGGTTCATGAATAATCCATTCAGCTATTTCTTTCATTGATTCACCATCAATGAATGTGATGCTGCCATCTTTAATATTGACACTTGCCACAAAATCCTTATCTAATGGAATTGCAGTATATGTATCCCGACTGCATCCGGCTGCAAGTAACAATAACAACAGAAAAACTACCCCTAGTTTTTTCATACTATATCCCCTCGCTCATAAACTCCCATGATCAGTTTATAATAAATTTGTGAAAAATGTATGAGGTCATCTTTTTTAAAAATAGACATTTTCAAAAAGTGATACATATTTTAAAAAATGATACAAACTATATTATATAAAGGGAGTTTTTGATAGGAGAGTGTTTTCCTTCATCACCACTTACATATCTACACTTTCACCGTTGTGCTGAAATGGGAATCTTAGTACTTGTTAAACAGGATAAAAATACGAAAAGGTGAACAAAATGCAAACACGTTATCGCTGCCCAAACTGCAAAACAAATAAAACCCGCTTCAATCTAATAGAACAAGTGGTCCACCCTGTCAAGAAAGATCCGCATTCAGGAGAAATCATCCAAGAATTTGATAATGAGCAATTAGAACCCTTCCATCTCGCTTACAACGGCCCGTCATTACGTGTTCAGTGCGCCGCTTGCGGGCTGATTGAATCGGAAAAAACATTTGCCTCATATGGAGAAATTGAGTAATCATCGATATTTTACCATTATACTTTTCCATCTGAAGGGTTTTTCTATCTAAAAAAGGCATAAAAAAGCTGGAAAATGAATCGTCATTTTCCAGCTTTTCATTTTATTTTTGTTCAAGGCTGTTCAATTCCTGTACAATCTGGTCATGATTTAAATTTTGCCCGATTATCACTATATTAAGGGGCATCTTCACTAATTCCGGAAGCATGACAGGTGTTCCATACGAATATTGGAATAAGAATGGATACTCGGAATGCGTAAAACGGATGTACCCTTTAATCCGATAGACCGTATCCGGCAATGCTCTCAACCACTCCTCAAACCGTTCATAGGAGATGGACTCCGTAAATGTATAAACAATAGTCTGCAAGTGCAAATGGGCGATACTGTGCTTTGCTGTACCTTCACTATGCTGCTCACGCGTTTTTCTGCCTTGGAAATCCCGCAGTGAAACTTGGCTATGCTTGGTGAACAGGCACAATGCTTCTCCATTCAAAGATTGGATTTCAAATAAGATTTTCGCGCTTTCTTCTTCGCTCACTAAATCTACTTTATTCAGCAGAAGTGTATCCGCATGGGCCAACTGCTCAATCATCAGCTGACGGATTTGAGGCGTGAATTGTTCCCTGTCGCGCCATCTTGAAAGATCGACCACTGTAATAATGCCTTTATAAAGTAATTGATCGACTAAGAGCGGGGACATGATATTATCCACCACTTCCACCGGATGAGCCGCTCCTGTTGTTTCAATATAAATGGCATCTAAATCATTTTCATATAATAACGACTGCAATTGCCCTTCTAATTTCTCGGAAATCGTACAGCAAATACATCCATCAAACATCTCTTTAAAGGGTACGCCTTCTTCTTCAATTACAGCGGAATCGATGGAGATGCTTCCCAACTCATTGAGCAAAACAGCAATTTGACGCCCTTCTTGCTTTTCTTGCTTCATGATTTGCTGCAATAAAGTCGTTTTACCGCTTCCTAAAAATCCGCCTATTATGTATATTTCTGTTTTTTTCATCATTTTACTCCTCTTACTATCGTAATCCTGTATAGGCAATCGTACCATATATCAAAGAGATATGCATAACCGGGCTTCAGAAATCGAAATACATGCTCTCCGAAAACTATTTTATCATCCATTTATACCGAAACACCTTTATAATAGATAACATACTATAAGAATGAGAGTGACTGAATATGTTTTATTCTAAAATATACCCTGATTCATTGAAACAATTCATGCTGGAGCCCACGAATGAGCATCTGAAAAATGTTCTATTGCACAATACCGGAGAAACCGATTTCCTCGATTTCAAAACAAAATGGATCGATATGACAAAACTTGCCAAACATGTACTCGCTATCGCCAATTCCGGGGGCGGCTGCATCATTGTAGGGGTCACCCAAAATGATGATTGCACACCGATCTTAGAAGGTCTGCAAAGCAAGGACATCCTTGATAAAGCCGATGTGGATAACAAATTGGAGCATCTATTGCCTAAATATTTGAAATATCGTACAGAAGATTTTATTTTCTCGCAGCGGACGCATGAACAGTTAAAAGGCAAAGTCTTTCAAGTGTTGATCATCGAGTACGATCCCAAATACGTCCCCTTTACTTCGGTTGTGAATCAAGGAGAGCTCAAGTATGGGGCCATTTATGTGAGGCAAGGAACGAAATCCATTGAAGCAAGCAATGAGAAACTCGTTGAAATCATTCTCCGCAAAGTAGAATCGGGAGGCTCAAGCGTAAGGGACTTTACACTAAAAGAGCACCTGCAGCAATTGGATACGTTGTATGAAGAGATCAAGCAATTCCATGATCCTGATTATATTGCCTTCTTACAGGAACTGGTTGAAGACAAGAAAAAAAGCATCCGGAATTATTTGCAGCTGCACACCAATTAAAGAAGGCATAGCACCTTGTGCTATGCCTCCTCTTATTCACTTAATATATTCATTGCTGACGAGCTGATCCTTGATCAGTTCTGTCGGTATTTCAAATTCAACTATTCCCATATAGCCGGGGGCCACTTCATATTTATCGAATGAAATCACTAACTTGCCTTCGTCGCTTATATAGAAATTCTGTTCCTTTTTAATGCTTTCGAACAATTCCACTATATCTTCCTCTTGACTGCCTTCCACCCAATAAATTTTATCCAGGTTCTCTTTCATTTGCGCAAGCATCTGCTGTTTAATATTCTCGCTGATAAGCGGAATATAGGAGTCATCTTTAAACAAGCTTGGCAGACTGATTAAGATTTCTTTTTGCTTGTCGATTGTATCATATTTGATTGTAGTGGAAGATGATGCTGCTGTAGCAACAACATATCTGCCTATCGCCAGGATTCGGTCATTATCCGTCTTCACCTCGTATCCGCTATCGACGCCCAAATGGCCATTGCCGTTTCGCTTCAGTTCTTTCATATCAGCTATGAATTGTTGATATAAAGCTTCATTTTCCTTCAGATATTTTTCATTTAAAGCCTCTTCCAGCGCTTTATCCTTCAGATTTGCCACAGCAGGCACTTTAATATCGGCATTATATGTTCCTTCATTATAATTATATTCCCGGAACGTAATAAGTTTCACTAATTGGCCTACAACCGGTACATCCGAGAAAGCAAAAGCGATTGTTGAACTCGTATTTACGCTGGCAATGAACAAACTCGCCGCTAAAGCGAATCCCGCTGCCATTTTTTTTGTTGTTTTTCTTCGATGCTCCTTAATAGTCTGTTGAACGATTCCCGATAATTCAGCCGGAATCTCAATCTGATCATATTCTTGTTTTAATCGGTTAATTTTCTTCATTGTGCATTCCCTCCATGCGATTATCATCAAGTTCTACCCGTAATAACTTTAAAGCGCGATAGAGCCGGGTTTTGATGGTATTCACATTCTCTTCTAATATTAAAGCGATTTCCTCCAGCTTCAAATCTTCAAAAAAACGAAGCGTGATAACGGTTTTATACGTGTGCGGAAGTGCTTCAACCGCCGCTTTTAAATCCGGATCTTCATAGCGGTCTTCTTCACCAAGCATAATAGTATTCATCGTATCATCCTCTACGACATATTCTTTCTTTCGTTTCCTGATGAAGTCGATGGATGTATTTATGATAATTCGATAGAGCCAGCTTTTGATGGCTTTCTCGTCTTGTAGATTCTGAATGGAACAAAGTCCTTTACGAATCGATTCTTGGACAATATCCAATGCATCTTCTTTATTCTTCACATATGAATACGCAAATCGGTACAAGTTGGCTTGATTCTCTGTAACATACGCGACGAAGGCTTTTTCTATTTTCTTTTTGTAAAACATGTTATTACTCCTTTTGATACGTATCAAATTTGAAGACAATGCTAAGACGCTCTATTTCATTAAAAAGTTTCACAAAAAAAAATAAAAACGAGGCGCTTCTCGTTTTTATCCGCTTCACTATTACTTATAGTCATTCCCTTTATCCATAAGCACATCCAACATTCTCTCCGGATAATCCAGGAAAGTTTTCGTAATCTGATAATGTTCTGTTTCCTGATATGCGACTTTCCGATAACCTTGTTGTATATCATAGATCCAGGCATTCGGATATGTCATTAAAATCGGTGAATGTGTGGCAATAATAAATTGACAACCTTGCTCGACCAATTCATGCAGCCTTGCAATCATCGTCAATTGACGCGAAGGCGACAGCGCCGCTTCCGGTTCATCCAAAATATATATTCCATTCCCTTTGAACTTATGTATAAACAGCGACATGAAGGATTCACCATGGGACTGTTCATGCAAAGAGACACCACCATATTGTTCAATAATCCGGGGGCCATATCCTTGCCGATCCAGCTCCTCAATATTCGATGCTACATTATAAAAACTTTCCGCCCTTAGAAAAAAACCATCATCCGGTCTCCTCACTCCCTTCACCACTATAATATAATCATGAAGCCCAGAGTGAGAGTCATATGAAGCGAACTGAAAATTCTTCGTTCCTCCTTCCGGATTGAAGCCATATGACGCAGCGATCGCCTCCAGAATCGTCGATTTCCCGCTTCCATTCTCGCCCACCAAAAATGTAACGTTCGGATGGAATGCGAGCTCTCGTAATTGCTGGATTGCCGGAAGTGAGAAAGGATAATCTTCCTTGGAAGGCGATTCCTTCTTTAACTTAATACTGCGGATGAATAAATCCAGGCCTTGCTCTGACATATCTTTTCCTCCCATCTATTCCTTTCCACTTCATAATACCTTATTTACCACCGCTTGACAGTTATTGTTATTTCAAGTACTTTAATAGTAGACCAACCGTTCAGTTTAGAGATTATGGAGGCTACTATGAGAAAACAAAGCGAAGCAGGATCCACAAAACAAAAAATTGCCACAATAGCTGAAGAGTTATTTTCTCAAAAAGGCTATGCAGCGACTTCCATGGAGGATATCACAATAGCGTCAGGAAGCAGTAAAGGCAGCATCTATTATCATTTCAAAAGCAAAGAAAAGCTGTTCATGTATATTGTTGAAACGAAAGCGGATGAATGGAAAGAAGAATGGTTAAAAATTAAAGCAAGGTGCAAAACAAATACAGAAAAGCTCTATGCCCTTGCTGAGCATTATGTGCTGGATTTTCAGACTCCGCTATTCAAAGCGATGGAAGAGTATGGAAATAACGAAATCGTGGATGCTGAAGCGACAATCGAATTAATGAATATCATCCGTAACCAGTATTATGAATCATACGAAGAGATCTTAACAGACGGCATCGCCGCTGGCGAATTCATCAAAGAGAATCCGCGCGACTTGATGTTTATCTTATTCGGCATGCACCAAGGTTTAGGGATTGCATATTATGAAATGGATTTTGAAGAAATGAAAAAGCTGTATCGCAAAAGCGTGGATGTATTCCTAAAAGGCATCGCTAAGCAATAAGCCAGATAAAGGCCAGAAGACTTTTCCGGCCTTTATCCATAAAGAAAAATAAACCGAATGGTCAGATTAATACTTAAAAAGGGGAAAATAAATGAAAAATTTATTAAGAAATCGTATCTTTCTCATCATTTTAAGTTCTGATTTATTAGATCAGATGAGCATATGGATTAGAAATATGGCTATTTTATATTTTGTCATCGAACAGACTGACCAAAATCCCATCGCCATATCTGCGATTACCGTAGTTGAATTCTTACCTATGCTGCTATTTTCCTTTATAGGAGGGACATTGGCGGACCGTTGGAATCCCAAGAAGACCATTATTAGCGGCGGTTTACTCAGCATAGCCTCTATCCTATTAATCATTGCTTGCATCTCGCTCGGCTATTGGCAGGCCATTTTCTTCGCCGCATTTGTATCTGCCATTGTATCACAGTTCTCCCAACCCTCTTCTTTGAAGATTTTTAAAAGGCATATACCTGAAGAACAAGTAGGCGCAGCAATAGGTCTTTCACAAAGCATGAGCTCCTTATTTATGATTGCCGGTCCGTTGATTGGCACAACCATTTATACACAATTGGGTGTACTGCCGGCATTATATTTATTAGTCGCCACTTTTGGTCTGTCCACAATCATCACCTTATTCTTGCCCAAGGATATATCCTTCACGCCTAATAAGGATACAACTGTATTAGTAGAACTACGGGAAGGATTTATATATGTCCGGAACAGTTCCAACCTGAGACGCATTTGCTATATTTTTTTCTTTATCGGTTTAGCCAGCGGACTTACACAGCCGCTTGAAGTATTTCTTATAACGGACCGGCTGCAACTGCCGAAAGAAACTCTGCAATGGTTGGCGTCCTTGGGTGGGGCCGGCATGTTGGTCGGGGGCATTATCGCCTCAGCGGCCGCAGAACGTATAAGCGGGAAGGCCGCTTTTGTTTTCACATTTCTATTCATGGCTGTTTCCACCTTGCTGGAAGTATGGTCCACCTGGTTCACATTGACCGCCGTTCTCATGTTTTCGGGTGCGTTTTTTGTAGCCTTCTTACAGATTAAACTAAATACGCTTATGATTACCTTCGTAGAAGAAGCCTTCATCGGACGCACAAATGGTATCATCACGCCTATCATGCTTACAGCCATGCTGGCCGGCACTGCTTTATCCGGCATACTAATGGAAGCTATTTCCCTCTTTGGGGTATATATCGTTTCAGCATTCTTTATAGGAATCGCCAGCATTCCATCTCTTGGCCTCACTTTTAACAAGAAGCAGCCTGAACAGCAAAAAATTTTAATGAACTAATGGAAGATAGGTAATGAACAATCCCGGCTTTTATACAAATCAAAAGGGAGATGGACTCCATCTCCCTTTTGATTTGCTGCTTTTACTTGATTTTTTTCGAAAGAACTTCGACAGCTTTATTCAATTGTGTATCATTCGCTAAAATTTTATCGCGTAGCTTTTCCATCAAAGCAAGTGTCGTGTCGCCTGTCAAGATTCCATCTTGCTTAAGCTTCGCATCTTTTTGCAGTTCAAGTACAGCGGCTTTCGTTTGCTCGTCAAACACATCATCAACCGTACCCGGATTATAGCCCACAGCTTCTAGCATTTGTTCCGCTACTTTTATTTCATTTGAAGCAGTGCCTGTTTTCCATTCTTTATCCGGTGAAATATATGTCAATTGGGCATAGGATGGCAGTTCTACTTTTATATCCGGTTCAATTCCTTTTTTGTGGATCCATGTCCCTTTAGGCGTTAGCCATTTACCGGTAGTATATTTGATATTGGATCCATCTTCTAAATCTTTTGCCGTTTGGATTGTTCCCTTGCCAAATGTTTTCTCACCGATGATTGGAATACCGGCAGATTCCTGAACAGCCGCAGCTACAATCTCGGAGGCGCTGGCACTGCCGCTATCCACCAATACGACTACAGGGAAATCCACCTTATCCGTATTATCCGATTTCACGACTTGTTTATTGCCATCTCGGTCTTCGATTTGGAAAATCACTTTATCTTTCGGCACAAACATGCTTGCGATTTTCATAGCTTGTTCCATAATGCCGCCTGGATTTCCGCGCAGGTCAAGCACTAAACCTTTCATGCCTTTTGACTGCATCTCTTCCAATGCGCTCTCCAGTTCTGTGGTTGTATTCTCCGAAAAGGAAGATACCTGTATTTTCGCAATGTCATTATCCAACATTTCAGCATATACCGTTTCAATCGGAATCGTATCTCTTGTCAGAGTTGTGCTGAACGGTTCTTCTTCCCCTCTTTGAATCTCCAATGTGACTTTAGAGCCTTTCTTCCCTCTAATCTTCGCGACCGCCTCAGTAGAACTTAATCCCTCCAGGCTTTCTTCGTTTACGCTTAAGATGATATCATGAGCCTTCAACCCGGCTTTCTCGGCTGGAGATCCTTTGATTGGGGAAACAATCACAATCTTTCCGTCTTTTTCTTGAATTTCAGCACCGATTCCTTCAAATGAAGAAGAAATCGCATTATGGAATTCGCTGGCTTCACTTATATCCATATAATCGGAATATGGGTCGTCCAAAGCATCGATCATCCCATTGATAGCCCCATTAATCAACTTTCCTTCATCGACTTTTTTATAGTATTGGCTTTCAATCGTATCAAACGTCTCATAAAGTTTCTTGAACTCTGTACGATCGTCCACTAAAGACGGCTGAACCTTTTCGTCGCCGAACGTTAACGCTATAGTCGTTATTCCTGCTGTTAAGAAGATCAGTAAGAATACGCCCATAATGAAATGAAACTTCTTAAATTTAATATATGAGAAGTTATTGTTCTCATCCTTCACTTTCTTTTCCTCTTCCATTATGCCACCACTTTCATTCTTATATATCCAATTACAGACAACCTTTCACAACATTTAAATTTCTTTTACGATATTAAAGTATTCTTCTAGCGTCAAGCCTTTTTCGTAAATGGTCTTCGCGAAATCCTTGCCTACATAACGGAAGTGCCATGGTTCATATTTATAGCCTGTAACGGCTTCTTTTCCTTTCGGATATCGGAGGATGAAGCCATATTTATGCGCATTTTGCGCCAGCCATTTACCTTCAGCCGTACTTTCATAGTCTTGTGTTAATAATAAATCGACGGAGCGGCTGGAAATGTCCATTGTTAAACCTGTTTGATGCTCGCTCTGCCCTGGAACCGCAACCGCTTCTTTGGCTGCTTCCAATCCATTCCTTTCAACTTCGACATTGAATAATATTTCTTGACGGGCATAGGAACGATATCCTGAAACAGCAAACAATTCTATATCCTCATTATCGGCAGCCTTGAACATCTCTTCAAGCGCTGTAGCAGCTTCCTGGCGCAGAAGCGCTTTTTCATTTTCCTCATCCCCGAAAGAATAGCGTACATTCGCACGCACCAAATCTTTAGGGATATAAGAATCTGATAAATAATAGTCTTTATTGACAAGAACCAGCATATTGTCCGAATTCTGGATTACTTTCTTCCCTTGTGTTTCCACTACCTGATTAAAATATTGGGCCGGCAATGTTAAAACATCGTCCGCTTGCTGTTCCGCTTCACCAGCTTGTCCATTTTTCTCTGCTTGGCCTGCATCCTGTTCTTCCGCTTTAGGCGTATTTGTTTCATCATTCATGAAGCTATTCTGCAGAGATTGACAACCGCTTAGTAAAAACACTGTCAGTAATGCCCCCGTTAGTTTTTTATTCATTTTACAAGTCTCACCTTTGCACTGCAATCTGCCTTATTTTTATCTTAATAAAAAGAATGCCCAGTCACTATTGTATACGAATAAACCGTAACAGCATAGTGACTAGAACATTCTCTCGTTACATCAATCCGTTTTTATTCTTTAATCGCGGCTTCTAATGCCACTTCAATCATTTCATTAAACGTTGTTTGTCTTTCTTCAGAAGTAGTTTCCTCTCCTGTGAGAATATGGTCGCTGACTGTTAATACAGAGAGCGCTTGTCTTCCGAATTTAGCAGCTAACGTGTAAAGCGCCGAAGATTCCATTTCGATCGCAAGAATCTGATACTGCGCCCACTTCTTATGATCCGCATTATCATTATAAAACATATCCGCTGTAAATACATTACCCGCCTTCAGGTTCAAGCCTTTCTCTAACCCTGCATCGTATGCGTTCTTCAATAAAGTAAAGTCGGCTGTAGGTGCATAGTCGATGCCGAATGTAAGCTGGTTCGCCCGTGAATCTGTTGAAGCGGACATCGCTAAGATTACATCTCTGACCTTTACATCTTCTTGAATTGCGCCGCAAGTACCAACACGGATCAACTTCTTCGCATCATAGCTTTGAATCAATTCATTCACGTAAATGGAAATGGAAGGAACCCCCATCCCTGTTCCCTGTACAGAAATGCGCTTCCCTTTATATGTACCTGTAAAACCTAACATACCACGAACTTCATTATAGCAAACCGGATTCTCCAAAAACGTCTCAGCGATATACTTAGCGCGCAAAGGGTCTCCCGGCAATAAAACGATATCAGCGATTTCACCCGGCTTTGCTCCTATATGTACACTCATTATAAAATCCTCCTAATAAACGTATTATCCCCCTTACTATACCATAACTTAAAGAGGGATAAAAATTGTAAGATGGTTGTAAATTATTAGATTATGACTATCGCTGCCTTTATTCTTCCCATTCTATATTCAACCCATTCACCCTTCCTGACGGGCTGTACAACTTGAACAAGTCCACCGGAAACTCTTCAGCGGACTTGCTGTTTTATGAATAGCGCGAAATCACTTCAGCCAATTTCGCCTTCATGGATGGAAGATCCCGGGTGGACAAATTCAACCGCACCATTGTTTCATCCGCATCGAGCGCTTCCACAAACAGACCCGCCAACCCTTTCGCCTTGCGGTCGACTTCCAATAATACCTCGGCATGGTCCAGACCCGGCTGATAAAATACAAACTCCACTTCATCAAGCTTACCCCTGAATTGTCCACTAACAGGGATGAATTCGAATTCTTGTATATACGGCATCCGTTTCCGGAAGCGATAAGACGCTTCTTCGCATTTGGCATTCTTCAATTTAAACCCTAGCTCTGTAAGCGCCAGGAATGCAGAATGAATGAGCGGCGTCGGCACCACTTTAATATAGTCCTCATCTCTGGGATCAAGGGCATTCTTGATATCCAGACCTGTCGCAATCCATACTTTCGTCCTGCCATACGTCAACGGCGTATCAAGGGGCAAAACAAATGAAAAAGGGATTTCCTTCACTTCATTAGCCGCAATCATAAATGGCTCGTTAATCCGGATTCTTTCAACCGTAGCCGTTTCATTATATTTCTTGTCGCCGCTTTCTCTTTCGAATTTCGTATGGAGCGACAAATAGATTTCTTCGATTTTCTGTTCCACATTGCCGCCTGTAACTTCGACAACCCCGTTCACATAATCCCCCGGCGTGAAAGAAGCTCGTTCCAGCTTCGTATCAACTCGTGCGCTTCCCATTCCGATACTTGCCAATAATTTGTTGAACATTGACATATTTCTTCCTCCTACAATGAAATTCTATATTCATTTTTTAATAGCGATAAAGCATTATATGCCGCTGCCGTACTCGGAAAAGCCGGTTGCAGAAGAAGAAGTTTTTCTATATAATTCCGCAATTGGACCGGAAGATGCAATTCTTCCTGCCAGCTCGCTTCCCTTTTACGGACGGGTGTATAGCTCGAATATAATAAAAACAATAAAAAGTGGCCGATATTATATAAATCGCTAATATAACTTGCTGCTCTCTTGGGATTTTTCACCTTCTTATTATCTATATGAAGATCTTGATCGCAAGCTAAGCCAAAATCAATTACATATAATTCTTTCCCGCGAAGCAAAATATTAGGAATTCTCAAATCTCGGTGAACAATACCTTGAGAATGAATGGCCATCGTAATCTCCAATAATTCTCCGACAATACATAGGGCTTGCTCGATCGTGAAACTGCAGTCTTCTTTGAAAATCAGCTGCTCGAATGTTTTCCCATCGATATACTCCATTGTATAATAAGGGATGCCCGCCGCTTCTCCAACCTGTATGACATCAGGTATATTGGGATGGAGCTTCATTTGCAGAATTGCGATTTCCTTTTGGAAATTCCTCTGCACCTTTTCATTCTTGGCATGCTTTTTACGTAGCCTTTTTAAGACAAAACAATCATCCGTTTCCCGATTGCGAATTAAATAAGCGAAGCCATAAGAGCCCCCTCCCAAAAGCCGGGCAACTTCAAATGGCCCCATCTCTTCAATCGCCGAATGGAATAATTGATGATATTTCCGCTCGCCGAAATCACGAAAAAACATAAAAAGCACCTCTCCCTGCATTAACTGCTAAAGAAACTGCGCGAACTGTAAGAACTGCGTTTATAGCCTTTCTTATAGTGCTTGTGCCCATAATAATTATGCTTTTTAGAATAACGTTTGACACTGCTGCTTGAATACGTATGCCTTTTATTTCCTGAATTGCCGCTAAGCAATGATTTGACGATTTTTTTAAACATCCTCCTCACTCCTTTCTTTATTATACGACCTGCCTGAAGAGAAGTTTCAAAATCTGAACAAGCATTCCAGCTTTTCGTAAAGTGAATCTTTGCTAGGCGGGGCTTCATCCCCATTCATCATTAAATGAACCAATCGGGTTGTTGCAGGTACTTGACCACTTGCACATCTGCGCTTTCACTATCGTGCTGAACGGGAAGTCTTAGTACCTGTTAAATGGGACAAAATACAAAAACGACGGCAAAACCGTCGCTCCATCTGCATTATTATTCCATTTCTTCATCTATGATACACTTATCAAGCAAGTATTCAAATGTGATATCCGCGATTTCCTCAAGCTCTTCGACAGTAGGCTTATTTCCTATTTCCCCTTAGGTACTGAACTATCCCCACTACCTATCTTCAGCTTACTTCCATTTTCCCCCTTACCCGAAACCCCATCTTTCACTTTCCTGGCCATCTGCATGACGGTTTCTTTCGCTTCCGTGATGGATTCTCCGATGGTTTTTGTGACCGGCATTCCGTTTGCGGTGGCGAGCTCCGGACTCAATGGCACAGGTATATCGGCTATCTTCAATTTAAGCTTTTGAATTTTTGTTAATTCCGGTTCAAGGAAATATTCTAAGATTTAAATTCTAAGTTTATTATAAATCTTACCAAAAAAATCAGGATTGATCGCTATTAATCGTGCGTACCGAAAGATGTGCTTGTTTTTTATTTCGGGCTTACTAAGATTTTGCCTAAAGTGAAGAAAAGTGCAGAGACAAAATAAGATTTTATTTCTGTTAAAAAGCCGTTGAGAAAGAATTTTCTCAACGGCTTTTTTAATAACAATATCATGAGGTCAGCTTCATAATATAATTTCTATAATTATAAGATAATATTTTGAAATCCTATCTCCGTTATTTCTTTGTTTTCTATTTTATCACTATAAAAAGTACTCCATAATGGTACAACTATCATAAGTCTTTACTTTTAATATTCTATTTTAAATTGCAACATCTTGGTAACCTACTTCTATTACTCGTTCGTTTAATAGACGAAGTCCTATTCCATTTTCTATATCCCATGTACAATTAAATGTAAGTCCAATATCTCGCCCTTCAAAAATACCCGCGTATGGAACAACAATTCCATCTAAACTAATTAATTCTAGTATTTGATTAGGTGTTTCAACTAATGGATAATGTTCATTTACTTCAATATCATAGCCTAGTTCATGTCGCTCTTGTTTGTAATAGTCTAAAATGGGTTGTAAAAAACTTTGTTGTAAGTGCTCCCAATTCTGCATCAGCGAGGTATATGCTAAATATTGTTCTTCATCAAATCGACCTTCTTCATCACCTTTCACTATCAATGCTATTTCGACTTCACTTCCAAAAAATCAACAGTAGCATTCCTAGACCACACAAAATCATATTCGAGGTTACCAAAAACCGCATCGTTTATTTTCATTTCCATTCTCCTTTTTATTTATTAGTAAATCCTCTCGGTTCAAACGCCCCTGCGTTTATCTCTCCAACTCCACCAAGATGCCCAAATCTTCTGTTTATCTCTGTTGGTACAAGTTGCATTATTCGGACATCATTTAATTCATGCCATGTTAATTTATTTTTTGTTCGATATTTATCTATGTCTTTCGCAGTAATCTCACCCGGTCTCATTCCAAATTTCCTAGCTAGTTCAGATGAATTATTAAGCTGATCTGCCAATTTTTGATCCACTTGAACAAAATTATATGTCCTAGCTTTTCCTCCGAGCATATAATTAATTTCAACTTGGGCTTTTGAAACTGGAGAAAAATCAGGAACTCCATTTTTATATTGAATCCCTTCAATACCAGCCTCATCCAATATACGTTTTAATTTTGAATCTGGTGGTGGTTTTAGTTTACATAAAGATTCTCCTCTAACTCCTATAAATTCAACCTTTGGATTGATCTGTGCAGGTGTCTGATTAAGCCTTGCTTCATACGAACTAGCAAATTCAGTTTGTCTAAAAGCAGGTGGAACTTCTACTTCTTTCTTTACCGTAACCCTATTCAACCTATTACCATTACCCGTACCCTTACCCGAAACACTCTCTTTCACTTTCCCGGCCATCTGTATGGCGGTTTCTTTCGCTTCCGTGATCGATTCGCCGATGGTTTTGGTGACCGGTATTCCGTTTGCTGTGGCGAGCTTCGAACTCGATGGTACAGGCATATCGGCTATTTTCTTCACCAAACCGCTGACAGCGGAATAGCCTGTCTGGTAAAATGTCATCTCGCCTAACTATCATACTTCTCTTACTATCCAAGAATTAAAACAATACTCCATGATGGTAATACCTTCATGAGTTATGAATTTCACTTAAGCATTATTCAATGTCTACCTAACATAAAACTTTTCCTTTTATTGATTCATTCCTTTTCTTCTGTACAAGTGTATTGCCTTATTTATCATAACGAGTTTTGTCATTCTCGTGTGTAAATTTAAATCGAGTAGTAAGTATGGTTGTTTTATTTAAATGTCACCGCAACCAATCTCGTAAGTTTGCTAACATCATAAGTTTTTGATTCAAAAATTTATTGTTTTTAATCATAGAGTTCTTAAGTTAAAAAACCTTGAAAGGCTTCTTGCCAATCAAGGTTCTAATTATTACTTTTAGTAAATATTGTTTAATCAACGTCATCATAAGTATCTCTTAAAATTATATCATCTAACTTTTCTCTGTCTTCAGCAATATGTTCATACGAACTAATAAGGTTACTAATATAATCAATCTGAACCTGTCTATTATCTTGAAACAAATGTACAGTAGCCCCCTTACTTATTAAAGCTTCCATTGTTTGCTTGAAGTCTATTAATTCATCTGTATCAAAATAATCACATTCTAGTACTACATTATTATCTTCTATATTTTTTTTTATATCTTGAATACTTGCTCCATTACTCTGTCTGATAATGGATACATACTTTAATTTATTTGAATCATCATCAATTTTCAGTTTCATCTTTACCATAAAATTTCACCTCCCTAAAAGTCTTTAATTGGTTTAATAGGCTCACCTGGAATACTATTACTCCAATTTCCCCCATGCCATCCGTTAAAATGCTCATTAAAAGTTGCTGGGTAGATTATTTCTCCCTTATCAGCGAGATGCGGATATTTCGAAGCACTATAACTATGATGCCCTGCAATTGGTTTACCATCAAACTTAGGAGTTTTACCAGCAAGAATATCTTTTAACTGTTCTTGAGACCAATCTCGAGTAAGTGGTTCATTATTTAATAACCGTTGTTGTTCTTGATACCAAAATTCTTTAACTCCTTTGTCCCTTCTTTTAGCAAATTTCTTATTCCAAATGTAGTCTGCATACTCTTGTTTTGTAATAGTTCTATTATCAATTTTATCTCTTAATTCTTTCATTTTCTTAGAACTCATTTGTTTTGTCATAGTTAGATGCCTATTTAAATCTAGTCCTTTTGTTCTCTCAACTATAACATCTTTAACTTCTTTTACATGAGGTACATCAGAAATTTTCTTACTAACTTCACCAGTACCCTTACCCGAAACATTCTCTTTCACTTTCCCGGCCATCTGCATGACGGTTT
>JBJEFM010000023.1:0-3825 GCA_051874035.1 Bacillus sp. (in: firmicutes)
CCCCCCCGATCTTCTTCGTTACTTTTGTATTTTCCAAATTAGCTTGTAATGTCGTTGCTTCAGAATTCATTGCCCCTATGATGCCGATTGGTTGAGCTTGTTCTTTCTTATTGTTCGTTTATCCCGTTTAACAGGTACTAAGACTCCCACTTCCACGCAACAGTGAAAACGTAGATGTGTAAGTGGGAGATCAAGTACCTGTAACAACCCGATTGGTTCATCTAATAATAGGCGGGAGATGAAGGAAAACTCCCACCTATCAAAGATTCACTTTATAAATCAAAAAAGCTATGAAAGTTAGCGCCAATAAACAAATACGTCTGTAATCACTAACTATCCCCTGAAAAATAAACAAGCACAGAGCTTTTAGCTCTGTGCTTGTTTCATGTTGTTATTTTTAATGTGATTACGCTCAGAATCAGAATCGCCAACGAGATGATTTGCCCTTTGTTGAGCTTCTCCTTAAACCAAATGACGCCTAAGGCTGTGATGCCGATGCTTCCGACCCCTGCCCAGACCGCATACGCGACGCCCGGCGGAATCTCCCGCATCGAATAAGTCAGCATAGTGATTGAGAAGGCGAAACCTACCACCACGACAATAATTGGTGTCTTACGCTTCCAGCCATCAATATATTTCATGGCGAACGTAGCCACCACTTCTTCCAAGCCCGCCAGTATAAGAAAAATCCAAGCCATTATAACCTGCTCCTTTCTTTCTCAGGTTTACTGTCTGTCGATATTTTCAAGCCGATGATTCCGGCTAATAGGCCCAGCACAGCCAACCCTTGGACGAGGGAGAATTCCTGCCCGAGATAAATGCTTACGAGATATGTGCCGATTGTTCCTATACCAACGAACACACTATAGGCGACTGCCACAGGAATCCGTTTATATGCAATAATCAGCAACACGAAGCTGACTGCGATAGTCGCGATTAAAATAACCCATTGCAACGGTGTTGATACAACTTTTAAACTGGATGCCCAAATAACCTCTAAAATGCCTGCAACCAACACTAATATCCAACCCATGTTTTCACTCTCCACATATAATGACTGACCGTCAGTCTTTTTGTTTCATAAGAAAAGCAGATAGCATCTATCTACTTCTTCAAACCAACTGCCCTATAAATAAACTGTGCGACTTCCCGCTTATAAGCATCGATAGAATCTTGCTTGCGATCTTGGAAATAATATCGTTCCGCCGCATGATCGACGAGATTGATAATGATTTGCGATGCATGGCCTGCGTCCATTTCCCCGCAAATATATCCTGCCCGCTGCCCTTCATTCAATTGTTCTTCCAGCCACTTGTAATAAGGCCCGTAAATGATTTCCCATTTATCGAATGACTGGTCGTAGGCAAGCCGAGAATACGTCAACAAGATAATATTCTTATATTCATTTGTAAAATTAAATTGCACATCGATAATAGTCTGTATCATTTCCTCGAACGTCTTATGCTCCATATGATCGTAGCGCTGTATGATTTCATTCAATGTATTCTTCAATAGAGCCTCCGTCAGCGCTGGCACAAGTGCCGCTTTCGAATCGAAATACAAATAAAAAGTCCCTTTGGCCACTTGAGCTTCTTGGACAATATCCGAAACTGCCGCTTTATCGAACCCCTTCTCCGATATAACTGTTTGTGCGGCTTGGAGAATCCGTTCGTATTTATCACCTTTTTTCGCCATATTCATAACCACCTTTGCCCCAAAATGACTACCAGTCATTTTTATTATCTTATCCTTTTTTTATGATCCTGTCAAAAAGAAACGAGCGACAAACAGTCGCTCGTTTCTTCGGCGGCATTATTTGCCGCAGCATTTTTTGTATTTCTTGCCGCTGCCGCATGGGCATGGTTCATTGCGTCCTACTTTCTTCGTTTGAACCGATTGACCCGCTTGAGCTTGCGGTTGCGGTGAAAGCTCGTTAGGCGTATGCCCCTTCAATGACCATAATCTTGTATTATTCATCGCGCTTACTAGCTTCGGCACGAACTGCTGCAAGTCAGCCATATCTTTAAACGCAATAAATTTGCCGAACATGCCTACAATCTCGGGCATTGTTTCCTGTCTTTGAATCATGGAGACGCATTCTTCCATGATTTCCTCCAATTGATCGCCAGCCAACCCGTAGTGTTTGGTGATATACTGCGCCAACTCTTGCAATTGCGAAGTGCGGTTATATGTTTCATGGCGGTTCATTGTAAACATCATTTGTTCAGGAAGACGGCGGTATTCCAAGCCTGTTCTCATGGCACGTTGCTGTTTCAGCTTTTCTTCATCTTCAATTGCTTCAGCAATGATATATTCGCCGCTGATGCGGAATGAAGTATAATATTGCTCCAATTGATCCACATAGCGTACGAACCATTTCGCATCGATTGTTTCACTGATATATTCTTCAACCATCGCTTGTGCAACAGCTGTTTCGATCATACCGTAAGTGCGCATCATGCCGAATAATAAATTAGTGATTTTCTGGTTTCTGTTCAGCTTCCCTTTCAACTCCGCAGGATCCATGTCGTAGAACTTGGCCATTACTTCCTGAGGCATTACTAGGACAGGTTGCTCCTCTTGTTTAGCAGGGTGGATATAGCCGATGCTGCTGAGGTAGAATACATCCTCCATCTCCAATTGATCCATTTCAATGATGCCGCTCTTAGACATCAAGCGCAGTACTGCCGTATATCGATCGACATCCATCATTTCCACTACATTTTCGATGCTTTGAGGGATATTCTCTTCGAGTGCCGCAACAAGCTCCTTCTTACGCAATGAGCTCATGTTCTTCAATTCTAAGTTGCGGCGGATATTCTTGAGCTGTTCCATATTCAACGAATTCAAGAGCGTGCCTAACTTATATTCGTCCTTCACTTCTACATTCATTACCATTTTCCTCCTATATATAAAGCGAACGTGCAACATTCACTACTGAATCTTATAATCCGATAACAATCGCTTCTAGCCTCAACCATTTTATCTATGAACAAAAAAAGAATCAATACCACAGCTTCCTTTTCCCTATAGGCATGGTTACAACTAAGCAAATTAATCACATAAGCTTTATTTTAACACTTTTGGCACTGCATTTCATTTCATTAATCCACTTCCATCAGCAAATATGACAATAAACAAACAATATCCTTCCAAATGCACTTGCAGCCCCCTATACCCAAGTTACAATTATTAGTAAATATTCATTTTATTACTATATTATTATTCGTAGGAAGGAGAGATAAACATGGCGAAACAACAAAATAAAATGATGATAGGGGTAGGGGCCATCGCTGTTTTCTCCATTCTGTTGCTCTCGATTTTGGTCTTTCTTTCCGTGCGGGAGTATCAGGAATATGAGGACGGCTTGAAGCTTCATCCAAAAATAAATCGAAATGATGTAGAAGAAATGGTATTCATCCATAAATCAGGAAAGGAAACCCCACTTTCAGACGAAGACCAGAAGAAACTCATTAAATGGCTGAACCGCTATCCGAATAGCCAAGTAAGCGAAGAGCATACAGAGGACATCCTCCCTGAAGCGGCCATCAAGATTCGCCTTAAAGACAAATACACCATTTCCGTCTTATACAGTGGCAACGGCTTCTACGCATCGGAATATTATAACGGGAATTATATTATCGGCTATGCTTTCTTGGATGAAATCAAACCGTTAAAACAGTATTTTCAAAAAACATTGGATTAAAAGTAAAAACACAACGACCTTTCATAAGATTGTTGTGTTTTTACTTTTATAGCTCTAATTCATTCAATAAAGTGAATCTTTGATAGGTGGGGGTTTTCCTTCATCCCCCACCTATCATT
>JBJEFM010000024.1:0-3785 GCA_051874035.1 Bacillus sp. (in: firmicutes)
GGAGATCAAGTACCTGTAACAACTAAGGTTGGTTCATCTAATGATAGGTGGGGATAAAAGAAAACCCCCACCTATAAAAGATTCACTTTATTAACTTTTCAAAAGAGGTTTTCAAAAGAGGGCGAAAAAAACTCATTTTACCATTTGTAGGATATACCATATTTAAATATAATTTTGTTATATAATTTTTGTAAAAACAGTTAAAGAATTAGGCAGAGGAAGAGGAAAAGGGCATGAAGAAGCGATATGGGAAATTTATAAGTGTGCTATTATCAGGAATTGTAGTCGGAGGGCTGTTGATCCCTCATCAAATCGATGCAAGTAAGGCAAAGGAAACGCAGCGAGATGTTGTCTTGCCGACCATCGACTATAAGTGCGTACAGCGGCAAGCACCGACAGAGTTCAATGGCTATGTACGAAAGGTTGCTTATTTAACGATAGATGATGGACCATCACGCTATTCTGATAAACTAATCGAGGTATTGGACCAGTACGGTATACCCGCGACATTCTTTTTGATCGGAAAGAATATTGATTTGTATCCTCAATATGTAAAGCAGTTTAAAGAACGTGGCGATTATGTCGGCATGCATTCGATGACCCATGATTATAACAAGCTGTATAAGAAAGGCGAAATTGTCGATGAAATGGAAGAGGTGCAAGGGAAAATCAAAGAGTTGACAGATGATCTGCCGATTCTTTTCCGTTGCCCATACGGAACTAATCCGGGGCTTTCGGATAAGCTGCGCGACCAAGTTGTAAGTGCAGGCCTTAAAACGTGGGACTGGACTATTGATTCGTACGACTGGCGCTATCAAAACAATCCTTCCAAAATCGTAACGGAAATCAGAAGACAATTGTCAAGGCCAGTGGAAGTCATTTTGATCCATGATAAAAAAGGTACAATCGAAGCCCTGCCTCAGATCATCGAAGCCGTTCAAGCGGAAGGATATGAATTCGAGGTATATGACGAAGCGAAACATTTCATGATGAATTTTGCTAAAGACGAGAGAATATAGAATACAAGGGGAAAGCCAATGAGAACAATATATATCATAGGCGCCGCACTATGCCTTTTCTTGCAGGCAGGCTGCGGCAACAACGGAGAGCAGTATTTGGCGAAGCATAAGGAAATCGTCAGCCAATCCCTGCAGCAATCGAATCAGGATTTGCTGTTCGGCGAATTAAATCAAGAAGAGCAGCAATTATATACCATTATTATAGAAGACGGTAAGAAAGCAATCGCCGATGTTTCCAAGCAGGTCGCAAACGCATATGCAACTATTGCCAAGAGCGAACAATTAATAGATGAAGAGAAAGAGAGAATAGGAGAAGCATCCAAGCAATTGGATGAAGCCGCCCGGTCGCTTCTGGACAAATTGAAGGATACAAAAGAGAACCAGCGGATTAAACAGCTTCACAACGCCTATCTGAACCGGGCGGAACTATACGATAAGGCTTTGAACAAATATAAGGAGCTGCTGGAAAACAAGAGCCGGATGTATGGATTATTGGAGAGCGAAAAAAAGTTGAAAGTGATTTCGACATCCGTCGATGAGGTAAATGCGCTCAACGAAGAACTTGAGACCTGCATTAAAGAGTTCAATGCAGCGACGGAAACATACAATGAGATCGAGCGGCAGTTGTAAGGAGAGAGGGGAACAAGGAATCCGGTTCTCTCCCGGGATGCCATGACATAATAGTTTAAACCTTGATAGGACAGGGTTTTTAACTGATAGGAGATGCTAACACAGATTTGAACACTGTGGGAGCATCTCTTTTTTTATCCCGTTTAACAGGTACTAAGACTCCCACTTCAATACAGCAGTGAAAGTGCAGATGTGTAAGTGGGAGATCAAGTATCTGTAACAACTAAGATTGGTTCATCTAATGATAGGTGGGAGATGAAGGAAAACTCCCACCTATCAAAGATTCACTTTATACGAAAAGTCTGATAAAGCGATTTGCTCTGCCTTTCTCCAACGCCTTCAACTATCAAAAATCCGGAACGGATCTACTGGATTCTATTTCCTAATATTGACAAGTTGTTTCCAAGTTATTTACAAGTTGACCGGTTAAACTTATAATAAAAAATATTTTAAAATAGTAAATTAGTTGAATGGAGATTAGTAAATGGAACTGTTAGGGATTATCATCATTATCATAGGCTTTGCTTTAAAGCTAGATACAATAGCGGTAGTCGTAACGGCCGGCCTTGCGACTGGGCTGGTTGCGAATATGAATATTGCAGAAATCCTAAGTACATTAGGAGAAGCTTTTGTCGCAAATAGAGTAACATGTTTATTCATGATTGTCGTTCCTATTATCGGGTTGAGTGAAAGATATGGGTTAAAAACAAAAGCGGTCATGCTCATTAAGAAAGCAAGCAGCTTGTCAGTCGGGAAACTGTTAAGTGGCTATACGCTAATCAGAAAAGTCACCATAGGAATGGGGGTGCCACTTGGCGGACATCCGCAATTTGTCCGGCCTTTAGTAAGTCCGATGGCAGAAGGTGCAGCCGTTGCCAAGTATGGTGAAAAAGTTGAAGAAAAAGATATCGAAAAAATCAAAGCATATTCAGCAGCATCCGATAATATCGGCAATTTCTTTGCACAAAACGTGTTTATCGCAAATGCAGGTGTGCTTTTAATTGCATCTACTTTAGAAGGGCTGGGCGTAAAGGTCGATACGTTGCAAATTTCTAAAGTTGCGATACCTATAGCGGTCATTTCATTTATCTTATGGACAGCTCAAAATATTCTATTTGATAAAAAAATGAATCAAAAATATTCTCGTAAGTAAATCACGGAGTAAGAGGTAAGCAATAATGGATATCACACAAATTTCAAATGTTTTATTAGAAATATTCTACATCATAATAGGTTTATACATGGGAATTACTATGGTGTTTACGTTAAAAGATAAAAACCATAAAACAAGAATAGGGACAGCATTGTTCTGGGGGATATTGGTCGTCATTTTCATGTTCGGAAACTATATCCCAAGTACGATCGTAGGTTTATTAGTCATCGTAATCGCCATTTTATCGGCAACTAAGCAAATCAATATCGGCACATTCAAACAACTGGATGAAACATTCACAACGCTTAAAGCAGAAAAATTAGGATTGAAAATATTTATTCCTTCCCTGTCAATTGCACTGGTTGCAATGCTTGTCGCCTCTTTTACAGATTTCCCCGGAACGGTTGCAATAGGGATTTCGGCAATATGCGCATTGGCAATATTGTTTGTCATTACTAAAGCAACGCCAAAAGAACTTTTAGAGGAAACCAATCGAACATATCAATCAATCGGGTCATTTGTGATTCTGCCTCAATTATTGGCTTCCTTAGGTGTCTTATTCACCGCTGCTGGAGTAGGCGATAAGATCGCTTCCATCATCTCAAGCGTTATACCGACAGGCAATGCATTCGTAGGTGCGGCAACGTATTGTATAGGGATGGCGTTATTTACTATGATAATGGGGAATGCATTTGCCGCATTTTCCGTTATTACGGTCGGGATTGGTGTGCCATTCGTATTTGCGCAAGGCGGAGATCCGATCATTTGCGGAACTCTCGCATTAACAGCAGGATACTGCGGTACATTGTTAACACCGATGGCTGCCAACTTCAATATGCTTCCGTCAGCATTGCTTGAACTGAAGAATAAGAACTCAGTCATCAAGGCGCAAGCTCCTATCGCTCTAACATTACTAGCCATTCATATAGGTATCATGTATTTTTGGGGATTTTAAGATAAAGTGAATCTTTGATAGGTGGGGG
>JBJEFM010000025.1:0-3656 GCA_051874035.1 Bacillus sp. (in: firmicutes)
TGTTTTTCGCTGTATTGCTGAAAGATGGAATCAATCCGATCAATAAGGCAACTGGCGTGAATACAGTGAATACAAGGGCTAGTATTTGATATAAAACTAATGATCCTGATAAAAGGAGAAGTACACCGCCCATAATGATATTGACTAATAAAGTTAGTAGAAGGATAACGAAGCGGTCAGTCAACGCTTCAGTTCCCATGTTATTGTTTTTCATTTCATCAGTTTCATATTTGATCGCGTCTTTTCTTTCTTGGCTATAGAAATCGGTGGAGAGGATCGCATCAACTCTGGAACCCGACTTCTTCCATTCACTTTCAACTTTCTCTACGTCACTTGTACCGAATTCTAATAGTAACCAAGGATATTTCACCATCAAGTTAAAGATTTGATTTCTCATGGATGCCATTCCCTCATCTTCATTAAGTTTTCCTGGTGTGGTAGCTGAAATGGAAATGGTGAGCATATCGTTTTGGATTGTGCTTGCTACTCCGTTTACACCATTCAGGATCTTTTCCGTATTGGAGAAGAAGCCAAGAGCAATTGTCATAATGACAACGGATGTAATGATCCCCGATAATGCGTGGGAGGTAGCTCGTTTCACTACACCTACATAGGCGGCCCATGCACCGACAAAACAAAGGATAATCATAATTAGGTAGGGCCATAATCCGTTGGCCGCATAGCCCCCAGGACCGAATCCTGCAATGGCAGATACTGCTTGTGATATTTGAGTGGCAAAACTGCCGATGTAATCAAATTCAAAAGATTCACTCACTAAAGTTCCTACTACGTAATAGATGATTTTGTTTACGCTCCATAGTGTGCTATTGATTGTTGCCATACCCTGGTTGATCTGTTTTCCCACTCCATCGTCCCAACCCCAGGGCATGAGGTCGGAAAACTCGCTTTCTTCCAATTTAGTATCCATCCCATATTGGAAGAGATCGTATTCGTTATATTCCAATTTCACGCTCCCTTCCTGTTTCTTATCGGTTTCAGAAGGGAGAAGATTATCCATCATATCCTCGGCTTGAGCCGGGAAGGGGAGAAGCGTTAGGATCAAAAAGATGAATGATAGGGCAGCTATTTTATATTTTTTCATTATTTACACTCCTAAGCGTGAACCAATTCCTTAGTTTCTTGGAAGATCGGTTCCTCGTTTTCATTTTCTTTTTCTATCGGCGGTCTAGTATCGAAAGCTCTATCGAGATCTTCAAACCATGCATTCAGTTGGACAATTCCAGTCCGGCCATAAATATCTTGCATGAAGCATTCACCGACACGTAAATTCTGAACACGTTCCACTAAGTAGTCGGTTGGTTCAATCCCCAGGAATTTAAGGGCGTTTGCGGCTTCTTCTGCATCGGAGTTTTGGAAGATGAATTTCAATCCGATTAGAGCCTTTGTTTCGTCGTCAACATCTTTGATGGCTTGCGTTGCTCTATAAACGCCGGCGTTTCTGGATCTTCCTTCCCTCTGCAATCGGTCTATAATGTCTTTTCCGATATCCGTTTTTTCCATAAACCAGGATTCATCTATGAACACGATTTTCATAACTGATGAATCATATTTGATGAAATCGTGGGCGAATTCACCGATTGGAAACATCATGGCCATCGACAACATTTCTTCCATATCGAAGTCGGAAGCCTTTTTATTAGCTTTCGGCATTTTCAAGTTTTGGATCTGCAGAACGTTCATTGCGTATTCAATATTCAAAGCGTCGGCCGGTTCTCCATTTCCGAATAGAAGATTAGCGAAGGAAAGGTCTTGATAAGTAGCAAGAAAGCTTCCCATTTGATAGCCTGCTTCGCTTTCTTCATGGGCCAGTAATCTTTCAATAACTTTATCCATGCAAGGCTTTGGATTCGTTGCTACTTCCCTTACAGCGTTTCGGATAGCAATCCATTCAGCCCGTTCTTTTTGTTGGTCGATTTTTGATAAGTAGACTAGGATTTTCAAAGCTAGATTTTCAGCTTCCTTTGGATCTTTACATATTTCAAAAGGATCAAGACGCCCCTTATTGCTTTCTGTTGGTTCTAGGGTAATAACATTTACTTCATGTGAGATTTCTTGAAGTGTTTCTTTCCAGTAAGTCCGATCACCCTTCGGATCTATGAATAATGCTTTGGCTCCTGAAAGAACGGAGAGGTAAGCGATATCGTTCCCGCCGTATGATTTACCGGAACCTTTGGAACCTACGAAAACGGCTGATAGTGAGCGTGATCTTGCGCCTGCCAAGCCTTGTGTATAAAGGCGAGGGTTCATGTATACGGCTCTATCTCCTTGGGTTCCAATACAGAAGCCGTTTGAATCTCCAATTCTATTAGTAGCTCCGAACATTCCGGCGGCGAGTGCTGCGGGTTCCATCATTTGTTGGTAGGCGGTCACATATTGCTTAGAACCTGGGATAAACTCATTAAATAGTTTGAATTGGTCCGATATCGGCTGTTCTAGTTGAAATTTAAAATCGGCATAGAGGTCTTTTACAGAACGAATTCGGCTTTTCAAATCGCTATCGGTGGCAGCAGAAACGCAGATATTAATGGATACGTGTATCTGCGGCATTTTCGTGATGTTTGTAAATCGTTCTAATTCACTTACTAACTCTACATTTTCAATAACTTGGTATGAGGTATCATTATTGGTGCTGGCTGCATGTTCATCTTGATCTTTCAATTCTTTTTTCTTATTTTTAACCATGCTCATTACTTTTCTGTGGTCTACGCTGCTTGTGCGGATGGATATTTCAACCGGGAAATCTAGGGATTGAATAGCGTAAATCCATTCGGTCCCGATATTGTAAAGTCCGTCAGTCGGGATGTAGGAAACAGTCAGGAAAGCGCAATGTCCTTTTTTCTCTTCACCATCTATAGCCTGGGAAAGAATAATCTTTCTTGGCTCGCTCATGGCATCCACAATTCCTTCTGTCAGGTGTATGAGTTCCAAAGGTTTGCGTCCTTTTTTGTTCGGTTGGTATTTTGGTTTGAAGCCTTTTACAAGTGGAGGGAGGCCAATCCCACGATAGAAATTCCTCTTAATCATCCATTGGAAATCATCTTCATTTACTCGTCTTGCTTCGATATTGGTATTAATGATCTTGTGGTACATTTTTTCTAATCGTTCTACACGTTCGATTTGTGTATTTGGAATATCTCTTTCTTCTAGGCCCATTCGTGAGAAAATGTCATTGAAAATGTCGCGGAATGTATCGACCAGGTTTTTTATTGTCAATTCAAGATCATCCGATTGCGGCAGTTTGACACCGATATAGAAGTAATAGTCCGTAGATTCTGCGCCGACAGCTCTTTCCACTACAGGAGCAACTTCTTCCGTGTGGCGGATGGCTGCTGCTTTTAAAGGACCAGTGATCGTTTTCTTGAATTGCTCGTGAATTTCTCGTGTCTGATGGAATTTTGGAAGGGTGAGAAGGTGCGTTTCTACCCCGATTTGTGCAAAAAATGATTCCAGGCGTCCTGCTACCCCTGCTTTTTTATTGTCCGAGATATAGTCATATTCAAAACCTTTCAGTTCGTAGAAAGCCCACGATTCGTTCTCGTGGGTATAGATGATATTGTTTTCATAATATTTGACCGGGAACTGTATTTCTTTCATTCTTCTCCATCTCCCTTGCGGAATGTGATTTTTGAAATGTA
>JBJEFM010000026.1:0-3617 GCA_051874035.1 Bacillus sp. (in: firmicutes)
TTGGTTCATCTAATGATAGGTGGGAGATGAAGGAAAACTCCCACCTATCAAAGATTCACTTTATAGGTGAAAGCAATGCGCCGATGTAATTGGAACAATAGTTTCACAAAAAATAATGCATAATTACTACACGGTAAAGGATAATCATTCAAAATCACCATACAAATTAAATATGATATTTGTTATGTTTATGGAAGACAACCTAGAGCAGACCGCACAGAACAGATACTTCAAGCATTGGGAGGCGGTATTCATAGACTCGTTATCTTTCATAAAAATAGCATTAGGATTCATTCTATTGGTTTTAGCTATTTATACATTCAAGCGATCGGAGAAAAAAAGGAAGAGTGAATATACTACCGGAGAATGCGATACATATGACGGCTTACTGGTCTCATTGCTTGTATTCGAATTGCTTGCTTTGCCTGCATGGCTATTCTTATTATATATCTAAGGAGCAAGGAGGGCGTCCCTGTCTCCCGCTATGGCTTGCAGAAGTTGTTTACTACATAGGAACCACAAAAAAAAGGAGCTCTGCTCCTTTTTTGCGTACCGGGATTGTTTGTACGTTATACGGCGAGTGGCCCACCATCATTTCAATTCGAAATTGTCCGTGTTTTCGTTCGCTTTTACTTCTATGCCCAACAATGTCAATTTGTTTACATTGGTATAGGATAATTTTAGATGTCCTTCTTCGTTTAAATGAATTAATAATCCGGGATTGATAATGATTTTATTGGGATACCTCTTATGCTCGATGAAAAAACGGCGGACTGCTTTCCGTATGTTCTCCATACTAACCCCCCTCTATCTAATTAAGGCTAGTATATTGAATACAATCACTGTTATCAATAACCCCGGCGAATATGTAAAGAGAATAAAATAGTTTTATCATATTCGTTTCACACCGCAAATAATCCCGACACATTGTAAACATAATTGCTGGCTGTTTTGCTGGAGCCGTTATAAAAGAAAATAATATTTAAGATAGATTTTTCTATACTGTTTGCCTGTTATCCCGAATTTGTCTATGACGGCATTGATGATCAATTGGTTATCAACATCCGGATTAAAGTGCCTTCCGCCGCCGGTGAGTGTATGGAAGAACTTCCTTCCATAGTTGAAGATCTCTATGTCATCATATCCATTTACTTTTTCAATGTTTTCATAGGCAGTTATGTCGTTGAGAAAATTTTTGAATTCAGCAGATGTATATATAACCTTCTGATCCAATGTAAGACGGCTTTTAGCACTATAAATTAGATTTTCAGTCGCCAATGTGCTCGTGTATTCGAATGAATGACCATTTGAAGTTGCCGATATAACGATATCCTTGCCATGTAGATTGGTGTTGGGCGAATTATTCCATAGCATAAAGCGCAACTGCCTATTGAATAAATAAAAACTGCCGAATTGCTCCACCGGTTTCCAAGTTTCAAAGCGTTCTTTTACATCTAAAGAGATATGAATAAGGTTATCGTCAATCACGCTTTCAATATTGCTGATCATTCCTTCAGAAAAGTAATCGTCAACAATCTGTTGTGCCGTCGATTTCAATGCTTCTTTTTCTGTATATGATTTATAAAAATAAAAGGATGTGTAGGATAAAAATATGGTTAATGCCAAGGCAGGCACGATAAGCCATTTTTTCTTCTTCATAAATGCAGCCTCTCTTTGGAAGCGAATTTTATCTTTATTGTATCAGTAGAGAAAGTAGGAAAGTATGAAAAAATTTTGGTAATTGTGATGAAATGGAGAAGAGGGCCGTTTACAAATTGGAGATGGAAAGTATTCTTTCACCAAGGAACCATGGCAAAATGGCAGGAAATCTAGATGGAGAATCCTATCACAGGAAAGCGAAAATGTGGCGATCCAGAACCGAAACGCTTTCTCTATTTGTTCATACAATAGACAGAAATTTAAGAATTATAATCACTTATTTTCTGTATAATTAGACAGGTAGATAAATCACTCCTTTTAATTTCCATTACACCCATTTGAAAATATGGAAAAGGCAACCTTTTAAAAGAGAAAGGTTGTCTTTTTTCTATTTGCCGGCAACCATTCAATAAGCATTGAAGAAGAAACGAAGAAAACAACCTTCCTAGAAAGAAACGTTGTTTTCTTCGTTTCTTGCTGATTCTTATAGGAGGGAGAAACGCATCACGTAAACAATTATAAAGAAAGAACGTGCCCGCGCTGATCATAATAAGGCAATACAAAGCGAAACAGTGGCTGGCTTCAATAGAGAAATAGAAAAAACGCTGCGCTAAAAAGAGCAACGTCACGATTGTGGTTGAGTGAAAAAAAAAACGACAAACCACTTTACAGTCTTATTTTTTTAATACCCTAAATGCCCGTCTGATCTTTCTGGCGAATTCCAGTGGCGGTTCAATGGATTCGAAATGCATGTACATGGCGCGGGGATTATCGAATAGCCAGTGATTATGAACGGCCGTAACAATAATGTCTTGTTTTCGGAGTTCAGTCAATAGAGGATTGATTTCCGATTGCAATAGAACCGTTTCACCTAAATTCAAGGCATTTCCATTCCGATCCAAGTCTTCGAAAGAGAAAAATTGAGGATTGACCAATGGCGATCTCGTTTCACGCCCAAGAATGGTGAAGTCGATATCACGGAATTTCTGTACTAAACAAACGCCATTGTTATCAAGGCTCCCCATTCCGCCTAGTATTCTGGCAAATTCTTGACAAAGATTATTTAAATCATCGCAATGCATCCGTATCTTCCTTTCTGTCGGCCTTTTTCTGTAAAGGTATAACTTGTCCTGTACTTTCTTAGTCTATGCTCACGGTTTAGCTTTGCTTAGACAAGAGCATAGAGGGCTGGTCCATTTTTTACGGGGAAATGACAAAAGCATAGAAGGTCAATAAAAATTTTACAAAAAATCCTATTGTTGATTATACTGGAATTATCAAGAAAGGGGATTGGGGTCTTTGAAAAACAACTTATGGCAAGATGATGATTATTATAGGCAAGCACCGCTGACGGATGAAGCTGTCGCCATGGCGGAGGAAATATTCGGGGTGAAGCTGCCGGAGGCGTATATCGCTATCCTGAAAGAACAAAACGGGGGATATATCAACTATGATTCGTTTCCTTCAAGCGTTTCGACATCATGGGCGGAGGACCACGTGAATGTCGACCATATTTTCGGGATCGCCAAGGGTAGTGGCATTATGGAAACGCCATATTATATCCAGGAGTGGGAGCTTCCAGAGAATATTATTCTATTATCCGGCGACGGGCATTCCTGGATTGCGCTTGATTACCGGAATCAGAAGGCGGACCCGCCGGTGATCTATGTTGATGCGGAAAGCGAACAGATTATTGAACTGGCACCGGATTTCAACATCTTTTTGGACGGGCTGTATGTAAGGGAGATGGAGGATGGCGGGGATGTATGTTAATGAGAAGGGCGCGCTTTCTTCCGGATGCATAGAGGAATTTGTGGAAGGGACTTTGCAAGACTTTATGATTATTGGGCCAGCAGGAAGGTACTCACTGTCCAGCAAGCGATTGAATTGAGCTGGACGGAAGAGGTGGCGGCCGTTATGGACCGTTTGAAGCAACTATAAAGTGAATCTTTGATAGG
>JBJEFM010000027.1:0-3521 GCA_051874035.1 Bacillus sp. (in: firmicutes)
CTTTCACTGCTGTGTTGAAGTGGGAGTCTTAGTACCTGTTAAACGGGATAAAATAGAGGATAGTTATCAAAAACATCTTTTCGTGCTACGCTTAGTGGAAATACTAATGAATAGACATTATGAAGTAGAATGAGGTTTTCTGAATGAATACAAACCATTTTAATCAATATAATTTAAGCGAAGAAATTGTACGGGCGTTGACAAGCCTGCAATATAAAGAACCGACAGAGGTTCAGAGTAAAGTCATCCCGATTGCCCTAAAGGAGCAAGACCATGTTGTGAAATCACAGACGGGCAGCGGGAAAACCGCTTCTTATGCGATTCCAATCTGCGAGATGGTCGATTGGCTGGAGAACAAGCCGCAAGCATTGGTGTTGACACCGACAAGAGAACTGGCCGCCCAAGTGAAAGAGGATTTCACGAATATCGGGCGATTCAAGCGGATCAAGGCCGCAGCCATTTATGGCAAGCAATCATTTGCCAAGCAAAAACTGGAATTGAAGCAAAAAACACATGTGGTCGTCGGTACGCCCGGACGTGTGCTTGACCATATCGAGAAAGGAACGCTCCCTGTCGAGGCATTGCGTTATCTAGTGATCGATGAAAGTGACGAGATGCTGAATATGGGCTTCATCGATCAAGTGGCAGCGATTATTGAGCAGCTTCCGAAAGAGAGGATGACGGCGTTATTTTCGGCTACTTTACCGGAGGATGTGGAACGGCTTTGTTTCTCGTATATGAAACAGCCGGCCTTCATCGAAATCAAAGCGAAAGGATTGACGACAGAGCATATTGAGCATGCGCTATATAGAGTCGAAGAAAATGAGAAGCTTGCCTTGCTCCGCGATTTAACGATAGTTGAGAATCCTGATAGCGCAATCATCTTCTGCCGTACAAAGGAACGTGTAAATGAACTGTTCCGGGAGTTGGATGCTTTGGATTACGACTGCGACCAGCTTCATGGAGGCATGTATCAAGAAGACCGCTTTGCGGTGATGGACGACTTCAGAAAAGGCGAATTCCGTTATTTAGTGGCGACGGATGTGGCGGCAAGAGGCATTGATATTGATAAAATCACGCATATCTTCAATTATGATCTGCCGGTTGAGAAAGAAAGCTATGTACATCGGACAGGCCGGACAGGGCGCGCAGGAAATGAAGGGAAAGCGATTTCTTTTGCGACGCCGCAAGAACAGGAACTCATTAGCAACATTGAAGCGTATATCGGTTTTTCGATACCAATCAAAGAAGTGCCGACCAAAGCGGAAATAGCCCAAGCACGACCGTTTTTCCTGGAAAAAATGGAACAGCGCCCGGAATTGAAGCGTGATAGAAGTGAGCATCTGAACAAAGACATTACGAAGCTGTATTTTAATGGCGGCAAGAGAAAGAAAATCAGGGCGGTCGATTTTGTCGGCACCATCGCTAAAATACCGGGTGTGTCAGCACAAGATATAGGCATTATCACCATCGGGGAGCAGGCTTCATTTGTCGAGATTCTGAACGGAAAGGGGCAACTTGTGCTACAAGCGATGAAGCATACAACCATAAAAGGAAAAGCGTTGAAAGTCCATATTGCAAGGAAATAACAATCGCATAAAACTAACATTCTCCTAGCATAATAATGAAAAACTATAGCAGAAGGGAATGTTATATATGAATAGCAATATCCGTAAGAGCGGCATCACCTTGCTTATTGTCGTGCTATGCATGTGCAGTGCCCGGGTTGATGCGGCGTTAAGCCCAAAAGAACAAGCATATTATGATAATTATCAAAGTATCCTCCAAGTAATGAAGAAGGCAATGGATAACGCGCCGAAAACAGGCGATCCTACATTGGATTTCCTCTATGAAATGATTCCGCACCATGAAGCGGCGGTTTCAATGGCTGAGAATATCGCTAAGTATGGAAGCAATGAGCGGGTGAAGCAACTGGCGCTCACTATCATTAAAGAGCAATTGAAAGGCATTGGGGAAATGGAAACATTGCTGAATAAGCTTAAGAAGAATCCGCAAATTGATGTAACAAAGGAACAGGCGTATTTAAAGGGATACAACGAAGCATATAAGCAGATGATTGCAGCTATGCAGAATGCCAAACCGACGGGGAATATAGACCGCGATTTCCTGAAGGAAATGATTCCGCATCATGAAGGTGCGGTTGCGATGGCAAGGAATATCTTGAATTATACAGACAATGCGGAGCTTAAGGCGATCGCGGAACGGATTGTGGCAAGCCAGCAAAAGCAAATTGCCGAGATGAAGGACCTGTTGAAGACAATCAAATAAGGCAGAAGCAATCCCGCTCATTTATTGCATGAGAGGGATTGTTTCATTGCCATGCCTCTTGCAGCGTCTGGCGGAATAATGAATCCAATTGCTGTGTCGGGTCTCCAATCTCTTGGCGGAGGCTTTTGGCATAGGCTTGTAGCCGGGGAAGTTCCGCTTCCAGGAATTCATTGATTAAGTCGATGCGTGTTTCTGAAGCCAGTTCATCTCCCGCCATTTTGCGCTTTAGCAAGAGGAGGATTTCTTCTTTTAGTGGGCCTTCGGGAACGAGCCGGTCTACTAATGTCTGAAATTCGATAGGTGGAAACGTATTGAATTGTTCAATCCAGCGAGCGGCAAGAATCGGCCGCAGCGCATAGAAATACTTTTTGCTTCTTACTGTATCGCCTTTCAAGTATTGCCTGAAGTTCGCGGCAGCCATATTCAAGTAGTGATATAAGCAGGAATGGGGAGCGAAAATATCCTTCTTCCATTCTTTCATCGTGTCGATGGTCGAGTATGCTTGGTAATAAACAATAGTGGAATGCAGCCACTCCAGCAAAGGCGGATTGGATTTTCTGAAGAGTTTCAATGCTTTGGTCAGTTCCCAGCCTGTAATATCAAGCAGGTCGTTGATGGGAAGCTCGATCACATCGCGTTTAGCGCCAATGCCCACAGGGTCGATGCTTACATAATAATCGGGATGGTGGACGTAGATGAAGCGTACATCGTAGTCGCTGTCTTGGGAAGGAAATCCCCAAGCACGGCTGCCGGATTCGCAAGCGTATAGAACCTTCACGCGGTAATCTGTTTCAATTTGCTTCAATGCTTGTAAAATGGTCGCTTCCATAAGAGCAATCTCCGTTTCTGTAAGCTTTTATTTGTATTGTATGGCATAACACCGCATTTTGAAAGCATAGTCGATATAACAAATGAATCTATTAGTAAGGGAAGAGGATTTGCATGCAATCATCGTCTTCACCAGACTATGATTCGATATGGAAAGTGAGTGGTACGTATAGTGATCAGGAATTTGAAGGAGGAAGAAATTGAAACAGTAATGGATATATGGTTAGAGTCGACCATCAAAGGCCATCCGTTTCTGCCTGATTCCTACTGGAAGCAACAATATGAAACAGTCAAAACAGTCTATATCCCATTGGCTGAAACATATGTTTATGAGAAAGATAATAGAATTGCTGGATTCATCAGTGTTTTGGAAGGCAACTTTATCCCGTTTAACAGGTACTAAG
>JBJEFM010000028.1:0-3517 GCA_051874035.1 Bacillus sp. (in: firmicutes)
CCACATTGGCAATGGTTTGCATGACTGGAGCCAAAGCGATCATCAGATTCCCTAAAGCTTCTCTAAATTGAACAGTTGGGTCTTGGTCTAGCTTGGAAATAGAATCGTTTAGTCCGTCTGCATTTGTTTTCGTTTGGTCAACCGCATCGCTAACACCGTTAAACACAGCGATCATGTTAGCTCCTTGGTCTTCCCATTTTGTCCCAAAAATCTTTGTACCAATTTCGTTTCTTACAGCTTTATCCTCAATGGTATCAATCCACGTTGCGACTTCCGCCATGGCTTTGGAACCACCTTCGCCTCCTTCAGCTACAGCTTCGCCCCATTCTTTCATTTTCTTGGATGATACATCTGTTTTCTTTAGCACATCCTCAAGAGCCTTTGGTACTTCCAATCCGAAAGAAGCCATCTGAATTCTCGCTTCTTTTACTCCATCCATGAGGTTATCTATGTTCCAAGTTTTCGTATCAATGCCCGCTTCGAATATGGATTGTATTTCTTTTGCTTCAAACCCCGCATCCGCCATTTGCTGTCCGTATTCTGCGATTGTATCAATTTGTTCTGGCGGAAACCCTGCTTTTAACAATGAATCAGCAAGCGCTAAAGCTTCTTCGTTACTGATGAATAAAGCAGCAGCAATTTCATTGGTTTCTTGAATCAATTCTATAAAGTCTATCCCGGCATAAGCAGAAGCGATCGCTCCGGCTCCTTTAACAATAGCTGCGTTCGCTTCGTCTGAGGCATCTTTATTTAGCGCCCATTGCCTTCTGACACCTTCTAAAGATTCCTCTGCATCCACTCCGTAATTGACGACTGAGCGAACAGCCTCTTTAACGGATTTTTTAGAGGATTCGGGTACCTCAAAAGATATTTCTATCTTGGTATCCAAAGCTGATATGTCAAAAGATTTTTCAATGATACTCCCTATTCCAGCGCCAGCCGCAGCTCCGGCAACAAGGTTTGTCAATGAATCCCCTAACCCATCTGTTTCTTTCTTTGCTGATTGGGCATCTTTTCCTAGCTTCTGCAAGTCCTTCCTTACATTCTGAATGGATTTTCCATCGTCAATTGAATCAAGGGACTTTTTAAATCTATCTATGTCAGCATCATTACCTAATGCGGCTTTCCCGATTTTCTCTAAAGCTATTTCTAGTTGGCGTGAATTCGCTGTTCCACGCTTGATAGCGTTCGTTAACCCAGCACCTAACGTGTCAGAAAAGTCATCCACACTCTTTCCTGCTGCCTCAAAGTAACGCTCCATTCGTTGAGTAGACTTTCCAATATCATCTTGCTCTTTTTGAAGGGAGCCCATCTGGTCTTTTAGGCTTTTTAATTGCGTTTCAGTTTGAACCAATTCACGATTAAAAGACCTGTACTGTTCCTCTTTTAAGTCTCCAGCCTTGAAAGCTTTTTCCACTTTCTCCTGAGCTGCCCGGAGTACATCTAACTTTTCGCTGGTCTTTCCAATCTGATCGCCTAGTAGCTTTTGTTTTTGTGCGATTAACTCTGTGTTACCAGGGTTAAATTTAAGCAGCTTATCAACTTGTTTTAGTTCGTCTTGTACTTCCTTGGCACCTTTGTTGACTTTACCGAGTGCCTTCTGTAAGCCGGTAGTTTCGCCACCAATTTCTATCGTAATGCCCTTAATGCCTTTTGCCATGTCCTCACCTACCTTTAGAAGCTGTCAAAATCAGTTTGGTCAGCTTGTCGTACTGTTGTCTTTTTCGCTTTAGGGTCTTTGAATTCAATCTGTACAGCTATATAATCCAAACACATGCCGATTGTCATCTCGTCCATATCGTTCATGCCCAATCCTGCATGTCGGCACAAAAAAAGGAAGGATTCAGTTGAAAAATCTTCATCCGAACCCCCTTTTCCCCCGCCGCCTGTGTTATTTATTTTTTTTTTGCTTGAATAGTGGATTCAATCATATCCATTACTTCATCCAGTACATACATGATTGGGAACTCTTCAAACGAATCCAACCATTCAATAGGCTCTGGAATATCTTTGTCTGCTGTCTTAGCAAGTGTCCAGATGATTTTATAAAAGGTATCAAAGTCTAGTTTCTCGATGTCTTTGATTGTAGGCTGCTTCTTCCCTTTCACCTCAACGGCATCTTGCATTTTAAATAAGTCCTGGAAGAAGTCTCGTCCAAATTGAGCCTTATACCTCATCGGCAAAGCCCCTGTAGATTTGAATTTGACATCCTTCTCGTCTATTCTGATTGTCTTTTCCATTTAATCACCTCATACCGTTGGCGGTGCTTTTAGATATACATCGTTAAACCAGGAATTGTATACATCTGATGTTGTCCTAGAAGTTGTTTTCGTTTTAACCATCCGGCGGCCATCAATATCCATCGGGCTTGCGATGAATGTCAATTCGTTAGGACTTGGCTCTGCTGTACCCGTCTTAGTAGCCGAGCTTACCGTAGGGCGGTTGGCTGTGCAGTTATAAAGAATGTGTCTTGTCGCTTTTACATCACCGTCAAACTCAAACATAAGAGCAAACGGTTTTCCTTTAGAATCAGCCATTTCATGAATAACTCCATCTTCCTCGTCCAACTCTTCACCTAGTGCATCGATAGCGAATTGTTCAGGGATTGTCGCAACGGATAACGTTCCATCATACCCTTGGTTATTGGATGCAGAGTAATAAAGCATGTCATCTGCATAAAACTCTACCAAGTCACCTCTTGGGTCTGTAGTCAATTCAACGGCACCTGGAATCCTGATAGGTGCTTCGAATACCGGAACCCCTGCTTCCATTGTGTACGGCGCATAGTGTACATTCTTTAAGCCGAATGAAACCTTGTTTTCTGCCATGTGTAATCATCCTCTTTCATATTAAATTGATTTCGTAAATAACCTGACGGACCTTTTCGCTCTCGATATATACCTCTGATGTCATATCATAAGGAATCTCCGCATCGTCTAAGACGTTCTCAAGCTTACTCTCCGTCAAGGGGTCTTTGTTTTTTGTGTATAATTCGATTTGTGCAATGGGTATCTTATGATAAACCCTGTTATCTGCTTGGAAATTTGTTGTATAAGGTGTTAGATAAGTAATAAAAGGTGGTTTCATTGTTTTAGTGAAATGAGAATAAGCCACAGGCATCCCTGTAGCTTCTAATAGTTTTTGTAATTCAGCTAGTGTCATGATTTGATCGCCTTCTCCACAGCCTTTTCAAATTCTCGAATGGCTTTTTGCTCTGCTGGTCTGATGTGAGGAGTCCCTTCCACCCTGCCGCCGCTTACCTTGGCATGTCCTTTTTCGAGCAAGTGAGTAAGACCTGGTTTGTTTTTGTTATAGATGACTATGCCTTCATCCGTTTTCTTTTTCGCCCATCCTCCGGCATATCCGCCTTTATTTTTTGGGCTTGTTTGCTTGAGTTCGTTGACAGCTTGTGTCGTAGCTTTATTTTCTGCTCGCTTAACCTTCTTTTCTACTTCAGTTGTATATGTCTGTAGTTGTTTGGTAATTTCAGCAGCAAGACCTTCAATCTTGGTCACCA
>JBJEFM010000029.1:0-18691 GCA_051874035.1 Bacillus sp. (in: firmicutes)
GAACAGGCATGCCTTATAAATCAATGGAGGAAGCATAAAACGAAAAAGCTGTTTTGATAATGGTATTTTACATACCTGTATCAAAGCAGCTTTTTAGTATGCTGTTTTTATCCCGTTTAACAGGTACTAAGACTCCCACTTCAACACAGCGGTGAAAGCGCAGATGTGTAAGTGGGAGTCTTAGTACCTGTAACAACCCGATTGGTTCATCTAATGATAGGTGGGGGATGAAGGAAAACCCCCACCTATCAAAGATTCACTTTATTTTTTAACGTTGAATTCCAGCCTTCCATGCTTACATATTTTCCAAAAAAGTGGATAAGATAAAAAATGTATTAAAAAAATGATAAATTTGTTAGTGAAAACCATTGACAAACAAAAATATAAATTGATATAATTTTATATTTTATTTGACGGTTTGTCCCGATATGTGATATACTACACTTAGTGAGGTGGACCGAAAATGCCAAAAACTTTAGCTGATATTAAGAAAGCCTTAGATTCCAACCTTGGAAAAAGGTTAGTTTTAAAAGCAAATGGCGGTAGAAGAAAGACAGTTGAGCGTTTTGGAACGCTAGCGGAAACTTATCCTTCTGTATTCGTTATTGAGCTTGATCAAGATGAGAACGCATTCGAAAGAGTCTCCTACAGTTATGCAGATGTTCTTACAGAAACTGTACAGTTAACCTTCTTCGACGAAACAGCAGGACAGGTAGCTTTAAGTGGACAGTAAACTTTTGTTTACTGTCTTTTTATTTGTCTAATGGATGATAGTTATTCTCATAGCACCATTTAAATGGTGCATACTATAGATGTCACGGCGTATCAAAAGGAGTTGCTTGCTGATGGCTAGAAGAGGAATTATGTCAGAACGTTTTAAAGAAGAGCTTGCGAAAGAACTTGGGTTCTACGATGTTGTCCAAAAAGAAGGCTGGGGAGGCATACGCGCCCGCGATGCCGGCAACATGGTGAAACGGGCGATTGAAATAGCGCAAAGCAATCTTGCTGGCAAATGACTATAACCATTCGAGCGTAGTTATTTCATTGAAAGTCATATTCATACTATCAATATGCCGATGACAGAAAGAAGGGTGTCCCGAATATTTCTATTCGGGCACCTTTTTTCAAAGGAAGATAGTTACATATATAAAAGGCAGGATTAGTTTTACCGGTATGGAATTTGATGCATCTTTCAGCAGAGGTTGGTTCTTTTAGCGATAGCCTGAAAAAACACAACGTTCAAAATTGAGATATGGTAAAATAGGACAAGAACTTTTTAAGAACGAAAAAGTAGGTGGATTGTTGTGAAGTTAATGGAGAAAGCACCGGCTAAAATTAACCTTACTCTTGATGTGCTTTATAAAAGACCCGATCAGTTTCATGAAGTCGAAATGATTATGACAACTGTAGATCTTGCCGACCGCATTGAACTGGAAGAGAAGAAAGAAGATGCAATAAAAATTTTTTCACATAATCGCTATGTGCCTGATGATGAAAGAAATCTGGCATATCAAGCAGCGGCATTATTGAAAAGACGTTATCATATAAAGCAAGGTGTAGCTATTACGATTGAGAAGAACATTCCTGTGGCGGCCGGCTTGGCTGGAGGAAGCAGTGATGCGGCGGCTACATTAAGAGGATTAAATAAGCTATGGAAATTGGGCTTGAGTTTGGATGAATTAGCGGAAATTGGCTCTGAAATCGGCTCGGATGTATCTTTTTGCGTATATGGGGGAACGGCGCTCGCGACTGGACGCGGAGAAAAGATCAAACATTTAGCAAGCCCGCCGAAATGCTGGGTTGTACTTGCTAAACCGGTGATGGGCGTATCGACTGCCGATATCTATAAAAGGCTGAATTTACAAGAAGTTAATCACCCAAATGTCGCGAAGATGATAGAAGCAATTGAGAAGCATGACTATTCAATGGTATGTGAAAATGTGGGGAATGTTTTAGAGCAGGTTACGCTTTCGCTTTATCCCGAAGTTTCTAATATCAAAAATCAAATGAAAAAATTTGGAGCGGACGCAGTACTGATGAGCGGCAGCGGGCCAACTGTGTTCGGTCTGGTGGAATATGATTCAAGAATGCACCGCGTATATAACGGTTTGAGGGGATTTTGTGAACAAGTTCATGCGGTAAGATTATTAGGTGAGCAGTCTACTCTTGAATAAACACGTATATTAAGTTACTATAATTATAATAATATTCGGATTTAAGGAGGTTTGACCTTGAAGTTTCGTAGAAGTGAACGGCTTGTGGATATGACAAATTATTTATTGGAGAACCCAAGCCAACTTGTTCCACTTACTTTTTTTGCAGAAAGATACGGCTCCGCCAAATCTTCCATCAGTGAAGATTTGACGATCATCAAAGAGACGTTCGAGCAGCGTGGGATCGGCTCGCTTACTACTGTTCCGGGCGCTGCTGGGGGCGTTAGATACGTAGTGCGTTCAAATAAGGAAGAAGCGGAACAATTTATTGAGGAAATGTGCGAGATTATGGCAAAGCCCGACCGGCTATTGCCAGGCGGTTATCTATACATGAATGACCTTCTGGGCAATCCGCAGATTATGAATAAGGTCGGTCGTTTAATCGCTTCCGCTTACGCAGATAAGCAAGTGGATGTCATCATGACAATGGCGACCAAGGGGATTCCAATCGCCTATGCAGTCGCAAGCCATCTGAACGTCCCGGTAGTCATTGTGCGCCGTGACAATAAAGTGACAGAAGGGCCGACAGTGAGCATCAATTATATTTCAGGTTCTTCAAAGCGCATTCAGACGATGCTTTTATCAAAGCGCAGCCTGGAAGTCGGCTCAAAGGTGCTTGTCGTGGACGACTTTATGAAAGCAGGAGGCACTTTGAACGGTATGATCAGCTTATTGGAGGAGTTCAACGCTACGGTATCAGGCGTTGCTGTTCTTATTGAATCTGAGGATGCCGAGGAGCGCTTAGTGGATGATTATCTTTCTCTCCTGAAGCTGTCCCAAGTGGATGTTAAAGAGAAGAAGATTCATGTAACGCAGGGAAATTACTTTAACATGACGAATTAAAAGGGGAATGAAAAGGAGGAATTATTTTATGCAAGCAGTGTATACGAAAGAGGCTCCGGCTGCGATCGGGCCATACTCGCAAGGCATTATTGTGAACAACCTATTCTATAGTTCCGGACAGATTCCTTTAACCGCAGCTGGAGAATTAGTGGGAGGCACTGTAGAAGAGCAGACGCATCAAGTATTTAAGAATCTGCAAGCGGTGCTGGAAGCAGCCGGCGCTTCACTGGAAACAGTTGTGAAGACAACGGTTTTTATTAAAAATATGGATGATTTCACTCGCATCAATGAAGTTTACAGCCAATATTTCGCTGACCATAAACCTGCCAGATCATGCGTCGAAGTAGCGCGACTGCCTAAGGATGTTCTGGTTGAGATTGAAGTCATTGCATTAGTTAAATAAATATGTGAAGAATACGTAAAACGGGCTATTATTTATTAATGCTCGTTTTTTTTTTTTTGAAAAGATTTTATATGATAAAAAAGGAATTCGGTAGACGGAAACGCCTACATATAGCCATTTTTTGGACGGTATGCCTCTTGCTTTCTATGACTTTTCCAATATTTTTGAAAAAATATTGAAAAAATTTTCAAGTTTAGGAGGATTATCAATTTTATTGTTGAATTACTATATCATAAGTTTTTATAAATTAGGGGTGGTGAACACGATGGAAGTAACTGACGTAAGATTACGCCGTGTTAACACGGATGGGCGTATGAGAGCAATCGCATCCATTACTTTGGACAATGAGTTTGTTATTCATGATATTCGTGTGATTGATGGCAATAATGGTTTATTTGTAGCGATGCCTAGCAAAAGAACGCCAGACGGAGAATTCCGTGATATCGCACATCCAATTAACTCGTCTACTCGAGGAAAAATTCAAGATGCGGTATTAACAGAGTATCATCGTCTTGGTGAGGTTGAGGGATTGGAAGAAGCGGAACTGGAAGAAGCAGGAGCATAAATCAAATCAAATCAATTAACCTAATAAAGCAACGAGAGCGCTTACTTCATAAGTAAGGCTCTTTTTTCTGTGTCTGGAACTTACCATTTGCCCTTCGTTCCATATCGAGTGTCACTTTATACAAGCTAAGAGAAATCTGGTAGAATGAATAGATGGTGGAATAACTAAAAGTATCTATTTATTATTCGATGATTCCATGAACCTGTATCTTAAAAGTTAATATCTTACAATACGTGATAAATTAAAGCGGATTCTTGAAAACGTTGGTTATTTAAGATATATTTTATAAGGATAATTATGAATGGAATCTATATAATTCATTGAAATAGATAGCACGCACTGTAGGGAGGAACGATATGAGTAATCGTTTTGCAATCATTTTAGCAGCAGGTCAAGGAACGCGAATGAAATCCAAACTTTACAAGGTTCTTCATTCTGTTTGTGGTAAACCGATGGTTCAACACGTATTAGACCAGGTCTCATCACTACAAGTTAAAGAAGTTGTGACGATCGTGGGTCACGGTGCGGAAAAAGTCCAATCTCAAGTAGGTGGCACATGCAAATTCGCTCTTCAAAGCGAACAACTGGGAACAGCACATGCTGTTATGCAAGCAGAATCACTGCTTCAAGATAAAAAGGGCACCACATTTGTAATATGTGGAGACACTCCACTTATTAAAGCGGAAACAATGGAAGCTTTGATTGCCCAGCATGAAGCACAAGGAGCAAAAGCATCGGTGTTGACTGCTTATTTGAAAGACCCGGCTGGGTACGGCAGAATTATTCGGAATGGTGAAGGATTCGTCGAGAAGATTGTGGAACATAAAGACGCTACAGACGAAGAGAAGCAAGTAACAGAGATTAATACGGGTACGTATTGCTTTGATAATGAAGCGTTGTTCGCTGCCCTTAAAAAAGTATCGAATGATAATGTTCAAGGTGAATATTACTTGCCAGATGTTATTGAAATATTAAAATCAGAAGGAGAAATTGTGACAGCATACCAGACTGATGATTTCGAAGAGACATTAGGCGTAAATGACCGTGTTGCCTTGGCGCAAGCGGAAAAAGTAATGAGAAAACGCATTAATTTAGCTCACATGAAAAATGGCGTGACGCTTATTGATCCTGAGCAAACATATATTGAAGCAGATGTGACAATCGGACAGGATACAATCATTTATCCAGGTACAGTGATTAAATCCGGTACAGTGATTGGAAGCGATTGTGAAATAGGTCCCAATACTGAAATCGCTGGATGCGAAATTGGAGATGCGACAGTTATTCGCCAATCAGTGGCTCATGACAGCAGCATTGGTTCACATGTCGCAATCGGGCCTTTCGCTCATATCCGCCCTCAATCGCAAATTGCGGATAAAGTGAAGGTCGGCAACTTCGTGGAAATCAAGAAATCGATTTTTGGCGAAGGGTCGAAAGCATCTCATTTAAGCTATATTGGAGATGCGGAAGTAGGAAGCGGTGTAAATATAGGCTGCGGCTCTATTACTGTGAATTATGATGGCAAGAATAAATTTAAAACAATAATCGGGGACAATGCATTTGTAGGCTGCAATTCGAATCTAGTGGCGCCGGTATCTGTTGGGGACGGTGCTTACATTGCCGCCGGCTCTACAATTACAGAAGATGTCCCTGGAGAGTCTTTAGCCATTGCCCGTGCACGTCAAGTGAATAAAACGGATTATGTAAGTAAATTAAATATTAATAAATAACCAATGGAGGTTCACCATGTCAAACCAGTATCTTGATCCGAATTTAAAAGTGTTTTCACTTAGTTCAAATCGCGGATTAGCGGAAGAAATCGCAAAAATAATAGGGGTAGAATTAGGTAAATGTTCTGTAACACATTTCAGTGATGGAGAAATTCAAATCAATATCGAAGAAAGCATTCGTGGCTGCGATGTATTCATTATCCAATCGACAAGCCAACCGGTGAATGAACACCTAATGGAATTATTGATCTTGATTGATGCTTTAAAACGTGCATCGGCAAAAACCATTAATGTTGTGATTCCTTACTACGGTTATGCACGCCAAGATCGTAAAGCTCGTGCACGCGAGCCGATCACAGCTAAATTGGTTGCCAACTTGATCGAAACAGCAGGAGCGAACCGCGTTATTTCATTAGATCTTCATGCACCGCAAATCCAAGGATTCTTCGATATCCCGATTGATCACTTGATGGGTGTGCCGATTCTATCCGATTATTTTGCGAAAAAGAATTTAGACGATATCGTTATTGTCTCTCCTGACCATGGTGGCGTAACTCGCGCTCGTAAGATGGCAGATCGCTTAAAAGCTCCAATTGCCATCATTGACAAGCGCCGTCCAAGACCAAATGTAGCGGAAGTTATGAACATTATCGGTAACATTGAAGGCAAAACAGCAATTCTAATTGATGATATTATTGATACGGCAGGAACAATTACGCTGGCTGCAAATGCATTGGTGGAAAACGGTGCTGCAGAGGTATATGCATCTTGTACACATCCAGTTCTCTCTGGTCCGGCAATCGAACGTATCCAGAATTCAAAAATTAAAGAATTAGTCATTACAAATTCTATCGCTCTTCCGGAAGAGAAGAAAATTGACAAAGTGGTTGAACTTTCTGTAGCTCCATTGCTTGCGGAATCCATTATTCGTGTATACGAAGATCAATCAGTAAGCGTATTATTCGATTGATTTCAATATAAAAAACGACCGGCTATCCATTTAGCTGGTCGTTTTTTTATATATGCCTGCTTGTTTTAGTAGAATTTTCTAAAAAGAAGGTTTATTTTTATTTCTAAAGGGAATTTGATAACTTATAGACTTTTTATACTAAACAAGGGAAGGTGTTTGAAGAATGGGAAATACATTAGTTGCTAAAGAGAGAACGGAGTTTACAAGCGCTCATTTACATGAGATTAGAAATCATGGCGGAATACCTGCCGTGTTATATGGTAACAGCATCGAAAACAAAGCAATTGAAGTAGATGTAAAGGATTTAAGAAAGATGCTTGCCCAAGTGGGAATGAATGGGGTCATTCAATTAGAAATTAACGGTCAAAAAGAAAACGTCATGATGAAAGAATACCAATACGATTCTTTAAATAGTAAATATATACATGCCGACTTTCAAGCGATCGATTTATCAGAGGAAATTTCAGCCGATGTACAATTGAAACTGACAGGCGAAGCGCAAGGAACAAAAGAGGGAGGTATCCTTCAACAAGTTCTGTATGAAGTAACAGTAACGGCTAAACCGGGTGATCTTCCTGAGAGCATCGAAGTGGATATAGCAGGTCTGCAGATTGGCGATACTATTACCATTGCCGATATCAGAAGTAATACATCCGTTGAAATCAATCAAGAAGATGAGGAAGTCATTGCTTCTGTCCTAGCGCCGCGATTAGAAGAAGAAAGCGAAGCGGAAGAAGCTTCTGCTGAACCAACCGATGGCGCCGCTGAAACAGTCTAAGAAGTGAAAAACGCAAGAAACTGTATAATTATGTTATAATAACAAAGACGTAGCTTATTCAGTTACGTCTTTGTTGCAGTTTTACAATCTATTTCAGATTGTGAAAAGGAAAATGTTCTTTTTTAGGGAATACATATAGAATAACAATCTTTTGATGCAAAATGATAATAAATATGCAAGACAAGAGAAATGTCATTGTTGGAGTTGAGACATCTGAATGAAGCTAATTATAGGTTTAGGAAATCCAGGCAAGGAATATGAGAGAACAAGGCATAATATAGGATTTGAAGTGGTAGATGCCCTTTCTGAACAGTGGAATATTCCACTCAATCAGGCGAAGCATAAAGGTCTTTACGGTGTTGGCTATGTGGATGGAAAGAAAGTAATCCTATTAAAACCGATGACCTATATGAACTTATCGGGCGAAAGCATAAAGGCAGTGATGGATTACTTCAAGGTTGAAATAGAAGATTTAGTGGTATTCTATGATGATTTGGATTTAGCGGTGGGCAAAATTCGCTTGCGCCAGAAAGGCGGAGCTGGAGGCCATAATGGGATTAAATCCATGATTGCTCATTTGGGAACACAAGAATTCAATCGTGCACGTATTGGTATCGGGCGGCCGCATGGAGCGATGTCCGTTACTAACCATGTCTTGGGAAGGTTCCAAGAGGAAGAATGGGCGGAAATGCAATCTGTCATTGCATCTTGCAGCCGCGCGTGCGAAGATTTCTTGAAGAAACCGTTCTTACAAGTGATGAATGAGCATAATTAAAAGTAACTGCGATTATTTGTTTTTTTATAAAGGATGAATAAATACCTGGTATTTCTGTTCATACTAGCAGTAAATGGATTAAAGGGGCTGCTAGTATGGGCTTGTATTATGCATGTAGGCATTGTGGCATTTGTTTGGGAGTTCTTCCTGAACAAGGTGTGAATATGGAGCGGCTGGGCTTTGAGCGGCTGACGGCGGAGGAGCAAAGAGAATTCGTCACGTCCGACTCCATTGGGAACATTCATGTCACCATTATTTGCGAAGACTGTGAATCGGCTTTAGCATGTAATCCAAGCCTCCATGCGGTGGATTATATTATTCAATAGGGAATCGCTTTGGAATATTCCAAAGCATTTTTCCGTTTATTTTATCACTTTAAATAAGAATTTATCTATATATGTTAGGAAGCAACTATATGAAAACAGTACAGAAAGTTAAATATGATGGTTTTATAGGGGGAATACGATATGAACGCACTTAACCAAATATTTTTGCAGAATGAAGATATACAGTCAATCTTAAATGGGGTGGAAGAAGGTCTTCAAGAGCAATTGGTAGCAGGATTATCTGGTTCTTCGCGAGCAATGTTAATCTCTTCCGTCTATAGGCAGACAAATCGTTCAATCGTAGTTGTGACGTATAACCTCTTACAAGCACAGAAGTTATATGAAGACTTATCGAATTTTATTTCGGAAGAGGATTTGTTCATTTACCCGGCAAATGAACTGATTGCGGCGGAACTGAGCATAGCAAGCCCGGAGCTGCGGGCACAACGTATAGAAGTACTGAATTATTGGTCGCGTAATCAGAACGGAATCGTAATTGTTCCTATGGGCGGCTTCCGTAAGCTTTTGCCTCCCAAACAGTTGTGGAGCAAGCACCAATTGGCCTTCTCTGTGGGGGATGAAATTGATTTAGAAGCGGTGTTGAAGCAGTTTATTGTCATGGGCTATAACCGGACAGAAATGGTATCTTCTCCTGGGGAATTCAGCTTGCGCGGAGGGATTATCGATATCTATCCGTTAACGGATAGTAACCCGATTCGTATAGAGCTATTTGATACGGAAGTAGACTCCATTCGAACATTTTCTATTGAAAATCAAAAATCGCTTAAAAAAGTTGAAACCGTTCAAATCGGTCCTGCGACAGAAATATTAGTAGAGCAAGAAAACATCGACCGTATGGGTAACTTGTTGGAAGACGGGTTGAAGGCGAGTTTAGAAAAGGTTAAAAACGAAAAAACAAAAAATCTATTATTGCAGAATATCGGCTTTGAATTAAATCAATTACGAACAAATATAAAGCTGGATGAAATTTATAAATATATCGGCTTAGCATATGAGCGCCCCGCTAGTTTGCTAGATTATTTGCCGGATGATGGTTTAGTGATACTCGATGAAATCAGCCGCATACAAGAAGTGGCGACAACACTGGAAAAAGAAGAATTAGAGTGGTTCACGAATCTCTTGGGTGAGGGAGAGATCATTCATGATGTCCAATTATCGTTTAGTTTCCAAGAACTTATTTCATCTTCTGCCAAAAAGCTGATTTATTTATCGCTGTTTCTAAGACACGTTCCACACACAAATCCACAGAACATCATCAATGTAACATGTAAACAAATGCAAAATTTTCATGGGCAAATGAATGTCTTCAAGGCTGAAATTGAACGTTGGAAAAAAGGGAAATACTCTGTTGTTATATTAGGCCCGGACCAAGACCGCATGGTAAAGCTTCGACGTGTATTGGAAGATTATGATGTAGAAGCAGCAGAATTGACAGAATCCAGCTCCATCTTGAACGGGAAGGTACAGATTGCCAGAGGAAACCTGCACACAGGCTTTGAACTGCCGATGCAGAAGCTGGCCGTTATTACTGAACAGGAGTTATTCAATAAGAAGACGAAGAAAGCAACCAGAAGGCAAAAATTATCGAATGCAGAGCGGATCAAAAGCTATTCCGAATTGAAGATAGGCGATTATGTTGTTCACGTGAATCACGGGATCGGTAAGTATCTGGGTATTGAAACGCTGGATATTAAAGGAGTCCACAAAGATTATCTGAATATTCGTTATCAAGGATCCGATCAATTATACGTCCCTGTTGAACAAATTGAATTGATCCAGAAATATGTAGCTTCCGAAGGGAAGGAACCCAAGTTATATAAATTGGGCGGAAACGATTGGAAGCGCGTTAAGAATAAGGTTAAATCATCCGTTGAAAATATTGCGGATGATTTGATTAAATTGCATGCGGAACGTGAAGCGACGAAAGGGTATCCATTCTCTCCGGATAGCGATATGCAGCGAGAATTCGAAGCGGCGTTCCCTTATAATGAAACGGAAGACCAATTGCGTTCAATCAATGAAATCAAGCAGGATATGCAGCGGGAAAGGCCAATGGATCGACTGTTGTGTGGCGATGTCGGCTACGGGAAGACAGAGGTAGCGATCCGTGCGGCATTCAAAGCAATCGCGGATGGCAAGCAGGTGGCTTTCTTAGTGCCGACAACCATTCTAGCGCAGCAGCATTTCGATACGATTCGTGAAAGATTTCAAGATTTCCCGATTACCATTGGCTTGTTGAATCGCTTCAGAACAAGGAAGCAGCAAACGGAGACATTAAAGGGCTTGAAAGCGGGAACAGTTGATATCGTAGTAGGAACGCATCGGCTCTTGTCCAAAGATGTACAATACCGCGATTTAGGATTGCTGATTATCGATGAAGAGCAACGTTTTGGTGTAACGCATAAAGAAAAGATCAAGCAGCTTAAGGCCAATATTGATGTATTGACATTAACAGCCACGCCGATTCCACGTACATTGCACATGTCTATGCTCGGAGTGCGCGACCTTTCTGTCATTGAGACGCCTCCTGAGAATCGTTTTCCTATCCAAACATATGTGATGGAATACAATGGCGTACTTGTAAGAGAAGCCATTGAACGTGAATTAGCAAGGGACGGACAGGTTTACTTTCTATATAACAGGGTAGAAGATATAGCAAGAAAAGCGGAAGAGATTTCCATTTTAGTGCCCGATGCACGTGTAGCATATGCTCACGGACGTATGTCTGAGCAAGAATTAGAGACCGTAATGATTGGTTTCCTGGAAGGCGAATACGATGTGTTGGTGAGCACGACCATCATTGAAACAGGCGTGGACATTCCAAATGTAAATACACTCATTGTGCATGAAGCGGATAAAATGGGTCTCTCTCAGTTATATCAATTACGTGGGCGAGTAGGGCGTTCCAACCGTGTAGCATATGCTTATTTCACATACCGTAAAGATAAAGTACTGACTGAAGTAGCCGAGAAGCGTTTGCAAGCTATTAAAGAATTCACAGAGTTGGGGTCAGGCTTTAAAATCGCAATGCGAGATTTATCCATCCGCGGCGCCGGAAATCTCCTTGGAGCGGAACAACATGGATTCATTGACTCTGTCGGTTTCGATTTGTATTCACAAATGCTGAAAGAAGCGATCGAGCAGCGAATGGTCGACACTCCTGTTGAAGAGAAGCGGAATGTGGAAATCGATATTCAAGTGGATGCCTATATACCAGATAGTTATATCGCAGACGGCCATCTGAAAATCGAAATGTATAAGAAGTTCCGCGGCGTCACAGCATTGGAAGAAGTGGATGAATTAAAAGAAGAAATGGTGGATCGATTCGGTGATTATCCAATAGAAGTGGAATACCTGTTTGATATTGCTTTCCTCAAGATACATGCAATGGCCGCTCAAGTGGATTCCATCAAGCAGCATAAACAAGAAGTGACGGTGCTGATTTCCGAAAATGCAAGTAGTGAAATTGACGGCTCGAAAGTCTTCCAGTTGACCAGCCAGATTGAAAGAAGAGTAGGATTAGGAATGGAAGGCAAGCGCTTAAAGATCACATTGCCGATCAAAGATGCTGACACGAAGCAATGGATGGAGAAGCTTGTAAGCCTTGCGAAGGGTCTTGTCTGTGTCAAAAAAGATAAAGTCAACCAATAATAATAAATTTTGGTTGCAGTTAGCACCGTTTCGTGTTGAAATATATATAGGGGAAAAATATAGTAAGAAAATATTTTTCTTGATGAATAGAACTTGACGTATGAAAAAATACTAAGTTCAATAAGGTTATGGCTACTGTCATCAAAAGGAAAGTATTATAACCAAAAACAAAAGAGGAAAGTGAGGCAACATTAGATGAAAGCAACTGGAATCGTTCGTCGTATAGATGATTTAGGACGAGTAGTAATCCCTAAAGAAATTCGTAGAACACTTCGTATTCGTGAAGGAGATCCTCTTGAAATTTTCGTTGATCGTGACGGAGAAGTTATTCTGAAAAAATATTCTCCTATCAGTGAGTTAAGTGATTTCGCTAAAGAATACGCTGAAGCTCTTTTCGATAGCTTAGGAAACCCTGTACTGATCTGCGATAGAGATACATATATCACTGTGGCAGGCAGCTCTAAGAAGGATTACTTAAACCGCAGCATTAGTGACCTTGTGGAAGGCACAATGGAAGATCGTAATCCAATGTTAGAAACACAAAAATCGCAAATTTCTTTAGTGGATGGATTCACGGAAGAGATTCAATCTTATACAATTGCTCCAATCGTAGCGAATGGAGATCCAATCGGTGCGGTTATCATCTTCTCTAAAGAAGGTGTATTAGGCGAAGTGGAACAAAAAGCAGTTGAAACAGCTGCCGGCTTCTTAGCTCGTCAAATGGAATCATAAGAATGATGAATTCAATCCAAAAGGTGGGTAGCGCATGCTGCCCTTTTTTTGTCCAAAAAAAGGGTATGCTATAATACTTGCTGAGTGCTTATCTTACTAGAGAAGGAGAAGAAGTGTGATCAAACAGAATAACGACCTTTCCACGAAGTTCATGCAAGGTGCTTTTTTACTGACGATTTCCTCCATTATCATTAAATTGCTAAGCGCCGCTTATCGTGTTCCATACCAGAATATCGTCGGCGACGTAGGATTCTATATCTATCAGCAAGTGTATCCGTTATATGCGCTCGCGCTTGTTCTTTCTACATATGGTTTTCCGGTCATTATTTCAAAATTACTAGCAGAAATGAATGAAGGCAACAGACAATATACAAGAGTGGAAATCGTGGTGAGCTCGTGGGTCTCATTGACACTTATTAGCGCATTTGCATTCAGCGCTTTATTTTTCGGGGCGGAAATTTGGTCGGGCATGATGAATGATCCTATGCTTGAAAAATCAATTAAGATGATCTCCCTTTCATTTCTTTTCTTGCCGTTTTTGTCGGTTTTGAAAGGGATTTTTCAAAGTGATGGCGAAATGGTGCCTACGGCTGTCGCACAAGTAGTGGAGCAAACCGTACGTGTAGGCTTCATCTTACTCGCTTCGTGGATTTTCTATTACTATGGTTTATCTTTATATAAAGTAGCAGAATGGGCGTTTGCCGGCTCTGTCATCGGCAGCGCCATCAGTGTCCTTATTTTAGTGGTCTATTATCGCCGCAAAAGGAATAGAAAAGATATAATTATTGATTCTGTTAAAATCAGACAGAATTTGCTGCCGCTTTCGGGTAAAATACTTGGACAAGGAATTATATTCAGCATCAGCAGCTTAATTCTAGTATTTATTCAATTCATGGATGCGTTCGTTCTTTATCCGTTATTAACGGAGTCGGGCATGGAGATGATAAATGCTAAACAGTGGAAGGGTGTATATGATAGAGGGCAGCCATTGTTGCATGTTGGGACAGCGGCTACAATCGCCTTATCATTAACCATTGTTCCGCTTATCTCGAAATATAAGCAGCAAAATGATAGACAGAATGTTCGGAGATACACGGAGCTTTCATTTAGATTGAGTTTGATGATGGGGATGGCTGCTACGGTAGGGCTGGCACTAATCATCAAACCGGTTAACATTATGCTTTTTACCGATGCTAGAGGCAGCAAGTCACTAGCCGTCTTGAGTATATCTATTCTATTCTGTTCATTGCTTATGACGGGTATGTCGATTTTGCAAAGCTTGGGTCATTCTTTAATATCGGTTGGAATCATTGCCGTCGGTCTACTTGTCAAATTTGCCCTTATGCTTGTGTTGATTCCCAAACTGTCTATCATGGGGGCGGCCCTTTCGACAACAACTGCATTCATTGTGATGGCTTGTCTGTTATTCGGATTCTTGCGGAAAATATTCCGCCGTCCTGTTATTAAACGTCAAACGTGGTTGCTTGTATTATTTGCTTCACTCGGCATGTCGGCAGCGATTATTATGGAGGACCAATTATTCTCTGCAGCGAATCACTATCTATCTGCGAACCGCCTGATAATCGGTTTCCAAGTGCTATTTACGGTATGTACGGGCGCAATTGTCTATATGGTAACCATTATCCGAATGGGAATGTTTACGTTGGATGAATTGACTTTGCTTCCATTCGGCAGCAAGTTGGCTAAGTTCTTGCCTAGAAAATAGGCGCTAAGCTGCATCAATAGAATTGAAAGAAATAGGTGTTGAAAGATGAAAAATACAATGAGAGTTATGGGTTTAGGAGCCGGCGATCTCGACCAGCTTCCATACGGAATATACAAACAGTTAAAAACATGCGGTACCATTTATACGAGAACAATGGATCATCCCGTTATACAGGAACTACAGCAAGAAGGTGTTGAATTCATCAGTTTCGATTCAGTATATGAGAAGTATGACACGTTCGAAGAGGTGTATGAAGAGATTTCGGCAACGCTTGTGCGTTTAGCGGAAAGTGCAGATGTGGTATATACAGTACCAGGGCACCCGATGGTTGCGGAGATGACGGTGCAACTGTTGTTGCAAAAAGCAAAAGACCATGATTTCGAATTGATTATCGAAGGGGGGCAAAGTTTTTTGGATGCTTTGTTCCAGGCTGTTCAAATAGATCCGATTGATGGATTTCAGCTATTAGACGGAACGGCACTGTCGAAAGACTCCTTGCATATGAAGCAACATATCATCATCGGGCAAGTGTATGATGCCTTCACTGCTTCTGATGTCAAATTGACGCTTATGGAGAAATATCCTGATGATTACGAAGTGGCGCTTGTAACAGCAGCGGGAAGTTCAGCTGAAGAAGTAAAGTGGCTGCCATTATATGAATTAGATCGTCAAGCACAATTAAGCAATTTGACGTCGGTGTATGTGCCGCCTGTAACCAATGAAGAATTGCTTCAGAAGGAATTCTTTAAACTGCGCAATGTAATCGCTGAATTAAGAGGTCCGAATGGTTGCCCATGGGATCAGAAGCAAACGCATGAAAGCTTGAAGAAGTATTTACTAGAAGAAGCTTATGAATTAATCGATGCTATCGATGAAGATGATACCAATCAAATCATCAGTGAACTAGGCGATGTCCTCTTGCAAGTCATGCTGCATGCGCAGATTGGCGAAGATGAAGGGATGTTCTCCGTGGAGGATGTCATTGAAGTCTTAACGGAGAAGATGATCCGCAGACATCCGCATGTATTCGCCGATGTGCAGGTAGAGAATGAAGAAGAAGTGCTGAAGAATTGGAATGACATTAAGCGCACAGAAGCAGGTCATAAAGAGAGGAAGTCTCTATTAGATGGTGTGGAGAAATCATTGCCTCAATTATTGATCGCGTATGAATACCAAAAGCGTGCAGCTAAAGTGGGCTTTGATTGGGATGAAGTGGATGCCGCATGGGAGAAAGTGCAGGAAGAGCTTCAGGAATTCCGGGAAGAGGCCCGGCAAGGAACTTCCGATCAAGCCATTCGCGAGGAATATGGCGATATTCTCTTTGCACTTGTTAATATTGCGCGCTTTCATAATATATATCCGGAAGAAGCATTGCATGCGACCAACGAGAAGTTTATGCGCCGCTTCCAATATATCGAGAAGACTTTACGGGAAAAGGATCTTACATTTGAAGATTGCACTTTAGAACAATTAGATGAATATTGGAACGAAGCGAAAGCAAAAGGTCTGTAATAGCGGAAGGAGAAGAGAAGATGAGATTAGATAAATTTTTAAAGGTATCACGTTTAATCAAACGCAGAACATTAGCGAAAGAAGTGGCCGATAAAGGGCGTATTTCCATTAATGGTACGCCGGCAAAGGCAAGTTCCAATGTGAAGGTCGGAGACGAGCTGTTTATCCAGTTCGGTCAAAAGCTTGTGACTGTCCGTATTGAGAAGCTGCAAGAGAACGTGAGAAAAGAAGAAGCCGCTGAGATGTATACGGTTGTGAAAGAAGAAAAGGTGAAGCAAGAAGAATTCTGATGCCTTTTCCGCTTTGTTCTAAAACTCGTCCTCCTGACATACATTTTTACAAAAAAGGATGTACAGGAGGTTGTAATATGAGCAGCCAATATTTTGAACCAGATGATCATCAGAAAAGAAATCACACGCCTGAACATGATGTTGTCATGAGAGGGCGCAAGCTTCTTGAAATAACGGGTGTAAGACAAGTGGAGAGCTTTGATAATGAAGAGTTTCTATTGGAGACAAGTATGGGCTTCTTGGCTATTAAAGGCGAGAATCTACAGATGAAGAATTTGGATGTAGATAGCGGCGTTGTTTCGATTAAAGGTAAGATTTTCGATTTGGTATACGTTGACGAACCGACAGGCGAGAAAGCTAAAGGATTCTTCGGTAAGTTATTCAGATGACGCTTTCTACGCAATTCTATACGTTAATTGCCATGATCGGAATGGGAAGTTATTTTGGAGCGGCTTTAGATACGTACCAATTCTTCCTTAAACGCCCGACAAGAAGCAGGTTGATTGTGTTCATCCATGATTTGTTGTTTTGGGTTTTGCAAGCATTGCTGATTTTCTACGTCCTATTCATCGTGAATCAAGGTGAAATTCGCTTTTATTTGTTCCTCGCCCTTGTTTGCGGTTTCGCTGCATATCAAGCGTTATTAAAGAAAGGTTATTTATGGGTTCTGCAAACCATTATCGCCTTTTGCCGGGCTACTATACAACTGGTGAAAAGGATATGTGTGATATTGGTTGTTAAACCAATTGTAGGGATAGTGTCTTTACTTTTTTTTGTAGTGAAAGTAATATTAAAGTGTATCTATACGTTGGGAAGAGGTGTATGGAAAGCCGTTTTTTGGTGTATGCGAATCATTTTTCTCCCAATTGTGTGGATTTTACGGCTATTTTATAAACTGTTGCCGAAACCTCTCACGAATAAAGTCGATCAATTATATAATTATAGTAGAGGATTTTTGGGTAAAGCACAGAAATATATGAGTGGTATAGTGGAACGCTATAAAGCAAAAAAAAATTCAAAGAAGGAGTGATGGGATGGGCAAACTGAAGAAAGAGAAAGTATCCAAGATTCAATCACCGTATGTAGAACAGCGTGAACTAAATCAAATGCAAAAAGTGAAGAAGAAGCGCGGCCTTATGAGGCGACTTGTGGTTTTTGGTATATGCGTCTCCATTCTTGCAGGTTTCACCATTTCAACACTCTTTTCCCAATCGGCAGCTCTTGAAAAAAAGGAAAAGGAAAAGCAGCAAATTGAAACAAAGCTTGCCTCTTTACAGAAAGAGCAGCAGCTGCTTGAAGAAGAGATTGTGAAACTGAATGATGACGAATACATAGCGAAGATTGCCAGACGTGATTTCTTCCTTTCTAATGAAGGAGAGTTTATTTTTAATCTTCCAAATAAGAAAGAAGACAAGGACTAATGTTGACACTGTTTTTTCACTTTCGCTATAATATAAACTATGTATGATTTTTGAAATTTTTAAGGAGGAACATTTTTTTTATGTCAATCGAAGTAGGCAGCAAGTTACAAGGGAAAGTAACAGGCATCACTAAATTTGGGGCGTTCGTTGAATTGCCTGAAGGAACAACAGGTCTTGTTCATATCAGTGAGGTAGCTGATAATTATGTGAAGGATATCAACGAACATTTAAAAGTTGGTGACCAAGTAGAGGTAAAGGTTATTAATGTAGAGAAAGATGGGAAGATTGGTCTTTCTATTAAAAAAGCAAAAGATCGCCCTGAGCAAACGTACCAGTCTCGCCCACGCAACGGTCGCGATAATCGTTCAAGAGGGGATAATCGTTCACGCGATAATTACTCACGTGCACCTAAAGAGACTTTTGAACAAAAGATGGCTAAATTCTTAAAAGATAGTGAGGATCGTCTATCAACTCTTAAACGTAGTACAGAAACGAAAAGAGGGGGCCGCGGAGGCAGACGTGGTTAATACTTGCTGCTGAAGACGATAACGCAGTTTTTCCTTTAGATATAAATATAATCCAGTCTTGATGGAATAGACGGTGGCATCCATGCTGCTGTCTATTTTTTTTACATGCATAAAAAAACATCCAAGAGAATGGACTCATGGATGTTTTGCAGAATGACCCGTACGGGATTCGAACCCGTGTTACCGCCGTGAAAGGGCGGTGTCTTAA
>JBJEFM010000030.1:0-3494 GCA_051874035.1 Bacillus sp. (in: firmicutes)
AAAAGCTCTTCCGCTGTCTTTCCCACATTGGACAGACCGAATTTTTCGATTCTTGAAAATTTCCTCTACCAATCTTCCTGCTGTTTGTGCTATAATCTCTTTCACGGAGACGCACCTCACTTTCGTAGTTATTGTTATCGTTAAACAAATTTTACCACGAAAGGCGCGTCCCCGCTATTTTTTATTTGCCGCTCCGCCCCCCTCGGGGGCGGAGACCCCGCCTGCCGGCGGCCCGGGGCTCGTTATTTCTTTCGGAATTATTTTACACTAACGACATTGACGAACCGTAAATATGCAGCACGGGCAACAACAGCATCGCAATCAGTACGGCGATGGCCGCAACTGTTATCATTGCGTAAACGGTACTTCTCAACATGCCTCTGTATCTGAGCCTAAAAAGCTCGCGGGCAAATACGCGTTCAACCGTTTTCGAGGATGGAAATCCGCTTTGTCCTTTCACTTTCTTGCGCCTCGATCTCATTTATGCAGTCAAGAAAACACTTTTTTCTGCCGCCGGTAAATAATATAACGAAGCAAAGCAGGCTTCAATTTACATTGGTCACTCCATGTCAAAAAGTTTGACAAACGGGTCGGATTGTAAAGAGTGTTTGCCCTTTTGATCTTCGGCGCTTTCCTCGTTTTAAAGTTTTTGAAGCTTGTCCAGTGATTTTCGGGTGTTGTTTTCAAGCATCACGCCGTTTCTGGAAAGCAAGAAGTAAGGCGATTCCTTTATCCCCGATTTTAGGTAGGTCCTCAGCGTTCCCATAAAAATACAAAGATAAAAGAACTTCAGAAAATCCACGTCCCTGTCGGAGATCTGGATGTCCGAAGCACTGATACAACCGTTTATTCCATTTTCTATCAAAGTTTTGGCAACCTTTTCGATGAACACAAGCAACTCGTTGCCGAACCTGGATGAATAGACGTGAAGCACCGATTTTTTATGCGCATAACAGAAATACAGGACTTTCTCCAATCCGATCTCGCATTTATGCGCACTGTTTTCCGAGGTCGATTGAAGCACTTCCTCTCGAAACGAATCCTCAAATACCGCCATCAGACAATAGTAATGATTGTAAAATGTTTGTCGGCTGACTCCGCTCTTTTCACACACCATGCGCACAGTTATCTCGTCCATAGACTTTCTTTCAAGTATGGACATTAATGAATGCATTATGATCCTTTTAGTCGCACTGCGCATGAAGCTATGCATCCTCCATCACTTTTTTCTTCGGTGATAAAAAGGCAGCCGATCGTCCTCTCTTTGGGGGCGGTCTGCCGGCCGATACCGGCATACATATCGATTTTATCTTATAGCACAATAAAAAAACGGGCAATTTACATTGCCCGCCGAGAGTCAAAAAACTGTACTTTGAGAGTTAATTGTAAAGCAAAATAAGCCGTTTATCCATTGTTTTACAGCAATTTAGAGAAATAGTCTAGTATCCGGTCGAGAGTTTCGTCACTTATTTCATCAGGTGCAAACATACCTGTCTCAACGTACTTTTTACCGCCAGGTGTGGTCTTTATGATCGACGCAAAATCTTTATTTGAATAGTATTGGCTCACAACAGCAAGGTAACCGTCAACCCTTGTGGACGGCCGCGTTCTCCCTTTATAAAAATCGGACTCACATCAAAGGATCTACAAAGGTCCAATTTGCGCCGCCGTCCGTTGTTTCGAACCATCCGCGGAGCTCATCTCTGTCATTAAAATATGCGGTGACGAGAATGACCCCGTGTTCCCCATCGAAAACCGGCGAGCAGGGGATGAGAGTGTTTGGTTCGCCATATTCCTCCGGAAGTTCGAGGCCAACATCTGCCCAATTTTCGCCGCCGTCATTCGTATGAAAAATATGGAGCTTGCGGGCCGCACCACCATCGGGATCGAAATACCTGTCGCCAAAGCACAGATACCCCTCCCTATCGGAGAGCATACATGCGCCTGTAAGAGCACGCGGAAAGACGGAATTATTATTTCCAATCTCGTGCCAAGAGCCATCCAAACCGCGCAAAAATACGCAGGTGACTGCCTCGTCATGCATCAGATCATCCCCGTTTGAGAGCACGACCCAGCCTTCGCCGGCATAGCCGTACATACGAGCCTTGAACTCGGGATCGAACCCATAATCTGGGAACGCCGCGTTTCTTTCCCTTGCAATTGCGCGCTGCGCCTCTTCACCAAGTGAACGCGGATATGTCTCAACGGGATCTGAATCGGAGAAGTATCCTCTCTCATAATCATCGTCATCGAACTTCGCATCAGTATAGGAGCAGAAATGATCTCCCTCAAAGCCGAAGTAAAGCTGGTCTCCTGCTGGATCGAAGCTCAATCTATCCAGTTTTTCGCCGGAAAGGATCGACATGGCGAGACTGCGGTATTCCTCATACTGGGTGCTATCAGGCGCAGGCTCTGGCACAGCTGGCGCGCAGGCAATTCCCGTCGACAGAATCAATACAAGCAGCAAGGCCGATACCGAATAAAATATGCTTTTTTTCTTATTCTGTCTCACCGTCTGTACCCCCTTTCTGCGGATAGGCCACCGGTCCATCATATCCGCAAACTATGCAGCGCGTTCCCATAGCATTTAACGTATGTGCCTCCCGCTCATATTGATTGCACATTGAACATTTCCTTCTATGCCATGAAGGGTTGTTGTAATTTTGCCATGGGCCTGTAAAACTATGATATTGCCAACCGCCGTATTCTGAGGTTTGGGCTATGCAGCGATCAACCTGTACCGTTACTGATCCGTTTGTGGGATAGAGGCTGCTTTGTGTATAAAACTGCCTTATGGTATGGTTTGTCATCTCATTATTCTGAGGATTGCCTTTCATAGTATAAATAGAAGGATACTCGTTCTTTATAGCCATGCATAATTTTTCTGGACCATAAACGGCCATAGCATATCCCTTTGGATTATAAGCAGATATTGCTAAGGTCTGTTTGATCTTTGCAAAGTAAACTTTGAAAACAGCGATTATACTGGCGTCGCTATAATTCACCTTAGCTACATCAACGCAGAAATAAATCGGTGTTCCATTCGGCTGATGATATCCGGCGGCTTTTTCTGCAGCAGCCTTAGCATCAGTAAAGGCTTGGTCCTCAGTAAAGTAGTCCATACTGCTCGCTGATCTTTGATACAAGGAAACTATATCTATTCCATTTGCCGAAATGAGTTCAACTTCACCAGGTGCAAGTCGTTTTTCATTTGGATTCACACTTGTGATATAACGCCCAACAAAGATTTTTTCATTTAACGAATGCCAGTTTGTATCAGCTTTCAGTACATTGATCTTGGTTTGTGTAAGTTGGACATTTGTATCGTATCCCTTCACACTCATGAAAAGCACCTCCATTTATATAATTATCTGGCTTTTGTTTAATTTTAGCACAAGTATAATGTCCTGTCAACAGTTCCCGATGTATGTTCGTGTCAATAACTTCAATCGGAGCTTATGCGACACGAAAAATGTTTTTTCGAGTAAAACCGC
>JBJEFM010000031.1:0-18454 GCA_051874035.1 Bacillus sp. (in: firmicutes)
CTTTCACTGCTGTGTTGAAGTGGGAGTCTTAGTACCTGTTAAACGGGATAAAAAATAACCCCTTCTATTGAAGGGGTTAAAATATATCTGTTATATTAAGGTTCAAAACTCTATTAGTCCCGTACTGATTTGCAATGCGTTATCTACTTTTTTCATCATGTGCTCATCTAAATGAGTAATCTTATCAGTTAAGCGCTGCTTATCAATGGTACGTATTTGTTCCATTAGAATGACTGAGTCTCGTTCAAATCCATACTTTTTGGCATCGATTTCGACATGTGTGGGAAGCTTAGCTTTTTGTATTTGAGCAGTTATGGCTGCTACGATCACAGTAGGGCTAAAGCGATTACCGATATCATTCTGAATAATCAACACAGGGCGGGTTCCTCCTTGCTCAGAACCAACCACAGGGGACAAGTCTGCATAGTATACGTCACCGCGCTTAACAACGATCAAAGGATTACCCCCCGCTAACTAATCGTTCAACGCAATGCTCAGCCTCGTATTCAGCAAGAAAGGCCTCTGAAGCAATGCTTAAATTAATCGTAGCCATCTCAATATAGCCACGTCTCATTTCATCACGAAGTTTTCTCTTTTTTCTTTCGTGAAGATACATTTTAGTTGCTCGATATAGCAGCTCGTTGCGATTAACGTTGTCCTCTTGCACACATCCATCGAGTTCAGTCAAGAGATTCTGTGGTAACTGGATTAATATCTCTCTTGTTACGCTGGGTTCAGACACAAGAATACACCTCCACCATCACTACACACCTATTACTATTTCACCCTTCATATTACCATTAACAAGGAGATTTGCAAAGTGAATCTTCATTTTTTCCATAATATTATTATAGTCGCAACGCCTTCTTTTTTATGCATATCCATAAATTGTTTTTACAATAATCTATTATGAGTGAAGACAACTTCACCATTCCTCATGTATTTCCGTGGAATTCTCGGCCCCATCATGCAAACAATTTCATAGTTGATTGTACTTAATTTGCGGGCAATTTCATCAACGCTGATTTCATCCGCTCCGCACTTGCCTATCAATGTTACTTGCGTCCCGGCAGGATAAAGCTTAGGAAGCTTCACCATGCATTGATCCATGCATATACGGCCGACAATAGGCATTCTCTGCCCATCGATCAGCACCTCCTGCCCCTGCAGCTTGCGAATCCAGCCGTCCGCATAACCAATCGGGAGCGTTGCAATCCATTCCCTTTCTTCCGCCCTATACGTCGCTCCGTAGCTAACAGTCGCACCTGCCTCAATCTGTTTTACATGAACGATAGTTGTCCGCAATGAGAAAGCTTCCTTCAACGGAAACGGCAATTGATTCTTGATTTCCATAGAAGGACTCAAACCATACATCGAAATACCGAATCTGATGGCATTGAACCATGTTTCTTGATAGCGAAGCGAAGCTGCGCTATTGCCGCAGTGCACGATCGGCGGTTTCTCGGACAGCACAGAGATCATTGCTTTAAACTTACCGAATTGTTCCTGGAACAAGGAATCATCCAATTCATCAGCCGTCGCAAAGTGTGTGTAAATCCCTTGCAAGGCAAGTGTCCGGGAGTTCCGGATGATCTCTTCTGCACGCTTCACTTGCTCACAGTCTCTAAAGCCCAGTCTTCCCATTCCTGTATCACATTTTATGTGAACCGCCAATCGCTTTCCTTCCGGCACATGGAGACTTGCGCTCTCTAGCCATTCATGCTGGAATGCCGTTACGGCAATGTTATTCTCCACTGCCACAGCAGCATCAGCCGCCCTCGTCGCCCCCAGCACAAGGATATCCGCTTGAATTCCATTCTGCCTTAAATCCAGTGCCTCGTCCAAAATGGCTACAATTAAAAAATCCGCTCCCGCTTCCAGTGCTGTACGTGCTACTTCCACAGCGCCATGGCCGTAGCCATTAGCCTTCACAACCGCCCCTAATTTCACGCCCGCCCGCAGGTAGCTTCTCATAGCGTGTACATTATCGTATATTGCATCCAAATTGATTTCTGCCCATGTATCTCTGTAGAATACCGAATTCAATTACATTAACCTTCCTTCTCATGACTATGCAGGATATATCCCCTATTATATATGAAAGCCCCATAATTGTATTCAATAAGCCATAGGAAAGAAGGAAGCAGACCGAACATCGGCCTGCCCGCTCTTCTTCTCGCACTACTTAACAGGCGCTACCTGTACAGATCTGGCGATGCTTACCATCTCTTCTTGCGATAGATTGTCGGAAGCAATGGTATAGTTTACGCCGTCGTACGTCCATTCAACACTTTTCTCCGCCAGCACACCTACTGTATAGCCTAAATCAACCGGATCGCCCAGCACGCTTGTAGGAATCGTCGATGATTCCACTACCTCGGCTTTCTCTGCAATCATCGTAAAATTCTTATCTCCTTCATACGTCAACACGTAACGATTTCCATCCTCGGTTGCGACTTCCTTCTCATCGACCAGCTCGGCGCCTTCCACATCAGCAGGGTATTTCAAGCTGAACTCATTCTCTTTGGCTTCAGCCATAGCCGCTGAATCAAGCTGCGCTCCTGTCATATTCTTCTTCATATCAAAATCATCTTTATTAAACGATTTGCCAAAGGACACCTTCGAGAATTGAACCGTCACCAATACATTACGATCCGGGTCCATTACCTTCACGCTCACAGGTGAAAGGTCTTTCTTAGCCAATGTTACCTCCTGGGAAGGAAGCATCTTATTATTCTGATATCTTGTTTTGGTTTCAAACACATAATGCTTATCATTCGCTTTAAAGCTTGCACTCTTATCTTCTACAATATCTTGCACAATGCTTTCATATAAATAGGCTTGGCTGCTATTCTTAGGCCAATCACTTTGAAAATGGAAACTTTTATTCAAAGCAGGCGTCAATACATAGACCCCTTCTTTATTGCGCAGAATCATTTGGCTTTGGTCTTTCTTGCCATTCTTTAATTTCACCCGGTAGAAATCAGGATTCTTATACCATACTTCCACATCATATGTTTGAGGGTCTTCCCCCATCTTGAGTGTCATAGTCGCATTGGCGCTATAGCTTTTCATTTCTTCCACTTTCTTATTCAACGACTGGACAACATCCTCCTGCGACTGTTCGCCGCAGGCCGATAAAACAAGCAGCAACATTACACCAACCACTGTTAATAATAACTTTCTCATCTTTTCAACCCCTTCTTTTATTTACACAAAAAAGGGAGACAAAGAGGTTCAACCAGGCATGGATTAATCAATAGTTATATGCAATGTCTAAGTGCAACCATAATAAGAGCCAAGAAATCGTATATTCAGCAAGTACCCTGTTCCTCCAAGTTCCCTTTACCGGACCTTGTCTCACCTATAGCAATACAAGTATATGAAGGGGGTTGGCCGAATATGTCCAAGTTATCCTAAAACCCATAGACGGGCATCTCTCCAAGACGGAATGCTTTATTCCTCGATAATCACCTGCGCCGCCGCGTATTCCTTACTGTGAGTGATCGACACATGGACGCCTGTTTCACGCGGTTTCACAATGCAAGGCTTACCCTTGGCATCATACGCTGTCTCAATATCAAGAAATGCCAGTCCTTCTCCGATACCGGTCCCCACCGCTTTCGAATAGGCTTCTTTCACAGCGAAACGGCCAGCCAAATATTCCATCTGCCTCCTGCCCGCCAATTCATTGAAGCGGGCTTGTTCCGCATCGGTCAATATGCGTTCCACGAATTTAGGCTGCTTCCCCACAAGCTGCCGTATGCGATCAATTTCAATAATATCAAGGCCTATTCCCTTAATCATGCTATTTCACCTTCTAAAAAAACGTTTTTTTGAATAAACTTGCACTATACCAATCCAATCGATATCGGAGTTGAATATATGTTTGCCAGAAGAGAAACCTTTAACCAATTCATTAAAATGTACCCCGTCGTAACAACCATCCTTACCATAAACACCCTGTTATTCCTTGCTGTCCATATGCCTTTCTTCTCAGGAGATGCGCTCCTCGAAAAATTAATAGGCGTAAACCTTTATATTAAAGAAGGACAACTCTGGAGGCTTGCGACGCCCCTCTTCCTGCACAGTGCCTTTACACATTTTGTTTTCAACACTTTTACGCTACTCATATTCGGGCCCGCCATCGAACAGATGCTGCGGCCGATTCGATTCTCCCTATTCTACCTGGCCTGCGGAATAGGGGCCAATATCATCGTATATCTATGTAAGCCGCTCACCTATTCCCACCTAGGGGCGAGCGGTGCAATCTTCGGGTTCCTGGGCTTTTATTTATATCTCGTCATCTTCAAAGCACATATATTATCAAGACAAGATGCCCAGATGATTAAAGTGATGACCGCAATCGCATTCATTATGTCATTGATCCAACCCAATATAAATATCCTTGCCCATGTAAGCGGCTTTGCAATCGGCTTTTTAACAGCTTCCTTTTTTATCAGGAAAGAGACTTACCCGCTTTTTTGAAACCAACGTTTAATCGCAAGCATGTCACGTTCCTCCAAATCGACCGCTTTGCCTACACTCGGGCCAAGACCGGTCTGACTGTAAGCAAGTACCGTTCCGAGTTGGTTTCTTCTCTGGAACCAACTTTGCTTTGTTGAGAAGGATTGGATTCTTGGTTTACGGACAATATACGTGTGCTTAGAAACTCCCCTATGCATCAATGTCAACTGTCGATCCGTAATATTCCACCCTGCTGCACGGTACGATAAATATCCCCACGCCGCACCTAATACAATCAGGAATAGCGATGCATAGCCCAATGGTCTAAAGAAATAGATCAGTGCACCGCTGATAAGAGCCCACCAAAAACATTCCCTGAAAACATAGCGTTTCAACGCGCGTTTAGGAACGTTATTCTTAGGCACATCCACTACATACTCTTCCGTTACGGCACTAAGCGCTGCCTTGAGTCTGGATTTCTTAATCAAAGGAAATAGCATCACTTTTGCATTTTCACTGTCCGACACGGAACCCGACGCCGTCTCTACGTAAACCGTCGCATAACCTAGCGGCTGCCTAATTAGATTCTCCACCACGCGAATAGCCTGGATTTTTCGGGAAGAAATCGTGAATTGCCTTCTTTCAAGCAGCCCTCTGGTAATAATGATTTCGTTTCCTGATTTCTTCACCGTAAAATAGGCATATTTCAATACCACTCCTATTGTAGCGATCACATAAGCAAACAAAAGGCCCGCAGCGATAAGTAATAAGAATAATAACGTGGAGGCTATGGCAATCATTGATTCAATGCGGGAATACGCTTGATTGAAGTCAATGAATTCACCGAACTGGCTTACTAACGCCACAGCTCCGGAGAACACGACACCGACCGCCCCGGATGTAGCTGCCATAAGGAGCAATTCCTTGAAGGACATACCAAACAGCACTTTCACTTCCGCCTCTTCCTGCATTGCGGGATTTCCTTGCCCCCCGCTTTCTTGCCCGTTCTTCGCTTCCTTCAACAAGGCTTGAAACATCGCCGCTTCTTCTTTCGGTATCGCAGACAGGACAGCCTCCGCCTCATCCTTGGATGAGCCCGCTGTATCAATGCTTATTTTCGCCAAAGAAAACAACTGTTGAAGAATTCCTTCGGTCACATCGATACTTTGGATTCTTTCCAATCGGATATAACGGCGCTTCTTCACAAAGACACCTTGGTCGATACGGATTTCTCCCTCTTCCACACGATAAGTGAACGTAAACCAAGAAACGATGCCGTAAAGAATACTGCCCGCTAAATAGATTCCTATCCAGATCAATTCCATATAGCTTGAAGAATCGCCGCCTCCTTGAAATAAGACAAGAGCGAGCAACGGAAGGAAAGCATCCTTCAAAACCTTCAAAGCATTTAAGACAATCGCAACCGGGTGAAGCCGCTTAGCTTCAAACATCATCTTTCACCGTCCGAACCTTATCCGCAATAAACCTGCGCAACTCTTCCGCCTCACCGCTATCCAAAGCCGGAATTTCATGGGTTGTGGCCGCTGTTGAAATTTCTACGGAAGCCAGCTGGTTTCTGCGCAGTAAGGGTCCTTGTTTCGTATCTACATGCTGTACGCGGACCATCGGCACCAACGTTCTCTTAATAACAAATAACCCGTTCTGGATTTCAATTTCCTCTTCTCTTACTTCATAGCGCCACCACTTCCAGCGCAACGTCGGAAGTAGATAAACAAATAAAAAATACATAAGTACAACCGCACTCCACGAAGCATAAAGAATCCATGAGGACCAATCAAATAATATTCTCAAAACAGTAAGTACAGCCGCAGCCAGCAATGCAACCGCGGTGATTATGAGTCCAATCTGCCTCCACACTTTGAGTGCTTTCAACGATATTCTATTGCAAAGTTCCAATCCCCTCTCCCCCTTTTTCTCTTTATATGCTTATTCTTTATCTACGGATTATGAAACAAAAAGTTCCCCTCATTAAGATAGGCGAAAGCATGTTTCTGTAATCCATTCTACACGTTTTGTCTGCCGGATCTCTTTCATTAATTGAAAAAGCGCTTCATCCTTTAATTTCGCTTCAATCATTACATCCACCTGCGCAACAGTGCCGTCAACCTGTTCGACGAACTCCCAGAAGGCATCCAGGTCGATCAGATCCGCATGGGCCCGGTAATCTGCAGGGCTCTTCGGACTGGATATATGCATTTTCAATGGCAACTCGCTATGCCGCCAAACAACAATTGTACGTTTCCATCCTTCAAGAAGGCTCCCCTCTTCCTCTCGATTCGCAAGATGGTGGTGATAATCAAAAACTAACGGGATGCCAAGCTTCTCGCATAAATATAAAGTATCCCGCCAAGTGAATGTGGTGTCATCGTTCTCCAGCATAATCATGCGCTGCAAATGGCCAGGCACCAATGCCCAATTATGAATGAACTGCTCTAACGCTTTCTCTTTATCTTGATAACTTCCCCCAACATGCATGACGCACCTTTCCTTTGTGTCAATCCCCATCCCTTTCAATAACAAATAGTGCATTTGCAAGGTCTTCAACGACATAGAGAACGTCTCCTTGTCCTGAGTGTTCAACAGGACGAAGTGATCAGGGTGGAAGTCAATGCGCATATTCGGGTGCTGCTGCAAAAAAGATTTGATTTCAGCAAGGGCTGGTTGAACCGCCTTCATATACTCCCAATCCGCCAATTCGGGATGATTCGCAAGCGGAATCAACTTCGAACTTAAACGAAAGAAATCAATCTCATGGGCAGCATTATGGCGCAATAGCCGCAAGCAATTATGCAGATTGGTCCGGGCGATCCTTTCTAGCTTTCCGATTGCCGCTTCTCGGTCCGACAGCTTCGAAAACCGGGTAAAAGTCATTGTCTTAGAGGGTGACGCATTCTGGACATGCACACTCATCGCTACATATCCAAATCGAAAAATCGTCATATTTCCGATCTCCTTTTTACTCCTATTGTTCTCTAATCCAAACATTATCAATCAAAAAAAGAGGCTGCCCTGATTGGGCAGCCTCTCTGCGCATTTTATTAGTTAGAACGCTCTTTTCTTCCGCTTCCGCCATTGCGGCGGTCGCTGCTGTAGCTGCGGTTGCGGTCGCGGTCGCCACGACGTTTTCCGCCTTGGTCCTTACGGTTGTACGCACGGCCATTGCGCTGTTTAGAGCCGTTGAATTTACGGTCTTTTTTCGATGCAACCGGTGCTTCACCAGTTAATTTAATCGGTGTAGTATCCGGTTCTTTCGTCATCAGCTTCAATGCAGTTGCTACAAGACTTTGTGCATCATGCTTCTCCAATAGCTCTGCAGCTGTCGGTAAGTAGATTGTTAAGTCTTCGTTTTCAAGCGTGTTAATCATTTTTTCCGTTACCGCTTTTTGCTGCCCTTCAATCGCTTGTGTGATTGTAGGGACTTGCAGGCGATCCATACGTTTCTTCGTTGTTTTTTCAATTAGATACAGTTGGTTTCTTTCTCTGTATGTCACGAAAGAAATCGCTACACCTGTTTTTCCGGCACGGCCTGTACGTCCGATACGGTGAACATAGCTTTCAGGATCTTGCGGAATGTCAAAGTTGTAAACGTGTGTTACACCGGAAATATCCAAACCACGAGCCGCCACGTCTGTCGCAACAAGCACATCGATGCTTCCGTCTTTAAATTTCTTCAAGACAGAAAGACGTTTTGCTTGGCTTAAGTCGCCGTGGATTCCTTCCGCTGTATAACCACGCAGGTTCAGGGCTGTCGATAATTCATCAACACGGCGCTTCGTACGTCCGAATACAATCGCAAGCTCCGGTGTTTGAATATCAAGCAAACGTGTAAGAGCATCGAATTTCTCGCTCTCTTTTAATTCAACATAATATTGTTGAATGCGGTCCACTGTCATTTCTTTCGCTTTCACTTTTACATGATGTGGATTTTCCATGAAACGCTCAGCGATTTTACGGATTGGTTCAGGCATTGTTGCAGAGAATAACAATGTTTGGTGCTCTTCCGGAACAGTTGAAAGGATTGATTCGATATCCTCAATAAAGCCCATGTTCAACATTTCATCCGCTTCATCAAGAACCACTGTTTCAACGTTGCCAAGTTTAAGCGTTTTACGGTTGATGTGGTCAAGCAGACGGCCCGGTGTACCAACAATGATATGCGGCTTCTTCTTAAGGGCGCGGATTTGGCGTTCAATATCTTGCCCACCGTATACAGCCAGAACGCGTACACGTTTACCGAAGCCTAATTTGAATAATTCTTCAGATACTTGAATCGCAAGCTCACGAGTCGGTGCGATTACAATTCCTTGGACGTGCTCAGCGCTTGTATCGATTTTTTCCATTAAAGGAATACCGAAAGCTGCTGTTTTCCCCGTTCCTGTTTGTGCTTGACCGATGATATCCTTACCTTCAAGTGCTACAGGGATTGTTTGTGCTTGAATTGGCGTCGCCTCTTCAAAACCCATTTTTTCTACAGAACGCATTGTGGACTTTTGCAGTCCTAATTCACTAAACAAAGTCAATTTTTCCTAACTCCTTTTTATCGAGAAATAACTTAATATATCTCAAGAAAAACCGTCACCGATCTCACGTTTGTTAAGCAAACGAAGAACACGCTCTTTAAGCGGCATGCTGCAGTATCTTTGCACAAGCACCCGACAGCATAAGACGATTCTCCGGCAAGAAATCCCGATTGAGAAGTAGCTTATGTTCCCAGCGTGTTAGGTGAAAAATTAGACATAGATTATGCTGGTTTTTACGCATTAACACTTAACAAAGTAATTTTTTCGTAACTATTAAAAAAACCAAAATTGGCCTAAAATTTTCTCAAAATATAAATAAGTTTAAAACTTATAAATGGTAAAATAGTATGTTTTTTTGTTAAACAATAATTATACTACTTTTTTCAAAATATGTCCTAAAGAATATGATAACACTTATTGACTTTTAATGCAATGAAGCTACCTGCAACGTTACGAACTAATTCGCCTTGCACAGGAAATGCTTTATATTTTTGAATAATGTTTCACTATGGGGGCTATGACAAATAAGATGCTTCGCGTCTTCATCAATGTAAACAATCTTATATTCAGAAGCAATCGATTTACATAAGAAGCTTGCTGTCTTCACAGGCACGATTCCATCTTTCCTTCCTTGCGCAATGAACACAGGTATAGAGAGATCAGCAAAAACGCCGGCGTTTGCCGCTACCAATTCCCGAAACTGAGCTGTTGCATAGAGAGGCGTTTTCTTAATTTTATTCGTGTATCTCAAGTATAAGTCATTTTCCTTTAGATTGCCCTGAACGGAATCTTTTATGACTTCCATTGTATCCAAAGCGATTTGTTTCGGACTGATATACTTCGCTGCCGCACTCAGCAGAACCAACTTATCGACCGGATAGCGAGAAGCTAAATGGCAAGCAATGATCCCTCCCATGGAAAAACCGACCACATAGACAGTCTTGCAGGAGGCAAACAATTCACGCAGCGATTCTTCTGCACATGCAATCCAATCCTTATAGCATACGCTCTTTAAATCCGCCCCTTCCCCGTGTCCGGGCAAAGTAGGAACAGCGATTTCCCAATCGGTATGGAGGCGTAAATAGTCCGCTAAAGGCTCCACTTCAAAAGGCGCCCCCGTAAAGCCATGCAGGCATAAACATCCTGTTTCTTTCATTTTTGATCACCGCTATATCTTTTTTATCCATCTATCCGCTCATTTAAAGCAGATAACTTCCATTTTAATAATCATACAACAAAAAAGCCCGAAATCCTTCCTTCCAAGCTTATATCTCCATTATTCAGCCAACTATACAACGTATTCACCGCCCACTTTGCCGGATACCAATAAGTAATGGAAAAGTGTCCGCTTGAGCCTCTGTACAGTCGAATACTCTGGGATAATCTCTATCAGCTTTTGAACCGTAAGCAATTGCTCATAGAAGTTCTTCACAAAAAATCCGAAAGATTCTTCTCTTTCGGATTCATTGTTCTATTCATTTACGCAAAGCTTGGACAACATCTTCCAATTTCATACCTCGGGATGCCTTCACCAAAACGATATCGTTCGGTTGGATCTGGCTCTTAAGTTGTTGTATCAATGCTTGCTTATCCAGAAACGCATGGACGTGTCCTTCTCCAAGAACAGATTGCGCACCTTGTGCAATATGCATACCTAATTCACCAAATGTAAAGACATGGTCGATGGTTCCCGGCTTAATCGCTTCACCGATTTGACGGTGGAAAGCCGCTTCATCCGGTCCTAACTCCAGCATATCGCCTAACACGAGATATTTCTGGCGGAAACCTTTCAAATCCACTACTAAGTCAATAGCCGCTTTCATCGAAGTAGGACTGGCATTATACGCATCATTGATAAGCTTTTCACCCTTTTGCCCCTCCACTAATTCCATGCGCATATTGGTTACTTTCAATGCCGACAGACCTTCCGCGATGGCCTTCGCATCAACATCCAACTCTCTTGCCACCAAGATTGCCGCCAGTGCATTCAACACATTATGATGGCCGAGGACAGGGATTGATAATGCCTCTTCACTTATGTTTGTTGTAAAAGTTGTCCGTTCTTGGTCAGATTCAATCATTAATGGATAAATTGTATTATCCGTCCCCTTTCCGAATGAACGGGTCTGCCATTTACTCTCCGCTAATTTCGAGGCTAACAACGGCTCGTCTCCATGATAAATGATGACTCCGCCTTCTCGTAATCCCGTTGTGATTTCGAGCTTCGCTTCTGCAATGCCTTCTCTAGAACCCAAGTCCAGCAAATGCGATTCGCCAATATTTGTGATAACCGCGATATGGGGGCTCGCTAACTTCGATAATAATTCAATTTCACCGCGGCCACTCATGCCCATTTCCAGCACAGCCACTTCTGTATCTTCTTCCATCCCTAATACCGTAAGCGGCAATCCGAGATGATTATTATAGTTGCCGTTGGTTTTATGAACCTTATATTTCCCGGATAGAAGAGAAGCAATCATATCTTTCGTTGTTGTCTTACCATTGCTGCCTGTTACACCGATCACTTTAGGGGAAACTTGCTGCAAGTAGCTTTCAGCGAGCTTCTGCAATGCCGTTAATGTATCATCGACAAATAGAATCGGCACATTTTCTGGTGGATTAGGCACATCTTTTTGCCATAGAGCCGCAACAGCACCATTTGCGATGGCACTTTCCACAAATGCATGGCCATCTGTGTTTTCACCTTGGAAAGGCACAAACAAGCTGCCTTTAACGACTTTCCTTGAATCAATCTCCACGCCTGTAATCTGCTCATTCCGATTTTCGAAACCATCCAACCCGATCATCTTCGCGATTTGTGCAAGTGTACGTTTTATCATTTCCGTTGATTCCTCCTATACTTATACAACCTTACATACGGATTCCCATCCATACCGGCCTATACCTTGTGTGAAATTCCTACATGCCGCTAAAACATCGAACATAAGAAAGAAGCAGAGGTCATTGAATGGCTTCTGCTTGCTTCCTTATATCCTCATCCTTCCCGGAAAGGCCGAATGACTTTATATCCAATTAGAAAGTATGTTTAATTTGTTGTTTCTCTTCATAGCGTTCTAATGCAAGTCGGACAAGCTTCTCAATCAACTCAGGATAGGCGACGCCCGCTTCTTTCCATAATAGAGGGAACATGCTGAAAGGCGTGAAGCCAGGCATTGTATTCACTTCATTAATGATGAATTCCCCTTCTTCGGTCAAGAAGAAATCCGCACGCGCCAAACCAGCGCAATCCAGGGCTTCAAAAGCCGTCACAGCAAGCTTTTTCAATTCTTCGTACTGAGCTTGTGTAAGATCAGCCGGAATCACCAGACCTGTATTGCCATCCTCATACTTCGCTTTATAATCATAGAACGCTACATCTTTCGGAATAATTTCTCCCGCAACAGAGCATTGTGGATTATCATTTCCAAGAACACCGATTTCAATTTCACGAGCTGTCACGCCTTCTTCAACGATGATGCGACGGTCGAATTGAAACGCTTCTTTGAAAGCGGCTTGCAAGTCTTCTCGCGTTGTGCATTTACTGATGCCGACGCTTGACCCTAAGTTAGCCGGCTTTACAAAACAAGGATATCCCAAGTCGCTCTCTACTTGATCATATGCTTTCTCTTCACTTTGCTCCCATTGTTTACGCGTGAAGCCAACATACTTCACCTGCTTTAAACCGGCTTGAGCAAACACGCTCTTCATGATTAATTTATCCATACCCGCCGCTGATGCCAGCACGCCATTTCCTACATACGGAATATTCAATAATTCAAGCATCCCTTGAACTGTTCCATCTTCGCCGTTCGGCCCATGCAGAAGCGGGAAAATCACATCGAATGGTTTCTCTTCAGGCATTTGGCGTAAGCCTACTGTCAGCTCCATATTCTGTGAATCAAGAGCTAATTGCTTCACATCTTGCGGAGCAGCCAAAAGCTGCTGGCCAGTGATCCAATCTCCTTCTGTTGTAATATATACCGGATATATATCAAATTTAGTAAAATCCAAAGCTTTCGTTACAGCAAACGCTGTTTGCAAAGATACTTTATGCTCCGCCGACTTTCCGCCATAAAGTAATCCTAGTTTCGTCTTCATTATGATACCTCCATTACTTTTTCAACTCTTCTATTGTAACACTTTATTTTTCAATCAAGGAAATAATATCACATTCCATTCATAAAAAATGCCCGCACGATAGTGAACTCTATAGTATATGCCCAGCTCTATAAAGTGAAACTTCGTTTATTCCGATTTTCTTTCAAAGGGAACCCTCTGTTTTTTGAACCTTCCGTTCTCCTTCAATCAGCTCCCGCCTTTTCAAAAATGGAACAAACACACCGTTTTTATAGCCTGTTAAGTTATCTGAATATTTTTACTTGTAATTACCCTCTTAACTTGCGATAAGATTCACGCTATAATCCACATATAAAATACAATTGTTTTTTAGAGGAGGACAAAATGAAACGATTCGGTTTACTTCCTAGAATTATATGCGCGATCGGTCTTGGTATCTTAGTTGGCTTAGTCGCTCCAAAAGAAATTATCCGCTTCTTCGCCACTTTCAATAGTTTATTCGGTAACTTCTTAGGATTTATTATTCCATTGATTATTATCGGCTTTATTGCGCCCGGAATCGGGACAATGGGCAAAGGAGCAGGAAAAATGCTCGGCATTACGACAGGATTCGCTTACGCTTCCACAGTTTGCGCTGGCTTGCTGGCATTTGCATCCGCTAAACTGATTTATCCACTTATCTTGACGAATCAGGCGAAAGCAAGCTTCGACAATCCGGAAGAAGCTCTTCTGGAGCCATTCTTCACAGTAGATATGCCGCCTGTCATGGAAGTTATGACGGCATTATTAGTAGCCTTTACGATTGGGCTCGGGCTCGCTTCTATCAAAGGCAATACATTGCAGCATGTAATGGATGACTTTAAAGATATTATCGAGAAGGTAATCAACGTTGTTATTATTCCCCTTCTTCCATTTCATATCTTTGGTATCTTCGCGAATATGACACAAGGCGGACAGATTGCCAGTATCATGAGCGTATTCGCTAAAGTGTTCATCATGATTATTGCTTTGCACCTAATCATGCTGTTCCTACAGTACACGATAGCGGGAACTGTTTCAAAACGAAGCCCAATCAAGATGCTGAAGGAAATGATGCCCGCTTACTTCACAGCGCTCGGTACGCAGTCTTCAGCTTCCACCATCCCTGTCACAATGAAGCACGTCAAAAATCTTGGCGTCAAAAAGCGTGTAGCCAATTTCTCGGTGCCGCTGCTTGCGACAATCCACTTATCCGGCAGCACCATTACATTAATCAGCTGTGCGATGGCTGTCATGTTATTGCATGGGCAAACGGCTACTTTCTCGGTAATGTTCCCCTTCATTCTGATGCTTGGCATCACTATGATCGCAGCACCCGGTGTTCCTGGGGGAGCCGTCATGGCCGCTCTTGGCTTATTGGGCTCAATGCTAGGATTCACAGAGACGATGCTTTCTTTAATGATTGCTCTATATTTAGCACAAGACAGCTTCGGAACAGCCTGCAACGTAACTGGCGATGGTGCGATTACCATTCTTTCCAACGCATGTGCGCCTGACTCCGAAAAAGCTTCGGAACTGGCGGAAAAAGCTTCTTAATAACAGAAACACCCCATCAAATCATGATTTGATGGGGTGTTCTTCAATGCAAAGCAAGTGTCCATTCTTTTGTTTTTCGGATAAAAATCAGATTTGCATCCGGCTCATCTCTATTCTGCTCTTGATACACTTCCTCTATTTCATCGATATCCGCATAATCGCCAATAACCCAAAGTGGAATTTCCAAACGATTTCTCGTTTGTTCGATTTGTTCAAATGAAATGAGGGCACCCTCTGCCATAAACGAAGATAACCGGATGAAGATCTCCATCGGGATCGGTGGATATTCCGCTTTCTTTCGGATGCCCAACCAGGTTTTTTCCACCTTTAAGTCAATCATCTTATATGGGATGAACGTACCGAGCATACGGAAGAATTCATCCAGCGAACGATAATAAACTTTATTGAACCAATCATTATGATGCGATAAATAAACAAATTCATTATTTAGCATATGATAAAACGGAGGCCGTAAATGATTCTTACAGTGAGCCAAATATAATAATTCCGCGATTTGCTGTCCATCTAAGGCATCAAGCCCTGATTCATCTTCGAAATCGATCCAGCAGAAATCGCCAAGGCGATCCGCGTTCGACTTCACTAATTTCTGAATGTCCTCTTGATAAACAAATTCCAACATAGTATTGCGGTTATATTCTCCATCTTCATATTGATGTTTCAGCAAAAGCAGGTTATGGAGCGGCCTATCAAGAGTACGGTAGAAATCTTCAAAGGTGATCCCGCTCGATAGTACAAAACGGTCAGATGCATGCAGATGTATATATACTAATTCTTTCGTCTCTTTTCTCAATACTGAACCCTCCCGAAAAACCTGTAAGCTGATTATCCATTTTATTTGTGGCGCCGCAATGAAACCGGTGCCTTCCTATCGCTTTTATTTATTGAAACTTTCTGTCATTTACCCATAATGTAAATTTCACTATGCTAGCAATCCACAAGTGCTTTTTTACTAAAGTATAACAAAAAATTCTAGTTAACTAAAGGCATTGCAGCAGAAATGGCCAAAGGTTTTCCAGTTGGAAATGCCTATACTTCCTTCTATACAACTGATTATACCCACTAAAAATAATAACGCTCATAATTGTAAGTATTATATGCGGATGGTGAAATTATACATATATAAACTATCCGGAAAGCCGTTCCGATTTCATATTCAGCATCCACTACTATTCAAACGTTTCGCTGTTTTCCTGTAAAAAACGAAAGAGGCCGCCTTTGTCAGCAAGGCAGCCTCTTTCCGTTTAAAGCTTCACTTTCTGTAACCGCAAAGCATTTAGAACGACGCTGACTGAACTGAAGGCCATAGCAGCTCCCGCTACCCATGGCGCAAGCAACCCTAATGCAGCAATCGGAATGCCCAGTGCATTATATCCGAGTGCCCAGAATAAGTTCTGCTTAATGTTCCGGACTGTATGCCGGCTCATTGTGATTGCATCCGCAATCGAATTCAAATCGCCTCTCATTAGCGTAATATCTGCGGCCTCCATAGCTACATCTGTGCCAGTTCCAATCGCCATCCCAATATCCGCGACAGCCAAAGCAGGAGCATCATTAATTCCGTCCCCTACCATTGCCACACACATTCCCTTATCTTGCAGCTTCTTCACTTCATTTGCTTTCTCTTCCGGAAGCACTTCCGCAATCACATGCCGGATGCCGGCTTCTCCGGCGATTGCTTTAGCTGTACGCTCATTATCGCCGGTAATCATCCAGACATCGATTCCCATATTAATCAATCGATTGATTGCTTCCTTAGAGGATTCTTTAATTGTGTCCGCGACAGCTACAATTCCTGCATACACGCCATCAACCGCAATAAGCATCGCTGTTTTCCCCTCTTCTTCCAGACGGTTCATCGTTTCGCTTCCATCCTTTTCAATGGAAACGTCATATTTCTGCAATAGCTTGCGTGTCCCAATCAATAACCGGCAGCCATCGACTTTCGCTTCAATTCCAAATCCAGGGACAGCATCGAACGATTCAACCGGTTTCAGCGCAATCCCTTTCGTTTGCAAACCTTTGACAATAGCGTCCGCTAATGGATGCTCGGAATGTCTCTCTGCGGAAGCGGCCAAGCACAGCAATTTTTCCTCTTGCCAACCCGCAGCCGTTATGACATCGGTAAGAACCGGTTCGCCATTTGTCACAGTTCCCGTTTTATCAAGCAATACCGCGCTCACTTTATGCGTTTGCTCCAAATGTTCGCCGCCCTTGAATAAAATGCCGTATTCAGCAGCCCGGCCGGAGCCCGCCATAATGGAAGTAGGTGTCGCTAAACCAAGCGCACACGGACAAGCAATAACCAAGACAGCGATCATTTTTTGCAAGGCTTCCGGGAAATCCCCCGGATTGGCGATGAAATACCAGATCAGGAAGGTCACAATGGCAATGCCTACGACAATGGGGACAAACACTCCGGAGATTTTGTCCGCCAATCGTTGAATAGGCGCTTTCGACCCTTGCGCTTGCTCTACAACTTTTACGATTTGCGCCAGTGCCGTATCGCTGCCGACCCTTGTGGCACGGAGTTTCAAGAAACCGTTTTTATTGACAGTCGCGCCGATTACTGTATCTCCGGCTATCTTATCCACAGGGACGCTTTCCCCTGTAATCATCGATTCATCAAGAGCGGAACGACCTTCAATGATTTCGCCGTCAACAGGCACTTTCTCGCCCGGTTTAACGAAAACTATATCACCCGCCACTACATCTTCAAGCGGTATTTCAATCTCTTGCCCGCCTCTTTCAACTATAGCGGTTTTAGCTTGTAAGCCCATCAATTTCTTGATAGCTTCCGATGAGCGTCCTTTCGCTTTCGCTTCGAATAATTTCCCCAATAAGATAAGAGTGATCAACACTGCACTCGTTTCATAATACAAGTGCAATTCATGCGTATGGCCGCCCATGGCTTGAATACTTTGATACAAGCTGTAGAAATAGGCGGCTGATGTGCCTAAAGCGACCAGCACATCCATGTTCGCGCTTTTATTGCGGAGCGCCTTATATGCTCCGATATAGAATTGACTTCCGATGATAAATTGAACGGGTGTCGCCAATGCGAACTGAAACCACGGATTCATCAAGAAATCAGGCATATAGATCCACGAGGTAAATGAGAAATGCCCAACCATTGTATAGAGCAGCGGAAGAGAAAGAACAGCCGAAATAACGAATTTCCACTTTTGCTTCTCTATTGCCTGCTGTCTATGGTCCACCCGTTCCTCTTGCCCTTCTTGCTTGCGTTCCGCTCCGTAACCGAGCTTCCCGACTTTGTCCATGATATCGCTTGGAGATATACTGCCTGGATTATATGTGACAGTAGCTGTTTCAAGCGCTAAATTGACGGTTGCTTGTTCTACCCCGTCCATTTTATTGAGACCTTTTTCAATCCGGGTTGCACAAGCCGCACACGTCATGCCGGTAATATTGAATTCAGCCGATTCCATGGATACGCCATAACCTAGCTTTTCAATCTTTTGTCGCAGCTCTTCCGGCTTCACTTTGCTTGGGTTATATTTGATTGTGGATTTCTCCAGGGCCAAATTCACATTTGCCTCTTCCACGCCTTCCATTTTATTGAGGACTTTTTCGATTCTTGCCGAACAAGCAGCACATGTCATCCCAGTAATATTGAATATTGTTTCTTTAAAAAGTTCACTCACCGTACTCTCACCCCTTCATACCCTTAAGGGGTATGTTTTTTTCCAAGAAAAACTCGGTTGCATGAACCGAGCCTTCTCCTTTTTTATCCCGTTTAACAGGTACTAAGACTC
>JBJEFM010000032.1:0-3472 GCA_051874035.1 Bacillus sp. (in: firmicutes)
GTACCTGTAACAACTAAGGTTGGTTCATCTAATGATAGGTGGGAGATGAAGGAACCCCCCCCACCTATCAAAGATTCACTTTATTTCTATCTTCATGAAGTCTTCCGCAATCACTGTATTAGGAAAAATCTCCGCCGCTTCTTGCCGCAAGCTCTCTACTGCTTCACCCAGATAACGCGAGCTGATATGAGTAAGAATCAGATGCTTGGCGCCCGCCGCCAGAGCCGTACGAGCCGCCTGGGAAGTGGTGGAATGAAAATAATCCGCAGCCATCTCTTCACAATCAGCCGAGAATGTCGCTTCATGAACGAGATAATCGCAATTCTGGGCAAGTGCCCGGCTATTTGGGCATGTGCGGGTATCTCCCAGGATGGCCAGGATTTTGCCCCGTTTCGGTTCGCCGACATAATCCGCTCCATTAATAATCGTTCCATCTTCCAACTCTACTATTTCTCCCGCTTTTAACTTCTTGAACAGCGGGCCAGGCTGCAATCCCAGCTTAAGCAGCTTATCCACCTGCAGCTCACCGGGACGGGATTTCTCCGTAATGCGGTATCCATAGCTATCAATTCCGTGTTCCAGCTTTCGTGCTTCAACCGTAAAGCTATCATCTTCAAAAATAATACCTTCTTCCACTTCGACAAAGCGCAGCGGATATTTTATATATGTCCCACTGATTTGCAGGGACATGGTCACATATTCGGCAATCCCTTTTGGGCCATATACAACCAACTCATCTGTTCCGCCTTGAAAGGAACGGCTGCTGATAAATCCCGGCAAACCATATATATGATCGCCGTGCAGATGTGTTATAAAAATTTTCTCCACCTTGCTGGGTTTTACATTCGTATGCAATATTTGATGCTGCGTCGCTTCTCCGCAATCAAACATCCATGCCGCCCGCCGCTCTTCAAGCAATTGCAGGACAATCGATGAAACATTGCGGGCTTTTGCAGGAACTCCTGCGCCTGTGCCTAAAAATACAAAATCCACTTACTGCGTTCCTCCTATCACATCAACACTAAAAAGCGTCTCTAACCGTATACTCTTGCATTTATCAGTGTAAACCTATTGTAACAAACAAAACCTAAGCGGTGGAAATTTCTTTTCTTATTATAAAGTTATATAATAAGATTGTTATGGCATCCACAAACGTGTATAAATGTATATAGGATACTTTATTTAGATACGTTATATAAAAGGTTATTAGAAATGAGGTTCAACAGTGAATAACAAACAAAGACCTACAGCACTTATCATGCTTTTCGGAGCAACAGGTGACTTGGCGAATCGCAAACTCTATCCTTCACTTTACCGTCTATATAAAAAGGGAAGAATTACGGAGCGCTTCGCCGTGATTGGAGTCGCGAGAAGAACACTAACCCAAGAACAGTTCCAAAATAATATTAAAGACTCTGTTCTGTCTGCTATTAGTTCCGTCTCGGAAACAGAGTTGAACAAATTTGTCACGCATTTCTATTATCATTCACATGATGTATCCAACTCCGATTCTTATGCCGAGTTAAAAACGCTGGCTGAAGAGATGGATGCCCAATATCAATTGGATGGCAATCGCCTATTCTATTTGGCTATGGCACCTGAGTTCTTCGGACCAATCACCGAACATCTAAGAACAAAGGGCTTGACGGATACAACCGGATATAAACGTGTGATTATTGAAAAACCTTTCGGGCATGATTATGAATCCGCCGCAGCATTGAACAATATGATCCGCGCTTCTTTCGAAGAAGACGAAATTTATCGCATCGACCATTACTTAGGAAAAGAAATGGTACAGAATATCGAAGTCATCCGCTTCTCCAATATGATGTTCGAGCCATTATGGAATAATCGTTATATCTCCAACATCCAGATCACATCAAGCGAGACGCTGGGTGTGGAAGAACGCGGCAGATATTACGATAAAAGCGGCGCTTTAAAAGACATGGTGCAAAACCATATGCTGCAAATGGTGGCCCTGCTGGCGATGGAACCGCCGATCAAGCTGACAATGGAAGAAATCCGCAGCGAGAAGGTACGAGCCCTCCGCTCCTTACGCACTTATACAAATGAAGAAGTATTAAAGAATTTTGTCAGAGGCCAATATGGCGCAGGCGAAGTAAATGGTGTAATGATAAACGACTACCGTAAGGAACCGATGGTCAATCCGAATTCAAACACGGACACATTTGTGGCCGGCAGATTAAAGATCGACAATTTCCGTTGGGCTGGCGTCCCTTTCTATATCCGTACAGGAAAAAGCATGGCGACCAAATCGACGAAGATTGTTGTCCAATTCAAGGATATTCCTATGAATCTGTACTATAACCCGGCAGAGGAGCTAAGCCCGAACTTGTTGGTTATACATATCCAACCGAACGAAGGGGTCACGTTCCACTTAAACATGAAGAAATCCGGACAAAAAGGATTTACTACACCGATCCGTTTAAACTATTCGAATCAAAGTGTAGACCGCATGAACACGCCGGAAGCATATGAGAAGCTGTTATATGACTGCATGCGCGGCGACACGACAAACTTCACGCACTGGGATGAAGTGGCGCTATCATGGAAATTCGTCGATGGCATTGCAGCAGTGTGGAAAGAAACCCCGGCACCATTTTTTCCGAATTATCAAGCAGGTACGATGGGTCCTGATGCATCGGATGAACTTCTGGCACAAGATGGAAACAAATGGTGGCCTATCGAAGATTTTGATGTTACATCATGTTAATTCCATAAAAAAGCTCCAAGGTTGCGGATACCCGCTTACCCTTGGGGCTTTTTTCACTTTGTCGCTGTTTTATGCCGCTTCCGATTTATGATGTTATGATACCATTTAGAAAATGCGCGTTTCTGTTTCTTGCCTTTCTCCCAACCATAATTAAGATATATACTTACACTTGTTTCAACTATGATATATAAGAGATAAACGATTGTTGCGATTATCAAAACGGTTTTCATCCACATACATCTCCCTTATAAGAATGATTAATATCCGTTTTCCCCGCCTCTCTATACGTGAACTACCCCCACCTACTCCACTACGTTGCGTTGAGGAGGAGGATTCCTACGTACGGAGCTCTATTGAGCTCTAATTTAGAAGGCTATCCCTGTCGCACCGACAGTTAGCAGTACAAACGACTAACATAGTAAGTCTCCTGCACAAAAAAAGAACATCATTAAACAACTAATGCTAGTTCTTCTATGTTTTTGGATGCATTTACATCAGCGTCGTTAGAATGGCCACATTTAATACAAACAAAAGCAGACTGAGATTTCCGGTTTGCCTTTTCTGTATGACCGCAAATGTTACAACGTTGCGATGTATATTTCGCATTCACAGGAACTACTTGCTTACCGTACCATTCAGCTTTATACTCCAACATCGTGCGGAATTCAGCCCATGAAACCTCTGTAATCGCTTTAGCAAGATTATGATTGCGAACCATATTAGCTACCTTTAAATCTT
>JBJEFM010000033.1:0-3420 GCA_051874035.1 Bacillus sp. (in: firmicutes)
ACCTGCATATTTAGGGTAAAAATAAAGAAAAAGATGCGCGTCGCTTTACAGTCCTAGCTGTCTGTACGACTAGCGCCTTATATATGAACTTGAGCGCAATTGCTATAATATAATATAGGTATTAAGTTCTAAGGAGCAGGCTTTTTCCTTCTGGTTCGACGAATTCCTGCTTGGTTTTGGAAAAAAGGCAGGCCGTGTGAAACTTTATGGAGGATGGTACGTAAATACTGTTTAAGGAACTTCAAAAATAGGAGTCGATTACAATGAAATCAATTCTTTCCATATTTATGTTTATTTTCCGCTTAGGTGTGGGGGCGATTGCTTTCACGATCACAGGGCTGATCACATGGTTCGGCTTGGATGCATCGTTTACTGTCACCATGCTTTCTAGTATGATAGCTTTCCTTGTCACGTTCTTTGGACTGCAAGGGGTCATTTCCAGTAAACAATTGAAGGCAAGCGGCTTGTCGCGCCGGGAATATAAATATATCCAGGAGCATTTGCGCGAGGGCAAGCTCAAAATATCCAGACTGCAGAAAGTCATGTTCTCGGTCGGAAGCGTTATTACCATTAAACAGAATTATGATGTGATTAGAGTGGCCAAGAAGATCCAATCCATCGTCGAGAGCGACCCTAAACGTTTCTATGAAGCGGAGTCATTCTATTATTCACATCTTGATTCGATGGTGGAACTGACGGAGAAATACGCATTCTTAACGAAACAGCAAGTGAAGACAAAAGAAATGCAGGATTCTCTCCGTGAAACAAGAATCACTATTTCATCGATGGCGGATACGATCAACCAAGATTTATCCCAGCTGCTTTCAAGCGACGTCGATACGCTTCGCCTTGAAATCGATGTGGCGAAGCAATCCATTGAAAAAAACAAAGACAAACATATAAAGCCTTAAGGAGGACCTTGCATGAACGACAATCATTCACTGCAAAAAAAAGATGTACTTGATGATCTATTAGCCAATCCATTTGGCGATGGCGATAATGCGGTAACAGAAGTGCAACACAGTACAGCCGAGCAGCCAAAACGCCTGGTGGATGTGCTTCCGCCCGAAAACCGCGAGCGTGCGTTCCAGCTTGCGGAACAAATCGACCCGACCGACTTTAAAGCGATGATGATGTACGGGGCGCAGGCGCAGACAAAGCTGACAAGCTTCTCCCACGCGATGCTTGACCAAGTGCAGAAGAAGGATATCGGGGAAATCGGCGATATTCTGGGCGATTTGATGAAGCGTCTTGAAAGCGTGAAGCCTGATGAATTAGGCGAGAAGCGCGGCATGATTTCACGCTTCTTCGGTAAGATTCAATCCTCTATCCAAGAAACGCTGACGAAATACCAGAAGACGAGCGTGCAGATCGACCGCATCGCGGTGCAGCTGACACATGCGAAGAACGGGCTGCTGCAGGATATCGGTATGCTGGAACAGCTATACGAGAAGAATAAAGACTACTTCCAAGCGCTGAATATTTATATCGCCGCAGCGGAGCTTAAGATGGCTGAATTAAATGAAAAGGTCATCCCTGAGCTTCGCCGCAAAGCACAGGAATCAGGCGATCAGATGGCGGTGCAGGAAGTGAACGATATGATGCAATTTGTCGACCGTTTAGAGAAACGGATGCATGATTTGCAGTTAAGCAGACAAATCACCATCCAGACGGCTCCGCAGATTCGCCTGATCCAAAACACGAACCAAACATTGGCGGAGAAAATCCAGTCTTCCATCATGACGGCCATCCCATTATGGAAGAATCAAGTGGCCATCGCCTTGGCGCTATTACGCCAGCAAAGCGCGGTCAATGCGCAAAACCAAGTGGCGAAAACGACAAATGATTTGCTATTGAAGAATTCGGAGATGTTGAAAGTCAATACAATTGAAACGGCTAAAGCAAATGAAAGAGGCTTGGTCGATATTGAAACATTGAAGAAGACGCAGGATAATTTGATTACGGCGCTTGAAGAAACAATGCGCATTCAGGCGGAAGGGCGCGTGAAACGCCAACAAGCCCAAATCGAACTTACCAACATGGAAGAAGACTTGAAGCAACGATTATTGAATCTGAAACCAAAAAACTGACAGTGATGTCAGTTTTTTTTGACTGCCTCTCTCTATCGCGCAACCGCATCATCATACCGCACATTCTTGTATGGTAAATACTGCTTTTGAAAAGGATATTTTCGTAAACTTTGTTGTTTTTATTTGGCGCTGTTCGTAAAGATTAGTACTTTTAAACCTTTTTCTTATTCAACTATCGTTGCAGGTTAGCGGAAGAAGGAGCTTAGGAAACAAAAGATTGAGTCAGTAAATTACAATTTAAAAACGCATCTTTCTTAATCCGATTAAGAAAGATGCGTTATATGAACTTATTGTGACTGTGTTTTGTAACTGGCTTTCTTGATTTTTATTAATAATCCTTTTTTCTATAAATAAGCTAAATCAATATTAAAACGATCAATAAAAATACTATGCTTTTTCAACCGTTTTTTAAGTGATAGGGATGAATAGCCAATGTGTATACAACCCGAATACTTGTTATTTTTTATTTACGATCTTCAAAACCTTTTTCCGGTGCCCATTCACATTCACCGGTAAAGCTGAATCTGTTGTTGCATACATTATCCCCATCACCAAGCGTTTTGTCTCTTTTGAAATCATGTCTCAGATAATGAGCTGTAAGATAATCCATCCTGCACATAGATGGCAACATTTCTTCAGTGCCAAATTTTTCGCACAACTTTTTTATGCCACATTCATATGTATCAAGACGGAAACTATTGTCGTCGATTTTAACATACTCAATATTCCAATCATATTCCGGAAGCTGACCATGTTTAGATTTTTGTGTATGCCTTTCTGCCTTTTTCAGCATACCTCCTAAATATATTTTTTTTGCCAACGGCACCAAACAATTAGGAATTTTCTTTAAGGCATTTTCTGTTGCCGTCCATATCCATTGATTTGCCTGATTGCTTGTCAATCCTAATTCCAAAAAAGATTTGTACCAGGCAATATAGAAAACACCCATTAGATAACTAAACTTAAAAATGCTGTCACCGATGTTAGGAACTTCGGGAATAATTTCTTTCAGATGTCGTTTTACATTCTTCCTGAATTTATTATAGAATAATTTGTCATATGTTTGTGCGAACGCTTTCTTGTTTATTCGCAGGAGGAGTGCACTCATTAGCTTAATCAGCATACATATTCACCTCGTCAAATTCTGATTTATCGTTTCCTTCATATTCTAATAATACATACAATACTTCTTACTGTTAAGTGACAATAATCCGTAAGGAATTTCTATTAATAAATAATCAATAGTTTCAAAAATCCCCATAAGAATTTTAAATAAAATCGAGTTATTTAAACTTTATCCCGTTTAACAGGTACTAAGACTCCCACTTCC
>JBJEFM010000034.1:0-17697 GCA_051874035.1 Bacillus sp. (in: firmicutes)
TATTGAATAAAATCGTGTATAATTTACAATCACATATAAGATGTGTAGTTCATTGGTCTTTTTGGCTTAAACAAGTAAGAAAAAGAGTATAAATCCACACTAAACTTGGCAATTATAGGAATGTGCAGTAAGGCACCTCGGTTGCAAAAAGGTGTTTTTTCTCATATAATTATAGTCAAATATAGTCAAAGTCAGAATTCGGATAGTCGATAACAGCTTAGACATACAGTAAGTCGGATTGGAGGAGGGCAGATGAAAAATATATCTGATATAATTGAGAACTATTTGAAGCAGATTCTTCAGCAAAGTGAGCAGGAAATTCTTATTATAAAGCGAAGTGAAATAGCAGATAAGTTTCAATGTGTGCCATCACAAATCAATTATGTTATTAACACGCGTTTTACAACCGAAAAAGGTTATGTTGTGGAAAGTAAACGAGGCGGAGGAGGGTATATACGTATTGCAAAAGTAAGATTATATGACCATGCTCATGTTATTGATCAGTTACTTCAGCTTATTGAAGATAAGATCTCTCAGCAAATGGCTGAAAATATGATTCTTCGCCTCAGAGAAGAAGAAATTATAACAGAACGCGAAGCTAAGCTGATGATAAGCGTCATTAATCGTTCTGTCATTTGTATTGAACTGCCGCTTCGGGATGAAGTGAGGGCACGCATGATGAAAGCGATGCTCACAAGTTTAAAATATCAGTAATGGGTAAGAAGAGGTGATTCGGATGATTTGTCAAAAGTGCAAACAGAACCCGGCTACGCTTCATTTTACACAGATTATTAATGGGGAAAAAAACGAAGTTCATTTATGCGATAAGTGCTCTCAAGAGAAAAGTGAAATGTTGTTAGATGGCCATTCGAACTTTTCTATTAATAATTTATTAGCCGGTCTATTAAATATTGAACCGAACTATACATCCCAAAAACAAAATCCATTTATCAGTAGCGATGATATCCGCTGTGATCATTGCCATATGACCTATACTCAATTTGCAAGGATCGGCAAGTTCGGATGTGCTTCCTGCTATGAAGCTTTTAATAAGCAGCTAGAACCTATATTAAGACGATTGCATAGCGGCAATTCCGCTCATACAGGTAAGATACCAAAAAGAATAGGTGGAGATATTTCTTTACGTAAGAAAGTGGCGGAGCTTAAGCAAGCACTGCAAGTTAGTATTAAACAAGAAGAATTCGAACAGGCTGCGAAATTGAGGGATGAAATTCGTGCCCTTGAGAAGCAGCCGGGTCACTCTGACTCTGAGGAAAGGAGTGATCGTCCATGAGCTTACAAAATTTCTTGAATCAAGCATTAAGCTCTTGGATGAATGACGAAGGGCCGGAGTCAGACATTGTACTGAGCAGCCGCGTCCGCTTGGCTCGCAATTTGCAGGATTACACATTCCCCCCTATGTTAGAGAGGGAGGAAGCATTGAAAATCAATCAATTATTAGAAGATAGGCTTCAGGACCTGAAAAAAGATCGAGACCTTGAGTTATTACATATGTCGGATATGAAGCCGCTAGAGAAATTGATGCTTGTCGAGAAACATCTGATTAGCCCTTATTTAGCTCAGAATTCACATTATGGGTTAACTTTACTTTCGCAAGATGAAAAAATCAGCATAATGATAAATGAAGAGGATCATTTGCGCATTCAGTGCATCTTATCGGGCTTGCAGTTAACAGAAGCGTTAGCAGTGGCTAATCAAATCGATGATGAAATTGAAGCACAAGTGGATTATGCTTTTGATGAGAAAAGGGGATATTTAACGAGTTGTCCTACGAATGTCGGCACAGGTTTAAGAGCATCTGTGATGATGCATTTGCCGGGGCTCATCCTAACACAGCGAATGAGCCGGATCATACCCGCCATCAACCAATTAGGCTTAGTGGTTAGGGGAATATACGGTGAAGGCAGCGAAGCTTTAGGTAACATCTTTCAAATTTCAAATCAAATTACGCTTGGAAAATCTGAAAGCGATATTGTCGAAGATTTGACGAGCGTCGTCCAGCAATTGATCTCACAAGAAAGATTAGCCAGAGAAGCATTAGTCAAAACCTCGAACATACAATTAGAAGATAGAGTTTTTAGATCTCTAGGCATCCTTTCAACAGCTCGAATTATGGGAACAAAAGAAGCATCTACATGTTTGTCTGATGTCAGATTGGGTATAGATTTGGGGTACATACGCAACATCTCTAAATCTATTCTGAATGAACTTATGATTTTAACCCAGCCAGGTTTTCTACAACAGTATGCCGGCGAAGAATTAAGACCACAAGAGAGAGATTACCGCCGTGCAGCTTTTATTAGAGAACGTATAAATATGGAATCACCTAAAGAGTGAGGAGGAAATACTTATGATGTTTGGAAGGTTTACTGAGAGAGCCCAAAAGGTACTGGCGCTTGCACAAGAAGAAGCAATTCGTTTAGGGCATAATAATATTGGAACTGAACATATCTTGCTCGGGCTTGTGCGCGAGGGAGACGGCATAGCAGCGAAAGCATTATATGCACTTGGCCTGGGTGCCGATAAAATTCAAAAAGAAGTGGAAACGTTAATCGGCAGAGGACCTGATGCGGCGCAAACGATTCACTACACGCCACGAGCTAAAAAAGTAATTGAACTTTCAATGGACGAAGCAAGAAAGCTAGGGCATTCCTATGTTGGAACTGAACATATTCTTCTAGGTTTAATCCGTGAAGGAGAAGGAGTTGCGGCAAGAGTGTTGAATAATTTAGGAGTGAGCTTAAATAAAGCTCGCCAACAAGTTCTGCAACTTCTGGGCAGTAATGAATCAGCAGGGCACCAAGGTAATACTTCTGCAACAGCGAGTACTCCTACTTTAGATAGCCTGGCACGCGATTTGACTGTCATTGCTCGTGAGGGAAGCCTTGATCCGGTAATCGGAAGAGGGAAAGAAATCCAGCGTGTCATTGAGGTGTTAAGTCGCCGTACAAAGAATAATCCAGTTCTCATCGGGGAACCGGGGGTCGGTAAAACAGCTATCGCAGAAGGCCTTGCACAACAAATCGTCAATAACGAAGTTCCTGAAATCCTACGTGATAAGCGCGTTATGACATTGGATATGGGAACGGTTGTAGCAGGGACAAAATACCGCGGCGAATTTGAAGACCGCTTAAAGAAAGTAATGGATGAAATTCGTCAAGCGGGCAACATTATTCTGTTCATTGATGAGCTTCATACACTAATCGGCGCTGGCGGGGCAGAGGGAGCGATCGACGCCTCTAACATCCTAAAACCATCCTTAGCGCGTGGAGAGCTTCAATGTATAGGGGCAACAACGCTTGATGAGTACCGTAAATATATTGAAAAAGATGCCGCGCTTGAAAGACGCTTCCAGCCTATCCAAGTCGATGAACCGACTGTAGAAGAATCAATCCAGATTCTGAAAGGCTTGCGCGACCGCTATGAAGCGCACCATCGCGTATCTATCACGGATGAAGCGATTGATGCCGCAGTTAAGCTTTCAGATCGTTATATTTCAGATCGTTTCTTACCTGATAAAGCGATTGACTTAATTGATGAAGCAGGTTCGAAAGTGCGCCTGCGTTCTTATACAACACCGCCTAACTTAAAAGAGCTAGAAGTGAAACTTGAGGAAGTGCGTAAAGAGAAAGATGCAGCTGTCCAAAGCCAAGAGTTCGAGAAAGCCGCTTCATTGCGCGATACAGAGCAGCGCCTTAGAGAAAAACTCGAAGAAACAAAGAAAACGTGGAAAGAGCAGCAAGGCAAAGAGAACAGTGAAGTAACGACAGACGATATCGCAACGGTTGTGTCCAACTGGACGGGAGTTCCTGTTACAAGATTAGCGCAAACAGAATCCGAAAAGCTTTTGAATATGGAAGCAATTCTCCACAAACGTGTGATCGGTCAAGATGAAGCGGTAGTAGCGGTCGCGAAAGCGGTACGACGTGCAAGAGCTGGATTGAAAGATCCAAAACGCCCGGTTGGTTCCTTTATCTTCTTAGGACCTACCGGCGTTGGGAAAACAGAGCTTGCAAGAGCATTGGCCGAATCCATCTTCGGTGATGAAGATGCAATGATCCGCGTCGACATGTCCGAATATATGGAGAAACATTCTACTTCTCGTTTAGTTGGTTCTCCTCCAGGTTATGTAGGATATGATGAGGGCGGCCAATTGACAGAGAAGGTTCGTAGAAAACCATATTCAGTTGTGCTCCTTGATGAGATTGAAAAAGCACATCCGGATGTTTTCAATATTCTACTGCAAGTGCTTGAAGACGGAAGATTAACCGATTCTAAAGGCCGTACAGTGGATTTTAGAAATACAATTCTAATCATGACATCTAATGTGGGAGCGTCCGCTCTACAAAAAAATAAATATGTCGGCTTCAATATTCAAGATGAAGGCCAAGATTATAAAGATATGAAAGGCAAGGTAATGGAAGAGCTTAAAAAGGCATTCCGTCCAGAATTCTTGAACCGTATTGATGAGATGATTGTTTTCCATTCGCTTGAGAAGAAACATTTGGAAGAGATTGTTCAGTTAATGACGAAACAATTAATCTCCCGTTTAGAAGAACAAGATATTCACGTAGAGCTATCCGATGCTGCGATAGCTAAAATTGCAGAAGAAGGATACGACCCGGAATACGGTGCGCGTCCAATTCGCCGGGCAATTCAAAAACACGTCGAAGATCAACTGTCGGAAGAATTATTAAAAGGCAATATTCATAAAGGCCAACGTGTGAAAATTGATATGGAAAACGGCGAATTTGTCGTAAAGCCTGTAGAAGAAGTAGCTTCAGCGAGTAAATAACATGTTAAAAGTGCACAGAGCTTTGGAGGCCCTGTGCACTTTTAATCTTTCTGTAAGAAATCTTTAATCTTTTTTTAAGAAAACTTTTTTATAATATAATAAAGGGTAAATAATAGAAATAACTGTAGTGAGATAACATATAAGCTTACATTAATAAAACAAAAAACTTTTCGACATCATTATAGGAAAGTATTAATAAAATATAGGGGGTATTTCGCTTGGCGAAAAAGAAAACGAAATTCATGTGCCAATCATGCGGATATGAATCTCCTAAATGGATGGGAAAGTGTCCTGGATGCGGTGAATGGAACAAGATGGTTGAGGAAGTGGATATCATCAAACCACAGCGCAAAGGGGCATTCACCCATACTGTGAGTTCAGGCGGGGCGCGTTTGAAAGCGGCTCCCATTACAACAATTCAAACCGACCAGGAATCAAGGATGTTTACAGACTTGCAAGAGTTGAACCGCGCTTTAGGCGGAGGTATTGTAAATGGTTCACTCGTGTTGATTGGGGGCGACCCGGGTATCGGTAAGTCGACCTTGCTGCTGCAAGTATCGGCACAGATGGCTAATAAACAAAAAAAGGTTCTCTATGTATCCGGTGAAGAATCGGTAAAGCAAACAAAACTGCGGGCTGACCGATTAGGGACGGTAAGTGATCGTCTATATGTGTTTTCTGAAACGGATATGGATTTCATTGAACAAGCGATTGAAGAGGTAGAGCCGAACTTGGTTATTATCGACTCCATACAAACAGTCTTTCAGCCGGAAGTGACTTCCGCTCCCGGTAGTGTTTCCCAGGTCAGGGAGTGCACAGCCTCTCTGATGAGGATTGCTAAGACGAAAGGTATAGCGATCTTTATTGTAGGCCACGTCACAAAGGAAGGCAATATAGCCGGTCCCCGTCTATTGGAGCACATGGTAGATACTGTCCTCTACTTTGAAGGAGAACGCCACCATACGTATCGTATTGTTCGAGCGGTAAAGAACCGTTTCGGATCCACAAATGAAATGGGTATCTTCGAGATGAAAGAGCATGGTCTAGAAGAGGTGGAAAACCCTTCTGAAATTTTTCTGGAAGAGCGTTCGCAAGGTGCCGCTGGTTCTACGGTCGTTGCTTCCATGGAAGGAACAAGGCCTGTTCTCGTGGAAATCCAAGCGCTTATCTCACCTACCAGCTTTGGGAATCCAAGAAGGATGGCAACCGGAATTGACCATAATCGCGTACCTTTATTGATGGCCGTTCTTGAGAAGCGCGTAGGTCTGCTTTTGCAAAACCAAGATGCTTATCTCAAGGTAGCAGGCGGTGTCAAATTGGATGAGCCGGCAATTGATTTAGCGATTGTTGTTAGTATCGCATCCAGTTTCCGCGACCAACCTACAAAACCGACAGACTGCATCATAGGGGAAGTGGGATTGACCGGTGAAGTGCGCAGAGTATCCAGAGTTGAACAAAGGGTACAAGAAGCAGCAAAGCTCGGCTTTGAAAGGGTCATTCTTCCTGAAAACAACATAGGGGGATGGAATCCTCCGAAGGGGATTGAAATTGTAGGTGTGTCAACTGTTTCAGAAGCGTTGAGGCAGGCATTAGGAGGATAAATATGAGTGATAAGAAAGCTGATAAAACTAAATCGGAGATACTGCAGCTGGTGGCTCCCGGAACGCCTTTGCGAGACGGCATTGATAATGTCTTAAGAGCCAACACAGGTGGCTTGATTGTCGTCGGATACAATGACAAGGTAAAAGAAATCGTGGATGGCGGCTTTAAGATTAATTGTCCGTGTACGCCGAGCTCATTATATGAACTTGCAAAGATGGACGGTGCCATTATATTGAATGAAACAGGTGAAAAGATTATTTTGGCCAATGCCCAGCTTGTTCCGGATTCATCCATTCCGTCGCGGGAAACGGGAATGAGGCACCGGACGGCGGAGCGTGTAGCGAGAGAAACAAAAGCATTGGTGATCGCCATTTCACAGCGCCGTACAATTATTACCGTCTACCAAGGCAACTTCCGCTATTCGTTGAAAGATATCGCTGTGATTCTTACAAAAGCGAATCAAGCGGTTCAAACGTTGGAGAAGTATAAAGTCGTATTGCAGCAAAGCGTTAATGGGCTTGGCATTTTAGAGTTCGAAGATGGGGTTTCTTACGCGGATCTATTAAGGGTGCTTCACCGATATGTCATGTTTATCCGTATAAAAAACGAGCTCCTATCCTATTTGAATGAACTGGGGGTAGAGGGCAGGCTGATTCGTTTGCAGATGAATGAAGTGATTGTTTCGCTAGAAGAAGAAGGAGAACTGATCGTTAAAGATTACATGAATGGAAGCGGCACGGATGCTAAAGAGATTCTGGTGAAGTTGAAAGAACTATCATACCAGCAATTCCTAGAAGATAGCACGTTATTGAAAGCGCTTGGTTATAATGGTTACGTTCCGGTCGATGAAATGGTCACGCCCCGCGGATATCGCATGCTCCATAAGATTCCACGATTGCCGGCACTTATTATTGATAACCTGGTTCAATCTTTCGGTGATTTCACTTCTATTATGAATGCCAGCGTGGAAGAGCTTGATGAGGTGGAAGGCATCGGGGAAGTCAGGGCGAAGAAAATCAAAGAGGGTTTACGCTTACTTAAGAACTATGTGCATACAGAGAGAACGCTATAGTAGATAAGGCGAAATACTCTAAAACAGATAAATTGAAGAAAAACTGTAACTTTTCCTTCGTTTAAACGTACTAATTAAGAGGTATGTATAGCAGTGAACAACTGGATATAGCGGGTTTTAAAAAAAATAATTTGTTTATAATGGATAAAGGGAGGTGAAAAGGATGTTAAAACGTATTATACAAGCATGTTTATTAATTATTGGAGGCACGCTGGGAATGATTTTGATTCCTAAGTTGCTTGTTCTATTCGGTGCTGATGATATTATTTTTATTAACAATCCTTATGTAACGGCTATACTAGGCGCAATCATATTTTATCTTATTTCTTTTTGGTCAGTCGATTATATTCTTAACTTCATTAAATGGATGGAAGAACTGCTTGTCAAAGCGCCAATAATGGATATTATATTCGGTACGCTTGGTTTAATCATCGGGTTGCTAGTCGCTTTCTTAATCGGGTACGCTTTATCTTCAATTAAGGTCCCGGTTATTAATACAGTGGCGCCGATCTTGATTACACTGTTATTTGGTTATTTAGGCTTCCAGGTAGGAACGAAGAAGCGCGATGAATTATTGGGCTTGATCAGAAGCGGTAATAAGAAGAAATCTACTGAAGTGGAAGAAGAAAAGGTGAAAGAAGAAACGAAACCCACCTACAAAATTCTGGATACAAGCGTTATTATTGATGGCAGGATAGCGGATATTTGCCAAACAGGATTTGTGGAAGGCACTCTTGTCATCCCGCAGTTCGTACTGGAAGAGTTGCAGCATATTGCCGATTCATCCGATGCGCTGAAGCGTAACCGGGGGCGCAGGGGCTTGGATATCTTGAATCGTATCCAAAAAGAATTGGCGGTCAAGGTTGAATTTTATGAAGGCGACTTCGAGGACATTCAAGAAGTGGACAGCAAGCTAGTGAAGTTGGCAAAAGTTATGCAAGGTGTCCTTGTAACGAATGATTTCAACTTGAATAAAGTCTGTGAGTTCCAAAACGTCCCTGTTTTGAATATCAACGATTTGGCGAACGCCATTAAACCTGTCGTTATTCCTGGCGAGGAAATGAATGTCCTTGTCATCAAAGACGGCAAAGAGCAAAATCAAGGGGTAGCGTATTTAGATGATGGTACAATGATTGTAGTCGAAGAAGGAAGAGACTATATCGGCAAACAAATCGCTGTAATCGTAACAAGCGTTTTACAAACATCAGCGGGACGAATGATTTTCGCAAAACCGAAATTACTAGAAAAAGCTTTATAGCAAAAGGCGGGAGAACAGGATATGTTGTATGATGTCATTATACTGGCCGCTGGGCAGGGAAAGAGAATGAAAGCCGGCCGTAACAAAGTATTCCTTGAATTAGCCGGCATCCCTCTTATTGTCCGGACAATGAAAGTATTTGATGAGGATTCATATTGCAAACAAATCATTCTTCCTATAAACCCACAGGAACGACCATTGTTCGAAGAATTGATTGAACAATATCGCTTCCAAAAAAAGATCCAGCTTGTTGCTGGCGGCAAAGAGAGACAAAACAGTGTGTATAATGGCTTGAAACATATATCTCAAGTCGATACAAATGTAGTGCTTGTCCATGACGGGGCTCGCCCTTTTGTGAAACAGGATCTTATCCGCCAGCTAGTCGAGTGTGCAGGGGAATACGGCAGTGCTATTCCGGGAGTGCCTGTAAAAGATACGATTAAACGAGTGAAAGATGGACAAGTTCTAGACACATTGGAACGATCAAGCTTGTGGGCGGTTCATACGCCACAAGCTTTTCGTGTTTCTACCTTGAAAGCGGCACATCAACATGCTGAAATGAAGGGGTTTCTTGGAACAGATGACGCAAGTCTTGTGGAGGAGATCGGCGAGCGGGTTTATATGGTGGAAGGTGATTACACAAATATTAAAATTACCACTCCAGAAGATTTATATATTGCTGAAATGATTTTGAGCAAGCTAAGATCGAGCGGAAAAGGAGAATGAATATGTTTCGTATTGGACAAGGTTTCGATGTACACCAGCTGGTTGAAGGCAGGCCTTTAATTATCGGGGGGATTACGATTCCTTACGAGAAAGGTTTATTAGGCCATTCGGATGCGGATGTGCTACTTCATACTGTTGCGGACGCGGCATTGGGTGCAATCGGAGAAGGGGATATCGGTAAGCACTTCCCGGACACAGACCCGGAATTCAAAGGGGCGGACTCAGCAAAGTTATTGGAGCATGTTTGGATGCTAGTGAAGGAGAAGGGATATGAGCTTGGTAACGTAGATTGTACCATCATTGCCCAGCAACCTAAGATGCTGCCTTATATCGAACCTATGAGAAACCGTATCGCGGAGCTTCTGGAAGCACCTGCGGATTTAGTGAATGTGAAAGCCACAACCACTGAAAAGCTTGGATTTACGGGAAGAGGAGAAGGAATTGCTGCACAGGTAGCCATACTGATCAAGAAAATTAAATAACGATACTTCTTTCAATAGTTCTACAGTGGTAGAATGGAGAGATACGTGTACAGAACAACTGTAACTAAAATGCTTAGGAGGCTTAAAAATATGAGCAAAGACATCAGAGTTCGTTATGCTCCAAGTCCGACGGGCCATTTGCATATTGGTAATGCTCGTACGGCACTATTTAATTATTTATTCGCACGTCACAATAATGGGAAACTCATTATTCGTATTGAAGATACGGATCGGAAGCGCAATATTGAGGGCGGAGAAGAAAGCCAATTGAAATATTTGAAATGGCTGGGCATAGACTGGGATGAGAGCGTAGACAAGCCAGGTGAATATGGACCTTACCGTCAATCGGAACGTAATGATATTTATAAAAAATATTATACAGAGCTGTTAGAGAAAGGCTTGGCATATAAATGCTATTGTACGGAAGAAGAACTAGAAGCGGAGCGCGAAGCGCAAATGGCACGCGGGGAGACGCCAAAGTACTCTGGTAAATGCCGTCATTTGACAGAGGAAGACCGTAAGAAATTAGAAGCGGAAGGTAAACAGCCAAGCATCCGTTTCGCTGTACCGGCTGGCAAGGTGTTCTCTTTCAATGATATGGTTAAAGGTGAAGTATCGTTCGAATCAGAAGGCATTGGCGATTTGGTTATTGTGAAGAAAGACGGCACGCCTACTTATAACTTTGCGGTAGCAATCGACGATCACTTAATGGAAATTTCGCATGTATTGCGCGGAGATGACCATATCTCCAATACACCTAAGCAAATTATGATTTATGAAGCTTTAGGATGGGAAACGCCAATATTCGGACATATGACATTGATTGTGAATGAAAGCCGCCGCAAGCTAAGTAAACGGGATGAATCTATCATTCAATTCATTGAGCAATATGCGGATCTAGGCTACTTGCCGGAAGCTATCTTCAATTTCATCGCCTTATTAGGCTGGGCGCCGGGAGGAGAAGAGGAAATCTTCACGAAGGAACAGCTGATTGAAATTTTCGATGAGAAGAGATTATCGAAATCACCAGCTTTATTCGATACACAAAAATTAACATGGATGAATAACCAGTATCTGAAGAACCTTGATTTAGACCGTTTAACGGAATTGGCATTGCCGCATTTGGTTGAAGCAGGCAGAATAACAGAACCTGTAACAGAAGAGAAGCAGCAATGGGTTCGGGATTTAATGGCCCTTTATCAAGAGAAAATGAGCTATGGCGCACAAATTGTGGAGCTGTCTGAAGTGATCTTCAAGGATGAAATCGAAATGGACGAAGAAGCTAACGCTGTTCTAACCGAAGAGCAAGTGCCTGAAGTATTGCGTGCATTCGTCGAAGAAATAGATGCTATGGAAACATTTGAAGCAAGTGCGATTAAAGCGGCGATGAAAGCTGTTCAGAAGAAGACTGGCCAAAAAGGCAAAAAACTTTTCATGCCAATCCGTGTAGCGACTACAGGCCAAACACATGGACCGGATCTTCCACAAGCTATTGCACTAATTGGCAAAGAAAAAATAAAAAATCGGCTTTTAAGTATTTTAGATTAACAAAGAGTCAAAAATATAATATAGTAATAATTAATTACTAATATGTGGCGTAGATGGAGAGAAGTAAGAAAAGGATGCTTATTAGAGAGAACCACCACCGGCTGAAAGTGGTTTAAGCTACTCGTTTTCTGAAATGCACTCCGGAGTTTTGTGTTGAAATTTCAGTAGGCACAAACGGTATCATACCGTTATCATGTTCGAGTTGGGAGATAGCTGTTTGGCTGTTTCCAAACAGAGTGGAACCGCGCTAATGGAATAAGGCGTCTCTGTCATGTGACAGAGACGCTTTTTGTATGCAGTAAAGGGTTGGGGGGTATTCAATTGTTTAAAAGACTGAAAGAAGATATTGAAGTCATTTTTGACCAGGATCCGGCAGCTAGGAGTTACGTGGAGGTTATTTTAACATATGCAGGTCTGCATGCTATTTGGGGACACCGGCTTGCGCATTTTTTGTACCGGAACAAGATTTATTTCTTGGCTCGTGTGGTTTCGCAAGTTAGCCGTTTTTTTACGGGGATCGAAATCCATCCAGGAGCCAAAATCGGCCGCAGATTCTTTATAGACCATGGGATGGGCATTGTAATCGGTGAGACGTGCGAAATTGGGAACAACGTGACAATATTCCAAGGAGTGACATTGGGGGGGACAGGAAAAGAAAAAGGAAAACGGCATCCGACAATTGAAGATAATGTACTGATTGCTACAGGTGCGAAAGTTTTGGGATCCATTACGGTCGGGGAGAATTCCAAGATTGGTGCAGGTTCCGTAGTATTGAAGGAGGTTCCTGCCAATTCAACAGTGGTCGGCATTCCAGGGAAGGTCGTTATCCAAGATGGTGTGAGGTTAAAGCGGGATTTAAACCATACGGATCTGCCCGATCCAACAGGAGACCGCTTTAAGAAGTTAGAGCAAGAATTGCTTATAATGAAAGAGGAACTAGATAGTCTACGTAAAGAAAGGAGCAAATAACGTGACGATTAAAATATACAATACGTTAACGCGACAGAAGGAGGAGTTCCAGCCTTTAGAAGAAGGCAAGGTGAAGATGTATGTATGCGGACCGACGGTATACAACTTCATTCACATCGGAAACGCTCGTCCGCCTATTGTATTTGATACAGTGCGCAAGTATTTGCAATTCCGTGGGTATGATGTGCAATATGTGTCGAATTTCACTGATGTCGATGATAAGCTAATTCGTGTAGCGAATGAATTGGGAACGGATGTGCCAACTGTCGCACAACGATTCATTGATGCCTATTTTGAAGATGTGACGGCATTAGGGTGCCATAAAGCGGATATGCATCCACGTGTAATGGACAATATGGATACTATCATTGAATTCGTGCAAGCGCTGATTGATAAAGGGTATGCTTATGAATCTGAAGGAGATGTATATTACCGTACCCGCAAGTTCGATGGCTACGGCAAATTATCTCATCAATCAATTGACGATTTACGCGCAGGCGCTCGCATTGAAGTGGGGGAGAAGAAACAGGATGCTCTTGATTTCGCATTATGGAAAGCGGCGAAAGAAGGAGAAATCTCTTGGGATAGCCCTTGGGGCAAAGGCCGGCCTGGTTGGCATATTGAATGTTCGGCTATGGCTAAGAAATATCTAGGTGAAACAATCGATATCCACGCAGGGGGGCAAGATTTATCATTCCCTCACCATGAGAATGAGATTGCACAGTCGGAAGCATTGTCAGGCAAGCCGTTCGCCAAGTACTGGATGCACAACGGCTATATTAATATCGATAACGAAAAGATGTCGAAATCACTTGGGAACTTCGTCTTAGTGCATGACATTATTAAACGCCATGATCCGCAGGTGCTTCGTTTCTTTATGCTATCAGTGCATTACCGTCATCCAATCAATTACAGTGATGAATTGCTTGGCAATGCGAAGGCGGCTTTGGAGCGCCTAAAAACGTCTTACCATAACTTGAAGCATCGCATTGATACAGCGACTAACATTGCCGGCAATAATGATCAATGGCTGCAAAAGATCAAAGAAATCCATGACCAGTTCATTGTCGATATGGATGATGATTTCAATACGGCTAATGCGATTTCGCTGTTGTTTGAATTATCGAAGCAAGCCAATTATTATTTGATGGAGAAACATACCCATACAGAGGTAATCGATGCTTTCATCCATGAGTTCGAACAATTGTTTGGTGTGTTAGGATTGTCATTGCAAGAGGAACAATTGCTTGATGCAGAAATAGAGAAGCTGATTGAAGAGCGTAACCAAGCACGCAAAGACCGCAACTTTGGCCGCTCGGATGAGATTCGCGACCAGTTGAAAGCAATGAATATTATCTTGGAAGATACTCCGCAAGGTACAAGATGGAAAAGAGGCTAAGCGTGGAAAGTTCATATAATCAGATTAAACCGTTGGAACTTAATAGTTTGGCTTTAGCCTATATGGGAGATGCTGTGTATGAGAAATATATACGGCATCACCTTCTTCTTAAAGGCGCGGTAAAGCCGAATCTTCTGCATCGTGAAGCGACCCGCTTTGTTTCCGCAAAAGCGCAGAATCAATTTATGCATTTTTTGCTGGACGAAGGGGTGTTATCCGAGGAGGAAGAAGGGGTAGTAAGAAGAGGGAGAAATGCAAAGTCGGGAAGTATCCCGAAGAACACTGATGTACAGACATATCGCTATTCAACAGCGTTTGAAGCCTTGATTGGCTATCTATATTTAAGTAATCGAAATGAACGGATGGAAGAAATCATTTACATGGGGATCAATTTTGCAGAAGAGAAGAAGGAATCGAGGTGAGAACGCTTCATGAGTGAAGAATTCATTATTGGAAGAAATCCAGTTCTAGAGGCGTTAAAGTCAGAAAGAGATATTAATAAGATTTGGATTGCGGAAGGTTCGCAAAATGGATCAATGCGACAAGTAATCAATTTAGCGAAAGAGAAAAATGTCTTAACACAAATTGTCCCTAAGAAGAAAATCGATGCGATGGTTGATGGCATCCATCAAGGCGTAGTAGCGGCGGTGGCAGCTTATCAATATGCCGATTTGGATGATTTATTCGCTGTGGCTGAGAAGAGAAATGAAGCGCCTTTCTTTTTGATTCTTGATGAAATTGAAGACCCGCATAATTTAGGCTCTATTATGAGAACGGCGGATGCGACAGGTGCACATGGCATTATTATTCCGAAGCGAAGAGCGGTTGGCTTAACAGCGACCGTGGCGAAAGCTTCGACGGGTGCGATTGAATATATCCCTGTAGCACGTGTAACGAATTTAGCCCGCACTATTGAAGAATTACAGAAGCGGGGCCTTTGGATTGTTGGTACGGATGCCAAAGGAAGCCAGGATTATCGTACATTAGATGGAAAAATGTCGATTGGTGTCATCATTGGCAGCGAAGGAAAAGGAATGAGCCGGATCCTGAGAGAGAAATGTGATTTTCTGGTGCATATGCCGATGGTCGGAAGAGTAACCTCGTTAAATGCTTCCGTAGCGGCAAGCCTGCTTATGTATGAGGTATACCGGAAGCGCAATCCACTGGGGCACTAGGTTATGAAAAACGTCCTATTAGTAGACGGCTATAATATTATAGGAGCTTGGCCAGAGCTTAGAATATTAAAGAATAGAGATCTTTCGGCAGCGCGCGATCGACTAATAGAGATTCTGGCGGAATATAGGGCGTATAGCGGCTATCAAGTGATTGTCGTGTTTGATGCGTACTATGTGCAGGGGCTGGAAAGGAAATATAAGAACTATAATATCGACGTTATTTATACCAAAGAGAATGAGACGGCGGATGAGCGCATTGAAAAGATGGCCATTGAATTAAACAATATTAAAACACAAGTGCATGTTGCAACCTCCGACTTTACAGAGCAATGGGCCATATTCGGTCAAGGAGCATTACGGAAATCGGCGCGCGAGCTTTTACATGAATGTGAATTTATTTCTGAGCAAGTGAAGAAGACAGTGAAAACACAAACTGAAGCGAAGCCAGTTTCCAAAATCCCATTAAGTGATGAGGTGGCGGAAAAATTCGAAAAATGGCGCAGAGGTCAATTTTGACATATTGACGCCCAAAAAATTCCTGCTGTATAATGATTCTAACTTATGTTTTGGCGGGGGTGCTATGCTTGGTTGCTGAATACGGACACAAAATAGGTGAACAGTATGTACAGCTTGATGATGATATGTTGGTTGAACTTGTTCATAAAGGGGAAAGTGAAGCTTTAGATTACTTGATTCAGAAATATCGCAATTTCGTACGAGCGAAAGCGCGTACATATTTTCTTATTGGTGCCGATAAAGAGGATATTGTTCAAGAAGGAATGATCGGGCTTTATAAAGCCATTCGTGATTTCAGAGATGATAAGCTGACATCATTTAAAGCATTTGCTGAACTATGCATCACTAGACAAATCATTACCGCTATTAAAACGGCAACACGCCAGAAACATATTCCGCTCAATTCATATGTTTCGTTGGACAAGCCAATCTATGATGAGGAATCAGACCGGACACTTTTGGATGTGATTTCGGGGACGAAGATCTTAAATCCTGAAGAGTTGATCATCAATCAAGAGGAATTTGATGATATAGAACTTAAGATGGCGGAGCTTTTAAGCGATCTCGAAAGAAGAGTATTGGCGCTCTATTTGGACGGTCAATCATACCAAGAAATATCGGAAGAGCTGAATCGGCATGTGAAATCTATTGATAATGCTCTTCAGCGGGTGAAGCGCAAACTGGAGCGTTATCTAGAAATCCGTGAGATCTCTCTGTGAAATTCCTCCTGAAAAAGAAAAACCTTCCAAATATTCCTGTGATCCACTTTGTCCCGTTGACATTATAATGCAGTCGTGATAAGGTTTTAAGGACGTATTATAAACGTAAGCAGGTGTTTATCATAATGAGAAACAAAGTAATTCTTGCTTGTAAAGATTGCGGTTCCCGCAACTACTCTACTGAAAGTAGCAAGGTGTCTAAATCAGAACGTCTTGAAATTAAGAAATTTTGCAAAACATGCAATGCTCATACACTTCATAAAGAAACAAAATAAATAATTTCGTGCACTCATTTTAAGTGGAGGTTGGAACATGCAACGCTTGATCGATTTTTTTCGCGGCGTAGGCCGTGAAATGAAAAAAGTAAGCTGGCCTAAGAGGAAAGAGCTTACTAGCTATACAATCATAGTGCTAAGTACAGTTGTTTTTATGGCCTTGTTTTTTACGGTAATTGACTTGGGGATCTCGGAACTGATTCGCTTAGTGAGCAAGTAATTCTGAGGTTATTTGTGTACAAGGATTGAATAAGTTATTCGTAAAATAGTTATAATAGTGATAGAATAGTATGTATTAAAAAAGCCCGTTAAACGGCTTTTTTAATTTGGAAAAAATAAACAATGTTGTCTGGAGATTATTCAACATGTTTTAATAAGTGAAGCCTAATGAGATGAATTTAAGGCAGGGAGGGAAGGACCTGGGCGTCCTAAATGAAATGGAAAAGAATTGGTATGTTGTACACACGTACTCTGGATATGAGAATAAAGTGAAAGCAAATCTTGAAAAACGTGTAGAATCAATGGGAATGCAAGACAAAATCTTCCGAGTGGTAGTGCCGGAAGAGGAAGAAACAGAAATCAAAAACGGCAAGAAAAAAGTAGTGAAGAAGAAAGTATTCCCAGGCTACGTCCTTGTGGAAATTATCATGACAGACGATTCATGGTATGTTGTTCGTAATACACCGGGTGTAACTGGCTTCGTTGGTTCTGCGGGATCAGGCTCTAAGCCAACTCCGCTTCTGCCTGAGGAAGTAGTCACATTGCTGAAGCAAATGGGCATGGAAGAAAAACGCTTTGAAACAGACTATGAATTAGGCGAAACGGTTCAGATCAAAGAAGGACCGTTTGCATCATATGCTGGTACAATCGAAGAAATCGATGGCGACAAAGCGAAGTTGAAAGTTCTCGTAAATATGTTCGGACGAGATACCAAGGTAGAGCTTGATTTTAACCAGGTTGAAAAATTATAATCGGAAAAAACTTGCTATCTGGCTATAGAAATGATAAAATTCATAAGTCAGTATGTCTCGATGATTAGAGACCTGAACGACTGTTTAGTTCTTTATCTCAATAATATAAAGAATATATGAGTGGGAGGGGAACGAGCCCCTATTACCACATCACGGACTTTAAGGAGGT
>JBJEFM010000035.1:0-3307 GCA_051874035.1 Bacillus sp. (in: firmicutes)
AAGACCTAGAGCCTGTCCCATCTTGTACATATGGTTACGAGTTTGGTTGATTTGGTTTAATAGGTTCATAATTTCCTCCTGTTCGGGGTTGACGTTCGGTCCCCTGTTTGGTTTACACTGGATAATGGATTACTATTGCCTTTTAACCTTTATAGCGATAAGAATCCCCATTCGATACCAGTACTTCATGCTTTTTGCTGTATCGATTCTCTATTTTGATTTGCTGTTTATTGATGCCAGGTTCAAAGATTGAAATAACCATTAATCGTTCATTGTCTACAGACTTACCAGTGTGGATGACAACTCTTCTAGTTTCCATTCGCTTTCACCTCTTCTTGCACCATATAGCGTTCATATAGTTCCTCTGTAGGTGATTCAATTAATCCGTCCATCCATAAATCCCACATATCCTGGTAGTATCTCGGCCCATACTTATCTTCATGCATTTGTTGAAGTTGTTTATCAAACTCGGCATCGTCATGTACTCCACCCTTGCCGATATGACATTCCATGCACAGTGGGATAAGATTTCTCCATACTCCTCTTCCACTAATCCCAAACCCCTTATGCCTTACATGGTGAAGTTGATAGTTAGGAGATCCACATCGGTAACAATATTCTCCGTATCTTCTGAGTGCTTCATTTGCCTGTTTAGTTGATACCGCCCCCCGCTGCTTCCGATGGGGTATTCTGCGGCCATGGAAGTATTCAATGTTCTTGTTTGCCTTTGGACGTTTCGGCTTTTTCTTATGTCTCTGTGGCTTAAATTTAGGCTTTTCCTTCTCCTTCTGATGTCCTCGTAACTGATACGCTTTTGAGTAAGGAGAAAAGTCCATTTACAGCACCGCCTTTAACGTGGCTTTGAATAGTACATTTTCTCCTTTATATTTAGCTAGTTCCTGTCTCGCTTCTGACAAGTTTTCGTTCAATCGTTTATTTTCACCTTGGTACATTTGAGCCTGTTGTTTCCAGATATCCGCATCAATCATTAGTTCTGATTCTGTATCATTGGCCGCAGCGTGTATATCCAATTTTTCTTGCTCCAATTGATCAATTTTCTTTTGCAACTTTTCAATCGTGCCGTCCTTTTGCTTTACTTGTTTTTTTAACTGCTGCATAAGGTTTTCATACTCTTTGTTTTCCATATAAATCCCTCCGTTTGATTTATTTTGCTTCGATAAGGTTAAGTTTCCTTTTCCAGTAATTGACCGTAGTCTCTCTAACCCCTAATTTTTGACTAATTGTTCTAGATGTCATTCTTTGTCCCACATACTCTCTCAAAAGAGGGATATCACTTTTATTAAAATTCATTCGGTCTGTTTCTAATTCTGGCAAATCATTCTTCAATACCGCGTATTCTCTGATTTTCCAATCATCTAAAAGTTGCTCAAAGGAGTTCTGATTAATCTGCATTGCCGAATAGATAGTTCGTCTGTCGATTTCTTGTTTCAAAAGGTAGATAACATCCTCTTTTCTCATGTCTCCACCTTTAGCCAGTAATTGCTTACATTTGGCCCGTTGTTGTTTCTCATGTTGTTTGCGTAAAGACTGTATTTCATTACATTTCTCGCAGCCTGGACATTCCAAGAATGTATCTCCATGCATTTCTATCAACCAATCAATTTTCGTTGTGACATTCATACAAGCCCACCTTCTCTCGGTCCGACAAACCCCTTTAATGCTTGGTCAAATATCAGTATGGCTACTTCTTCATGCGTTCGTTTAAAGTAATCCGCTATATCCGTTATAGGAGCATCATTTCTCCAGAGATACCGGAAGTCCCTTACCTCTTTTTCTGACCAAACAAAATTTAAATCCTCGCAAGCTACCATGATACGATTGCTTGATTTCTTTAAATATCTTGATTCAATATGGTTTATTGCTCTTGTATTCGTATCTCGTGCGATCAATTTGCTCACCTCGTGTTAATTTGTTTAATAACCGTTCAATGTGTATACGCTGATCTATTTCATTCGCTAACTTCTTACGCAAGATATTGTTTTCTTTAGCTAGGTACTGGAGAGCATCTATCAACTCTTCCACCGCCATTTCATTCCAGTCATAATCTCCATCCGGGCAATCGTCCAATGTCCGTCCGTAGGTACTCATGCCCTTTTGATTTTGTCTATCCAGCACTCGGTTGATTACGTCTCTTATTGTCATCAATAGTCCTCCTTGCAGCAGCTAACTTATTTTCAAACTCGGCATAGGCTTGTTTCCGTTCAGCCTTACCACTTTCACAGGTTACGCACTTACATGGCATTACACGAATCAGATAGCCGTCTATAACGTGCCTAGAGCCTTGTCCGTTACATTCACCCTCAGGGATGAATAGTTGGCTCATATGGGTTGCGGTGATTTCGTTAGGTACTGGCATTTATTTGTCCTCCAATTTCACGATTTGTAGATACTCAGTAGCAAAGCAACCGCTGAAGTTTTCTAACCAAACAACCGTGTAATTGTGATTAGGGTGAAGTTTTTGTTCATCTGTTCTGCAAGTCCATATCTTACCTTCATATGGAGGGTAATTAGCCTCTAAACAAGTGTGCATCACAACTTTATCGCCTTTCTTTAACATCTTCACACCTCATATTCTTTTAATTTTCCCATGACTTCCTTCTCCATCTCCCAATCCCCATTCGTTCGTGCCAGTCCCTTGTACCCTTCCAGGTAAGCAATGGCTGTTTGATTCTTCCGGAGCCATTGCTGTTTAGGAGACATGTCGATATAACGGGATGTGGTTTGTATATATAGGGCTAGTTCGTTCATGGGTTAGCCTAATAACATTCTTTTAATACTTCAATTTCCTCTGCCAGACAATCCAAGCAAATGTTATCCTGTTTTCTGCCGTCCTTGTTTAGTTGAGGTAAATCAAACACTTTAACATTTGAACAAAAGCGAAGTGGTTTCTCGATAATCGGCGTTTCTTTATGGTCACAACCGCATACCTCGCAACGTAATCTGTTATCCATATTTAGCCCTCCTTGTTATTTAAAATCTCGCAATCTATAATTCTCACCGTTCATTTTCTCTACGTGTGTATTTTCCATCATTCGGCTGAAATTCCGTTCACCGTACATTTTCAGTAATTCCGTATGTTCAAAGTTAGTCGTGTAGATCGTGTGTTTCCCAATCCGGCTATCGATAATTTCAAACATTTTTGATTTCGCCCAGGAAAACTCGTCATCCTCTTTTTTTGTTTTCTCTGCCCCTACATCATCCAGGACCAGCAAGTCCATTCTTTCTAGGTGACTGAGTAGTTCTTCTTCTGTTTGCTCGCTCGCTTTGTTATAGGTGGATTTCAGCT
>JBJEFM010000036.1:0-3289 GCA_051874035.1 Bacillus sp. (in: firmicutes)
TTTTTTTGCAGTTTCCACAGGAAATCCGTCAGGCGACTTCGCAATAAGTTCTTCCAAAAGTTCATGAGCGTTATTGCTTTGAGGAAGCATGTATCCTGCCTCACGCATTATGTCCTCTGCCACCAATCTTTCAGACTTGGCAACAGCCTTTATCAAGCGGTAGAGGCCGTCCTTTTCGGTAGCTTCTGCGATTTGCAAAGCGGCTTTTTCTTCATCTGCTTTGCGCTGAGCAACACTATTCAGAACAGCTTTAACAGAATCTGTTTTTGGCTGCTGAGCTGGATAAACCTTTGGCACCATACTGATGGCTCCGCTTGGACAAGCACCTGCACAAACACCGCAGCCAATGCATTTTTCAACATCAATAATACTGTTTTCTGTGTCCGTTGCTCCCACAGGGCAAACATACAGGCAGAGACAATCCTTTGTACAAAGTCTCAAATTACGAACAGCAACTTTATCCATGATTACACTCTCCCTTCTATTTTTTCAAATTTCCACGCAGGAACTTTACATACAGGACACAACTCCGGTGCCTGTTCACCAATGTAGACAAAACCGCAGGTCGTGCAAACCCAAATATTTGTACCATCCAACATCTTTTCTCCCTCGTCCAGATAACGGTTTACAAGAGAAGAAAGCATACGGGTAACCTTTTCGCCCCAAACGCAAATTCTTGCCGCACCTCGGTCGCCGCTTGCATCGGCTGTGGCACGGACACCGGCATAGTTTTCTGCATCCTCTATTAAATTTTGCGCCAATTTTTCAACAGTAGCGTCGCTGACAGCAGGAACAGCCGCAGTAAAATAGTCAGCAAGTTCGCTGAATAGTTTTGATTCTTCCGTCTTGTACTGTTTCTCACAGCCTCTTGCGAGATTGGAGCAGAGAGCCGCTAATTGACCGACAGAGAGATTTACAAGCTCTGCTTCTATGGGTGCTGCAACCGGCTTTTCTTTTTCCCCATCAGCAGTTTCCGGCTTAAAATCTGTCTTTGCCGCACCGCATAGCGGACATTTCCAATCTGCCGGAAGCTGTTCAAAGGGTACTTTCTCTTTGGTGTCGTCATAGATATAGCCGCAGATTTGACATACATACTTCATTGTTTTGCCTCCTTTATTTTCCGTATTCCAGTTCGCCGGTATAATCAATTATGCCGCCGAATTCGATTAAGTTCGTATATCCCAGCGCCAGAAGCTTATCTGCCGCCTGCTTACTGCGATTCCCGCTTCGGCAATAAATATAAATAGTTTGTGCTTTGTCCGGCAGGGAGGGAATTTCTTCTGTACCGATTTCTTCGTTGGGAAGATTAACTGCACCGGGGATATGTCCCGCTTCAAATTCATCGGCTCGGCGCACATCAAGCAAAATGTAGTTTTCGTCCGACTCCATTCGAGCAAGTCCCTCTGACATGGTGATCTTTTCATAAGTATTGTTTGGTGTATCGGCATCGGATTTTCCGCAACCGGCGAGCATTATCATCAATACAAGTAACAGCGGTAATATTCGTTTCAGCATACTGTCACCCCTTTACTTATCCATGCCGCAGGGATAGGATTGTTCAGCCATAGCCTTTTCACGGATAATTCCTGAGTAGAATCGATAGCCGCCGGAGAAATTATAACAATCGTAACCCTCCTGCGACAATATACGGCAGGAAATATAACTGCGCAGTCCGCTCTGACACATAACATATAACGGTTTTGTTCGGTCAATTTCAGACAAACGCTCACGCAGTTCATCTACCGGAACATTGACAAACCCGTCTGCATGACCGTGTGCATATTCATTAGCGGTACGGGTATCCAATAAGGTAACGCTTCCGTCTCTCGGCAAATCGGCAACCTCGTCCCAGTGAAACTGTTTGACTAATCCGTTTGCAATGTTTTCAATCATAAAGCCTGCCATATTAACCGGGTCTTTAGCCGAGGAATAAGGCGGTGCATATGCAAGGTCTAAATCCTTTAGCTCATTTGCTTTCATACCGGCGCTTATTGCGGTTGCCAATACATCTATCCGCTTATCTACCCCGTCATATCCTACAATCTGCGCACCCAAAATCTTTAAGGTTTCCTTTTCATAAACAACCTTCATGGTCATAGTTTTCGCTCCGGGATAATAACCGGCATGTGAAGACGGAGAGAGAACAATTTTGTTATAGGAAATACCTGCCAAGCGAGCGGATTTTTCTGTCAGCCCTGTGCTTGCAACAGTCATATCGAACAGTTTGATTACGGAAGACCCCAACGAGCCTTTATAATGACTGTCAAGACCGCATATGTTATCCGCTGCAATTCTGCCCTGTTTGTTTGCAGGACCTGCAAGAGCAATAACAGCATCGTTTCCTGTAACTGTATGCTTGATTTGTACTGCATCGCCCACAGCATAAATATCCGGCACAGAGGTCTCCATCTTGTCATTTACGACAATAGCGCCCTTCAATCCCAGCTCCAGACCGGCTTTTTTTGCCAGGGTATTTTCCGGACTGACACCAATCGCCAGCAGTACCATATCCGTCCCAATAGGCTGCTCATTCTCTAATAAAACATTAAGCCCCGTTTCAGTTTCTTCAAAAGCGACAACATTTCCGCCGAGTTTTAGGTCAATTCCCTTAGAACGGAGTTTGCTTTGAACAAGAGTAGCCATATCATAATCTAATGTATTAAGCAGTTGATTACCACGCTGAATCACAGTCACTTTAACGCCGAGTTCACAAAGGTTCTCAGCAACCTCCAAACCGATGAAACCGCCGCCTACCATCACTGCCCTTTGGGGCTTTTGTTCCTCTACAAACCGACGAATCCGAAAAGTATCTTCAACTGTGCGCAGAGAAAACAGCCTTTTGCTGTCTATTCCGGGCAAATCAGGTCGTATTGGCTTTGCACCGGGAGAAAGAATCAGTTTATCGTAGCCTTCTTCAAATTCTTCGCCGGTGTCAAGATTACGCACGGTGACAGTTTTTCGCTTTACATCAATGTCTATGACTTCATGCTTTACCTTGACATTTATGCGAAAACGAGTTTGGAAACTCTCCGGTGTTTGCAAAGTCAGTTCTTCCGGATCTTCTATGACCCCTCCGATATAATACGGCAAGCCACAGTTTGCATAAGAAATATAGCCGGAACGCTCAAATATAGTAATTTCAGCGTGTTCGTCTAATCTTCTGATACGGGTCGCAGCAGTAGCACCTCCGGCAACTCCGCCAACAATAACAACTTTCATCGTATCATTTCACCACCTTTCCACGGTAAGAATTGATACCGCCGATATCGGTCACATTGGTATATCCCAT
>JBJEFM010000037.1:0-3281 GCA_051874035.1 Bacillus sp. (in: firmicutes)
CCCGCCAGAAAGATAGGAGGGGATTATTTTACGCTTCCCTTTATTTCGGCATCTCTTTTTGCGGTTCCTTGTATGAACGATTTTACTCCTACCTTAAGAAGTTAGCCTGCTGGTTATAAAGCACAATAGATTTAATATGTAAGGAAAGGATTATGGAGGGAACAGATGGGTATTAATTCATAGTGTGCTAAAAATATTTTTATATAATATTTGAGGAGGCTAAGAACATGCCTAAAATATCAAGAATTGAAGTATTGCAGCAGAATGAGCAGCCGGTTTTGTCCATTAGAACAGTCACTTCAGTCGATCAGCTGCCGCAATTAATTGGAGAGAGCTATGGAAAGCTGGGGGCTTATTTAAATGAATTAGGCGAATGTTTGTCAGAAGTCCCATTTGTTGCGTACCATAATTTAGATATGCAACATTTAGATGTGGAAATCGGTTTCCCTACTGCTAAAGCATTGCCTGAGCAAGGAGATATCAAGTCGGGAACAATACCCGCGGGGAAATCGATCTTTTGCATGTATAGAGGACCTTATAGCGAGATAGAACCTGTATATACAGAAATGGCAGAATATATTCAAGCGAAGGGCTACGAGCCTATAGGTCCTGCTTACGAATATTATTATAATGATTCAGAATTCCCGGAGAGTGAACTATTGACTAAAATTGTGATGCCGATTAAATAGAATAACATATTCACACAGATAGCCAAGCCGTATCCATTTGACGATACGGCTTGGCTATCCTTTTTTCAAGAAAGGATATGATAATAGTAATCCCAATAAATATAAAACTCCTAAGAAGTAAAGGGGGAGTAAATGGATAAAGGTTGTATATCCGATATAGATATGTGTCCCAAGTCCGGCTATGAACGCAGGCAATGCCCCGAGCGCGAGCGTGTTCCAAATCCAACGTTCTCCTTTCCTGAATCCCCACAAGGAAAGCATGAGAACGAGTAATCCGACACTTACAAGGGCGCTGCCGAATCCCGCCCGGTCATGTGCGATAACAGGAATCAAATTATTGCTGATGCTATCCAACATTTGGGACGACATGCAGAGAAAGCTCAAGTCGGTTGATACAAAAACATCGGATACGCCTATTGTGGAAATGACGATCCCGCCTACTACTATAGAAAATCCAAGCATAATGAACAGGAGCTGTCCATAAAGCGCGAGCTGCCACGCTCGATCATTCGTTTCATGATTGGAATAGGGTGTGCCTGCGGCTCTTCTGCCTTCCTTGAAGCTGAAATAATAGATCGGCAATAAGACAAGCCAAAACAAGCCGTGCAGCCAATCGAAGTAACCGAAGCCGATAAAAAGAAAAATGCCGAGAAATCCTGTGAGTGCTGCACTGTGAAAAGCAATCTTTGCCCAATGCATGCCGTACCTGATCCCATGCCGTGCGAGCTGGATATACAATATTCCCCCGGATATCATCGTTCCGGCCAGCGCCATTCGATCATGTGACATGAATGATAAAATGAGTGGATTTATTAGCAATAGATCGGCTTTTGACAGCCCGATAAACGATTCATCATAGGGCAGGATGATGCTGGTGAACGCAAAGTATAAGGCGATCATTCCTCCGATCAGAATGGATAGGCCAAATAGAAGCGACCAGTGCCATTGCCGGTTTTTAACCGGGCGGGCCTCTTCATATAATAATCGTTCATGAATTCGCTTAGGCAGCCCTGGGCCAGCCTTTACATAGCCATCCGTCAGCATCAATAGATCTGCGCCGGCCCGGACTAAAGAAAGGGCTTCACCTGGTGTCTCCACTCCGCCGGAGGTTATGACGATTACATCAGGGTGCCTATCCTTAATCTCCTTAACCGTTTTAGTTAAGCATTCATTCGCATCTTCATCTTCATACCAATAATCGCCCTCTGTTTGATGGGGAGCATTTATGACAATGCCGCCGACGCCTGTTTGCCGTTTTAATGCCTCTATCTCCCGTTCTTTTCTGTCGATTTCATCAGCTGAAAGTGATACATAAAACGTACGCCCCGAGTGCAACTCCTTCTTCTGCAAGTATGCGTTGATTTGTTCATTTGTTCCGATGAAAGCGTCCACGAAAGGTGTTAGATGCTGCACGATCAACTCCCATTCATTGCTTTTTACGTGGTCGTCTATCCTCGCGAATATAGGGATGTGAGTATGTAGGCTGCTTAGTTTTTTAATCGCCAGCCGGAGAGGGACTTTCTCTTGATGGTCAGAAAACAGAATGTGATTATTATGGCGACTTGGTTCTTTTTGAGTGCCGGGTTTGTCTAAAACAATCGGCCCTATTTCTATAAATCCGAAGCCCAACTCCTGGAAGGCTTTAGTGCCTGACAAGTTAGGGTCAATCCGGCCGCTTAACCCGATAGGGGAAGGAAATCTGATATGGTCAATATTCTTTCGGCATTCCTGCGGTGGGTTCATATGCCCGAGAAATTCGATCAGATTCCGGCCGCCGGGAATGGATGCGATTGTGCTCATGGATTTGTGAATAAACTCCCGGCCTGTTTCGGGGCTTATTTTATCTAATAAAAGTTTTTTTAATGGGTGATAGGACCAATCCGGCATAAACAGCACCTTCTAATCAGGTTATTCTTTATATATATCGCTCTTGCAAGCAGTTCCTTGCTTTCATTCTAGCATGGATTTATACAGGAACAAATTGTAATGTCCCGTTGCTTAGCTAGTGGGGCATTCGTATCAGCTCAAGCCTGTCATATAGGCGGCCTTGGTTTATGCAACAACGGGCAGGATCTCAGAAGAAGGACTTATAGCAACTGTAACGAAATATATATGTAAGAACCTTTCACGAAGGAGGTGCGACATTGACGGATGAAAGTATGGAAGAGCTTCAGATCAAAAAGCTTACAACATTTAATTTTGTTGCATTGGCAACATTCTTTTTAGTAGTGCCCCTATTCATTTGCGCCAGCATTTTCTATGCGCCCATACTATGGATGTTTGCCGGCGAAGCTTTTCAATACATCGGCATTATCTCTTTTTTGTGTTCTATTGTCTTTTCCATTCTGGCCATTAAACATGTACTCGGGAAAGTAGTCCTTGCTGGAAATATCCTTTTACTGCTGTTCATGATTGTCGTTGCTCCCATCTTGTTAGACTGACAGGGCAATGGCCAAAGGTTCCGGCTGCTGATAGGGCAGCTGTTTTTGCATGCAACAAAAGGTGCATTTCCGTTCTATTGATGTAAAGGCAATATGTAGTGGCTGAATAAAGTGAATCTTTGATAGGTGGGGGTTTTCCTTCATCCCCCAC
>JBJEFM010000038.1:0-17280 GCA_051874035.1 Bacillus sp. (in: firmicutes)
CAAAGGAGACAGCAAAAGCTGTCTCTCTTTGCCGTTAGCAACAATGTTTACGAACGGAGCCTTGTTTTTAGATAAATAACAAGGAACATGGTGCTTCCATGTAGAATTATAAATTAAGATGTTGAAATGTCGATGGTTTCTTAAGTAAATATAGAATAGTTGTCTTGGAGGTATTCATGTTAGAAAAAGATGTGGGAAGCCCTGCTTTTGAAAATCGAATGGATATTATTCAAACGGACGGCAATAAGAATCGGATTATGAGCCGGTGGGCGAATAAGATTGATCACTATTTAGTTCTCTGTATTTATGAACAAGGAAAGAAAAATGACATCCATGCGGCTGATGGTTTGGATGAAAGTTTATTGAAGCTGCAAAAACAGTCGAACGCCAATTCTTTTGTTATTTGGAATCGGGTCTATAGGGAGAGTGAAACTTTATTTATCAATTTGCGCATCGCTGCCCGCAATCAGATCATTACACATATCGCAACAATAATTGTCGCAGCCCTTCATAAAAAATATGAAGATCAATTGCGGCTTGTTTCTCAGCGGACGGCCAATCACATATTTTCTTATGATAGGGAAAGAGCGCTTGATCAAATCGGGGACTGCCTTAAGAAAGAGACATTTCTTGGCGAGCATACCGTTTGGGATGAATTCTGCGAGCGCTTGCAGTCCAACTTGACTGAATGGACTCTTGAAGAAATGGAGAAAAGAATGGGCCTTGAACAGATGGAGGCCTTGGATGCTCAAGAATTGAATACATTGTTTCACGAGTGCATTTCTGAAAATCTTTCAGTAAACGAAGAGTTCAACGCCAAGTACACCAACTTGGTCAATCAATATATTTCTGTTTGGGTCGAAGAAATCATGATTTCTTTGAACATCAGAAGCTACTCCACTAGCCGGATTGAAGCGCTGCTGGCCATACAACCTTCTTCTTATCAACCGCAGGAGGCGGCATTGCCTCGGACGAAACATGCGGCCTTCACGTTACCTTTTCAAGATTATCTATATGTCATGAATAATGCCGCTTACCAATATGTAAGAGAAGCATTGTATAAACAGAATTTCAGGAAGCATAAGGCGGATCCTTGGCCGACGGCGCCTTTATATAAAGGCAATATGGAGGGGGTTGTCCAGTTCAGGCCATACGGTTCAGAAGGGGGCTCCATCACAGAAGCCTGGGAGCAAGCAAGGCATGTAGCCGATTTGGACGTTGATTTATTCGATGCGCTATGCGGTGTTTTTTTATCTAAAGCGCGGCATTCTCAAGAACTCATCGACATTCATTTTGATGACTTATTATCGATCCGGGGGCTGAAAGCGAAGCTCGGGGGCGAGGGGCGTCGGGGTGGTTATGAACAAAGGCAGCGCAAGCAAGTTTTGAAATCGCTTACAAGAATCCAAAGCCTATGGATAGAACTGGAGAAAGCGATTGTTTACGAGAAAGGAAGGCCGGTTGAAACGAAACTGAAAGGGCGCACGTTTCTTTTTGCAGACAGCGAGGGAAAGGAATGCCCGATTTCGGAATTTGCCGAGAAGAAGACATTCACTTTCACAGTAGATGTGGTGTTCGCTAAATATTTGTATGGGTCCGGCAGGCAGGTGGCGCTGCTTCCTATTCAAACGCTTCACTATAATCCGTATCGGCAAACGTGGGAAAAGCGGTTAGCGAGATACTTCAGCTGGAGGTGGCGTACACAAGCAAGAAAGGGCAATTTTTTGCAGCCAAATAGGATAAGCACCTTGTTGGAGTCGATCGGGGAAAGCATGAATCATCGGACGCCCTCCCGGACAAGGGATCGCCTGGAAAAGGCGCTTGATACATTACTCGAAGACGGTGTTATAGCAGCTTGGCATTATGAGAAATGGGATGAAGCGATTGCCGACTACAAAGGGTGGGCGCGCCTATGGCTAAATGCCACTCTAATCATCGAGCCGCCAATGATTATTAAGGAGCAATATCGTTCTATTGAAAGATCAAGGAAAGAGAAGGCCGTTCCGCAAGCGATGCAGTGGAGAAATGAAACAACGGCATCCTTTGGGGAACAGCTCAGGATGGCCCGGAACCGGCTTCATCTATCATTGCAGCAATTGGCAAAAGAGCTGGAGATTTCCCCTTCTTATGTGAGCAATATTGAACGGGGCATTAGAATCCCTTCCCCGTCAGTCCAGCATAGGATTATGCAATGGCTGCAAAGATTGTAGGACGAAAAGGAGTTGCTTTTAAAAAAGCGGCTCCTTTTTTTGACGTAGAGGGGATTACTATCGATGGAAGTCGAGGTTATCCTGTACGCATGTCGGGATTGGGGTGTACATGAAATAAGGCATGTTTTTTTGCGCGCTTCTATTTGTAAGCGTTTTCTTTGTTGTCCATTCTTTTTGACTCCTTAATAATTAAATGATTTTAGTTTGACTTTTACAGAAATACGGAAATGCCGCTTCGATAGAATGTGGACAAGAATGATTGTTTTTTTTATCAATTGAAACCGAGGTGGTCAAAGTGGCAAGGCAAATGGATACGTATGAAACGTTGGGGCCTTTATTCAATGCAAGGTCGATTGCAGTGCTTGGAGCATCCGAGAACCCATACAAAATTGGTTATATCCAACTGAAAGCGCTAATAGATGGAGGGTTTGACGGGGAAATTTATCCGATTAACCCTAAAGCGGCCGCAATAGAAGGATTAACTTGCTATCCATCTATCGGAGACATTCCCTGTCCGGTCGATCTAGCCATTTTCTGTATTGGAGCCAATCAAACGAAGGATGCGCTGGAAGAATGCGCGCAAAAAGGGATAAAAGCGGCAATCGTGTTCGCTTCCGGCTTCTCTGAAGTAGGAGAAGAAGGAATGAAGATGCAGCAAGCCGTAGCGGAGGTTGCGAGAAAGCACGGCATCCGGTTGATCGGGCCGAACTGCGTGGGATTAGTGAATACGACAAATGGGTTGATCGGGACATTCTCGCCTGCGATCCTGGCCGTTCCTCTGCATGATGAAAGAGCAGTCGGGTATGTTTCGCAAAGCGGGGCATTCGGTGTGCTTACGTATATGGCGGCAGCCCAAAACGGTTTAAGCTTCAATTACTTCGTCAGCGTCGGAAACGAAATGGATATTGAGTTCTCGGATGTCGTGGAATATATGATCCATGATGAGAAAACGAAATTGATTACGGGTTATTTAGAAGGAGCGAAAAATACAGAAAAGCTGAGAAGCTTGGCTGAAGAAGCGCTGGAATGCAAGAAACCGATCGTATTGATGAAAACAGGGCGCAGTTCTGCCGGAAGCAGGGCGGCAGCTTCTCATACGGGGTCACTGGCCGGTTCCGACCAGGTCTATGATGCTTTCTTCAAGCAAACGGGCATTGTCAGAGTGGACGATTACGAAGATATCATTACGTTCTCTAAATTGTTTTTGTCCAATAAGCTGCCGAAGGGGAGGAACACTGTCATCATCACCAGCTCGGGCGGGCGGGGCATCAATGAATCCGACCGTTGTGAGGCGCTGGGGCTAAAGGTCATTGCATTAGGCGGCAAGACGAAAGAAGAAATACAGCGGAAAATCCCCTCTTTCGCAAGCGCCTCCAATCCGATTGACTTAACCGCGGCAGCATCTGTATCGAATCCGGAACTATTCATTGCGCCGTTAAGGGCCCTTGTCGAAGATCCGGAGGTGCATAATATCATCCTTACTGAGTTCCCTTTAGGGTGGGACGAAGATACGCCGTATTTACAGGAGTTCATTGATATTTGCAAGAACTCTGACAAGTTTGTGCTTGTCACCACGTTCCCATTAGAAGGGATGTCGGTACCAAAAGGAACGGCGGCGCTTGAGAAAAATGGCATTCCTGTCATTCCGGGCAACTTGAATCCCATCAAAGGCTTGGCGTATGTAGTGGAATACAGTCAGTATCTTCAAAAACACCAACAAAGAAATCTCCAGGAAGAGACAGCGCCAATTCCCCTCCGCAATGTAAGCAGCCTATTGCAGCCGGGTGCTAGTTTGAGTGAATCGCAGGCTATGAATGTCTTAGAGTCATATGACATTCCGACTGTGAAGCGAACAGTTGCGGCTTCCGCGGACGAAGCGCTGCAATTCGCAAATGAAATCGGCTATCCGGTCGCTTTGAAAGTGGATTCCCCGGATATTCTCCATAAAACAGAAGCGAATGCCATTCGGTTGAATGTCCAGAATGAACGGGAAGTAATAGAGGCATTTTATGCAATCGAGCAGAACGCGAAGAATTATAAGCCGGATGCCCAAATTAATGGCGTTGCTGTCCAGGAAATGCTGCCTGAAGGGATTGAAGTCATCATCGGCGCCACAAAAGACCCGGCGTTCGGACCGGTTGTGATGTTCGGACTGGGCGGAATATTTGTGGAAGTGTTCAAGGATATTTCATTCCGGGTCGCCCCTTTAACAAGGGCGGATGCTGTCCAGATGATTGAAGAAATCCAAGGGAAAGCCATTCTGCAAGGCGCGCGGGGGAAAGCGCCGGCTGATGTCGAGGCAATCATCGATGTATTGCTGAAGGTTTCCGCCCTCGTAACAGCTGGAGGGGCTTCCATAGAAGAATTGGATATTAATCCGTTAATCGTATATGAAAAAGGCGTGAAAGCGGCCGACGCTATGATTGTCACGGGCCGCGATGCAGAAGAGACAATAGGCGCAAGGGGGTAAGGATATGGAGCTGGATAGAAGTTTGATTGGTTTAAAGGGAGAGGCATTTACCTTTGATGTGGAGAAACGGCACATCCGCCAATTTGCGGAGGCGATCGGCGATGACAATCCTTTATATGTGGATGAAGAATATGCGGCGAAAACCGTCTACGGCGGCATCATCGCCCCGCCCACTTTCCCGGTTGCAATCGGGCCGGGAAGCGGAGGGGACATCGATTTACCGCTCGATTACAATAGGATGCTGCATGGTGAACAAGAGTTCATCTATTCCAGGCCCATTCGCTTGGGCGACCGCTTATATTGTCAAATGAAAGTGGCGGATGTATATGAACGGCAAGGAAAGTCGGGGAAGATGCAGTTCCTTGTATTGGATACTGAAATGAAGGACGAAGCAGGGGAGATGGTCGTCATCAGCCGTACAAATATCATTTACCGCTCGTTGGCGAACAGCAAGGCATAAATGTCTTCATCGGCCGCGTTAGATGCTGGCTGCATTTCGAAAGGAGGAAAATAATGTTGCAATATGAAACGTTACAGGAAGGGCAACAATTGGAACCGCTTGTGAAGGACCCTGTCACGAAGGTGCAGTTGGTCAAGTATGCAGGGGCGTCGGGAGATTACAACCCGCTTCACACGGATGACGAGTTCGCGAAGAAAATCGGCATGCCGGGCGTAATCGCCCATGGCATGTTAGTGATGGGGTTCCTGGGGCAGTACGTAAGGGAGCTGGCAGGCACTTCGGCAGACCCTGTCACCTTTAAAATGAGGTTCGGAGCTATGACGAAACCGGGCGATGCCATTACTTGCTCGGCCATCATCAAGAAAGTGTACGAGGAGGACCGGCAGCGTTATGCCGCTTTAGAATTGGTCGCTGAGAAAGCGCCCGGGAAAGTGGTCGGATCAGGGGAAGCGGTCCTGCGTTTTGCATAAGAAATAGATCAATGAAGGAGGTTGCTTTTATGGCAGATATAAAAGACCGTTACGCCATTGTTGGTGTAGGAGAGAGCGAGCGTTCCAAGAATTCAGGGACAACACCTTTACATTTAGCATTAGACGCGGCAAGGGCTGCGCTTCATGATGCGGGGCTGGAAGCGAAGGATATCGATGGTTTCATGAGCTATTCCGAAAATGATTCATGTACATCCCATCAATTAGCTACATACTTAGGCGTGCGGCCGAAATATGTGAAAGACATTATGGGCGGCGGAAGCTCTACAGAAATGTTGATTGCCGATGCAATCGGTTTGATTGAAACGGGGCAAGTGAATACAGTGTTGATTTACCGCTCGATGAATGGCCGTTCCGGCGTCCGCATGGGCGGCGGGGGCTGGGATATGAATATGCTTCAAAACGCGATGGACGGCGGCAGTTTCTTCATTCCTTATGGAGACGGCGGCCCGGGCCAGTGGTTCGGGATGTTCGCCACCCGCCATATGCATGAAGCAGGCATCACCCAAGAGCATCTAGGGCATGTGTGCGTCAGCTTCTATGAACATGCCCAACGAAATCCCAAGGCTCATTTCTACGGCAAACCATTGACGATGGAAGAGTATAAAAGCACGCCATACTTAAGTTATCCGTTCAATCGCCATGATTTCTGCCTGGAATCGGATGAAGCGAACGCGATTATTGTGACGTCCGCGGAAAGGGCGAAAGACTGCAATCAGCGCCCTGTATACATTATGGGGATCGAGGCGCGCCAATGCGTATCTCATGCGCATTATTGGACGAATTTATCGGAGGTGGCCTCTGATTATGTGGCTCCCGCGCTATACAAGAAAGCGGGCGTGAAGCCGGAGGACATTCAAGTGGCTTCCATCTATGACTGCTATAGCTGGGTTGTGCTTCGCCAGTTGGAGGCTTATGGATTTGCTCCCCGCGGAGAGGTCGGTGATTTCGTCGCTGCCGGCAATCTGAAAATGGGCGGCAAGCTTCCATCGAATACAGCAGGAGGGATGTTATCGGAAGGTTATACGCATGGCATGAATAATGTAATCGAGATTGTCCGCCAAATGCGCCATGAATATAAAGGAACCGACCGCCAAGTGGACGGTTGCGAAATCGGCATTTGCACGGGCTGGGCCGGACCGGACATCGCCGGTGCCATGATTCTTAGAAACTAGGAGGGAAAATGATGAGTTACCAAAAACCGATACCGTTGAAAAATCAAGATAACGCCCCCTATTGGGATGCCGCTGACCGCCATGAGCTCGTTCTGCAAAAATGCGAAACATGCGGGGAGTATTCGCATCCGCCCGGCCCTGCTTGCGCAAAGTGCGGCAGCACAGAGCTGAGCTGGGAAAGCCAAGGCAGTGAGATAAATGGAACAGTCTATTCCTATGTCGTTTCCTATCGTCCTTTCCTGCCCGGTTTCCAAGATGATCTGCCACTTATTATCGCTGTGGTTGAATTGGAGAAAATACCGGAAGTGAAGTTGATCGGCAACGTGCTTGAATGCGCGCCTGAGGATATTGCAATCGGCATGCCTGTGAAGATGGTTTGGCAAGATATCACGGAAGACCGCGCTCTTCCCCAATGGATCGGAGCGTAAGAAAAGGAGGATTGAATCGGATGGATTTTTCATTTTCAAAAAGGGAAGAGGTATTTCGCCAAGAGTTGAGAACGTGGCTGGAAACGAACTTGCCTGAGGGATGGTTAAGCGGAAACCGTGACCTCCCAACGGATGAGAAGGAGTATGCGGCTTTCCTGAGAAGCTGGCAGCACAAGTTATATGAAGGCGGCTTCGCTGCTATTGCCTGGCCGGAGAAATATGGGGGACGCAATGCGACACTGATGGAAGAGATTGTGTACCATCAGGAAATGGTGCGTGTGAAAGCTCCCGCGCTCATCAATTATGTGGGGCTCCATATGGTCGGGCCGACGCTTATGCAAATCGGAACAGAAGAGCAAAAAGAGAAGTATATCCCGAAAATATTGACCGGAGAAGAAGTGTGGTGCCAAGGCTACTCGGAACCGAATGCCGGCTCGGACCTGGCCGCTATCCAAACGAGCGCTGTGAAGGACGGCGATCGTTGGATTATTAATGGACAAAAAGTATGGACGAGCTTCGGTCATGTTGCGGACCGTTGTTTCCTGCTGGCGCGCACAAGCCGATCCGAGAAGAAGCATAAAGGGATCACAGTCTTTCTGCTTGATATGCATCAGCCGGGGGTGGAAACAAGGCCTATTATCCAGATGGATGGGCAGCATGATTTCAACGAAGTGTATTTGAATGATGCAATCGCGTATGATGCCGAAATCGTCGGCGAAGTGGATGAAGGCTGGAAAGTGACGATTGCTCTGCTTATGCATGAACGAACAGGGATCGGCGCGCAAGTATTTACGCTGGAACAACAGTTCAATGATCTCGTCTCATTGATGAAAGAATTGGACGAAGACGGCCGGCCTTTGATGAAGAATCCGTTTGTTCGTAAAACGATGGTCGACCTATATGCTCGTTCCCGCGGCTCGCTATTGAACTATTACCGCAATCTAACGAAACAATTGAAGAATGGGCATCCGGGAGTGGAAGGGTCGATGGATAAATTGCTGGTGAGTGAATTGACAAAAAATCTGTTTGCGCAATCCATTTCTCTGCAGGGGCATCAGGGCGTGCTTTGGAAAGAGGATGCTGTAGCGGGCGGTTCTTATTGGCAAGATAATTATTTATACTCATTCGGGCAAACCATCGGCGGCGGAACAAGTGAAATTCAGAAGAACACGATTGCTGAGAGAATACTGGGACTGCCGAAAGATATGGGACGTTAGAGAAAACGGAGGTGCAATAAGGGATGGATTTTTCATTGAATCAGGAGCAAGAATTGTTTCGTACTTATGTGCGTAAATACTTGGATGATGTCGGCCAGACGAAAATAGCGCGGGAATTCATAGAAGGACAGACGGCTTCGTTGAAAACCTTGCAAGCAGGACTCGCCGAGCTCGGCTGTACAGGCATCAATGTCCCTGAAGAGTATGGCGGAATGGGGCTTGGGGCCTTGGATTTAGTGCCGGTCCTTGAGGAAACGGGGCGTGCGCTCATTCCCGGCCTCTATCTGGAAACAAACGCCCTCGCGGTGCCGTTGTTGGAGAAATACGGGACCAAACAGCAAAAGGATAAATACTTGCCTGCGGTTGTGGCGGGGGAGCATACATTCACTTTGGCATGGTTGGAGCCGAACGGCAGCTACAAGCCTTCAGACATCAAACTGAAAGCGAAGGCAAAAGGAGATGCGCTTATTCTGAACGGTATGAAAACGTTGGTGCCGGAAGCGGAATTGGCGGACAGCCTGCTTGTGTTGGTGCGTACAGGTGAAGGAGAAAGCCAGGACGGCATTACATTAGTCATTATTGATCGCACAGATGCCGATCTTCAGATGCAAAGCCAAAAAAATATTGACGGAACAAGATTGTTGGCGCGTGTATCATTCGAAGATGCCGTCGTATCCCGTGAACAAATCCTTGGCGCTGTCGACCAAGGCTGGGATGTGATTCAAGACGGCTTGCTTTCGTTTAACGCGGCCCTTTGCTCTAGCATTGTAGGCGGGATGGAAAGAATCGTCGAGATGGCTGCGGAATATGCGACCATCCGCGAGCAATTCGGCCAGCCAATCGGTAGATTTCAAGCTATTAAGCATAGAATCGTCGATATGAAGTTGGATCTTGAGACAGCCCGCTCTCTTGCATACTATGCGAACTGGGCGGTGGAAAGTAAAGCGGATGATCGTGTTGAAGCAATCGCGAGCGCAAGGATATTCGCTACAGAAGCTTATATCCGCGTGGCGTCCCACAATATTCAAATTCATGGAGGCATTGGATTCACGGAAGAAATCGATTGCCACCTTTATGTGAAGCGTGCGCGTTTCTATGAGAATTATCTTGGAAGCACAGAGCAGTATTATGAGCAAGCGGCATCCGCTTTAGGATGGTAATTGATGCAAGTGAAGTGCTCTGTAATCTAGTGGCGGAACGGTATAATAAACATTGAGAACGAGTAATGAAGTAAAAGAATGGAATCATTCGATGAAAAGGTCATTTAATAGAAAGGCTGTTTGCCGGTGAATCAGGTTATAATATAGCCGGATTCAAGAGGCTTCGGCCTTTAAAGGTAAGCGTAAAATAATCCCCGCCTATCTTTTAGGCGAGGGTTGCTTTACGCTTACGTTTCAAATCTGCAGCTGCAAACGTTGTTTTTATAAAAAAGATTGATTAAACTATCGCAACTTCATTTAAAAATCGATCAGTTCGAACGTAACGTCATTTGAGTTAATATGAACTGTCCCGCCAATAGGCAGTGTTAAAAGTGGTTGTGTATGCCCGAAGTCAACATCATACAAGACAGGTATATTTTTTAATTGTGGATGCTTATTTAAAATAAAATGCAGCTGTTCTTCTGTCACTTTTGATACTCTTTGGAATCGACCAATTAATAAACCTTTTAACCCTTTTGTCACTTGTAATAACGAAGTTAAATCACGAGCAAAAATTTCCGGAGTTGTCAGTTCATCATCTTCGACAAATAAAATACAATTATTTACGTCTGGCATATACTCGGTTCCTTGCAAGAGATTAAGTGTACAAAGATTCCCGACAAATAATTTACCTGTCGCCTCTCCATGCGAATAAATTTTCCACTTCGTCTCTTCATACATACGATTTTCTTGGTCTGAAAACCATAAATCGTCGCTCCATTTTGTTGATGGCTGAACTTCATAAGTAGTTTCATTCATCAAACACTTTATAAAATACTCTGTTTGATATTGCTGCAAACCTGTCATTTGAAAACTTGAAAAATGTGGTCCTGAATATGTAATGAAATTGCATTTAGTACTAATTGCAGTAGTCAGTGCAGTGATATCACTAAAGCCGCACAAGATTTTTGGATTTTGCTTTAATAATTCATAATCTATGTAAGGGAGTAATTCATTGCTATTAAAACCACCAATGACCGTCAAGATTCCTTTTACATTTTTATCTGCAAAAGCTTCATGTAAATCTTCAATTCGCTGTTCTATTGGAGAGGAATTTTGCAGATCGCAAACTTCTACATGCTTGCCAAACGTTACATTGAATCCTAAACCTTCTAATCTTTTTTTTGCGAGTTGGATACCCTCATCAGACAATATTTTAATACTGCGACTTGGTGCAATAACCCGAATTTCATCGTCTGGTTTTAATTTCACTGGTATGTTCATTTTTAGCTCTCCTCCAATTCTTTTATAAGTTTCCGTATCGTAGTCGCAACATTTTCTTTCGTAATCGTCTTTGTCGCATATTGTTGAACATCATGATCGCCAACGCATACACTGTACGCTGCATTTTCAAATAAACATTGGTCATTGCTATCATTTCCAAATGCAATAAATTGATTGATATTGAGATTTTGAAGCCCCTTTAATTTATTGATGCCAAGCGGGCTAATATCAATTGCATTTTCACCCTTATAATTTGTCACGCTGACAGGTAAAGTTAAAAGCTCGTTTATTACCTCTTGTTTCGGTTGAAAAAAAACTAGTTTACACATTTTTTGCAGTTCTTTGAGTGGTCGATTATTTGCCTGGGCTATATTTATATTTTTGAAAATCGGGTGTTCTCTATTTCCTGTGTAGGAATAGTCCCAATCGCTATCTGCTAAATATGTTAATTCATGAGTTTGAATCAGCGATATTAGTTTCACTAGGAGAGCTTCATCAAAATAATCCACTTTGATTTCTCCATTGCTATACGTAAAAGCGCCATTTCCTCCAACCAACCGTCCTTGCTGAAATTGTTTGGGTAATACTAGAAATATATCACGGATAGGCCGGGCCGAAGCAAAAATCACCTCATGCTCAGCTGAAACTAATTCATGTAATGCTTCAATAATGGATAAATCAATTGTTTTTCCATCGAAACAAATCGTACCATCTATATCGAATATAATTTGCAATCAAATTCCCCCCTTCCTTTTATAATTGAGTAAATCTAAAGATGTCATAAAATTGATTTTTTAGGTCTATTTTTATTCTTTCATTTTATATAGAACAGACAACGATTGGTCAGCTCCATATAACAGCCAATTCCCCATCGTCCGGCGCGACAATTGAATGCCCATTCGTTCAAAGCGTTTTTCCTGTCTGCATAGAGGTAATCCTTCCGCGTATTTTTGTGTCATGATATACGCCATAATCGATGGGGAAGCAATACTTTTCAGAAAGGCGGAAGCCGGCATTTTCGCTATGACAATCGGTGCGGACAGTTCGTCTGCTTCACTTTTGCAGTGAACTCCGCCGCCTGGGCTTGAAGGGATTCAATTGTAGGGAGTGAGTTTGCTTCATCATCTTTTTCATAGAGAATGTATTCTCCATGTTTCGTCATATTCCTTCTTTTTCCGTTCCTATACGATTGTGCGGGCTTTCACTTCCCGGTGCGCTTGTTTTTGGTGAAGTGGGATGCCGTCCAGCAGCCGCCTGAGTTGCCTTCTTGTGACGGATGAAGGCATTCCTTTCCCTTCCTTTTGGGATGGTCAATCGAATCTTCCCTTTTCCAAACGGCGGTAATACAGCCAAAATCCATTATGATCCCAGACGAGAATTTTGATTTTATCGCGGGAGCGGATTTTTTCGCTCTTTTTTTGTTTTTGTTGACATTAAACAAACATTTTAATAGTATGTTTATAAATAAATAAACAAAAAAGGAAAGTGTTTGTTGTATGAAAACTTCGGAACTGTTTTGGAATGCATCGCTAGAGGAGTTGAAACGGGGGTATGTTGAGAAGAAAGAAGCGTACATATGCCTGCTGTGCGGCGAGCATGTGGAAAAAGGCGTCGTCTATCCGCTTGACGATAAGCTGTATGAAGCGGAGCGCTTTATGCGCATCCACATCGAGCACGCGCATGGATCGGTGTTCGAATATTTGGCCGAGCTGGATAAGAAGCTGACAGGATTGACGGACCATCAGAATCGTTTGTTGCGCTTGTTCTATCAGGGGAAGAATGATGAGGAGGTGCAGAAGGAGCTAGGCATCGGCAGTGCTTCGACGATCCGTAATCATCGCTTCGTCTTGAAGGAGAAGGAGCGCCAAGCGAAGACATTCCTGGCAATGATGGAACTCTTGAAGGAGAAGGACGCCCATGCGCCTGCTTTCGTACCGCTTCATAAAACGGCCAAAATGGTCGATGACCGCTACAATATCACAGAAGAGGAGCGGAAGAAGGTGGTCGCGAAGTTTTTCCCTGACGGTTTGGAAGGAGGCCTAACGAAGTTTCCCCCTCGGGAGAAGCAGCGGCTCATCGCCGTTCAGGAAATAGCGAAGGCTATTTCTGACGATATGGTGTACAGCGAGAAGGAACTCAATGAAATTCTGAAGCCGATTTTCGCGGATTATGCCAAGGTGCGCAGATATTTGATCGAATACGGCTTCCTTGACCGCAAGGCGGACGGAAGCGCGTATTGGCGGAAAAAATAAAAGGAGCGGTGAAACGAAATGGAACGCAAGAAAGAATTGAAGCAACTGTATAAGGAAACGCCGATCGAAGCGGGCGTGTTCACAATCAGAAATGCAAGGAACGGCAAAATATATGTGGAAAGCATGAATAACTTGAAGCGCCTGAACGGCGTCAAATTCATGCTGAAGACAGGAACGTTCAAGAATAAAGCGCTGCAGGAAGAGTGGAACGCCTTTGGCGCCGATGCGTTTGAAATCGAAGTGGTGGAGAAGCTGAAGAAGAAAGAAGAAGGCTATTTCGATATGAAGAAAGAGCTGGAGAAGCTTGAGGAGAAGTGGATGGAGAAGCTCAAGCCATATGGGGATAACGGCTATCATTGAAATAAGCCGCTCCCGACCAAACGGGGCGGCTTATTATATACGGCATATGCATTTGTGAATCGGCAGAAAAGCCCATGTGCATGGACGGGATGTCCTGAAGCGGCAGAGGCGGGTTGATAATATTCATCGAAGGAGGAATACTAACAAGAAAAAAAGCGGGGTTTGTTAGATGAAAACGAAAAGCATCCTTTTGATATGCCTGCTGGTGGTGTGCCTTCCGGCGAATGCCTTTGCCGAGCGGAAAATCCCGATTCTGCTTTATCATTCCATTGCCGAGTTCAAAGGCCATGGCTCTAAAGAGTTGTACGTGGCACCGGATAATTTTGAAAAGCAAATGCTGTATTTGCGCGAGCATGGTTTTACACCACTGACGTTCGAGCAGTGGCAGGATTTGGATCAAGTCGCCAAACCGATTTTCATCACCTTTGACGACGGCTACAAAAACAATCTGAATGCCTTTGCTGTTTTCCAAAAGCTGAAAACGGAAGACTTCGCCCCGAAAGGAACCTTCTTCGTGATTGCCGACTTTATCGGCCGCTCGAACCGCTTGTCGAAAGCCGACCTGAAAATGCTGGCCGCATCCGGCATCATTTCGGTCCAATCCCACACAGCGACCCATCCGGATTTGACCAAGGTTGAGAACCTGGAGTACGAGCTGAAAGCATCAAAGGAAACAATCGGGCGCATAACCGGAAAGCCGGTGATCGCCCTTGCCTATCCGTATGGAAGCTTCAATCAAAAGGTCATCGCCGAAACGAAGAAATACTATGATTTCGGTCTTGCGACGACGCCTGACTATTACGTGAAAAGCGGCGCCAAAGATGAAAAGTATCTATTGCCGCGGCTATATATTACCTATTCCACTACGCTTGCCGAGTTTGCGAAGATAGTGGAAGGGGAGTGAGCCGCACAGCAAAAAAGGCGCCGGTTATATGCTTGGCGCCTTCTTTGCATCATTAATCATCGACATCAACCGTACCGGTTCTGCTGCTCACATCCACGGTCTTCAGCATATTGTCGGCTGTCTTGATTTCCACTTCATATTCGAATTCGGAATGTGGCAGGCGATCGTCTTCCAATTCGAACTGCTTCCGCACGCTGATGACTTCCCCGGCTACTTGTGCAGTGGCGATATCGCGGATTTGTTTCTCCGTATAGCGGTCATTCTGCTTCGCGTAATGATAGCCCATTCCCAGATAGCCGCCGCCGATGGCGATACTTAAGACCGCAACTCCGGCAACTGTTCCGATGATTTTCTTCTTATATTTCATGATTTTCTCTTTCATTCTGTTTCTCTCCTTATGTTCAGTCTTTTATATTGAATTTCAGCTCTAAGGCATCTTCCGCTTGGTCCAATTGGTCTTCAAGCGCATCCAGTTTCTGCTCTTCTGCCTGATATTCTTCAAGCATTATAGTGCCGGCATCGTAGTCCGCTTCAAGTTTGTCATCGTAAGCGTCCATTTGGCCCTCCAGCTGCTCGATTTCATTGTGTAAAGTGAAGAATGTGTTTCTTCTTTCTTCCTGTGTTCCTGTCGGAGCGGTACTGTCCGCTTTCTTCACCAGTTCCGCCACGGCATCGGTGAAATCATCCGCCTGCTGAGTGCCGGCTGTTTGCTTTGCAGCTGCTTTTGGTGCCGCTGTTTCTTGTACTGCCGTTGTTTCCTCTAATGGGGCGCTTTCCGTTACTGGTGTTGGCGCTTGCGCTTTTGTATTATTTTCTGCTGTCTGCTGAGAGCATCCCGTAAGCAATAAACCTGCCGCCAGGCCGATTGTCATGAACTTTCTCATCTTTATTCCTCCTTGATTCTCTTGATCTTGTCTTTATCATACAGAGCGAACATTAAAGGAACATTAATGGGTGGCATAGGATTCTTTCATCTTTTTTTAATGCGGATGAATTATAGTAATATATAAGTAATAAGGAAAAAAAGGAGAACAAACATGCGAATTCTCATAGTCGAAGATGAACAGGACCTGCAGAATATTTTAGTGAAACGGCTGAAAGCGGAGCATTACAGCGTGGATGCTTGTGGCAATGGGCGGGATGCGCTCGATTATATCGCGATGGCTTCGTATGATCTCATCGTGCTCGATATTATGATCCCCGGCATTGACGGGCTTGAAGTGTTGCGGCGCATGCGCTATGAGCGGAACACTACGCCCGTGCTCCTGCTGACAGCCAAGGATGCGATTGAAGACCGTGTGAAAGGGCTTGACTCGGGAGCGGATGATTATTTAGTGAAGCCGTTCGCATTCGATGAATTGCTGGCGCGAATCCGTGTATTAATGCGGCGGCAGACGGGCAGCACCTCGAATGTGTTTGAAATGGCCGATTTAGTCGTGGACTGCAATACACATAAAGTGACGCGCCAGGGCAAGGCAATCGAGCTTTCGAGCAAGGAGTTCGCCATTTTGGAATATATGATCCGCAATAAGGAAGTCGTGCTGACACGAGATAAGATCGAACAGCACGTATGGAATTATGAGTATGAAGGCGGCTCCAATATCGTCGACGTCTATATCCGCTATCTGCGTAAAAAGATCGACAGCGGCTTCGATGTGAAGCTGATTCATACCGTCAGAGGCGCCGGCTATGTGTTGAGGGTCGAATCATGAAGAAGCTATCCATCAAGATGAAAGTGACCCTTTGGTACACCGGCCTCATCGTCGTCATCATGGCAGTTGTCCTGGGCGTGATTCTTTCTTCATCCGATAAAGTGCTGCTGTTGAATGTACAGAAACAAGTCGAGAGCACGGTGAAAGAAAGCGTCGAGGAACTGGAATACGAACACGGCAGATTGGAAATAGGCGATGATTTCGAGTATTACGACGATGGCGTCAATCTGTTGATTTATGCGAGCGGCGGGGAATTGCTCGCGGGCCGCATTCCAGCCGGCTTTGATCAGAACACCGTGTTCAAAGCCGACGAGCTGCAGACAATCGAAAAGGATCAGCAAGAATGGCTGGTATTCGATTATCCGTATCGGGAAGGCGGGGAAGAGGTCTGGATCCGCGGTGTGTATCCGCTGAATTCACTGTCGTCGGCGATGAATGCGATTCTTGTCGTGACGCTGGTTGCCTTTCCCTTCCTGATCATCATAGCCGCTGCCGGAGGCTACTACATTACCCGCAGGGCGTTCCGTCCGGTCCAGAAAATGATCGATTCGGCGAGTGAAATCAGCGACGGGAAAGACTTGTCGAAGCGCATCAACCTTGAAGGCTCGCATGATGAAATCCATGCGCTCGCGGACACATTCGACCGTATGTTCGACCGCCTGCAAGCATCGTTTGAAAGCGAGAAGCAATTCACATCCGATGCGTCCCATGAGCTGCGGACGCCGACCGCCGTCATCATCTCTCAGTGCGAGTATGCACTGTCGCAAAGCGACCGGCCGGAAGAAATGAAAGAGTCGCTGGAAGTCATATTGAAGCAATCGCGGAAAATGTCAACGCTCATTTCACAGCTCCTTCTGCTGGCCCGTGCCGACAGGGAGAAGATGGAGCATTTCCTCTTTGAGCGCATCAACATAAGTGAGCTGGCGGAAATCGTCGCCGAGGAGATGGAGTGGATGGCACAAGAGTCCGGCATTGAAATCCGCACATCTTTGGAGGATGATCTGTTCATCGAAGCGGACCAGACATTGATAGCAAGGGTGCTGATGAACTTGATCACAAACGCCATCGCCTACGGCAAGCCGGGCGGACACGTGGAAATCACCTTGCACCGCGACGGCAGCCAGGTAGTAGGGAAGGTCTCCGATGACGGCATCGGCATCAGTGCGGAGCATATCGATAAA
>JBJEFM010000039.1:0-3266 GCA_051874035.1 Bacillus sp. (in: firmicutes)
ATCTCCCACCTATCATTAGATGAACCAATCTTAGTACCTGTTAAACGGGATAAATAGGATAATCAGTTTAAATAGAAAAGCAGCGGTTTCTGGATAGAAACCGCTGCTTTTGATATATTGCATGCTTCTTAGTTTAATACTCTTGAAGCACTAGAGAATTTAGATGGATTATAAGAAGAAATTTTAACAACATCACCTGTTTGCGGAGCGTGGATATATTGTCCGCCTCCGATATAGATGCCAACGTGATAAGCTGGTTTACCTTGGAATACTAGGTCGCCAGGTTGAACATTGTTTACAGATACTTGTGTTCCGACATTTTGTTGAGCTCTTGACACTCTAGGCAGACTAACGCCGACTTGTCTGAATACGTAACTTGTGAAACCGGAGCAGTCAAAACCGCTTGGTGTTGTTCCGCCCCATACATATGGAACACCAAGATACTTCTTAGCTTCTGCAATAACGGCCGCCGCTTTATTGGATGAAGGGGCTGTTACCACTGGTTTAGTATTTGGCTTAGTATTTGGTTTAGTATTTGGTTTTACAGAACTTTCGCTGTTAGTGTTGTTAGTGCTATTTGTGTTGTTTGTGTTACTGCTAGTGTTTTGGCTAACTGCAGGTGCTGATTGTTGATTGCTTTCTGTTTGTGTCGCTTGCGGCTGAGTTTGAGCGGCTTGTCTGGCTGCTTGGGCGCGCGCTGCTTCTTCTGCAGCTTTACGACGTTCTTCTTCAAGTCGTTTAGCTTCTTCTTCAGCTTTCTTTTTAGCGTCTTCCACTTTCTTTAATTCTGTTTGGATGGTTTGTTTTTGTTTTTCGATTGCCGCTTTTTCTTTTTTAGCAGCCTCTTGTCTCTTGGTGATTGTTGCAAGCTCTTCATCTAATTTAGCTTTCTTTTCTTTAAGCTCTTTATCCTTCTTCCCCAAAGTTTCTATTAATTGATTGTCGCTTTCCATGATTGTCATAACAGCGCTTGTTTTTTGGAAGAAGTCTGAAATACCTTCAGAAGTCAATAGAATCTCTACAAGATTGAATTCTAACGATCCATTCATTTGGATGTTTTGCAGACGATCTTTTGATAGTTCAATAGAACGTTTAAGAGATGCTTCGAGTTCTTCGATTTCCTTCTTGGAAGCTTCCACTCGCTTTTGTCCATCTTCCACTTGCTTATTCAGCTTTTGGACTTTTTCCATAGATGCGATGATTTTGTCATCCGTTTTACGAATCTTTGTTTGCAAGTCTTCGATTTGTGAATTATATGTAGCTAGTGAAGCAGCTGGTGCAGTTGTAGTTGTTGGGGCAGCAAAAGCCGGAGCTGCTTGGATTAATAGAGCTGCGCTTAACGATAAGGCAGCGACTTTCTTCATTGCCGATTTCTTCATACTATTAATATCTCCATTTTCTATGTAAATTAATTTTTTGATTTCAATTTCTAAAGTAAATTTTATTGTCAAAACCGCGGAAAAACAAGGTTAAAAGCCGTTCTTTCGACATATGTAATGAAAATATGTTCTTTGTAACATTGTTGTAATATTACTAACTACTCTGATATAAAAATATTTTATTAAATTACTAGTCAATCCTTTATCTGAAAGGGATTCTACCTAATGGAATGATTTTTTAATATAACAAGAGAGTTAAACACTGTTGTAACATTGTTTAACTCCGTTCGACCGATTTTTCGATTTTATTACAAAAGTTACAGCTTTATTTTTACAAAATGAAAGTTTTTGATGGCATTCTTTTGTTTACTTTCCCAGTCGTTTTGTTAATAATTTGAATATACAGATAACCATTATTATGCTTATGTTTATATAAGCTTAATGAACTGGGAGAAAAGATTTTAAACACAGAGGAGAAGAGATGAGATGAGCATGAATTCTGCGAGTACAGAAAACAGAGGTTATTTTGGAGAATTCGGAGGAAGTTTTATACCGGAAGATTTACAGCATGTTATGGATATTTTAGAAGAGAATTTCTTGTGCTACAAAGATGACAAAGCATTTAAAGAAGAGTTTGCGTTTTATTTAAAGGAATATGTTGGGCGTGAGAACCCTTTAACGTTTGCACAAAATCTGACAAAACAAATCGGCGGCGCTAAGATTTATCTGAAAAGAGAAGATTTAAACCATACAGGGGCGCATAAGATTAACAATGCAATCGGTCAAATATTGCTGGCGAAACGGATGGGAGCCAAGCGCATCATCGCGGAAACAGGGGCTGGACAGCATGGCGTGGCGACGGCGACAGCATGTGCGATGTTTGGTATGGATTGTGTCATCTACATGGGTAAACTGGATACGCAGCGTCAAGCGTTGAATGTATTCCGTATGGAATTGCTCGGTGCCGAGGTAGTTCCGGTCGAGAAAGGCCAGGGGCGCTTGAAGGATGCTGTGGATGCGGCGCTTGAAGATCTTATTCACAATTATAAGGATACATTCTATTTATTGGGATCTGCAGTGGGCCCGCATCCATTCCCGACCATGGTAAAACATTTTCAAGCTATCATCAGCGAAGAGTCTAAGCGCCAGATTATAGAGAAGGAAGGCAAATTGCCGGCTGCCATCATTGCCTGTACAGGGGGAGGAAGCAATGCAATCGGGTCGTTTGCCCATTATATTGATGAAGCGGATGTAAGATTGATCGGTGTAGAACCGAAAGAAGCTCCCACATTATCAGAAGGGGTTCCGGCGGTATTGCACGGTTTTAAATGCTTGACCCTATTGGATGAAGAGGGTGAACCGAAGCCGACTTTCTCCATCGCGGCCGGATTGGACTATCCGGGTGTGGGGCCTGAGCATAGCTATTTAAAAGAGAGCAAAAGAGCGGAGTATGTTACAGTCAGTGGGGATGAAGCCTTAGAGGCGTTCCAAATATTAGCTAAAACAGAAGGGATCATTCCGGCGCTTGAAAGCTCGCATGCTGTCGCCTATGCTTTGAAATTAGCGAAAGATCTCCCTGAGGATGCATCCATTATCGTAAATCTATCGGGCCGTGGCGATAAGGATGTCGAGCAAGTTTTTGATATGTTAAAGCATCGGAAGTAACAGAGCGGGAACATTCACAGAAATCCTATCCAGTACTTCCTTGCAATTTTCTATTGTTTCTGTTATTCTAAAGAAGAATTATTTTTGTTCGGTTTAATTTGATAAGTTTTAGTAGCTCGTCTATAGATTTGAGCAAGGATAGTATTACAATGTGTGCTTATCACACTAGGAGGCAACAAACATGGAACAAGGTAAAGTAAAATGGTTTAATGCAGACAAAGG
>JBJEFM010000040.1:0-3258 GCA_051874035.1 Bacillus sp. (in: firmicutes)
GATAGCACGTAAGATTCCGGTTCTTAAAATGGGGGTTCGATTCCCTCCGAGGGCGTCAATGCAGCCTCCTTTGTCTTTTTTAGACAAGGGAGGCTTTTTTGTGGTCAAAAAGCGGCTAGCGGGTAATGCCGTAATGATAATATGTAAAAGTCAATAACTTTATTATCGGTTTTTAGTCTGATAATTGTTTATTTTTCGACAAATTTCAGATAAAATGGTAGAAAATAAAGGTAATAGTAATCAAATAACCCTTTTCTTACATAAGATAGAATTATAGAAGACGTTTTTTTAGGATATTTGAGCATAATAGACAGGTCAAATTGAGGATAAGGGGGTATAACTGTGAATTTAAAGGCGGGTCTGTATCAACAGCAAACATTGAAGTTGGCAATGACTCAGGAATTAAGTCAGGCAATTGCACTTTTACAATATTCCGCGCAAGAATTGGCTGCATATTTGGAGAACAAGGCTACGGAAAATCCTCTCATTTCTTTGGAGAGCCCCGAGACGACATTCGATTACAGAAAGAAGAGCAAGCAAAGGAAAGATGTCGATTCTAAATATTGGATCGAGCAGATCGGCGAAGTGAAGATTTGTTTGGAAGACCATTTACTTTCACAGCTCCATCCGAAAATCGTAACAAACCGTGAAAGGAAAGTATTAAAGCATCTTATCCGTAATTTAGATGATAACGGATATTTCCGCTTGCCCCTTCAAGAGGTTGCAATAGAATTGGGTGAATCTTCGGATGATGTCGAACGGATGCTGCATATACTGCAAAGGTTGGATCCTGCCGGAGTTGGCGCGCGCAATTTACAAGAATGCCTCCTGCTGCAAATTCAAAACCAAGAAAGCCATCCCCTCGCGTACGATGTAATCAACAACTATTTTGTTCCCTTCGCTGAAAAGAAATGGAAGCAAATTTCGAAAGAATTGCGGATTTCGCTATCTGACCTTCAAGAAGTATTCGACTTTGTACAAACATTAAATCCTCGCCCTTGCGCGAGATTCTCCCAAGATAAGCCTTCTTATATAGTGCCTGATGTGATAGCGGAAGTCAGCGGGAACCAGCTCCATGTCCGCATGTCCGAAGACCATTTATCAAAAATGCATTTGAATGAAGGATACTATAAAGAAATGAATAACATAGGCGATAAGCAAGTGAATCGCTTCTTGCAGGATAAGTTTTCGGAATATCAATGGATCATGAGGAGCGTTCAACAACGCAGGGAAACCATACTGCGCGTGATGACGGCCATCGCGGAAAAACAGCCGGACTGCCTATTGAGAGGCTTTGCCCATTTAAAGCCTATGACGATGAGAGAAATTGCGGATGAACTGAATATCCACGAATCGACAGTCAGCCGGACTGTGAAGGGCAAATACGTACAGACACCGTTCGGAACTGTTGAGATGCGGGAATTCTTCTCTTCCGGCTTGCAGTCATTAAGCAGCGAAGACGTATCGGCGAAGGAAGCGAAGAATGCGATTCAAATGCTCATCATGAATGAAGATAAGAAGAAGCCATTATCTGATCAAGAAATATCTGAAGTGTTAAAACGGGATAATAGCATAGTTTTATCAAGACGGACGGTAGCCAAATACCGCGACCAGCTACACATCCCCTCCTCCTCCAAACGAAAGCGATTTTAGAAACAGGGAATAGGTGAAAAAATGTCGATTATGTTACAATTATATTCTAAAGAAAATTGTCATTTATGTGATGCAGCGATAGAAGAATTAGAAAGGGCTCGGCAATCTTACGGGATTGAATATCACGTCATTGATATTAATAGCAAGGATTGCTTGATGGAGAAGTATGGTCTAATGATACCTGTGGTAGAATACGAAGGAGAAATCATTCAATACGGCAGGATTGATTCCGCTATTTTGCATAAATTTTTGAAAAGTATAAATAAAGTAATATAAATATTTGTTGTTGAAAAAAATTTTTCTCCTTGTTAGAATAAAACATGAAACAAGGGTGAAATTTTTTTGGAAGAAGTGGGACGTAAAATGTCTACATTGGACAAAAGTCGTCCATTAATTATTTGTAAGGGAATGACTCCATGAAAATATTAATAGATATCCAAAAAAAATTATTGCCAGACTTGTTGGAAGTTATGCAGAAACGCTACGAAATTCTGCGCTACATACAATTTATGCAGCCTGTAGGAAGAAGGAGTTTGGCGCTTAGCTTGAACTTGACCGAACGGGTAATGCGTAGCGAAGTAGAGTATTTAAAAAAATTGAATCTAATTGACATTCACAGCAGTGGGATGAGCCTTTCAAAAGATGGTTTAGAACTTTTAGACCAACTTGAGAGTGTAATGAGGGAAATATCGGGTATCGATATAGTGGAGAAACAATTACAACAGAAATTAGGAATTCAGGTAATTGTTGTAGCCGGCAATAGTGATCTTTCCCCTTGGGTAAAAAGCGAGCTTGGAAAAGCGGGCGCTTTGCGTATGAAAAAGTCCCTTTCAGGAGAAAATATCATAGCTGTAACAGGAGGCACTACGATGGCGACTGTCGCAGATATGCTGAACCCCATTACAGATGGCAAAAACATCTTGTTTGTACCCGCTCGCGGCGGTCTTGGCGAAGAAATGAAGGACCAAGCGAATACGATTGTGGCGAAGATGGCTGAGAAGATGAATGCTTCCTATAGAGCGCTTTATGCCCCGGACCAGATAAGCGATGAATCGTATGTATCGATTATGAAGGAGCCCTCCATTAAAGAAGTTATTTCTTTAATCAAGCATTCCGACCTTGTGATCCATGGAATCGGCGAAGCCCGGACCATGGCTGAAAGAAGAAAAACACCGGAGCCTATCATGAAAAAAATCATAGATGGGAAAGCTGTTGGAGAGGCATTCGGTTATTACTTCGATGAATGGGGCGAGGTTGTCCATCGCGTTCAAACCGTAGGGATTCAATTAGAGGACTTACGCTTTGCGAAAGAAGTTATCGCAATTGCGGGAGGCGAATCGAAGGCGAAAGCCATTCGGGCGTATATGAAAAGCGCTCCGAGCAATACGACGCTTATCACTGATGAAGCGGCGGCACAACAGTTATTAAAAGGATAAAATCCTTTTATATAAAAAATTATGCAGTTCCTAATTTAAAGGAGGAAACTACTAGTGGTAAAAATTGGTATTAATGGTTTTGGTCGTATCGGACGTAACGTATTCCGTGCAGCCCTTAAAAACCCAAATGTTGAAGTAGTAGCTATTAACGATTTAACGGATGCTAACA
>JBJEFM010000041.1:0-3253 GCA_051874035.1 Bacillus sp. (in: firmicutes)
CTATCAAAGATTCACTTTATTGGCGCACTTGCACTGATAATTAATGTTTCTTTTTTTCAGCAAACGGAATTGTATGATACAGTCCGATGGATTTCATATGCTGTATTTTTTATAGGTATACTTTTAATTCCGCAATACTCTAAGCCAAAAAGTAACGATTAAGTACAATAAAGGGAGGCAGAAATCCGTTTTCCTTTATTAAGTAAAAAGGGGATGTGTAAATGGGGGCTAAAATTTTTAACGGCAGGTATATAGCCGATTGCAAGGATAAAGAATTTGTTGTTTTTATTATTGGTATGCGTATTAATCACCTGTTGAAATTTTGGAAGTGGGTACCGGTTTTTAAGGCTATGGGACCTATGATTAAAGAATTGTACCAAAACCCGCAATGGGGTTTCTTACATACCGAATTTTTATTTAGTTGGAAGAAAGTAATCTTAATTCAATACTGGAAGGGATTCGACGAATTAGTAAACTATGCTCACGGAAAAAATCATTCATATGCTTGGAAATCATATAATAATAAGATTAAAGATAATGGGAGTGTCGGTGTTTTTCACGAAACCTATCGAATAGAAAAAGGTGCCTCTGAAGCGATCTATGTTAATATGCCAAAAACAGGTTTATCTAGAGCTACCGGACACATACCAGTATCTCAAGAGACGAATACTGCTCAAAAAAGAATGAACGAATAATTTGGGATTTCCCATATTCACACTGGTTCCAAGCCTATATTTCATTTCTAAAATACAGGCTTTTGTTCAATAAGATATGTAATTTTCATCTATATTTCCTTGAATATATGATAAAAAATATTTCGGAGCTGAAGAAAACATCGATGAGAGTATAGAGCTGGAAGAAGAGATTGGCACAATAATAAAGAAAACAAAACTAGAAAAAATGCCAGAATAAGGTGATTGCCCCTTCTTTTTTTACCTTTTTGGATTTATGCTTACTGTGAAACCGCAGGGGACATCTATCGAAGATCCGCTTTATATAGCAGGATACTTTCTATAGGAGCTGGTAAAGTTGAGGAATACATTCAAATTACAGATTGTCTTGCTTTTGGCAATTATCTTATTACTATCAGGGTGCAGCGATGAGGGGAGAAATCTTCGGGATGGGGATGAGCAAATCACGGAGGAAATGCATAATGCCATCTCCGGCTACATTGTGGATACGTATTCATCTGTTCATTCGGAAACAGACAAGCAATTCGAGGTCCACAAAATATACGGGTCCAGTGAATCAAACGGAGTGACCAGCATCTATATGTGGTCTTATTACAATGGCTTTAATCGATCGACCGGCACGGAAGGACAATCGGGGCATTCGTTGCCCGCCTTCATCCAGTTGAAGAAGGATAAGGGAGGATACACTGTCATCAAATATGAGGAGCCTGAAGACGGCAGCTATTATCAATCGTCCTTGAAAAAGATGTTTCCTAAAAAATATGTGAAGAAGGCGCAGAATGACGCAGGGAATGTAGGCGGATTGGAAGAGGAGATGGAGGAGAAAGTAAGAGAATGGCTGAAGGCAGCCGATTAGACAGCCTATCTTGTCCGGATTAGGGAAGCTTTCTTTGTGCCGATGCCCGGAGGTGGAAATTGTTCACTAAATAATTTCCATTTCCGGGCATTTTTTTGTTTCATCGATTTGACATCGAAGTAATTATTCCATTTATATGTTGAAAATCCTGTCACAAACGTGGTTATCTTAATCGGTTGCAGCAATTGTAAATACTATCTCGGTATATTAATTATTTGTAAAAAAATAGTACATACTATTTTTATGTAAATAAATTTACTGAGGTGACATAATGAATTATTTATGGGGGCTATTTGGGATTGCGTGCATTCTGGGAATCGCGTTCCTTTTCTCTAACAACAAACGAAGAATCAATATCCGCACTATTTCGATAGCGCTAGCAATCCAAATTGCTTTCGCTTTTATTGTTTTGAAATGGCCTTTGGGCCGGGCGGCTTTACAGAAGGTGACTGATGGGGTCAATTCGGTCATCAGTTATGCGAATGAAGGAATCAATTTCCTGGTTGGCGGAATTTACACGCCTGAATCGGGCATTACGCATGTTTTCTTATTTAACGTCCTGGGCATCATCATCTTTTTCTCCGCTTTGATTTCTGTTTTATATTATTTAGGGATTATGCAGTTTGTCATTAAATATGTGGGAGGCGCACTTGCTAAATTATTAGGCACTAAAAAAGCCGAATCCTTTTCAGCGACCGCGAATATTTTTGTGGGTTGTACGGAAGCCCCTCTGGTCATTAAGCCTTTCATTGACAAATTGACTCAATCTGAACTATTCGCCGTTATGGTCTGCGGTTTGGCTTCTGTGTCAGGCAGTGTGTTGGTGGGATATTCTTTGATGGGCGTTCCTTTGGAGTATCTGCTTGCCGCCAGTATCATGTCGGCGCCGGCGGGACTATTGCTGGCGAAAATCATGATTCCTGAAACGGAACAAAGCCAAGAAGATGTCGAAGGCTTCAAAATGGCAAGAGATGAGGAATCGTCAAATGTGATCGATGCTGCCGCGAACGGTGCATCGACAGGTCTTCAGCTCGCTCTTAACGTGGGGGCGATGCTGCTTGCTTTCATCGCTATGATTGCCTTGCTGAATGGCCTTTTGAGCCTTATCGGAGGCTGGTTCGGCTTCGATCAGCTATCCATTGAGTTGATTTTGAGTTATATCTTTGCTCCTTTGGCGTTCGTGATCGGCGTTCCATGGGAGGAAGCTTTGACAGCAGGTAATTTTATCGGCCAAAAACTGGTGATCAATGAATTCGTGGCATACAGCAATTTTGCTCCGCTTATTGATACTTTGTCTGAAAAATCCGTTGTTATCATCAGTTTCGCGCTATGCGGCTTCGCCAATCTGTCTTCCCTTGGCATCCTGCTTGGCGGTCTTGGGAAACTTTCGCCTAAACGTCGGCCCGATATCGCCCGTTTAGGTGTGAAATCCATCATCGCAGGCGCCTTGGCATCTTGTCTGAGTGCCGCTATCGCAGGTATGATTATCGGGTAATCGGGATAAACTTATCTCATATCCCTTTGCTAATCTAACTATTTAGCATAAAGGGGTAACCGTTTATAAACATAATCAAATGCAAAGTAGAATGAATGATTAAGGTATATCCCGTTTAACAGGTACTAAGACTCCCACTTCAACACAGCAGTGAGAGCGCAGATGTGTAAGTGGGAGATCAAGTACCTGTAACAACCCGATTGGTTCATC
>JBJEFM010000042.1:0-3246 GCA_051874035.1 Bacillus sp. (in: firmicutes)
CTCCACACTTCCATTTCCTGCTCGAATTGCTTGAACTCTTCACTTTCATCTTCCAGTGATTCTAGAATCGTCTCAGTCACCATTTCCATGACTTGATTTTTCATGATTTCAGGCATCGGTTCATTGTAGTCCACATATTTCAAAAAATCTTCGAAATAGCGGGCATGTGATGCTTGGTGGATTTTGAGCTCGCCTTCTTCGACCATGCCTTCCTCGGGCATGTGGGGGTACATGATGGATTTCATATTTTTTGTTGTGATGGCCATTTCCACAGTTTTGATCATCGTTTGTTCATCTGTAATGGATGCTACTTTCGGTTCAAAATCACATTTTAAGATGAACAAGAAAGGTTCATCGAAATATTTATTCAGTTTAGCAGAGGCAACGATGAAGACGCCGCCACGGACGCTGCTTGTATCAGCGTAGAGCTGAACGAATTTCTCGGCATTTTCATGGAAATCTTCTTTCGTTTCCGAGAAGCATGCTTTGTTGAATAATACAAAATTTGGATTGGAAGCCAGTTCGAAACCTTCTTCCACTACGAAATGGCCCAGTTTTGTCGGGACATTTTCAGCCTTTGGATGGCGTTCTACTTTTCGTTTCGCTATTTTTTTCAGTTCTCCATCAAGGAAGTCGCTGAGTGAACTTTGTTCATATTCATTTTTATCGAGTGTTTGATAGTGCTTAATCGTTTTATTGCTACCGCCGTCTTCCATTTGGATTACATAAAAAGAAAGATACAGTACTCCAAAATCCATTGCTTTTTCACCTAAATTCTATAATTTCCTTCTTGAAGTATAGATATAAAAGTGTAGGTTCGTCAACGTTTCAGGAAGTAATGCCCCTATACATAAATAAGCTTCTATAGACATTTGCTCTTATTCAAGGGAATAGTTTTGTTGCCATATGGAATCTACTATACAGGCAATCTCGGATAAGAAAAAATAGATAAACATTGAACGTTGTGTTAAAGCTTATAAATAATAATATGAATGGGGGCAATCCACATTTAAAGGGATAAGTCCTGTTGTGCATATTGCGTTCTTTTTGATACAAGAATTTAATAGATGGAATTGAAAGTATAATCCTTTCTTCCATTTACTATTCGAAATAGCCTGAGCGGATTTCAATCTGCTTGGTCTATTTTTTCTCAATTTGGAAAATGTGTAATATATGAAAAAATATGATAACATTATTTAAGTCTCACGAATATCTAACGAAAAGGACGCAGATAGAATGACAAATAATAGTATAATTAGATTTTCGAATACGAATGTCAATGAAATGCCAATGTATTATGATTACGCAGCAGCTGTTCATGCTGTGAAGGAATATATAGTGGAAGTAACAGGGGAGAATGCAATCATATACTCTGATGCAGAAACAACCAACGAGATTTGGGAAGTGCTTGAAGAGGATATCCAGTTCAACAGTGACCAAGTGAAATTGTTGAAGCCTATATACGATTGTCTGGAAACAGCATCCATCTCTTCCGACCATAATGAGAAGAAAATGGAGTTTATCATTAAGCCAAGTATAGCGAACAATCTATTTTACTATCCTGAATTTAAAGTAGCGCTTGCCCGTTTTTCAATCTTTAAGTCACATGATAATATGGACCAAGACTGTATATTTGCGCCAAGCAATGAACATATGAATTTATTTTTGGATTATATCCTGAAAAGAAAGCGAGACTATATTCAGGATTATGTGACAGTGTTCATTGATACGGAAAATGGCGTAGAAAGTGAAAAAGAAAAAGTCACAAATTTAGTGACGCGCGATGATGTGTTTTTGGAAGAAGAAATGAAGAAACAAATTTACCGCTCCATGGATGAATTCTTTATGAGCAATGGCGAGTTCTTTAAAACGTATAATATTCCGTATAAGCGAGGGATCTTACTGTATGGCGACCCCGGGAACGGTAAAACTACGCTTGTGAAATCGATTGCAGGCAGCATCTCCGCTCCAGTAGCGTATTGGCAGATTACAGAATATACATCGAGTTATTCCGTTTCAGAGGTTTTCTCATCTGTAGCGAAAATGGCTCCAATGGTCCTTGTTATCGAGGATATCGATTCGATGCCACAAGATGTCCGTTCATTCTTCCTGAACACACTTGATGGCGCCACATCAAAAGAAGGCATCTTCTTAATCGGTACAACAAACTACCCGGAGAAAATCGATCCGGCACTGATCAATCGATCCGGACGCTTTGACCGCGCCTATGAAATCCCGATGCCGACCAAAGAAATGCGCATCAATTACTTGCAGAAAAAGAACTCGGCACAGTTCCTGACTATGGGAGATATTGAACAAATTGCCGGCTATGCGGAAGGTTTTTCGTTTGCTGATCTAAATGAAGTATATAATTCATTGGCTTTGCAATGGCATTATGAAAAGCGGGTGGATGTGGACCAAATTTGCAAAGAATTGAAAAGTGACAATCAAAAAGCGAATAATCGTTCATGGAAAACTGAACAGCGGCGTATGGGGTTCAATTTTTAACCAAATAGATGTATTGGCCTAGAGGCTGATAAAGAGCACTCGTTCTAAAGCATGGTTTTAGCTTCTAGGAGTTTATCCGTGGCTTGTCCGGTTAATGTAGTAAGGATAAATCCACGGAAAGGAGCAAATTATTGAAAAATAAAGTCTATCTATTGTGCGTGTTAGCATTTGTGTTTGTGTTGGCGGCTTGTGGAAACAGTGACGAATCGGAAGAACAAAACGATGCAGGTAAGCAAGTGGAGGAACAGGTGATTAATGAAGATGGCCTGGCAAAGCCCAAAACAGTTGATTTCCATAATAGCGAAGAAGAGAAAATTGGTACCGCTGAGTTGAAAGAAACATCCGAGGGCGTAGATGTGAAGGTGAAAGCTTCAGATTTACCGGAAGGAGAGCATGGATTCCACTTCCATGAAAAAGCTGCATGTGAAGCACCGACATTTGAATCGGCTGGATCGCACTATAATCCAACCGGATCAGAACATGGCCTTACTCATGGCAGCGGACCGCATGCGGGAGATTTGCCGAATCTTACCGTAGCGGAGGATGGAACTGTGGAAGCTGAGTTTACAGCTGAAATGGTGACATTGGATAAGAGCGGAGAGACCTCCCTGCTTAAAGAAGGCGGTACAGCGTTAGTCATCCATGAGAAAGCTGATGACGGGAAATCCCAGCCTTCGGGTGATTCAGGGAATCGTCTGGCATGTGCTGTAATTGACTAAGAAATCCAGACAAAAAGAG
>JBJEFM010000043.1:0-17006 GCA_051874035.1 Bacillus sp. (in: firmicutes)
GACACCGCCCTTTCACGGCGGTAACACGGGTTCGAATCCCGTACGGGTCATACTAAAAAAGCATGTAGATAATCTACATGCTTTTTTTTATTTTTCTTCATAGCCATCGGTTTTTTTGTAAGGTATATTTCCGATTGGCGATTCGATATTTTCATCGTCCAGAACTTGTTCATATTCTTCATGCGATTTGGAAGGGTAAACCGATCTTTCTTCACCCGTAATATCCGTTGCCACAAATGTTTCAATATCTTCTGTAAATCCTTCCCGGTCATCGTCATCGTTGTAAATGCTGCTGACTGTGTCGTAATCTCCGACAAAATCGGATGGAGATTCGGATGTGCCATAGCGGGCCACCTCTTGAAAGCTGTCTAAATCATCATAGATAAGCGAGCTTTTATCTGTATCAAAAGCATTTCGGGAAGGCGGTTTTAATAAATCTTCTTCAACAGGTCTGTAATCAGAGCCAAGTTCACGCTCTGGGGTGTGGTCAACACAATAAAGTGTATAAGGGACAACTTCTAAACGTTCGTAAGAAATGTCTTTGCCGCATATTTTGCATCTGCCATATGTTCCATCTTCAATGGCTTTAAGGGCAGCATCTATTTTCTCGATTTCCAGTAAAGTATGTTCTTCGAGTGCATGATCTTTCTCGCGTTCAAATAATTCCGTTCCTAAATCTGCCGGATGGTTATCATAGGATGAAAGCTCATCGACTGAATTCTTCAGGCTTCTTTCATCGGCATTGTAATTTGTTCGTTCTATAGTATCTTGCAATTCTTCTTTTTGCTGTAATAATAGCTGTTTTAGTTTTTCTGTTTGTTTATGTGTAGTCATTCTTAAGTACCTCCTTTTAGGCGTCTTGCTTAGTATAAGCTTTCTTGAAAAAAACATGCTGATTTGGCGATGAACTGATTCATAGGGCAAAGTGTTAAAAAAAGATGCTTATCACATGATGAGCATCTTTTTTACATTTACAGAAGGAAGTTTATAAAAAGTCCGACTGATAACAAAAAGCCAAAAATCGTATTCGTTTGAGCAGTATCTTTCATAGCCGGCATCATTTCCAGCGGCGTTTCCTTCCCAATAAAACCCTTGATGGCCTTAATAGGTTTAGGGACGCTGATGAGTACCAGCAAAAGCCATGGTGTGACGATTTTCATCAATACTAAGCAAATTACCCAAATGTATGCGACTATAAACATGCCTGCAAGGAAAGCGATAGCGCGTTTCTTGCCTAATAGGATGGCTAGTGTCCGACGGCCGTTTTCTTTATCCCCGTCAAGGTCCCTGATGCTGTTCGATAGCAGGATGCCGCCCACCAGGAAAGTAATCGGCATGGAAACTAAAACAGCTGTAGTTGTAACTGTACCGGTTTGGATAAAGAAAGATATCAGAATGATCAGCATGCCCATGAAGAATCCTGAGAATAATTCTCCAAAAGGCGTATAAGCAATGGGGTAAGGGCCTCCTGTATAGAGATAGCCGACAGCCATACTAATCAATCCCACTACAACGAGCCACCATGAAGATGATGCACAGATGTAGGCGCCGAGAAGCGCCGCCAGGCCATAGAAGGAAAAAGCGATGGAAAGGATAGTATTAGGGTGTACACCATGGCGCACAATAGTTCCTCCTATCCCGATGGAATTTTCATCATCTAAACCGCGCTTGTAATCATAGTACTCGTTAAACATATTTGTCGCTGCCTGAATCAATAGAGTAGCTACAAGCATAGCACAAAAGAGCAGTAAGTCGATCTGTGCCACTTCAAGCGCTAAGGCTGTGCCAATCAATACCGGAACAAAACCAGCTGTAAGTGTATGAGGGCGCGTTAATTGCCACCATACTTTCCAGCCTGGTTTATTTGATGAAAGCGCTTCAGGCTGCGTATTTATTTCTGTTTGCATGAATAAGTTCTCTCCCTTAAAGAATAAATAGTAAGATATAAACACAGTAAAAGGCATCAGTCGTAAATTGTGAACAAGTCTTCACATTTCAGTGTAGAAAATGTATTTCCTACTGTCAATCACTTTGTGCTTTAGATAAGAATGAATTACATAAATATGATAAAATAGAGAGTACACTATAATGATGAGGAAACAAGCTCCGGAGACTATGAAAGCAATGGGTTTGAATCGTTGACATAGTTGAAATGAGAGGTGTATCTTTAAGTGAGCTTACAGGGAAGATCACATGAACAAAAGGGGGGAGATTTATGGCTATCATACTTGAAACACAGCTCCTTGACAGTTTGGAAAAAGCAGTGCAAAAAGCGAATGAATTAAATACTGCCATACTATTTAGTAAAGTAGTTAAGGTAGAGGCACTCAGCCCCCTTTCTTTTTACACAGCAGGAAGACAACAATTTTTAGGTGAGCGTCTATTCTGGCAAGAACCTCTGAATAACCAGGCGATTGTAGGGTTAGGAAGAGTGGAGATACTACAAACAAATCCTGATAACCATAGATTCAGCACAATGGAAGCAGAATGGCAGCGAATATTGGAACATAGCGTCATTCAATGCGAAGAAGCAATACCGATGACAGGTCCTATTCTATTTGGGGCTTTTTCATTCGATTATAATAAAAGCCAATCGTTACTGTGGAATCATTTCGGTGATAACTTTTTTTATGTACCGCAATATATGATTTCTATTATAAACGGTGAAACTTATTTTACAACTACGGTTTTATGTGCGCCTGGAGAGAGCTTGCAACACTTCAATAAGATATTCGAAGTAGGCGAACAAGTATATCAATCCGCCATGGAAAGCGCTTCATATGAACCGAACGTACTTATGGAGAAACGCGAAGTTGAACCGATTCAGTGGAAGGAGCAAGTCGCGGAAGCTGTTCGGACAATTAAGAACTCCGCTATTGATAAACTTGTACTCGCCAGAGAGCTGCGGCTGGCATATCAACAAACCATTATGTCGGATGCTGTTCTTGCCCATTTATTGGAAGAACAGACATCGAGTTATATATATAGCTTGGAATCAGGTGATGATTGCTTTATAGGAGCGACACCTGAAAGACTGGTCAAGAAGGAAAAAGATGAAGTGCTGTCGACATGTTTGGCAGGGTCGATTGCTAGAGGAAAGACAAAGCAAGAAGATGTGGAATTGGGGAATCGCTTGCTGAACGATCCTAAGAACTTGGTTGAGCATCAATATGTAGTGACAATGATTAAGAACGTACTGCAGCCATTATGCGATCATCTGCATGTACCTGATTTACCGGTATTAATGAAGATTAAGCATATCCAACATTTGTACACGCCTGTCACAGCTATGTGCAAGGACGGTATCACAATTTTTGATTTAGTGAAGAAACTCCATCCGACACCGGCCTTGGGAGGAGTGCCGCAAGAAGCAGCTGTTAAATGGATTCGTGAGAATGAAAGCTTAGAACGAGGTTTATATGCAGGACCGATAGGCTGGGTTGATTCATACGGCAATGGCGAGTTTGCCGTGGCGCTTCGTAATGCGCTCTTACAAGGGAAAGAAGCATCCTTATTTGCTGGATGCGGAATTGTCGAAGATTCTATTCCTGAAGAAGAGTATAAGGAAACGTGGATTAAGTTTAAACCGATGTTGGATGCATTAGGAGGAGAATTATCGTGAATCATCAAGAAACGCTGACAACGTATGTAGCAGCATTTGTCGATGAATTATCTCGAATGGATGTGAAACATGCTGTCATTAGCCCGGGATCGCGCTCGACACCAATCAGCATGCTTCTTCTAAAACACCCTGATATAAAAACATATATTAATATTGATGAGCGTTCAGCGGCGTTTTTTGCGCTTGGAATGGCAAAAGCTACCCGCAAGCCTGTTGTGATTGTTTGTACATCCGGAACAGCTGCCGCCAATTACTTCCCTGCCATCGTGGAAGCCCATATCTCTAGGGTTCCTTTAATCGTTGTAACAGCGGATCGTCCGCATGAATTGAGGGACGTAGGCGCTCCGCAAGCCATTAACCAAATCCATTTATATGGTGATTATGTGAAATGGTTTTCGGAAATGGCTTTGCCTGAGATGAGTGATAGTGCCGTTCAGTATGTGCGGAACATAAGTAGAAGAGCATCCATTGCGGCCAAACAAGCACCGGCAGGTCCGGTACACCTTAACTTTCCGGTCAGAGAGCCGCTTATTCCCGATATGGTTGGAGACTATTATCATATCGGCAGGACTGCTTATGCATCTACTTTGTCGGCCACAACAGCAGTAGATGATTTACACATGGATGCGTTCGTGAAAGAATTAACGAATAAGAAACGCGGGATTATTGTATGCGGAGAAATTCATGATGAGCGTTTTGCTGATGCGGTGATTGAACTGGCAGAGAAGCTTGCGTTCCCAATCCTTGCAGACCCTTTATCACAATTGAGGACCAATCATAATCAATCGCATGTTATTGATTGCTATGATACCTTTTTACGGATGGACGAAGCGGTTACCACATTCAATCCCGATATAATCATTCGGTTTGGAGCGATGCCTGTTTCAAAAGCGCTTATGCTATATATGAAAAAATGCAAGGATGTGCCTTATATCGTGGTTGATGGCGGAGGTGGTTGGCGAGAGCCTACTGGCATGGCTACACAGATGATTGCTTGTGATGAAACGGCATTTTGCCGCAGTCTAGCGATGAAATTGCCAAAAGAAGAGCATAAGGACTGGTACAAGCAGTGGGAACGGGTTAATGACCAAACCAAGCGGGGCTTACTCACTATCCAAGGGGAAACCGCAATGGACGAAGGCAAGGTTTTTGTGGAATTATGCAGTCTGTTGCCGAAGCATGCCAATCTTTTTGTAGCGAATAGCATGCCAATTCGGGATTGCGACACGTTTTTCCATAATAACGGGACAAGTTGCAATATATATGCCAATAGAGGTGCTAATGGCATTGATGGTGTAGTTTCGACGGCATTAGGTGTGAGTACGACAGGGAATCCTACAGTCCTCGTTATCGGTGATTTGAGCTTCTATCATGATATGAATGGTTTATTGGCAGCGAAAATGCTTGATTTGAATATAACGATTATCGTAATTAATAACGATGGCGGCGGAATTTTTTCATTCTTGCCCCAATCTAAAGAAAAAGATTGCTTTGAAGAATTATTCGGAACGCCGCATGGCTTGGATTTCTCCCATGCTGTCGAGATGTATCGCGGGCGCTTCACGAGAGTGGAGAGCTGGCCGCATTTTGAAGAGGCATTGCAAGATTCTTTCAAGGAACCGGGATTGAAAGTGATAGAAGTTGTAACGAATCGTGCGGATAATGTTAATAAACATCGTAAATTATGGAGTGATGTTTCTCAGGAAATACATTGCTTGCTGGCTGGTGAAAGCAATGAAGATTGAGAGTAATGGCGTCGCTTATGAAGTGGAGATAACAGGGGCAGGAGAACCTCTCCTATTATTACATGGTTTCACGGGTGATTCTTCAACATGGAAAAATCTTAGTGATTTACATGAGAACTATCGGTGCATCATGCCGGATTTAATAGGCCATGGGAAGACGGATCATCCTGAGAAGGCAGAACGTTATCGAATAGAAGAAGCGGCAAATGATTTACGTACTATTTTAGAAAAACTAAATATTGATCAGGTGCATGTGGTGGGCTATTCGATGGGCGGAAGGCTGGGATTGGCCTTTGCCGTCTTGCATAGTGAAAAGGTGAAAACACTTACATTGGAAAGTGCTTCTCCGGGGTTAGCAACCGAAGAGGAAAGAGACAGCCGTAAGCGGCAGGATGATCGGTTAGCTGAAAAAATTGAGAGAGAGGGAATAGCCTCTTTTGTGGAGTATTGGCAGGACATTCCGCTGTTTCAATCTCAGAATCGATTAGCGCCTCAATTCAAGCGGCAAATTCACAAACAGCGCTTAGCCAATAGTGAAAAAGGGCTGGCCAATAGTCTGCGGGGCATGGGAACAGGCGTACAGCCTTCCTGGTGGAACGAATTGCAGTCGCTTGCGATGCCTGTTTTTCTAATAACCGGAAGTTATGATGAGAAATTTTGCCGAATCGCTAAAGCTATGAAGGAATGCATCAAACGATGTGAATGGCGGACCATTCAAGAAGCCGGGCATGCAATTCATGTGGAGAATCCTGAAATGTTTGGTAGAATAGTAAGTGGATTTGTTGAAAAATGGAGGGGTTAAAGAGTATGTCATTTAATTGGGTACAAGAACGTGAATACGACGAAATAATTTATTCAACTTATAACGGTATCGCTAAGATTTCAATCAATCGTCCGCATGTGCATAATGCATTCACTCCTAAGACGGTTTCAGAAATGATTGATGCATTCGCTTATGCGAGAGATGATGAAAAAATCGGTGCGATCATCCTAACGGGTGAAGGCGGTAAAGCATTCTGTTCTGGCGGAGACCAAAAAGTGCGCGGCCATGGTGGATATGTAGGTGAAGACCAAATTCCACGGTTGAACGTGCTGGATCTTCAACGTTTAATCCGTGTAATTCCAAAGCCGGTTGTAGCGATGGTAGCAGGTTATGCGATTGGCGGAGGGCATGTATTACATATCGTATGTGATTTAACAATCGCAGCCGATAATGCAGTGTTCGGCCAAACAGGCCCTAAAGTAGGCAGCTTCGATGCTGGTTATGGTTCAGGCTATCTTGCTCGCATCGTAGGGCATAAGAAAGCGCGTGAAATCTGGTACTTATGCCGTCAATATGGTGCACAGGAAGCACTTGATATGGGATTAGTCAACACAGTTGTACCTTTAGAGCAACTTGAAGAAGAAACGGTGAAATGGTGTGAAGAGATGCTAGAGAAGAGCCCGATGGCGCTACGCTTCTTGAAAGCGGCATTCAACGCCGACACAGACGGCCTTGCGGGTATCCAACAATTCGCGGGAGATGCAACCCTTCTATACTACACAACGGATGAAGCAAAAGAAGGCCGCGACGCGTTTAAGGAAAAACGTAAGCCTAACTTCGACCAATTCCCTAAATTCCCTTGATCGGAAAGTTTTCGGAGAGTTTTTTGTAAAGCCTGACAAATCTTTTGTCAGGCTTTTTTTCCTCATAATTATCGAGTAGAAAAGAGCTGGAAAAGAATGATTCAACAAACAAAATTGCCGAACTGGCTACAAAAAAGAGCGGAGCTATCGCCTGACCGCATCGCAGTGGTGTATCAAAATCGGCAAGTGACGTTCCGGGAGCTATATCATTGTTCTATAGAATACGCTAACGCTTTGCATTCAGTGGGGATCAATAATGGGGACCGTATCGGCCTTCTTTTAAGCAATCGCTATGAAATGGTGGTAACGCTTCACGCTCTGATGCATATCGGAGCTGAAATTGTACTTCATAATACGAAATTAACTTCAGAAGAGCTGTCTTGGCAGTTCCAGGATGCCCAATTGAAGTATGTCATCACAGAGGAGCAATTCGTTGAGGTAATAGAGGCCACACATAGCCACCAGGCTTCCTTTATAAAAGTGGAGGATATCCTGAGGCTGCCTAAAAGAGTAGAGTGCCCAGTAGTGTCGGAATTCGATTTGCATAAAACCGCAACAATCATGTATACTTCCGGCACGACAGGCCATCCCAAAGGCGTGATGCAGACCTATGGCAACCATTGGTGGAGCGCGGTCGGTTCAATGTTGAACTTAGGGCTGCGAGAAGAAGACAAGTGGCTTTGTGTCGTTCCTTTATTTCATATCAGCGGCTTATCTATTCTGTTCCGCAGCGTGATTTATGGAATTACTATAGTTATTCATGAGAGATTTGATGAAGAAGCGGCGAACCAAGCCATTAGAGATCATAAGATTACTATTATGTCCGTCGTTGCGGCCATGCTGAACCGAATGCTAGCCAAACTGGAAAATGAAGTTTATCCTGAGACATTCCGCTGCATGCTGCTTGGAGGCGGGCCGGCCCCTTTAAGTTTGCTGGAAAGTTGCAAAGAGAAAGGCATCCCTGTTTTTCAGACGTACGGGATGACGGAGACTTCTTCACAGATTGTGACACTTTCTCCTGAATACAGTTTGGAAAAGCTAGGTTCGGCAGGCAAAGCCCTATTCCCGTCGCAACTTGAAATCCATATAGAGAACCGGAAAGCAGCCGCCGGTGTAATCGGGGAGATAGTAGTGAAAGGACCGAACGTGACAAAAGGCTACGCCAATAGGCCGGATGCGACGGAAGCCGCTTTCTGCGACGGCTGGTTCAAGACAGGGGATATCGGCTATTTGGATGAAGACGGCTTCCTGTTCGTCATTGACCGCCGCTCCGATTTAATTATTTCAGGAGGGGAGAATGTATATCCTGCTGAAATTGAAGCAGTCCTTGTAAAACATCCAGCAATCTTTGAAGCAGGTGTGGCTGGTATAGAGGATGAAAGATGGGGGCAGGTTGCAGCGGGGTTTATAGTATTGGATGAAAAGGCGCAATTGTCTAAGGAAGAGATACTTGACCATTGCCGGACTTATCTTGCTCCTTATAAAGTGCCTAAGCACCTCTATCTAGTAAACGAGCTTCCAAGGAATGCGGCCAATAAATTACTAAGAAGAAACTTGCGTAAGCTTATAGAGGAGGAACTTTAATATATGCGTATTCATTCCATTGTATTGCGCGTCATTTCGTCGCCGCTTAAGCAGCCTTTTGTGAATGCATTAGGCACGCTTACGGAGAGAGAAGCGATTATTATTGAAGTGAAGGATCAAGATGGATTGAGCGGCTGGGGCGAGGTGGTGGCTTTCTCGACGCCATGGTATACAGAAGAGACGCTCAAGACATGCTATTATGCTTTGAAAGAGTTCCTGATCCCCAATGTTTCAAGTAAACTGAAACATCCTGAAGAGCTTCAGGGTGTTTTTGCTGCAATAAGAGGCCACCACATGGCGAAATCAGGGCTTGAATGCGCAGTTTGGGATCTTTATGGCAGACAGCTGAAGCGACCTATTTATCAATTGTTCGGAGGGGACAGGGAAGAGGTGGAAGCGGGAGTAGTGATTGCATCAGACCATATCGGCAAAGCATTAAAGCAGATTGAAGCATATCAGCAGGAAGGCTATAAAAGGTATAAAGTGAAGGTGAATCCCCGAACAGCGGTCGATTATATTTCAGCCATTCGAGATGAATATCCTGATTTGCCTTTAATGATTGATGCAAATTCATCATTCACATTGAATGATGCAGATCAACTGCGCCGCCTGGATGAGTACGAACTTATGATGATTGAACAGCCTTTGGAACATGATGATTTTCTTGAACATAAGGAATTGCAGCAACAACTGAAAACACCTATCTGCTTAGACGAAAGTATTACTTCATTTGCCAGCGCTAAAAATGCCATTGCCTTGCAAAGCGCCCGGATTCTATGTGTGAAAATGGGTAGAGTGGGGGGATGGAAGCAAGCTGTCTCCATTCATGATTACGGATTGCGGCATGAGATCCCATTGTGGTGCGGCGGCATGATTGAATTCGGCATTTCACGCGCCCATAATGTAGCGCTTGCCACCTTGAAAGGGTTTACGATACCCGGCGATTTATCTTCTTCATCCCGTTTCTGGGCAGAGGATATTGTAGAGCCTGAATTAGTGGTGAAAGACGGAAAAGTAAAGGTATCAAAGGAAAGTGGTATTGGCTGCTCCATTAATTGGAAGGTGTTGAAACGTTTGACTAATAACACTGAATGCTTTTTGTTATGAGGAGAAGATTATTTTTTTGTAAATAGGTCTATATTAATTTTTTATTTGCTTACAAATCCTGTATAATAAATGGTGGAAAGTTGGAATAATTAGAAAACTATATATTATACAGGTAGGTAGAGCAAATGAAAACAAAAAAGAAGCCTTATTTAATAGCAGAAATCTTGCTAAACCGTCAATTGCCTTTACATGTCATCATAGAGATCACCAATATTCCTGAAGAAGAAATCTTAATGCTGCAATTCACAGATATGTGCAATCAAAAATGAAAGCGTTTTATTTAATGGTTAAACCAAGCTTGGTGCAATAGGGCGCATTATCTTCCATTGATCAAAAAGGATTAAGGGGATCTCTCCCTTAATCCTTGCTATTGTTCAAAGTCCGTCTTTCGGTCTGAAGGTTTGGCAGCCGGTTTGCCCGCTAGTTCGGGATCTTCCCTCGGAGTACATTTCCACAACAATATTTTTTGCGCCGCATTTATTTCCGTTTTTCCAAAATTCGCAGCTGTTCACAGTGCATTTTACGTCTTTTGCCATAAGTGACCACTCCTCCTTATATGGATAGTGTAGGCTGCATGAAGAGAAGTCATGAATGGTAATTATCACTGCTTATGTAAGAAAGAAGACCATGCATTATTGATCTGCATGGTCTTTTGGACTGCTATTCATTTAAAGCGGTTTTCAGTGTTGCAAGATTTGCTTCCATTAAGCTGAAGTAATCTTCGTTATTTTTGATATCCTGGTCTGTCAGTACAGACAGATTATGCAGTGTCAGTGCTTTCGCCCCGATTTCTTTTTGAATGGTTTCCGTCAATTTGGAACTTACGTTTTGTTCAAATAAGACGTATTTAATATCATTTTCTTTCGCTGTTTCCATTATTTTTTGCAATTGCTTTTGTGTTGGTTCACTTGAGTTTGCCATTCCGGTTACAGCGATTTGTTCAATCCCGTAGCGTTTTTCCCAATAACCGTATGCCGAATGGGAAACGATAATTTTATTTTTTTCGCTGGCGTCGATGGTTTGTTTGAATTCAGTATCTAATGTCTGCAGTTTTTCAGTCACTGTTTCAAAGTTTTTCTCGAAATAATTTTCTTGTTCCGGGTATGACGCTATAAGTTCTTTCTTCACTTCTTCAGCCATATGGATCATCATATGGGGATCCAACCAAAGGTGGGGATCTACATCGCCGTGGTCATGTCCATCGTGGTCATGTCCATCGTGGTCATGATCTTCTTCCTCATCATGTTCACTTTCTTGATGGGTCTGTTCGGCATTCGCTTCGTTTTCATGTGTATCGTCATGGTTATGGACGCTGTTCTCGCCCACTGCTACGACATTTACACCTTCTTGTTCAAAGATGGATTTTGACTTGTTGATGAAGCCTTCTAAGTTGAAGCCGATATATAATAGCAAGTCTGCATCTGTCATTTCAATGATATCCTTTTGGGAAGGTTCGAAAGTATGCTCGTTCGCTCCAGGTGGATACACGGATTGAACGTCTACATATTTACCCCCGATTTCCTCCGCTAAGAATTGTAATGGGTAGACGGTTGTATAAATGGTTGTCACGCCATCTTTATTTGCTTCCTTGTTCGTCTGTTCGGATTTTCCGCAAGCTGCCAGAACAACGGAGACGATCAGGAATAATGATAATAATAGCCTCTTTTTCATTATTTTTGCTCCCCCTCTATAAATCGAAGTAATTCCGATTTATAACATATAAAAAACGAAATCATTACGATTTACATATTGTATCTTAACGCAAACAAAACACGAAATCAAGTCTTTCGTGCTTCTATTTTTTCGTTCTATTTTGCTGATTATTTTTTCTTTGGTTCCAGTTTCTCGGGAACATTGTCGATTCCACCCGGATGGAAAGGATGGCATTTCAATATTCTCTTAATGGTCAACCAACCGCCTTTCCATGCCCCGAAGCGTTGGATTGCTTCTAGCCCATATGCTGAACAGGTAGGGTAGAAGCGGCAAGTCGGCGGTTTTAAGGGTGAGATGACAATGCGATAGAAACGAATAATCGCCAGAAACAGCTTCTTCATAGTGATTCATCCTTCTTTTTTATGACTGCAAGCTACTTGTTTTCATTATACACCTTTCACCAAGCGTTGTAGCAAACCATAAGATTGGTAAGTCTTTTTTTATTCCTGTTCCGGATTTTCCGGAGGCAATGAATCTATGGTGTGCTTGAACTTATAAGCTTTTGTAATGGTGATGATACTTAGAATAATTACAATAAAGATAATGAGCATGCAAATCGTCATAATGGCCGCCAATGTGACTCCTCCGTTCTTCTTCATAATAGTAATTGTATCATGATATTCACCCTATAAAATTGTAAAATGATTATTTGTTGATATGGATGCAAAAAGATAAAGAAAAAGCAGTCCAACACGCACATGATGGACTGCTTTTTCTTAATGGATATTTCTATAATGAGGATAATAGGAATCTTTTGATTGGGCTGAATTGTTTTGGTCAGCGAATTTCCCTTTTAGTGTTTCCATTATGTACAGCCCGAAAAAGCTTCGTAATTCTACCTCATCCATTTCAAGGATATACTCGGTAATGTCTTTTTGATCTAGTTGTTCCAATACGGCCAAGGCCAGGATATCAATATCTTCATCATCACCGGTCAATTTTGTGCGATAGTGTTCAAATAAATCGTCAATCAGTTTCAAAATAAACACCCCACTTTATGAAAAGAGTCATATTTAACAGCATGCGCATTGTGATTATCCATATTATATTCCGTGATAGTACTCTCCTTTTATTTTGCCCCTTATAGTTATTTTTACCCTTAATCATTTATTTCTAATCTTATCCTAAAATGCTTTTTAAGTGAAGAAAAAGACTACGGGCATGCCTGTTAATCCGGACTTCTTTTATTCATAGTGTATTTCATATAAAATGATATATACGTTATAGGAAAGAGAGAATAGAAGCAGTGGAAACATTTTTTGATGTAAATGGCAATCGTGTATCGTTCTCGGATGCTTTCAATCCTTTTTCGTCCGCACCCGATCATGTTCTGGTCCTTTTGTCTAGCAAGCAGGGATGGGTCTTCACCCTGCATAAAACAAGGGGATTGGAATTTCCGGGCGGCAAGAGGGAAGAAGGAGAAACAATTGAACAGGCCGCTAGAAGAGAAGTGTGGGAAGAGACGGGCGCCCATCTTCAAGAACTTGTCTATATTGGACAATATAAAGTGGAGGGGGAAGGCAGGAGTTTCGTGAAAAACGTGTATTTTTCACGCGTCGATTTCTTCGAATGGAAAGAGGACTATCTGGAAACGGAAGGGGCTGTTCTTATGGAAGAGCTGCCTGACGATTTTTCTGACGAAAGCTATAGCTTTATTATGCGTGATAAGGTTATTACTCTTTGTATGGAACGCATTAAAGATTTGCGTCTTATTTAAGAGAAAAACAATCCAAAAGAGACGGGCTTTTAGGATCATCCTAAGAGCGCGTCTCTTTTTCATTGCTGTATTAATTTCCTCTCTACTAATTCCACTAGCTGATACATCACGGTGGCGCATATCGCTATTACTAACAGGGACATGAGGACGAGCGTGAAGTTGAAGACTTGGAATCCGTAAATGATCATATAACCCAGCCCTTTGGCCGAGACAAGGAATTCCCCGACGATGACGCCGACCCATGATAAGCCGACATTGACCTTCAAGGTGGAGATGATGGTCGGCAGAGAAGCAGGGAGGATGGCTTCTTTGAAGCATTGCAGCCTTGTGGCGCCGAATGTCTGCAATACTTTCACATAATTGGGGTCTACTTCTTTGAATGATGTATAGACTACAATGGTTGTGATGATGACCGATATAATGGCGCCCATGGCGATGATAGATGTGAAGCCCGGGCCGAGGACCACAATCAAGATAGGGCCGAGAGCTACTTTTGGCATGGCATTTAAGATGACGAGATACGGATCCAGTATTTTAGATAGGAAAGGGGACCACCAAAGCAGGGCGGCCAATAAGGTGCCAAGCAATGTTCCTAGTATAAAGCCAAGCACCGTTTCGAATAAAGTCACTCCGACATTGGCTAGAAGTGTACCGTCTTGGATTTTCTCGAAAAATAGTTGTGTGACTTGCGAAGGCGAACTGAAGATGAGAGGATCAACCCAGCTCATACGGCTCGACAGCTCCCAAAAAGCGAAGAAGAATATAAAGATAAACGCTTGGTAAAATCGGACCTGATGCTGTTCTTTCCGTATTCCCAGTTTGTATTTGCCATGCAATGCTTCAATATTCAGCTTCTTTTGCTTCAATTCCTTCAAACTCCTTCCATATAGTTTGGAATAAGGCAGAGTAGGATGGGTGGTTCCTTGCTTCAAAAGGTGCCAGTTTCCGTAATTCCTTAGGCACTATGAAAGTTTGGTACAGTCTTCCGGGTTTGGCGGCGAACATATAAATGCGGTCGCTCATCGCAATGGCTTCACCGATATCATGTGTAACGAGCACGGCTGTTTTATGGAAATGCTTCAACGTGGTGAAAACCAGGTTTTCCAGTTTGAGCTTGGTTACATAATCCAGGGCCGAGAAAGGCTCATCAAGCAATAATAATTTGGGGTTAGTAGCGAGTGTGCGCACGAGCGCAACCCGCTGGCGCATACCGCCGGATAATTGATTCGGATAAAGTTCTTCCACATTCGCTAATCCGATTTCGTTAAGCAATTTCAAAGCACGGATTTCCAGATTGACCTGCTGTTTGTTTTGCAGCTTTAAACCCAATAGAATATTTTCCCGGATTGTTTTCCACGGAAATAAATAATCCTGTTGGAGCATATAGCCGATGTCTTGCTTTCTATCCGTATAATGCGGGTCATTCTCCAATGTAATTACACCCGATGTCGGCTTCAGTAATCCGGCGATAATGGATAATAAAGTTGTTTTGCCGCATCCGCTTGGCCCGAGAAAGGAGATGAATTCCCCTTCTTCGATTTCAAGTGAAATATCTTCCAGGGCAGTGGTGGCATGAGCGGCTGTAAAGTAGACATGGTGGATTTGTTCCAGTGCAAGAAATCCCATGCATAAAGCCTCCTTACTCTTTTGCAGCTTTTGCAGCAAAGTCGGTATTTACCAATGTGTCATAGCCGATGTCTTGCGGCAATTCTCCCGCTTCTTTCATGATTGCCTTCAAGTTCGCCCATTCTTCTTCATCCAAGATCGGATCGGTCGCATAGGAATCTTGGCTTTTGTAGCGGTCCACAACCATTTCGATTGTTTTAAGATCGGTTTCTTCAAAATAGGGGGCAATCACTTCGGCGATTTCGCTGGCGCTGTTTTCCTCCACCCATGTCTGTGCTTTCTGAAGAGCTGCGGTGAATTTTTCTACAGTTTCTTTATTGTCTTTTAAGTAACTGGTTTTAGCCATATAGGATGTATAAGGAACTTTGCCTGATTCTGTCCCGAAAGATGCCACAATGTAACCTTTGCCTTCTTGTTCAAAAATGCTTGCTTGCGGTTCGAATAATTGAACGAAGTCCCCTGTTCCGGAAAGGAAAGCATTCGGTATATTTGCGAAATCTACATTTTGGATCAGCGTTACATCTTTTTGCGGATCAATATTATGTTTCTTTAAGACGAACTCCCCGGCCATCTGTGGCATACCGCCTTTTCGCTGTCCGAGAAATTCACTGCCTTTCAATAAATCCCATGAAAAGTTATCGATCTTTTCGCGTGATACAAGAAAAGTTCCATCTGTTTGCGTGAGCTGCCCGAAATTGATGACAGGATCTTTAGAGCCTTGGGATTCCACGTAGATGGATGTTTCAGAACCCACTAATGCGATATCGGCGCCATTGGACAATAAAGTTGTCATCGTTTTATCCCCGCCCCATGTCGTCGTTACTTCCACCTTCAGCCCTTCGTCTTCAAAGAAGCCTTTAGCTAAAGCGACATATTGGGGGGCGTAGAAGATTGAACGAGTGACTTCCGCTACCCGGACCGTTTTGGCTTCTTCTTTGCTACATGCAACAATGAATGTTAGCATGGACAACATAAGTAACAAACTAATACATGTTTTAACCCATGGTTTCATAAGTGGTCCTCCTATACTGATTTACAAAATATCGTATGTCGGAGGAAAAAATGTGTGAATGCCTATAATGGGAAAAATGAATGATGGAGGCATTACTATGAATACGACGGATGGAGTGGTGATTTCGCGTGTTCCGTTTCCTTCTGCACATCCTGCGATCAAGTTATGGGTTGTCACTTATATTTCGCAAGGATTAAGAGTGAAAGGATTACTGGCGGAACCGCAAAGCGACGAGAAATTGGACGGCTTTTTATATTTGCGGGGAGGCATAAAAAATGTAGGGCAAGTACGTCCGGGGCGCATCATTCAGTTTGCATCGCAAGGATTTATTGTATTTGCCCCTTTTTATCGCGGCAATCGGGGAGGGGAAGGGATGGAGGACTTCGCCGGTGAAGATCGATATGATGCATTTGCGGCTTATAAAGTGCTGGAGCGGCATGCCGGAGTGGATGCCATCCATATTTTCGGTTTCTCGCGCGGCGGAGTGATGGCATTATGGACAGCTATTGAGTGCCCCAAAGCGGCATCGCTTGTCACATGGGGCGGGGTATCGGATATGGCCCTTACTTATGAAGAAAGAGTGGATTTGCGCCGGATGATGAAACGGGTAATCGGGGGCACGCCTTTGAAGTATCCTGAACGCTATGAATGGCGGACGCCTTTATATAAAACGAAGCAAATCGACTGCCCGGTCTTGATTATTCATGGGGTAAAGGACCGAAATGTATCTGTCCGGCACAGCGAGATGCTGGAAGAGAAACTTATACAATTGGATAAGGACGTGGAATGCTGGTACTTTACTGAATATACGCATTACTTCCCGCCGCAAGTGAATCGGCAAACTGTTGAAAAGTTGGCAAAATGGATGAAAAATCAAAAGCGAAAGATGGTAAAATAAAAGGAAGAAAGGGGAGATGTTTATGGGTATGCCTCTAGAGCTCAATACAATGATTGTCACAAAAGGCAATGAAGAGCGATTGAATAGCAATGATTTCATTTTAATCAAAGATGGATATCGCTTATATCCGCTTGAAGTTCCGCTGGATATTAGAAAAACGATGCACAGTGAATCAATCGGAACGGCCGTCATCAAAAAGGTAGTGTGGGAAAACAGCAAAACAAAAATTACATACGAATTGACTTCATTGCATTCAGTTAATTAACAGACCTGCATAAGGTCTGTTTTATTTTGTGCTGTAATTTTTATCCCGTTTAACAGGTACTAAGACTCCCACTTCAACACAGCAGTGAAAG
>JBJEFM010000044.1:0-3224 GCA_051874035.1 Bacillus sp. (in: firmicutes)
TTCTTTCCCGGCTATCAGTAGCTGAACCAATCGGGTTGTTACAGGTACTTGACCTCACACTTGTGCATCTGTGCTTTCACTGCTGCATGGAACAGGGAGGCTTAGTACCTGTTAAACGGGATAAAAAACGGATGATCGGATACACTACCATGTATATGAACTTGCTTGCCGCTTTTTGCCCTATTGCTTGAAAAGGGTGCGTATAAATGATTTTCCTTCCCGCTGTTACACGGTACAAACATAGGTGCATACAGTAATATAGCAACAAAATCCAACCCTAAGAAAAGGTGAGCTCTACATGGACAACAACCGAATTAATTTATCTGAACAAACCGCCCGTAAATGGCTGCAAGAAAGAGGTGTAACCACACAGGACATAGCTGAATTGGTCATGTACTTACAAAGTGCTTATCATGAAAATCTATCGATAGATGAATGCGTGCATAACGTCGAAAGGGTTCTTTCCAAGAGAGAAGTTCAAAACGCCATACTGACAGGCATCCAATTAGATATGCTGGCGGAGAAAAAGCTATTGGAGGATCCGCTGCAATCCATCATTTCCACCGATGAAGGCTTATATGGCGTCGATGAAATATTGGCTTTTTCGATCGTCAACGTATATGGATCCATCGGCTTTACTAATTACGGCTTTATCGATAAGCAAAAGCCTGGCATCTTAAAGCATCTTAATGATAAATCATCCGGGGAATGCCATACCTTCTTGGATGATATCGTCGGCGCCATCGCTGCCGCCGCTTCTAGCAGACTGGCGCACCGCATCGAGAATGTAGAATAAATTGAAAAAGACGGCAGCAAATATGCTGCCGTCTTTTTCAATTTATGAAATAACATCCTCTTCAATCGCTTGGAATGTCTCATCCAAAATCCCAATAATTTTCTCAATCTCTTCTTTTGTGATAATAAGCGGTGGAGCGAATACAAGTGTATCTTGGTCAAATGTAACCGCACGGCAAATCAAGCCACGCTTTGCCGTTTCCGCTACAATACGCGGAGCTAATGGCGATTCAAAGCCTTTACCCGTTTTTTGGTTCTTTACAATTTGAATGCCGCCGATCAACCCAAGCGCACGAACATGGCCGACGATACGATGTTTGCTTTGCAGCTTCTTAAAGCCAGCCAGTAATTCCACACCCATCGCCTTCGCATTCTCCACTAAATTTTCGCGTTCAATAATCTCAATATTCTTTAAACCGACCGCACAAGCCATTGCATGCCCGCTATACGTATAGCCATGCAAAAGGGTATCTTTCGATAAATCAATGAAATCTTGATGGATGGCATCGGATACAATAACCCCGCCAAGCTGCGCATAACCGCTTGTTACACCTTTTGCGAAACAAAGCATATCAGGTACAATGCCGACGTTCTCACAGCCGAACATTGTTCCTGTACGGCCGAAGCCGGTAATGACTTCATCAGCGATCAATAGGATGCCATACTCGTCGCAGATGCCGCGCACTTCTTGAAAATAGCCTTCCGGCGCCATATTTACTCCGCCTGCGCCTTGGACGGGCTCAGTAATGAAAGCGGCAATCGTTTCCGGTCCTTCCTTCTCGATCGCTGTACGGAGTGCTTCTGCCGACATACCATCCACGTGATAGAAGTCAGGTGCGTTGGAATTAGTGAAATCCCTGAACGGCTTAAGCCCTGTAGCACTTGTCGCCCCCATCGCCACACCGTGGTAAGATTTTGTTCTTGAAATAATCTTCTTCCGTTTTGGCTGTCCTTTCAGAATCCAATAATGGCGCGCCAATTTAAAAGCTGTATCATTCGATTCCGAACCTCCGGAAGTAAAGAATACGGCATTCAAATGACCGGGTGCCATAGAAGCAATTTTCGCGGCAAGGCGGATGGCAGGTTCATTGCTGTATGTAGAGAAACTGGACGTGAAAGCCAGCTTCGCCATTTGCTGCTTTGCCGCCTCCCCCAATTCCTCGCGTCCGTGGCCGACGTTCACATTCCAAAGCGACGACATGCCGTCAATGACCGTTTTGCCATTCACATCCGTTAAATAAATCCCTTTGCCCTCTGTAAAAATAAATGCCGGTCCATTCTCTTGCTGTTGTGCAATTGCTGTTGTCGGATGAATAAAATGTTTCTTGTCTAATTCGCTTAATTCTTGACCCACTGTCGATTCTTTCAACATAAATCCACATCCCCTCTTCAACAAATAACATCTGCAGAAGACTGAATAAAAAGATTGTTATTTCCTTTTATTGTAGCATCATTTTCCATTTTATTGAACTTAAAAAAGCAGGATGATGCCATCATCATACTGCTGGATTTCTTCAGAATTCCCACTCATCGAGTGAATGCACACAATAAGTCGGCTGCTGCTCGTAGTTCTTCAATAGTTTCGGTGTTGTTACGCCTGTATGGACAAGCAGTGTGTCTAATCCGGCATTCATCCCTGCCATAATATCCGTATCATAATTATCACCGACCATTAGCGTTTCTTCTTTGCTTGTACCGAGTGCAGCCAGCGCTTGCTCCATAATAATCCCTTCAGGCTTGCCGATAAAGACAGGCTGCACACCCGTCGACACCGTAACAACAGAGGTTAAAGCGCCATTCCCCGGCATTAAACCCGCTTCTGTAGGGATCGCTATATCGGCATTTGTGGAAACAAACATAGCCCCGTTCCGTACGCCTAAGCATGCTTTCACTAATTTATCATATGTAATATCCCGGTCAATGCCTGTAACAACAAAATCAGGATGCTCTTCCACAAACGTGAAGCCTCTTTCTCGCAAAGCCGCCTTCAGCCCTTCTTCACCAATTACATATAGCGATGCATCGCTTTTGCGGCTATAAATATAGTTTGCTGTCGCTTGGCTTGTCGTGAATACTTGCTCCGCTGAAGCGGATACATCGAGTTGCCGTAATTTCTCCGCAACCTGCTCGGGGGTTCTAGAAGAGTTATTTGTGACAAATAAATAAGGAATGCCTCTGCGCTGCAATTCAGAAACAAAATGCCCTGCCTCTTCAATTTTCTCTGAACCTCTATACATCGTGCCATCCAAATCAATTAAATAACCTTTATAGTGTTTCAAATCAGTAGTCACTCCCATATGCTTGTACTGCGTTAATCATCCTTACTGTAGCATAGCCTAGTTGATTGCGCAAAACCCCTCTCTCCGTAACCGAATGTATAAAGTGAATCTTTGATAGGTGGGGGTTTTCCTTCATCCCCCACCTATCAT
>JBJEFM010000045.1:0-16620 GCA_051874035.1 Bacillus sp. (in: firmicutes)
ATGATAGGTGGGGGATGAAGGAAAACCCCCACCTATCAAAGATTCACTTTATAGGGCGATCGTAAATTTTATAATATGAAAGAGGTAAATTGTATTGATGAATGTCGTTTATGCAATATTACGAAATAGGACCATAATTATCTTATTGCTGATTGTGAATATTTTGGGGACACTTTATGGCTATTATTGGTATAAAGGTCAATTGGCGGTCACAGATCCGATTTTTATCCCTTTTGTTCCGGATAGTCCGACAGCTTGCCTTTTCTTTGTTTTTGTTTTAATCGCTTTCTTGTTAAAGCGTAATTGGGGCTTGTTTGAAGCGTTGGCAATCATCTCATTGTTTAAATATGGAATCTGGGCTGTGGTGATGAATCTCCTTACATTGATTGTCGACGGCAGTTTGCACTGGACCGGCTATATGCTGATGGCTTCGCATCTGGCGATGGCTTTGCAAGGGATACTATATGCGAGGTTTTACCGCATTAAAGTTTGGCATATAGCGGCTGCGGCTGTCTTCACATTACATAACGAAATCATTGATTATGTATTCGGACAAATGCCTTGGTATGGCAGTTTATCCTTATATATGGATGAAATCGGATATTTCACATTTTGGTTAAGCATTCTTTCCATTTTTGTATGCTATTATTTCGGCATGAAGCGTCCGCGTTATGAATTGAAATTATAATTCCGGTCTACTCTTGCCTTTCCTCTCATATAAGTAATAGGAGTAGAGGAGGACAAGTTGATGTGGAAGAAAATGTTGATGATTTGTTTTGTTGCATTCTTTATGATGAGCTTACCCATTCGTGCGAATACCTCTTCAAATATTGAAAAACTCAACAATATAACAGATGAGGCCTTACAAATGGTGAAAATAAAGCGAGACGATGATGCCCAGCGGTTGCTGCATCAGTTTTCTGAAGAATTTCTGGAGGTTACAGCCAAAGAAGCGGCTTTTGATATGGACGAGCTTCGCATCATTACAGCAGCTTATGATGGAGCGGCCAAAACATTGGAAGAAGAGACAAGCGGTTATGAAAATAAAGTGAACGCCGTAACCAAATTAAGGTTGGTCATAGATGCAGTTTATTCGCAGCATCATCCGTTATGGACCGAGATGGAAGAAAGTATGATGGTCACTTTCAGTGAGACAAAGAAAGCAGTATCGGAAAAGAATTCGCAACAATTCCACAATGAATTGAATCAATTAATGACTCAATATGATTTGATCTATTATAGCCTGAAGGTTGATGTGAATGCTGATAAGATGCAAACGTTGGATAAGAAGTTCCAATATGTCGATCAATATCGGCCACAAATTTTTGCGAATGTCGCCAGCCAGAAGGAGCTTGATGCTTTGCAATATGATATGAAAGCGATATTCGATGAAATGAAGGAAGATGAAGCGGATCCTTCTTTGTGGTGGGTGATTATTTCTACAGGAAGCATCATTATTGGAACATTATCTTATGTCGGTTGGAGAAAATATAAAGGAGCGAAGGAAAACGTTCGTTCTAAGCATGACACAAAGCATTGACATATAGGACTATTATCCCTAAAATAGGAATACAATTAAGTAGGAGGACAACTATGACAAACTATTTCCTTTATTTAGCGCTCGTCATTTTGATTCCAATCTGGGCTCAAATGAAGGTGAAAGGGACATATAACAAGTATTCGAAAGTCGCTTCTTCATCCAGGATGACCGGCGCTCAAGTAGCTAGAAGAATCCTTGATGATAATGGCTTATATAATGTGCATGTGGAAGAGACAAGAGGTTATTTAAGCGATCATTATGATCCGAGATCGAAAGTTGTCCGATTGTCTTCAGCTAACTATCATGGCCATTCATTGGCTGCGACAGCTGTCAGCGCCCATGAGGTCGGACATGCGATACAAGATCAACAAGATTATGCATTCTTGCGCTTGCGGCATTCATTAGTTCCTGTTGCGAATATCGGCTCGAATCTTTCATGGGTATTTATCATGATCGGGATCTTTGCGCAAGCATCAGGCATGCTGCTCTTAGGTATTATCTTCATGCTTGGGGCGGTACTATTTCAAATTGTCACACTTCCTGTGGAATTTGATGCGTCTAATCGTGCGATGGATCAGGTTGTTTCACTTGGAATCATCACGAATAATGAAGAGCGTGAAACGAAGAAGGTTTTGACAGCAGCGGCGTTGACATATGTAGCGGCAGCGGCTGTGGCGGTGTTGGAGCTAGTCCGGTTAGTATTGATTTATACCGGCATGAACCGAGATGATTAAAAAAGCATTGCCCTTTTTAGGGACAATGCTTTTTAGCGTTCAATCGGATTTTTGTTCTCGTCGTGCGTGAAGCCTTCTCCCAATACATCGTGTACGATGCTCACCGATACAAAAGCATGGGGGTCGACCGATGTGATTGCATTCTTCAATCGGGTGATTTCATTTTTTCCGACAACGCAGTACAGTACTTCGCGGTCTCTCTTGGAGTATGAGCCGTACCCTTTAAGGACGGTTACCCCGCGTTCCATTTCCTGCATGATTTTGTCGGCGATTTCATTGTTCTTCTCGCTGATAATCATGGCTCCTCTTGCTGTGTACGCACCTTCCTGCATGAAGTCAATCAGCTTGGCTCCGATCAGAACGGCGATCAATGTATACATTCCTTGACGGTAATCCAGATATGTCAATAAAGAAAGCCCGATTACCACAGCGTCGAACATAAACATTGTTTTTCCCATATTCCATCCAACATATTTTTGTACAAGACGGGCGATAATATCTACTCCGCCTGTTGTGCCGCCGTACCTGAAGATGATCCCCAGGCCGATGCCTATGAATGCTCCTGCGAATAAAGATACAAGCATCATATCATTCTGAAGGGGGATGTGGAATTGTTTCCTCTCAAATATGCCAAGCCAGACCGATAGGCTTACGGTCCCGAGAAGGGTATAGAGGAAAGAAGTCCGCCCAAAGAATCGCCAGCCTACAAAAAAGAGCGGTAGGTTAAGAATTAAGTTGGAAATGGAAGGATTTATCCCCCATAATTGGTACAGAATTAGCGTGATACCTGTAAATCCGCCTTCTGCCAAATGATTTTGCATATTAAAGTGTACAAGTCCAAAAGCGAAGATTGCCGCTCCTAAAATAATAAAAAAGATATTTTTAAACTTTAATCCATAAATCATAAATCTCCACCTCCAGAATTCGTCGTCGAATATAGTAAGCATATTCAATCATTATATAAGAAAAAAACTTCTTAAAGCAAATGAGCGTATTGAAAGTTGCGAAATTTGCCGAAAAGACCTCTTGGCTAAAATGCATAAATAAAATTTGAAAAGGCATATAGTTTTCGCTAACATGAAGATGGCGAGTACTTTTGTGGGCAGATTGCCTGTTCCAACTGTACTTTTTGGGGAAACGGGAATACGATAAGGGAAGGGAATTTTGATATAATAATGAAAATACGAATGTACATAAAGGATGATGTGTAATGGCAAAAAGTATGCAGCAATTGCAAACTGAAGTAGATCAATATATCGGGCAGTTTAAAGAGGGATATTTCAGTCCGCTGGCAATGCTTGCGAGAATGACGGAAGAGCTTGGCGAGCTTTCCCGGGAAGTAAACCATTATTACGGAGAGAAGCCTAAGAAATCCACGGAAGATGAGAAGGAAATTAAAGAAGAGCTGGGGGATATGCTGTTTGTTTTAATCTGTTTTGCGAATTCCTTGAACATTGACTTGGAAGAAGCACATGATATGGTCATGCGGAAGTTTCAGACAAGAGACCGGAACAGATGGACGAAAATTGAAGATGAAAAGGGGAGCGAATAAATGGATACAGTTAAAATTGTTGTTGCAGGACCGAGAGGAAGAATGGGAAGAGAAGCGGTGCGGTTAGTCCAGGAAACAGAGAGTTTCGAACTGGCGGCAGTCATTGACCGCAAGAATGATGGCGGCAAATTGCAAGATGTGGATGGATTTAACGGCATATCCGCGCCGATCTATTCAGATATCGCGAAATGTTTCCAAGAAGTAAAAGCGGATGTGCTAGTGGATTTAACTACTCCCGAAGTAGGCATGCATCATACGGTGACAGCTTTGAAACATGGAGTAAGACCGGTGGTAGGCACTACGGGGTTTTCAAAAGAAGATTTAAAGGAATTGGAAGGATTGTGCAATGAAACAGGTTTAGGCTGCATTATTGCACCCAACTTCGCTATCGGCGCGATTCTCATGATGAAATTCTCGCAAATGGCGGCTAAGTACTTTCAAGATGTGGAAATCATTGAATTGCACCATGATCAGAAACTGGATGCGCCATCAGGTACAGCTGTGAAAACAGCGGACCTTATTAGCGAAGTTCGTCAAATGAAACAGCAAGGCCACCCGAACGAGAAGGAAACGATTCCGGGAGCCCGGGGCGCTAATGTGGATGGCATGCATATCCATAGCGTACGCCTTCCGGGACTGATTGCACATCAACAAGTAATGTTTGGTGCGGATGGGCAAACATTAACCATCCGCCATGACTCTTATAATCGCGCTTCGTTCATGTCCGGAGTGAAAGTCGCTGTTGAAACGGTTATGAAGCTGGACGTTCTTATATACGGCCTGGAGAACATAATAGAATAGGAGTGTTTTAACGTGAATATTGCATTGATTGCACATGACAAGAAGAAAGATGATTTAGTTGGATTTGTTACGGCATACCGCCATGTTTTTGAAAATCATACGCTGTTTGCGACAGGGACTACGGGCACAAGGATAATGGAAGCGACAGGTTTGACTGTACATAGATATCAATCCGGGCCGCTTGGCGGAGACCAACAAATAGGCGCCCGTATTGCCAATAATGAGATGGATCTTGTCTTCTTCTTTCGCGATCCGCTTACTGCGCAACCTCACGAGCCGGATGTGACAGCCCTTGTGAGACTTTGCGATGTGTATAAAATCCCTCTTGCGACGAATATGGGGACAGCGGAAGTGCTTATTCACGGATTAGAACGCGGGGATTTGGATTGGAGAAAACTATATAATAATTAAGGTGATTAAAACATGCAATATGAAATAGACATCCTTGCTTTTGGAGCCCATGCCGATGATGTGGAAATCGGCATGGCGGGGACGATTGCGAAATATACAGCTAGTGGAAAGAAAATCATCATTTGCGATTTAACACAAGCAGAGATGTCATCTAATGGCACGGTTGAAACCCGTATGGTTGAAGCAAGTGCCGCAGGTGAAATTTTGGGCATAGAAAAGCGGGTGAATGCATTCTTGCCTGATCGCGGTTTATTGTTGAAAGAAGAGTACATAGCAAGAATTGCGGCTATCATTAGAACGTATAAACCAAGGCTTGTTTTCGCTCCTTATGAGACTGACCGCCATCCTGATCATGGCAATTGTGCGAAGCTGGTGGAAGAAGCCTGCTTTTCAAGCGGCGTGCGTAAATATGAGGATGAACAGAACCGTGATCCGCATCGTGTGGAATCGATGTATTATTATATGATCAACGGATTCCATAAACCGCATTTTGCCATTGATATTACGAATCATATTGATGAGAAAATCAAAAGCTTGCAGGCTTACCGCAGCCAGTTCGAAGCTGCGGTTGCGAGTTATCAAACGCCTCTTGTCAATGATTATGTCGAGAGCGTGGTAGCAAGAGAGAAAATGATCGGTAAAGAAGTCGGTGTCAGCTATGCTGAAGGATTTTTCAGCAAAAAGCCTGTTTTACTTTCAAACGATTTGATAGGAGAAGTGAAATGAGCTTAAATATTGGTATTATTTGTTATCCTTCTGTTGGAGGATCAGGTGTCGTAGCGACGGAATTAGGGAGGCTATTGGCTGATAAAGGACATAATATCCACTTTATTTCAAGCAGCATGCCGTTTCGTATGAAGAAGATGCATCCGCGCATCTTTTTTCACAGTGTAGAGATAAATGCTTACTCAGTCTTTCAATATCCGCCTTATGACTTATCGCTTGCGAGTAAAATCGCAGAAGTAATCAAACGTGAAAAGTTGGATATCCTGCATGCCCACTATGCCATTCCGCATGCTGTGTGTGCAATTTTAGCGAAACAAATGGCGGATCGGGATGTGAAAATTGTAACGACCCTGCATGGCACGGATATTACAGTTCTGGGCTCCGACCATTCTTTACAGGAATTGATTAAGTTCGGCATTGAGAAATCGGATTACGTGACAGCTGTTTCTCATTCCTTGGCTGAAGAGACAAGGGGAATCATCCATCCTGACCAAGCCATCCATACGGTATACAACTTCATTGATGAAAACGTGTATAAGAAGCAGATTGATTCTACAATTAAGCAAGATTTCGGCTTGCACGATGAGAAGATTCTGATTCACGTTTCAAACTTTCGGGAAGTGAAGCGGGTTCAGGATATTATCCAGGTATTTGACCGAGTGCGGAAGGAAGTGCCTTCTAAGCTGCTGCTGGTAGGTGACGGACCGGAGATGAGCACTGTTTGCGAATTAGTGGAAGAGCTAGGTCTTCAAGAACAGGTGCTTTTCCTTGGAAAGCAAGATAATGTCCAAGAACTCTATAGCATTAGTGACTTGATGCTGCTGTTATCAGAGAAAGAAAGCTTCGGGCTGGTGCTGTTAGAAGCGATGGCCTGCGGCGTCCCATGCATCGGCACAAATATCGGGGGGATTCCTGAAGTCATTGACCATGGTAAAACCGGCTATATCAGTGAGCTTGGCGATATTGAGGCGATTGCCCGGCGTACTGTTCGGTTACTCAAGGATGAATCCTTGCATAAGCAATTCTCGAACGCTTGTTTAGAAACAGTCTGTACGAAATTCCGTTCATCATCCATCATAGCTCAATACGAGGAGATTTATTATAAACTATTGCCAGAAATGAAAGGGAACTGATCATGAATGAACTGTTTATACAAGCTTTGCCCATTTTGCAGAAATTAGAGGCCGGTGGGTTTGAAGCGGTGTTCGTCGGAGGCTGCGTGCGGGATTACTTATTGAAAAGGCCCATTCATGATGTTGATATCGCTACATCCGCCACACCTCAGGAAGTAAAGCGGATATTCAAGAAAACGGTCGATGTTGGCATTCAACATGGTACCGTACTTGTCATTGAGAACGGGGCATCGTATGAGATTACTACATACCGCGCCGAAAGCGAATATGAAGGGAATCGTAAACCGAAAGAAGTGAAGTTCATCCGCTCATTGCAAGATGATCTCGAACGCCGTGATTTTACCATGAATGCAATTGCGATGAATGCGCGTGGTGAAATCATTGATCCGTTTGAAGGAAGACAAGCAATTCAAAACGAATTGATAGATACAGTCGGAAACGCGGGTGAACGTTTCTCCGAGGATGCTCTTCGCATGATGCGTGCGCTCCGTTTCGTCAGCCAGCTATCTTTTACATGTTCGGACCGCACGCTGCAAGCTTTGTGTGAACACCGGGATTTACTCCATAATATTTCGATTGAGCGGATTACAGCTGAATTCGAAAAGCTTTTAGATGGACGGAATGTACAACAGGCGCTCCGATTATTATTGGATACTCAATTGTTCAGGTACATGCCGGGATTTGCCGCGAAGGAAGCGGAATTGGCTCAAGCCAGCCGGTATGATGTACGGACGTTAGATAGTCTTGATGAGAAATGGGCCCTGCTCCTTTACTTTGTCACATCATTGGATGAAATCGAAATGTTCTTGCGCGCATGGAAGTTGCCGGTGAAGCGAATTCGTTCTATTCAAGCGATTCTCCGTGCTGTGCATGCAGGAAACTTCCAGAATAAAATGACGCTGTTTACAAATGGATTGGACTGCAGTTTGAGTGCTGTCCGGCTGGCGAGTCTTATAAAATATAAGAATCCCCAATCGATAGAAGAACAAGTTATTTCCATGTGGAACGCGCTGCCGATTCGGGAGACATCGCAATTGGCAGTGGATGGAACTTTACTTAAGGAATGGTCCAGTCGCCCTCAAGGCCCTTGGATTAAAGAAACACTGCATATTATTACAGAGAAAGTGCTTAATTTAGAGATCCCGAATGAAATCCAAGCGATTAAGAAGGAGGTGCTACGATGCAATCTCATATAAGAAAACGATTATTAGAAGCATTTGCCGAGAGCGGGGATGACTTTATTTCAGGGCAAAAAATAGCCGAATTAACAGGAGCGTCAAGGACCGCTGTATGGAAGCATATTGAAGATCTCCGCAGCGAAGGTTATGTATTGGAGGCTGTTCGCAAAAAAGGCTACCGGATTGTAAGCATTCCGGATAAAATGTCAGCCGACAGCATTCGCTTACAGATAAAATCGAATATTTTAGGCCGAAGCATCCATTATTATGATTGTGTGGAGTCGACACAGCGAATCGCGAACGAACTGGCTCATACATCTGCTGATGAAGGTACTATTGTAGTGGCGGATGAACAGACGGGCGGAAGGGGCCGCTTGGCGCGTGAATGGCATTCTGCTAAAGGAACCGGAATATGGATGAGCATTATCTTAAAACCCCATATTCCAATCCATGAAATGCCAAAGCTGACATTATTGACGGCTGTTGCGGTAGCGCAAGCCATCGAATCGACAACTGGCGTTTCTCCGCATATCAAATGGCCGAATGATGTATTAATGAATGGCAAGAAGGTTTGCGGGATTCTTACGGAAATGCAAGCGGAAGCGGATGGCATCCATTCTGTTGTGATCGGTCCCGGAATCAATGTGAATCAACGGTTGGAGGATTTCCCTGAAGAATTAAGGGATATCGCTACGTCACTCATGATTGAAACAGGAAAGACTGTAGCAAGGGAAGTGCTGATCAGCAGTATTTTAAGCAAGCTGGAAGACCTTTATTTATTGTTCCAGCATGAAGGCTTCGGCCCAATTAAAGCATTATGGGAGAGTTATGCTATCAATATGGGTAAAACAATCACCGCGACGACCGCACAAGGAAGAATTACAGGAAAGGCCCTTGGTATAACGGAGGACGGTGTGCTTCTCATCAAAGACGAGCATGATCATGTGCATTCCATATATAGCGCCGATATTGAAATATAAGAGCGTTTTCATAATATTTATATTATATATAGCGATAAATAAGCGAACTTTGGTATAATGGCTGTGGGCAGTATCCTCTATGAACTGCACCCGATAATAAGCAAGCTTACAATCCATAGTAAAGTCTGCCTAGATCCATATATGGACAGGGACAGAGGGATGAAACAAATGTTGACGTTCAAAAATCCTTCTGATTCAAGAAGGATTTTTTGTTGTACGAAGGCATGGACTAACGTTTTATCTCCTCTAACAAAAAGGAGGAAGAAAAATGAAGCTTTATAGTCAATTTTTGAAGATGAAAGAACAGAAAGACAAAATTGTGATGCTGACGGCATATGATTATCCTTCCGCTCGTTTAGCGGAGGAAGCGGAAGTGGACATGATTCTGGTCGGAGATTCGCTTGGAATGGTTGTTCTTGGTTATGATTCAACGATTCCTGTAACAGTGGATGATATGATCCATCATACGAAAGCTGTAAAACGTGGTGCGACAGATACGTTTACTGTGACAGATATGCCATTTATGAGCTATCATTTATCTATAGATGAAACATTGAAGAATGCTGCCCGCATTATGCAAGAGGGCGGCGCGGATGCTGTAAAAGTAGAAGGAGCGGATGAAGTTATATATAAGATTTCCGCTTTAACGAAGGCGGGCATCCCGGTGGTGGCCCATCTGGGCTTAACGCCTCAATCAGTTGGCGTGCTTGGCGGTTATAAAGTGCAAGGGAAAGACAAAGCGGCCGCTGAGAAGCTGATACAGGATGCTAAGAAGTGCGAAGAAGCGGGAGCTATTGCGGTTGTATTGGAGTGTGTGCCTTATCAAGTAGGGAAAATGGTTACAGAACAATTGTCTGTTCCAACGATTGGCATCGGGGCCGGCAGTGAAACGGATGGGCAAGTGCTGGTATTCCATGATGTCGTGAAGTATGGAGTGAAGCGATTGCCTAAATTCGTGAAACCGTACGGGAATATGAATGAAGATGTCCTTAATGCGATCAAAGCATACCGCAATGAAGTGAAAGAGGTAGCGTTCCCGGCTAAAGAACATTCATTTACAATGGCCGAAGCCGAAGTTGCAGCACTATATGGGGGAAAATGATGGAGATTATTACGAAGAGTAAAGAACTGCAGAATAGATTGGCTCTATTGCGAAACAGCGGCAAGCAAATTGGTTTTGTTCCGACAATGGGCTACTTACACGAAGGGCATGAACAATTGCTGAAGGAAGCGCGCCGCGACAATGATATTGTTGTGCTGAGCATTTTTGTAAATCCGCTACAGTTCGGAGCAAATGAAGATTTGGATAAATATCCGCGGGATATGGCAAGAGATGAAGCAGTTGCGCGAAAGCACGATGTCGATTTCATTTTCTTCCCTACCGTACAGGAAATGTATCATGATGAGCCCTCTGTAACGGTTAAAGTCATGAAGAGAACGGATGTACTATGCGGTAAATCCAGACCGGGCCATTTCGATGGCGTTGCGACTGTGCTTACGAAATTATTCAATATCATTCAGCCGAAGAAGGCTTATTTTGGTTTGAAAGACGCGCAGCAAGTAGCAGTCATTGAAGGACTTGTGGAAGATTTCAATTATCCTGTGGAGATTGTCAGAGTCGATATTGTGCGTGAGGCGGATGGTTTAGCGAAGAGTTCGCGGAATGTCTATCTATTAGAAGAAGAAAGAAAGCAAGCGAAAGAATTATATGCAAGCCTGCAGCTTGCACAGCGGCTTATTGCAGAAGGCGAACGCAATCCGGCTGTTATTACAAAACAGATGGAAGAGCATATTACAGCTACAACGGACGGCAAGATCGATTATATTCAGATTTATTCCTATCCTGGACTTGAGCCGGTGGAAAAGATAGAAGGAGAGTGCATCATCGCGCTTGCTGTAGCCTTCACATCTGCCAGATTAATAGATAATGTAATCGTAAGTGTCGGGAAATAAAACAGATTAAAGGTAATGGGGGAAACGGATAGTGTTTAGAACAATGATGAACGGAAAAATTCATCGTGCCACAGTAACAGAAGCCAATTTGAACTACGTAGGAAGCATTACAATCGATGAGGATATCCTCGATGCAGTGGATATGCTGCCGAACGAGAAAGTGGCCATTGTCAATAATAATAATGGCGCCAGACTAGAAACGTACATCATTCCTGGAAAAAGGGGGAGCGGTGTTGTCTGCTTGAACGGGGCAGCGGCAAGACTTGTTCAACCGGGGGATATTGTCATTATCATTTCCTATGCGGTCCTTTCGAATGAAGAAGTGAAAAATCATCAACCGAAAATCGCTATTATGAATCCGGATAATACAATTAAAGAAATGATTGCGCATGAACCGGAGTCGACAATTCTAGTTTAATTGCTGTAAAAGAGAGAGAAACAAGCTGATTGCATTGAATTGGAACTGTATAATCATGTAAGATGATTATATGCGTTGCAATTTATGACGTCAGCTTTTTTATTTAGGAAAAAAATAGAGTGTTTTTGGATTTTGAGGTGTACAGTAATGACTCAACGTTATGTTGTGGTGGATTTGGAGACGACAGGAAATTCAGTGAAAAAAGGGGATCGGATTATTCAATTCGCATGTGTGGTTATTGAAGGCCGCAAAATCGTGGATGAATATTCAACCTTCCTGAATCCTGAACAGCCCATATCGCCATTTATAGAAGAATTAACAGGCATCAGCGATGAAGAGGTCCGTGATGCGCCGCTTTTCTCTCAAGTAGCGCCTATAATCATGGGATATTTGAAGGATTCCTGCTTCGTGGCTCATAATGTGCTCTTTGATTTATCTTTCCTTCAAGATGAATTAGCACGATGCGGGCATGAAGGTTTTTTTGGCTCGACGATTGATACAGTAGAACTGGCGAAGATTATGCGCCCGAGCGCCTCAAGCTATAAGCTGTCGCACTTATCGAAAGAAGAAGGATTTATTCATGACCGCCCGCACCAGGCGGACAGTGATGCTTACGCAACAGCGGAGTTGCTGCTGTTGTTCATTGAAGAATTAATGCAAGTCCCGCTTGTCACATTAAAGCATTTATATAGATTGTCATATTCTTTGAAGAGTGAGATATCTGAGTTATTATCGCGTATTCTGCAAGAAAGAAAGTCAGTCAGCCCGATTCATCATCCGTATCTTTCTATACATAAAGGCATTGCCGTCAGAAAGCCTGATATCGCTAAGCCGTCTAGTAACGGGCAGGCTTTCGTGTATCCTTTTAAACATGAAGATAAGATTGATATGCTGCGTAAAGCTTTCTCCCAATTAGAGATTAGGAATGATCAGCTCGCTATGATGGATGCCGTGAATGAGGCGCTAGAACATGAGCGGATTGCTATGATTGAAGCGGGGACAGGCCTTGGAAAAACATTGGGATATTTAGTCCCGGCCGCCTATTATGCAATGGAACATAATCAGACCGTGATGATCAGTACGTACACGATACAGTTGCAGAATCAGCTTCTTCATAAAGAGTTGGCTAATCTTCGCGCCATGCTGCCGTTTCCTATTGTAACAGCCGTTATGAAAGGGCGGGCGAATTATATCAGCTTAGCGAAGTTTGACCGCGCTTTGCGGACGAGGGAAGACAATTATGATAGTGCGCTAGCTAAAATGCAAATATTAACTTGGCTATTGCAGACCGAAACCGGCGATAAAGACGAGTTGAATTTAACGAGTGGCGGCGAATTATTCTGGGAACGGCTGCAGAATGCCAGCGACTTTATGAATGACCACCAAACGTCATGGGAATCGTTTGATTTCTATGAACGTGCAAAACGGCAAGCGGAATCGGCAAATCTTGTGATTACGAACCATGCGTACTTAATGAGCGATTATTTCTCTAAGGCCGCCGTTGGTAAATCTGACGGGGTTCTTATTATTGATGAAGCACATCAATTAGAGAATGCAGCTTCCAAGCATTTAGGGTCATCATTCGATTATATCAGTATTAAAATGATGTTGAATAAATTAGGGATTCATGAACAGAAGCAGTTAGTGTATAAAATGAACAATATGTTAAGTGATGCATCAGGCCCGGCCCCTAAGCGAAGACTCCTCAATCAATTATTGCAGGAAACGATGTATGAATTAGAACAATTTTTCCATGTGCTGTCCCGGTTATGCGAAGAAGCCAGCAAAGGATCTAACGGGAAAAACGTTATAAACTTACAAACGATTTGCCGGCAGCATAATGCCCGGCCGCTTGTCATGTTAGCTGAACGGCTTAGTGAGTATTTTAAGAAACTGGCCGCCTGCCTGAACGAAAATGTGCAGACTGTGTTGGGGAAAGGAACACCGGGAAAGACACAGTTGTTCTATTTGACGGAGATTGAAAGTGTAGCCGTCTTTTTAACTGATAATGCGAAGTTGCTGAATGAATATTTCCTTTCCCGGAAAGATTCTGTTTTATATTGGGTGGAATGGAGCAAGAATAATCCAAGCCAATATGTATATCTCTATTCCCAGCCGATTTCGGGAGGAAGCGAGATGTGGTTCCGTTATTTCTCGCGCCAAAAGAGTGTTGTATTGACGTCGTCCACGCTTTCTGTCAAGGGTTCTTTCGACTATATGAAAGAGAAATTGGGATTATATGACGAACGATTGGCTACTTATTCATTCCTTTCACCATTTAATTATAAGGAAAAAGTAAAGATGCTCGTGCCGACGGATATACCGGAAGTGAGCAAAGTAAGCAATGAAGTGTATGCGGACAGTATTTCCACTTATATTGAGAGGGCGGCTATCGCTTCCAAAGGCCGGATGCTTGTTCTCTTCACCTCGCAGGAAATGCTGAAAGCAACCCATGAGTCATTGAAAGCAAGCGATATGCTGCAAGATTTCAATATCCTTTCGCAAGGGATATCAAGCAATAGTAAATCACGATTGATCAAGCACTTTCAGAATTATGATAAATCGATTCTGCTTGGAACGGCAAGCTTCTGGGATGGTTTGGATTTGCCGGGAGATACACTGCAGTGCTTGCTGATTGTACGATTGCCGTTTTCGCCGCCAACGGAGCCGCTTGTGGAAGCGAGATGCAGACTCATTAAAGAGAAGGGAGGCAATCCGTTTTCCGATTATACGTTGCCCGAGGCTATTATGCGGTTTAGGCAAGGATTCGGCAGGTTGATACGTACCAATGAGGACCGCGGCGTATTCATTGTATGCGATCGCCGAATTACTTCCACTTCGTATGGCCGGGATTTCATACGTTCGATACCGGAAGTGCAAATGGAAGAAGGGGATGTGGAGACCATTCAGCTTTCCATCAAAAGTTGGCTGCAATAAGTTTTCATTAATGCGATAGATATAATGGAAAGAAGATTATGCGCATTTCTGCATGCGAGAATAATTTTTTGATAAAAATTTATTTTTCCAACAAAAAAGCTGTTATAATATTGAAAGGATCAGTCTTTCGATGCTGAACTGTCAGAAGAATAGTATGCATCGGATCTCTGCAAGATGGCAGGTGCATGGAACTGAGAACAACTTAAAGCAGAGCAATTGATGTCCGTTCCGGTGCTGGCCTAAGAAAAGTAAGAACAGGAGATCATGGCGGTCTATAGAATATAAAGCGAGTGGTTTGTCTTGAAAAGATGGATAGTAATAATAAGTATTTTTATACTTCTAATAATTGGATATGCTGTTGCCAGTGCATTGGTGGGCATAGATGAGAAAAAAACCGCCGAAGAACGTGCGGTGAGCATTGCCATGGATAAAGGCGGCTTGAAGAGTGTAAGCGATTTTTATTTGTACCACGGCAAAGAAGTCTATTCGGTCGTGGTTGGCGAAGACGCGAAAGGTACGACCCAGGTTCTTTGGATTCCGAAGAAGCTGGATAAAAACTCCACCATCGTTAAGAAAAGATATGCAGATGGCTATTCTAAAAACGATATCTTGAATATTGTGAAAAAAGAAGCAAACCCGGATGAAATCATTTCCTTGACACTTGGGATGGAGAATAATAAAGCTCTCTGGGAAGTTGTCTTGAAGGATGAAAAAGGGCAGCTATCTTATTATTACTATGACTTTGAAACAGGTAAAGAGAGAAAAATAACAATTAAACAGTTTTAATTAGGGGGATTTAGACATGAAACTTGCAAAGCGTGTACAAGCTCTTACACCATCGACTACTTTGGCAATCACAGCTAAAGCGAAAGAAATGAAAGCTCAAGGCCTAGACGTAATCGGACTGGGAGCCGGGGAGCCTGACTTCAATACACCGCAGCATATTATTGACCAAGCAACAGCTTCAATGAATGAAGGGCAAACAAAATATACACCGGCAGCAGGGTTGCCTAAATTGAAAGAAGCGATTATTTCAAAGCTGAAACGGGATCAAAATCTTGATTATAAGCCTTCTGAAATTATTGTTGGTTCAGGTGCTAAGCACGCTTTATACACGTTATTCCAAGCCATCCTTGACGAGGGCGATGAAGTGATCATCCCGATTCCTTATTGGGTCAGCTATCCTGAGCAAGTAAAGCTTGCAGATGGAGTGCCTGTTTATTTAGAGGGCAAAGAAGAGAACTCATTTAAAATTACACCGGAATCTTTGGAACAAGCCATCACAAGCAAAACAAAAGCGGTGATCATTAACTCCCCAAGCAACCCGACTGGTATGGTCTATAGCCGCGAGGAGCTTGAAGCGCTTGGAGAAGTATGTTTGAAACATGATATCCTAATTATATCGGATGAAATTTATGAGAAGTTATTGTACGGAAAAGCGGAACATGTATCTATCGCGCAATTATCGCCGGAATTGAAAGAGCATACAATCATCATTAATGGTGTATCTAAGTCGCATAGTATGACAGGTTGGAGAATCGGTTATGCAGCCGGCAATGAAGCGATTATTAAGGCAATGACGAACTTAGCGAGCCATAGTACTTCAAACCCTACAACACCAGCTCAATACGGGGCGATTGCGGCCTATGAGGGACCTCAGGAGCCTGTTGAAGAAATGAGACAAGCATTTGAAGAAAGATTGAATATTATCTACGATCAACTTGTAGCGATCCCAGGTGTAAAATGCATTAAACCGCAAGGGGCTTTCTATTTGTTCCCGAATGTAAAAGAAGCGGCTAAGCTTTCAGGCTTCGATAATGTGGATGATTTTGTTAAAGCCCTTCTTGAAGAAGCGCTGGTAGCTGTCATTCCTGGTTCAGGATTCGGAGCACCGGATAATATCCGCCTATCTTATGCGACTTCCCTTGATTTACTTGAATCAGCAGTGGCGCGCATCTCTAAATTTGTCAAAGATAAAATGCAATAAGTTTCTATGAAAAATCATTTCCTTCATTAGGAAATAACTCAGGCTGTCGACAAAGTCGACAGCTGTTTTAATGCCTTAAATAGCCCACAATATATTGTGGGCATTTTGCTCGCAAAAGACTATATATACTAATTAAAAATCCCTTTTCCAACAAATCAATCCTTGAAAAGGGATTTTGTCTACACTCTGAGTTTTCATCTATTATGGATGAAAACTTTTTTATCCCGTTTAACAGGTACTAAGACTCCCACTTCCACGCAACAGTGAAAG
>JBJEFM010000046.1:0-3124 GCA_051874035.1 Bacillus sp. (in: firmicutes)
GCGCTTTCACTGCTGTGTTGAAGTGGGAGTCTTAGTACCTGTTAAACGGGATAACTGAGAGAGAAAGGCTTCTGTTGGAATGGAGCCTTTCTTTTTCGGAATGATGAAGCCTTTTCACAATTCAGCCATTATTATCTTTTGTTTCTATGTTTGGAAGGCGAGGAATCGTGGGAAGAAGTAGGGTAATAAAGAAAGGAGGAACGATGAAATGAGAACAAACCCTTATTTATTAACATATTCGCAAGAGGGCGAGCAGCATTATCGTTGGTTTGCCACCGAACAGGAGATGGATGCGTTTATTGATCAAGATTCTTCGATTAAAGTAAATGAAGGCATACATATTAAAGATTCCGAGACAATAAGAGGATTTAAAATGAGAGCGGATTTTTAATTATAGAGAGTACTAGAGCAGAAACCTGGCTTAATTTCAAGCCAGGTTTTTCTTATGCGCAAGTTCAGCTATAATGTTACATAATTGGAGGTGAGATAAGTGGAATTTTATGAACTGCTGAATGAACAGAATGAATGGAAACGCTATCGCGCGTATGATATAAGGCCGACTAGAAATGCGTTAGTCCGAATCGTCGAGCCCACAAGCGAAGCCTTGGCTGAACTGCAGGCAACCGGCAGCAGGAAATATGAAGACTTGTCCTTCCATAAGGTATATGTCGTGTATAAAGTTATTAATGTGAAACAAATTTTAATTAAAGATGATAGCGGGTGCGGAGTGCATCTGTATCCGAGTCAATATGAGCTTGTTAAGCAATGGATGGAATAGGGCCTAGGGAAAAATTCCCTGGAGGAAGAAGAGGATTTAACTCCTGCAATCTATAAAAGTAAGGTAAACTAATAGAGTTAAATCAGCACTGTTGGGAGTGTAAAGAACAATGCGCATATTGTTAACCGGAGCGAACGGTTTTTTAGGAAAGCGAGTAGCCAAGGACTTGCTGAATGAAGGACATGAGCTATTTTTGCTTGTTAGAGACGCTAAAAAGCTAGACCGCTTCATGAGAGAGTGTATCTGTGAAAAGCAGAAAGCGAATATCCGGATTGTGGAAGGGGAAATCACTTCCGCGAACATCGGATTGGATCAAGATGTCTTGGATGAAATGACAGGGAAAATAGATGCGATTTATCATATGGCAGCGCTTCTATCCTTTGATGAAAAAGATGAAGCCTTAACGTATCAAGTCAATGTGTTGGGAACAAAGCATACATTGGATTTTGCCTTGCGGATCGGATGCGGCAAATTTCTTTATGTCAGCACAGCTTATACGGTAGGGCAAGAAACAAAAGGTGCGGAAGCTTTATATTCTATGGACCGTGCGTTTGTGAACAGTTATGAAAGAACAAAATGCGAAGCCGAACATCTAGTAGATTCATATAGCGACCGGATTTCAACAACCATTCTAAGGCCGGCTATCATTATCGGGGATTCTGTTACAGGAGAAGCGGAAACAAGTTTTGGGTTGTATGGAATATTAAAAAGCTTGCACGTTTTGAAACGAAGAATGGTTCGCAGGCCTGAACTTAGGGAGGTGCCGTTCCGCTTGATGATTGACCAAGACGTAGCATCCAATATTGTACCGGTAGATTATGTTTCCTCGGTCTTAGTCGCAGCCCTCACCCATAGCCGCAACCGCGATGTTCTGAATATCACTAATCCGCAACCGCCCACGCAAGCCTATGTATTCAACATGGTTAAAGAATATATGGAGCTCCCGAATCTTGAAATGATCGATTTGGGAAAAGAGTTCGCATTGCGCGAAGATGAAAAGGCTTTTAATAAACCGCTGTCTGTCTTTGCGGGCTATTTGGGAAGGACAATCGATTTTCCTTGCGAAGAGACAAAAAGAATCTTGAAACAAGCGGATAAGCCGCTTCTTCACATGGATGAAACGATGCTGAAGACCATTCTAATGGGATTCATCGAGAAGAAATAACGCCGGCAATAGGGACTGCCCATGAGTTTATGATGGGGCATGTCTCTTTTTTTATGTATTTCATCAGTTAGTGGAAGAATATAAACGGGTAAGTTGTAGTACAATGAATGATATTATACAAACGGGATGTGTAAAATGATGAAAGTGTATATGAGATGGACATACAAGCATGCCAAAAATCCGGCATGCATCTTTCAGTCCGAGTATATTAGGGCACAAGATGCGCTTCGGATAAGCGAGGACCTAGGAAAAACGGGAAGGATGCAATCAATCGAATTTGTGGATGAACGAGACGGCATATGGAATAAAAAAGAGCTGACAAAGCTTCTTACGGAAATCAAAGAAGAGCCCCAAGATGTAACCGTTTATTTCGACGGAGGCTATGCAAAGGAAGATAGAATGGCCGGGCTTGGGATGGCCATTTATTATACGCAGAATGAAGTGCCTTACCGCCGCAGGCAAAATAAGCGAATGGACCAGATTATTTCAAGCAATGAAGCGGAATACGCGTCATTCTATGAATGTATCCGCTTGTTGGAAGAGATGGGGGTTCACCATCAGACTGTTACGTTCAGAGGCGATTCGCATGTAGTATTGCACCAGCTTTCCGGCGAGTGGCCATGTTTCGATGATCTGTTCGCGAAATGGCTGGACCGCATCGAGGCCAAGATGGGACAATTGGGCTTGCATCCGATTTATGAACCGATTAATAGAAAGGATAATAAAGAAGCGGATTCGCTGGCTACTCAAGCAATGGAAGGCACTGAGGTCGATAGTGTAATCGAACTCAAGAAGGGGGAGCTATGAACGGAAAGAAGCAAAGAACGCAGCTGCTGCAGCAAATTGAAACAACATTGACGGAGTACTGCGAGGGATGTTTCTTACATAGCCATCACAGGAAAGAGTTCAGCCGCACTTATGCCCATCAATATTGCTTATCTTCTTGTATAATAGGTGAACGGTTAAAACAATATGGAGAGAAGTTGAATTGTGCGGCAGAACGATGAGCACTGCGTAAAGATTCGCTTCTGGATGATGAAAAGGCAAATCTGGATTATGAAAGTAGTGCATACTTATTGTACATGACGAAGTTTATGGGATTTTTCGATTCCGCAAGCTTCTTTTATTTTTATCCCGTTTAACAGGTACTAAGACTCCCACTTCAACACAGCAGTGAAAGC
>JBJEFM010000047.1:0-16345 GCA_051874035.1 Bacillus sp. (in: firmicutes)
AAGACTCGCTTGATGTCAGGTCCATTTCACGCAGGATGCGTTGATGCCAGTAGGAGGCCCAGCCTTCGTTCATGATTTTCGTCTCAAGCTGCGGCCAGAAGTAAAGCATTTCTTCGCGGATCATGGTAAGGATGTCTCGTTGCCAGTCTTCAAGTTCCCTGCTGTATTGCTGGATGAATAATAGGATGTCTTTTTGCGGATGGGATGGGAATTTTTTATGCTTCTTTTTCGGCGGCTCCGATTTTGCTTCCTGCTGATCCAATCCCCAGAGATCGTCATACGGGGAAGCTGCTGGCTTGATTTCTTCTTCTTCCTCTTCCATTTCAATGGTGGTCGCCGGATGGAGGAGGGCCGGGTCGATGTGCTCCTCGATGGACAGCACGGCATCCAGGAAGACTTCGACTTCTTTCTTGCCATGCTCAATTTCATATTGGCGGATGCGGTCGGCAGTCGCTGCCATGCTTTCGACCATGTCGCGCTTTGTATTGTGGAACCGGATATTATTTTTGAAGAAGTCGCAATGCGCCAATACGTGGGCGACAATCAGCTTGTTTTGGATGAGTGAATTGGAATCCAATAAGAAGGCATAGCACGGATTCGAGTTGATTACCAATTCGTAAATTTTGCTCAATCCAAAATCATATTGGAGCTTCATCTTATGGAACTGCTTACCGAAACTCCAATGGGAATAACGAGTCGGCATTCCATAGGCCCCGAATGTATAAATGATTTCACTCGGACAGATTTCGTATCGCATCGGATAGAAATCAAGTCCGAATCCAGTGGCGATTTCCGTTATTTCATCAATAGCTTTCTCTAAAGCCTTCTGTTCATCTTTTCTCAACTGATTCCCTCCCCTTTCCTTCTTATACCTATAGTATGAAAGGACACAGAGAAAATGACGCCGCAATCTCTCAACAACTTTAGAAATCGGGCCGTTGTTGATGCTTCATATATGATATAGTAAATTCCAAGAAGGAAAATGAAACATTTTTCACAATCGATTTTTAAATCCTAGAAAGGGGTTGTTTATATATGAGAAAAACAATGGCACTGGAGATTGTATGGCAGGGGGAGGCGCTTGCCGTTTAACAGAACGTGGATGCCTCCCCGCGTATAGTTATATTCGCTGACTATAAGGAGGATAAAAAATGAATACTCATTTAATCGAAATCGGACTTTCTGAACGCTTCAACCAAGAAGCAGCTATGTATGAAGATTTGTATATCGCACGCGTATCTTCGCAGCACAAGGATTTATATAAAGTAATCAGTGAACAAGGAGAATTGCAGGCGGAGATTTCGGGCAAGATGGGCTACAATGCCCGCCATAGCACGGATTATCCCGCTGTCGGAGATTGGGTGATGGTAGACCGCACTTCCAATGAGCACGGCAATGCCATTATCCATCATATTCTTTCGCGCAAGAGCATCTTTGAACGAAAAGCCGCCGGCACGTCAAATCGCAGCCAAGTAGTGGCGGCGAATATCGATCTGGTGTTCATTGTGATGAGCTTGAATAATGACTTCAACCTGCGGCGCTTAGAACGGTATTTGGCAATCGCTTGGGATAGCATGGCTACACCTGTCATCGTCCTGACAAAAGCGGATCTTTGCGATGATATACCTGAGAAGCTTTCCTTGTTGAGCACTGTGGCGATCGGCGTCGATGCCATCACTACCTCCCTGCTTGATGACAATAGCTACAAGGTGGTACGCAGCTATATCACGAGCGGCAAAACGGCGGCTTTCATCGGCTCTTCTGGAGTGGGGAAATCGACATTGATCAACCGCCTCATGGGTAAAGAAGTACTCGCCACAAGCGGTATTCGGGAAGACGATAAAGGCAGGCACACGACGACCCATAGGCAGCTACTTGCACTCCCGGACGGCGGCATTGTCATCGATACGCCGGGCATGCGCGAACTGCAAATCGAAAGCGCGGATTTATCGAGTTCTTTCAGTGACATCGAAGAATATGCGGCCCATTGCCGCTTCAATGACTGCAAGCATGAAAGCGAGCCCCGCTGTGCGGTTAAGGCCGCCATTGAAGATGGAGAATTGTCTCCTGAAAGGCTTGCCAGCTATAAGAAATTGCAGAAAGAAGCCAAATACCAGAACTTGAATGCCATCGAACGCGAGAGGGAGAAAATCAATAATATGTTCGGCAGCATGAGCGCCATGAAACAAATCTCCAAACAAATCAAACAAAAAAATAAAGTGAATCTTTAATAGGTGGTGGAGGGTTCCCTTCATCCCCCACCTATCATTAGATGAACCAACCTTAGTTGTTACAGGTACTTGATCTCCCACTTACACATCTGTGCTTTCACTGCTGTGTTGAAGTAAGAGTCTTAGTACCTTTTAAACGGGATAAACGTAAATGATACAAAAATAAAAAAACAAGGCTCTTCTTCCGAACAGCCTTGTTTTTTATAGAAATGCCCGATAATTCTTTTTACGTTCACAAGCTAGCTTCTCCTTATATTCGAGCCTGATTTTCTTCGTTGAATGCGGTTTCCCTCTGCGCGTTACCACTTTAACGAATAGCAGTCCAAGTGCGCTGCCCAGCACATAAAGAAGAATATCATCGACAAGAAAGACACCAAATGTAAAAATCCCTTGAAATAATTCAAATACGACCCCAATCAACACAGATACCAACAACACATTCCGAAAGCGCTGGAAACGTTGCGATAGAAGAGGCAGCATGATTCCAAGCGGGGCGAAAGCAAATATGTATTCCCCCATTTTTTTCACTTTCACTTCAACAGGAATATCCACAAAGAATAAATAATCAATGGTTGTTCGAAGAGGGACAAAATCGGCCATGTCCCAGCCCTGCTTGATATGATGGAAGCGGAAATTCTGCAGATGAACAATAACATCAGCTACAGGATAGTATTTCAAGACAATAAACTTCGTCAACAGCAACAGGTACAAACCGAAAAAAATCACCAAACTGCCTTTTGCCACACGCTTCAAGGAATCACCTCTTTTACCGTTTTTTCTTCTATCTATCATTCTATCCGGTATTTCTGAAGAATCTCTGAAGAAATTTATTAATACTTTCTTAAGAATCCGTTATATATATAACGAATGAACCCCCTGAAAAGTTTCATGTCAAGTAAGAAAAATTAAAAGATGCTATTTTTTCGCTTCTTTTATATATTGATCAATTAAAAATGGCAGATATTCTTTCGTTTTCTCGAATGAAAAACCTAATTCGACCGCTTTAGCGTTGGAAGTCGTCATATTCATATAAGGATTGTACGGCGTCTCTTCCCCGTCCGAAGACAAAATAGCTTCCCGGCCTGCGCGCAATTCAATTAATTGGATGATTTCGCTCGTGGTGACCGCTCCATCACTGCAGGCGTTGATCGGTCCTTGGAAATCCGTTTCACCTATGAACATAAGGAATCTGCCCGCTTCCCTCGCCAATACAAAATCAATTTCCCCTTCCACAACAGCAATCGGCTTCCCATGCAGAATGCTGTCGCAATAGAAGCGCAGTCGATTCGTATAGTCATCACTTCCCAGAACGACAGGAAAACGAACGGCAACGACAGGAAATGCCTCTTGCTGGAACAGGACCGCTTCCGCCAGCCTCTTGCCTTCCGCATATGAGAAATCGGTATAAGGACCGTACACAATATCATAATGATATGGATCAAATTCACTTTCCGCCATATTCAACCCTTTATCATACACGGCTTTCGATGAAGTCAGCACATAACGCCCCACCTTCCCTTCCAATTCCTCAACCATCATTTTCGCATCATCAGGCCCATAGCAAATATTATCGAAGACAACATCGAATGATTGGCCATGCAAGTGTGACTGCAGGCTGCCCCGGTCACGCCGGTCCACTTTCCACCTGTCCACCCGCTCCCCGAACGGATCGGATGCCAAGCCCCTCGTCGCTATCGTGACCTCATGGCCCGCTTCCAGTAATTGCTCCACCAATGCTTTGCCGAAGAAACGTGTCCCCCCAAAAACTAAAATCTTGCTCATCCCTGATTCCCCCTATCATTTTCCATTCCAAATTATGACCTATACTATCATGCACACTAAGAAAAAACCACCCAAAAATTGGATGGTCTATACATATTCCACATGATACCGGAGCACCGTCTTCAATTTTTCCGGCTGGGTTCTTCTCGGATCGGATAAATAAATCTCCCGATGCACCTGCGATGTTCTTCTGAGTTGATGATTCTCACAGTATTCATCCATTTCCGCGAAGCTTGCCGCTTCCTCATCGTAGGGGCCGATATGCAGCATCTGCACGCTCAATCCGTCTTCTATGCTTGTAAATAGCGCAGAATCCAATAAAGGATGCGGTTTCTTTTTCCCCACGATCCTTAATACTTCTTCAGCCACTTCTTCCGTCACGAAATCCGGCTGCCTAATCATGATGCGATAGATCAAATTATCTTTGTCCAAGGCGCCCGGTTCTCCCGCTTGTTCCATGTCCCATATTCCTTCTAATGGGAAAACCGTATAATCATAATATCCTTCCGGTACGATTCCCTGCTTAGGCATCATTTTAATTGCATAAGACAATGAATAAAGTACGCCAATTGCTTCCGAGAATGCTTCATCGTTTGGGTTTCCCTTGCCATCCAACACGAAAAAACGGAAAGCCGGCACAGTAATTAATTCCGGCCTTTTCTTTGGTATGTATATTTGTTTAGCTGCCTTTCTCCATTCATATTTCACTTCGGACTCCTCCTAATCCGCTTTGTAATTCCCTTCACAATGCAACCACTGATGCAATACCCCTTTGCGCTTCATTTTACACACATTAAAAAATCATCATAAAGTAGGCGGAAACATACACTGATAGAAAAACCATAATGGAGGAAAGCTATGCAAATCCACGTTGTTCAGCAAGGTCAATCGATTTACAGCATCGCCAAGGCATTCGATACAACTCCCGCGAGCATTATCGCCGCCAATGAACTAAAAGCGCCTAATGAATTAGTCATTGGGCAGGCTCTCGTCATCCCGATCAAAGGCAACTATTATTGGGTGGCGCCCGGAGATAGCTTATGGAGCATCGGCAAGAAATTCGGGCTGACACCGCAAATGATTGCCAGCGCCAATGGAATAACCGTCCAAACATCATTAGCGATAGGAAGACGGCTATATATACCGCCGCGCCCTAAACAAAATGCCGAATTCAACGGCTATGTGGAGCCAAGAGGCACGAGTGTCTCGCCCACTTTGGAAAGAGGAGCGAGGGAGGCCGCCCCTTATCTGACATACCTGGCCCCATTCAGCTTCCAGGCTACCCGTGAAGGCGGTTTAAAAGCGCCGTTATTGAACGACTTTCCGAATATCGCCAAACAGAACAACGTCGTATTGATGATGGTCATCACGAACCAAGAAAATGATGCGTTCAGCGATGAACTCGGCCGCATTTTGCTGAATGACCCCAACATCCAGAACACATTCCTCAATAATATTGTCCAAACGGCGAAGCAACATGGCTTCCGTGATATTCATTTCGACTTTGAACATTTACGCCCGGAGGACAAGGATGCTTATACGGCGTTTCTTCGGAAAGCGAAGGCCCGCTTCGCACAGGAGGGTTGGTTTATTTCCATCGCACTTGCGCCCAAGACAAGCGCCGGACAGAAGGGGAAATGGTACGAAGCCCATGATTACAAAGCGCAAGGAGCGATTGTTGACTTCGTCGTGATCATGACGTACGAATGGGGATACAGCGGCGGGCCGGCACAGGCGGTATCTCCGATTGGACCTGTACGCGAGGTGCTTACGTACGCCATCAGTGAAATGCCGGCGCAGAAAATTATGATGGGCCAGAATTTATATGGATATGATTGGACATTGCCGTTCCGCCCCGGCACAACAGCCAAGGCAATCAGCCCTCAGCAGGCGATTGAAACAGCCAGGATGTTCAATGTGAAGATCGATTATGACGAAAAAGCACAAGCGCCGTTCTATAAATACCGCGATAAATCAGGGCGGGAGCACGAAGTTTGGTTCGAAGACGCCCGCTCCATTCAAGCTAAATTCAATCTACTGAAAGAGTTGAACTTGCGGGGCATGAGCTATTGGAAGCTTGGCCTGGCCTTTCCGCAGAATTGGCTCCTTATAGACGATCAATTCGATGTCGTCAAAAAATGAACGCAACCGTAGTCTGATAACAGGCTACGGTCTTTCATCCGCGCCTCTTGCCTGCAATAATTCATGCACTAGCATCAGCGGGACGCGCTTGTTCCCTTGCCACTCCTTCGCTAAACATGCGGCAGGCGGATTCGTTTCTTCCACTAGCTCACACATTTCAATCGTGAAAGCCGGCTTTTGAAATGTGGTGATGAACCAATCCGTATAACCTCCTCCTACCGCACCCTGATCAGGCATATCCACTTCATAGCCTGTACTGTCGGCGATTTGTTCGGCCAAGCGGTAATCACGTTCGATATATTTCGAATCCGTGCGGTAATACCAGAACACCTGCCGGCCCGATGTGTGGTACGTCAGGGCCAGCGATGGCTCATGCCGGAATGTGAAATCGACCAATGCCTTCACTTCCGCCGCTTGAACCGGCTTCTTACCACGGTATTGCTTATAGAACGGCCAAGCGGGCAGCTTCTTCAACTCATCCCAGCCGGCAGGATATTGGCGGTTCAGGTCGATTCCTTCTCCGTTCGCCTTCCACCTGGCGAAATCGGGATGATAGCCATTCATATGAAGCAGCTTCCATCGCTCCAGAAAAGGCCGACCCTGTATGCCTTTCTGTTGGATTGCCACGCCGTCCGGATTCAACATCGGAATGAATACCAATGCGATTTCATCCAATAAATGCGCGGGGTAGCCGCTGATGGAACGGCCCGCTTCATAGGCTTCCGCATATTCCTTCAATAGCTTCATCAAGAACCGGCTCGTGATCCATTCACGCCCGTGGTGCGAGCCGACCAGCAGAATCTCCTCCCTGCCCTTTCCGATTTTGACATACCACAACTCCTTTCCCCGCTCGCTTCGTCCGATGGAGCCGACCTGCAATCCTCCATACCGTTCCTGCAAAGCAAACACATCTTTCTCCATTCGCTCATATGAATATGGATAAGAGGAACCGGCCGCCCTCACTTCCATTGACTGAAACAGAAAAAGGACAAGACAAAAAGGTATAATCGCTTTCATGAAGATGCTCCTAACAGGTTGGTAATAAGTTCTCCCGTCCGCCCAAGTTTTTCATTGCAAGGTTTCGCCCCTAACGTGCAAAATAAAAGTAATCTCCTGGTAAAGGAGGCGGATGCCATGAACAAAACAACGGATTATAATCGAGCACTCCACTATACGCATCGATCGGAATGGGATAATTTATTGATTCTTATGGTGCGTACCGAAGATCAATTCCTATCCAAGAAGATTGAACATTTCCTTCATGCGTATCGTTTTGAACATGACTACACCACTATCCAACGAAATCTTTACGCGCTGCTGCGCTATCTCGAACACGCATCATGCATGATCCAGCACGATGCATTATACGAATCCTATTCATAGTTTCACAAGAACAACAGGAAATATACGCTTTAGATTTACTTGGAATATTCGGAAAGCCAAGAAGAATTGCTAAGGAACGAAATAACGGAACTATATTACAAGAGCTGCAGTGGATGAATTGCAGCTCTTTTTTACATATTCGAATGATTCCATTAGACTTTCCCAACAAGAACATACTATAATTTTCTAAGAATATACTGGGGGGAAGGAACATGACAAACAAACGAAAAGAAAACATCTTGTTTATTGCCTGGGCCGCAGCCATCCTCGCAACCCTTGGCAGCCTATACTTCTCGGAAATCAAACATTATGAGCCATGTACACTGTGCTGGTATCAAAGGATTCTGATGTATCCCTTTACCATTCTATTGGGAATCGCTTATGTAAGGAAAGACTTCAAAATCACACTTTACTCGATGGTTCTATCCGGCATCGGCATCCTTGTATCCAGCTACCATTACGCTCTTCAGAAGCTCCCTCTATTAGCTGAATCGGCAGGAGCTTGCGGCCGTGTGCCTTGTTCCGGACAGTACACAAATTGGGCAGGCTTCATCACTATACCATTTCTCGCGCTGACAGCATTCCTCATCATATTCACATGTAGTTATCTGGTATGGAAAAATGTAAAGGGGGATCGTTCATGAAAAAAATCATTATTTTTTTAGCGGTCGTTATCGGATTATTTGCAGGCATCGCCATTATGAACAACATGCAAAATAAAGACCAAGTCAAAGATAATCCATACGGCAAAGACAATTTAGAGCAATCCACGATCGAACAGCTCGATGATGAGAACTACCAGAACATCATCACACCGGACAAACTGGAAGAAACATTACAAAGCAAGGAGCAGGCCTTCGTCTACTTCTTCAGCCCTGAATGTGTGCATTGTGTGGCAGCGACGCCCAAATTAATGAAAGCCGCCAAAGAGCAAGGCGTGACCATCCACCAATACAACCTGCTTGAATTCGAGGAAGGCTGGGACAAGTATGGCATCGACCAAACACCGACGCTCGTTTCATACGAGAACGGCAAACAAGCCGATGTCAAAATCGGTGAAGATTCAGAAGCGGGATTCGCATCGTTTTTGGAAAAGCATAAGAAGTGACCTCAATAGAAAAAGCGCCTGCAATGGGCGCTTTTTCTTCTATAAAATAACAGATTAATGCTGTATTTCCAAATCGACTGCACAATCGTTTGTAGAGATTCCCTGACTAAAACAATTGAATGTAAAAGGAAATAATAAACCTAGGTCATTAAGGATTTCCACATTCCGCATAAATAAAAGTTCATACTGGCTTTTTTCTTCTTCCACAGCGCTATTTATATAGGCAATAATGGATGTTATAGTGTGTAAAGAAGTCATCAGCTGATATGCTTCCTTCAAGGTTCCATTATATTTGCCTCCGTGCGTTGAAAACTGCAATAAGCCGATTGCGTTATATTGTTCTAGATCCCGGTTAGGTATATAACGCGGAAGCACGACTGAACGCAGATTATGAAGAGCTTTCTCGATTTCCTGTTCTTGCTCGTCCGTTGAAGAGAAGACGATTTTCATTTGGACCCCCACCTTTTCGTAGCTTTATTCGTATGATTGATATAATATAATCCCCATAGTAAGAATAGCACGAATTGGCAGAATAATAATTGGGAATTGCAACCAAAAAGGATTTTTTTAGTGCAAACAGCTTATATTTTGACTATATAATGGAATTTTTACGAAGACTTACACACAGAGAGGCGGGATTACTTCCGTATGATACAAACAAAGAAAAAAGGGCTGTATATAGAAGTTCACATACCTGAAAGTTGGTCCAATCAGACAATCGACACCCTTTTACGCGATTATTGGAAAGCCCCTAAAAAGCTCATCCATGAATGGCGCATGAACAAGGATGTCTTGCTGAACGGCCAACAGGTGCCTTGGCAGACGCCTTTGCCTTCGGGAAGCAAACTGTTGCTGCCCGTCTATAAAAGCAATCCTTCCGCGATTGTCCCGACATATATGGACCTATCCGTCCTCTATGAAGACGACCATCTTCTCATCATCAATAAGCCTGCCGGAATCGAAACGCACCCTTCCAAGCCGGATCAAACAGATTCCTTATTGAACGGGGCGGCCTATCACTTGCAGCTGGAAGGGCATCATGGCGAACTCCGCCACATCCATCGGCTCGACCAGGATACGAGCGGGGCGATCGTCTTTTCCAAACATGCCTTGGCAGGCTCGCTGCTGCAAAGGCTATTAGAAGAAAGAGGCATTAAAAGGACGTATAAAGCGCTTGTGCATGGCAGAGTCCGCAATAAGAAAGGCACAATCGACGCACCGATTGGCAGAGACCGCCACCACGCCACACGCAGGCGCGTCTCCCCTTCCGGACAACCCGCCGTCACACATTATAAAGTACTTAATTATAATAAGAAAGCGGACCTTACATTGATTGAATGCCAGCTGGATACCGGACGGACGCATCAGATCCGTGTGCATTTGAGCCATCTCGGCCATCCGCTTGCGGGCGATACATTGTACGGAGGCCGGCCGATTTATGATAGACAAGCGCTGCATGCCTATCAGATTATACTGGTCCACCCAATCACCGAAGAGCGCCTGCTCATCACAGCACCTTATACGGAAGACAACATCTTCCCGCACTAAAAAGGCGCATCCCCTTGCATAAAGGGATACGCCTTCTTTTCTATTTACAATACGGATGTATAAGTACCGGCAATCAGGCTCTTCTCATAGTGCGTAGAACTAAACTTAATAAAAATACAAAGATTAAAGCCCCGATAATGGCTGGAATAATCGCAAAGCCACCCATAGAAGGTCCGAAATCGCCAAAGATTAATCCACCTAACCAAGCGCCGATGAATCCTGCGATGATGTTGCCGATAATACCGAATGGTACATCTTTACCTAGAATTGCACCTGCAATCCATCCAATGATTCCTCCGACAATTAATGTCCATAAAAAACTCAACATATTCAATTCCTCCATTTTTTGAAAATTCATATCGTAATATGATGCAGTATATTGATGGCCATCAACATCTCCTGTTATGTTTCTAAGTTTACCACCATACAAAAAAGTCAAACATTTTTTTAAGAAATTCTTAAAGTGGATCCTTGATAGCCGCTTAATGTTAAGATTGTGTAAATTTCCAACTTATCGCTTTATTCCAAATAGATTTATAAGTAAAATTACTACCGTGAGTTAGTCTTCTTCTGTAAGGAGCGCTGACTCCCCATTCATAACGAACTTGGATAACGGGGGTATAATTATATGGTCTTTAAGTCAAAGCAAGATAAATTCGCCACTCTTTTGTTTAATATTGCGGAGAATTTGAAACAAGGTGCAGATTATTTCGCGGATTATAAGCTGCAAAACATCAGTGACCTGAAAGTATTTACCGAGAAAATGAAGGATTATGAACATACGGGCGATAACTACGTCCATGAAGTGATCAAAGAATTGAATAAAGCATTCATCACACCGCTTGAACGCGAAGATATCCTCTCCCTTGCCATGAGCATGGATGATGTCCTTGACGGCCTGGAGCATTGCGCGGCGATGTTCGAAATGTACTCCATCACCAATGCGGAGGAGAACATGCTTACATTCGTGGATGCAATCCGCAACAGCACGTACGAAATAGAAAAAGCGGTTAAATTGCTCGCTTCCAAGAAGCTGATGAATATCCGTGAACATGCAATTAAGATTAAAGATTACGAATCAACTTGCGACGGCATCCATCGTCAAAGCATCAAACAGCTGTTTGCTGTAGAGAAAGACCCGATTCGCCTCATTCAATATAAAGAAATCTATGAAAACCTGGAAGAAATTGCAGACTACTGCCAGACTGTGGCCAATACATTAGAAACAATCATCATGAAAAACGCCTAAGGAGTTTAATCGATAATGGATACATTACTTGTCTTAACCGTTTTAATCGTAATCGGTGCATTGGCATTCGACTTTATCAACGGCTTTCATGATACCGCCAACTCCATCGCGACGGCTGTTTCTACTAAAGCCCTGACTCCCAGGCGAGCGATTCTTCTAGCCGCTATCATGAACTTTGTCGGCGCCATGACATTCACCGGGGTGGCAAAAACCATCACGGCAGGCATTGTGGACCCGTTTACATTAGAGAATGGCTCACTCGTCATTCTGGCGGCCCTGATTGCGGCCATCGCCTGGAATCTAATCACATGGTACTACGGCATACCTAGTTCATCATCACATGCGATCATCGGAAGCATCGCCGGCGCCGCCATTGCTGCGGCAGGATTCGGCGCATTGAATGTAGGCGGCTTCGGTAAGATCATACAGGCTTTAATTCTATCGCCTATCCTCGCTTTCGGTGTAGGTTTTATCGTCTATAGTATCTTTAAGATTGTATTCAAGAAGAACAACCTATCAAAAACAAATAAGCGCTTCCGCTATATGCAAATCGCCACAGCCGCTCTGCAATCTTACACACACGGAACGAACGACGCCCAAAAAGCGATGGGCATCATCACCATGGCCTTGATTGCCAACGGATATACAGATTCAACGGACATCCAGCTTTGGGTGCAAGTATCCTGTGCGGTCGCCATGGGGCTTGGAACAGCTGTCGGCGGTTGGAAAATCATCAAAACCGTAAGCGGCAAAATCATGAAGATCCGCCCGATCAATGGGGTTGCGGCAGATTTGACAGGCGCAAGCGTCATCTTCGGCGCCACAGCATTAGGCGTTCCGGTCAGTACGACCCATGTTATTTCATCTTCTATCCTCGGGGTCGGTTCAGCGCACCGCTTAAAAGGCGTCCAATGGGGCACAGCCCAGCGCATGCTGATCACTTGGATTATCACATTGCCGATTTCCGCCACTTTAGCTGCAATCGCTTACTATATATTAACTTTATTTTTCTAAGAATTGCGTAAACGGCCCTTCATCGGGGCTGTTTTTTCGTTATAATGCTAGTAAGCGTTTTAAACAAAGGGGATATGATGTATGAACAATCCGCATCCAAATAGTATATTCAAAGGAATCCACGGCGACCTTGTGGAGTTCGCCGATCGCATCAGCCACGTGCTCGGCTGTCCAATCACCATTGAAGACGCCAATCACCGTGTCCTTGCCTACAGCATCCATGAAGATTTAAGCGATCCCGTCCGCATCACCACAATCATGAACAGAAGGGTTCCCGAGAAGATCATCAATAGCCTGTGGAAAGAAGGCATTATTCCTTCGCTATTAAAAGACGAAACACCGATTATCATTCCTCCTATGAGCGAACTGGGCTTCGGCAGACGAGCCGCCGTATCCATCCGCAAAAACCAAGAAGTGCTTGGCTTCATCTGGGTTTTGGAACTGAATAAAACATTCACCAAAGAGGATTTGGATTTCCTCAAGCTTGCGGCCAAGGAAGGCAAAAACCAGATGCTCCAGGCATTGGCCAAGAAGAAGCGCAATCAGGAAAGCCATCAGGAATTGCTGTGGCAGTTATTGACCAGCCATTTCGAGACGGAAGAAGAAATCAGGATGGCCTGCATAGAGAATAGCATCACGCTTCCGACAAGCTACAGCGTCGCCGTGTTCACCTTCCCGCAGCCCATTGACCAAGCAACCGAGCGGAACATCGCCTATACGATCGGCACCACACAAAAGATCAGAGCTTCCCTATATACGATTGACCAGTGCCGCCTCATCATCATAGCCGGCCCTGCCGCTAAAAGTGATTTCACCAAATCGCTGACGGCATTTATCGAAGCTTTCATCGTGCAGATGAAAACACGCTTTGCCATTACCGATATCCGTGGAGCTTGCGGTTCGGTGTACACGGCTTACATGCAAGCGCAAGCCTGCTATCAGGAAGCACTGTATACATTGACCTTGCAGTCCGCATTTCCCGAGCATAAGGAAACTCTGAACAATTATGCCACTCTCGGCGTCTATCAATATCTTGAAACACTGCGCAATCATACGTCTGTCAATTCCAATCAAGAAAGCATCCGGAAACTTTCCGAATACGACCGGAAGAACCACACGGACTTAGTGCTGACATTGCAGACTTATCTAGAGCATGACGCCAATCCATACAATACAGCAGCCGCCCTGCATCTCCATGTGAACACTATTCATTATCGCATGAAACGGATCGGCGCAATCGCAGATATCGACATGAAAGAACCGCTTGTAAAAATGGCTCTCCATCTGCAGTTTTTATTACAGAAGTATATAAAAAATATCAATTCAAAAAAACAATGACACCTTTTCATCATAAAAACGTACTTGTATCAATGAACAACTTCACAAGCGGACAACATACCCTCTAACGTAAAGGAAATGATGGAGATGGAGAATAAAGAAATACTCACAAACGAACTGCAAGTGATCGAAGAATGGGAAAAAGACCAAAAAGGATTGTGGTTCTGGGAACGGTTGAGCCGCCTCCCTTTCAAAATGCTCGATAAATTGACACCCAGCTTTATTCAAAAAAAAATGGGCATTCTGCTTGATGAACTAGGGAGCTACATCCAAAATGGCGGGCGTTATTTAACGCAGGAACAAGCATTATTGAAAAAAATCCAAAAAGCAAACCCTTCCCTCCCCATTGAAACCATTGAAGATATCAAACACGCACCGCTTGAACAAATGATTTCAATGAGTGAAGACTTGAAGAACGACCGGGCGAAACTCGCCGCCGTGCAAGGTGCCTCCACCGGATTCGGCGGCATCTTCACGCTCGCCATCGATATCCCTGTCATCTTGGGATTGTCGCTCAAAACACTTCAGGAATTGGCGATCATACACGGCTACGACCCGAACGAGAAAGAAGAACGTATCTTCATCGTAAAGTGCCTGCAATTCGCTTCGGCGGATATTGTCGGCAAAGAAGCCATCCTGAATGAACTATCGGCCGTCCGCCAAAGCGATAAAAAATCGCAGGATATGATTTCCCAGCTGCAAGGATGGCGTGAGGTCGTCTATACGTACCGCGATCAATTCGGCTGGAAGAAACTCTTTCAAATGGTCCCGGTCGCCGGTATGGTCTTCGGCGCTTTCACAAACCGCTCCATGATCCAGGACATCAGCGATACAGGCATGATGCTCTACCGGAAAAGAAGAATCCTAGAGAAGCTCGAACAAATCGAAACGACACAATCCTAACACTCCCGGCAAGTGGTGTTTGTAGAAATCTACAAACACCACTTTTTACATTTTTCGGAACTCACAAACTGAACCGCTCTCATTCCCCTTATACTTCTAAGTAATAAACAGAAATACATTAATTGGAGGTTATGGAAGCATGCGTATAGGTATACCTAAGGAAATCAAAAACAATGAGAATCGTGTGGCGATAACCCCAGCAGGCGTTATCGCGCTTACAAAATATGGACATGAAGTATCGGTTGAAAAAGGCGCCGGCGAAGGAAGCGGATTCACAAACGACGCTTACATGGCTGCCGGGGCAACAATCATCGACGAGGCATCAAAACTTTGGGAACAGGCGGACATGATCATGAAGGTTAAAGAACCGCTGCCTAGTGAATATGCTTATTTCCGGCCAAATCTTATTCTATTCACATATTTACATCTTGCAGCTGAGCCTGAATTGACAAAAGCTCTAAAAGAAAAAGGTGTGCTTGCCATCGCTTATGAAACAGTGGCACAATCCGGCACCCTTCCGCTCTTGACGCCAATGAGTGAAGTAGCCGGCAGAATGGCAGCCCAGATCGGCGCTCAATTCTTAGAAAAAGTAAACGGCGGCAAAGGCATCCTACTTAGCGGCGTACCCGGTGTGAAACGGGGGAAAGTAACCATTATCGGCGGCGGCGTTGTAGGAACCAACGCGGCGAAAATCGCGGTTGGCCTGGGCGCTGATGTAACATTGCTCGACCTTAACCCGGATCGCCTACGCCAATTGGACGACATCTTCGGCAATCAAATCTCAACAGTGATTTCTTCACCATACAATATCGCGCAAGCTGTAGCTGAATCGGACCTTGTCATCGGAGCCGTTCTGATTCCAGGCGCTAAAGCACCTAAGCTGGTTACGGAAGAAATGGTGAAAACCATGTCCCCTGGCTCTGTGATTGTCGATGTAGCGGTCGACCAAGGCGGTATATTCGAAACGGTTGATACAATCACTACCCATGACAATCCGACATACGTGAAGCATGGAGTTGTCCATTATGCGGTAGCGAACATGCCTGGTGCTGTTCCGCAAACATCCACAATCGCCCTGACAAATGTAACGGTCCCTTACGCCCTGCAAATCGCTAACCAAGGCGCAGTGGCGGCCATTCTAGCAAATCCGGCTCTCGCGAAAGGTGTAAATGTAGCAAATCACCAAATCACCTTCGAAGCGGTTGCCAAAGATTTAGGCTATGAATATGTTCCTGTGGAAACAGCGATTCAAGAAAACGGAAGCAACTCAATGGTGGCAAAATAATCAAATTTTTCAAAAATTCACATTAACTATACTGATAAAATATATTCCCTGCTTCAAATCGCTCTTCCTAATATTACAATGAAAATTCAGACAATAAATTTTTATGAAAAAGATGTAACTGCAGGTAATAATCAATATAGAAAGAAGCTATTTTCAAAAAATAGCTTCTTTTATCTTCCATTCTATTTGGCACATTTATATTATAGGGAAACTTCTTTCAGGTTGGGTTATTTTCTCTATTCGCTGTAAATAATACGCATATATTCTCAAAAACACACTAAATACAGAAAATAGCTCATTCATTTCTATATAAAGTGAATCTTTGATAGGTGGGGGTTTTCCTTCATCCCCCACCTATCATT
>JBJEFM010000048.1:0-1700 GCA_051874035.1 Bacillus sp. (in: firmicutes)
ACTTGTCCTCTATAACGTCTAGCAACCCGGTAAATGTTATAATCCCTATCCCATTCATCCATACCGCCGCCATAATTAGAAAACCCTAATTCCTTCCACATAATCATTTGAACGCGATCTGCTACCGCGTCGGTGTCGCCTTTTGAAGAAGACCACACCTCTATTTGATACATATAATCATTTTTTAACCATTCATTATCCGCGTAGTCGCTAGGCAAAGAGGCATCCAAGGGATCAATGATAATAAAAGGCCCACTCTTCCCATCTTCTGCAGCCGGATATTCATAGAATTTAATCTTTTTCCCGACTTTCTCCTTAATGAGTGGATCAGAAAGAAAAGCCTGATAAATTTTATCCATCATTGGAAGCCCCTCCTTAGCGTTTCTTCAATTACATTCCTATAAGCCCGTTCCGAATTTCTGACCGCTCGCGCAATGGCCCCTTTAGCTTTCGGATTCGGATTTTTCACCGTTCCATATTCATTCAAATGAATGATTCGGTATCTATTCCGTGGCCCTTTCCAATAAACTCTAATCATTCTCATGCCAGCTATAGTGAAAGGCTCTGAAACTGTTATTTCTTTGATTGTGTCACCTTTCTTTTTAGCCGGCAGCAATTGACTTTTCAATTCTTTAACGAATACTTTTGCCCCTTCCCTAAGAGCTTCATCGCTAACCCGCTGTATCCTGGCTTGTCCAAAGCGCCTTTCTAGTTCCGCTAATATGGCAGCTTCTCCCCGAATTTCTACACTCATGATGAAACTCCGGAAATTACTTTTATAAAATCCCTGTTTTGCAAGTCCGGCTGTGCTTGTTTTACGCCATAGCGCAATCTCTGATATTCCGGCGCATGTATTTGGACATAGTGCTTATTGGAAGGAGAAAAAAGAGCTTGTGGATCACGTATGGTTATAGTCACATCGGACAAAGTGCCGTTAGACTTTGCAAGTTCTATGTCTTTGCTCCAAACCTCATCAACCTTCGCCCACGTTTCATAGAGAACCTTTTTTTCAACTTCACCAGGATAAGGCCCATCATTAGGGGCGTATTCGTAAAAAGTAACGCGTGTTCTCAATTCACCCGCATGAACCCGCGGCGGATTGTATTTAAATGGTTGCATTTATATCACTCTCCACCTCAATGGATTCCAGTGCCTTTTCTATACTTAAACCATTAATGTAGTTCAAAAAGTTCGTATTGAAATATTCCAAGGCATCATTATAGGCGTATCGAGAACGCTCAAAAACTAGCTCCTTGAATGTTTCATCCGTGTTTATATCATAATCACCGCATACCCTTGTTAGTTCCGCAAGAGAAGCAGAAAGGATGCGTTTGAGATTATCATCTTCATAATCTCCTAGCCGCATCCTCTCTTTAAATTGCTTCAATATTTCATTAGTGATGTTCATTTACATCATTCCTTTATTATCCTTCTACTGCTGCAGGCGTAAAGCTAATGTTCAAATCATATACAAGTGCCGCTTTATTATCGCGTGGCTTACCGTTAGCAAATTGTTTGATTGTGTACAGTGTAGCATCTTCAATCGCAAGCGTTTGATCGAACTTATTAAGTTTGTAACCTCCCGCAATAGCAGCCGTGTATTGACCTTGTACAAAGAAGATTGCTTTTCCTACTGGAGCCTCTTCGGATTCTACAACGCGGATGTTATAAGGTAATGCAGTCACCCATTGACCGTTAGC
>JBJEFM010000048.1:1800-3115 GCA_051874035.1 Bacillus sp. (in: firmicutes)
AGCAATGTACGGACATATCTTTCAATCCATTCCGGCCCAAGCTCTAGCATGTCATTAGGGATAGCCGCAAAAGCTGTTAGTTTTAGTGCTGTGACTGTTTCTTCACCAAAAGCCGTGTTTACTTGGCCCTTAATGTCGCCGAATAATGGACCCCAAGCAAATGCCTTTGTCGGATCAGCAGTAATGAAGCGAGTAACCGCACCTAAATCTTGCAGTCCTAGCGCATCTAATAACGGATGCTCTGTTACCAAGTCCTCAAATACTCGCTCTTGTGTAGTGACAGGTAAAACAGATTCATCTGTGAAACCGCCAGTTTCTACAACCGCATTAAAGAACTTTGTTTCTTCCGATGTTAGAACGTTTTGGCCACGTTGCTGCAGGATAGAACGATCTAGCATTTCATCATTTACCTGTGAGCGTACCGCATTTGCAACTTCTCCTTGCAAAGTATCAAAATAGTTTTGAAAAGCTTCTGTTTGCTGTTTTTCAGTAGCTTCGGAACTTGCAAGGACGGAAGTCAATTTCTCCTTTGCAGCATTGAAAGCCTCTGATTTGTTGAATTTAATAGTCATTTATTTGTTCCTCCAATTAATTAATTTAAATTTAAAAAGAGCTTATTCAAGTTCCGCTTCGCTGCCGGCGCTTGTTTAGGCTCTTTCGGTTTAATATCATTTTTCAATTGTTCAAGTGCTTTGTTTAATACATCAACAGTGACATATTCGACATCTTTCGACTTTTCCTCATGTATGCCATTTCTAATTCCATCAATAACAGCCTGTGGAATCACATTAGAAACGGCGCTTGCTGCAAACTTAATGCCCGGATTTTCAAACATGATCGAATCGACTAGCTTGTATTCAAGGGCTTGCTTTGGTGTGATCCATGTTTCCTTATCCATTAAAGCCAGCAATTCTTCTTCTTCCATGCCGCACTTAGCTTTATAAGCATTGGCAATCGTGCTGTTAATGCCTTTCAACATATCGGAAGCGCTGTCCATTGTCTTATAATCGCCCATAGCGACTGTAGACGCATTGTGTATCATCATTTGGCCTGTAGGTGAAATAACTGTCTTGTCTGCAGCTAACGCGATGAAAGATGCAGCACTTGCAGCAAGTCCCACTATTTGCGCTTCTGTCGGTCCTTCATAGCTTTTAATAGCTGTATAGATTTCTGATGCATCAAAAACAGAACCGCCGCCGCTGTTAATGGAAATGACAACTTCTTGCCCTCCTGCTTCTTCCAAAGCTTCTGTTACCATTCGCGGGCTTGTTGCCTCCACGCCAAACATTTCATAAATCCACTCTTCATCATTTGA
>JBJEFM010000049.1:0-16308 GCA_051874035.1 Bacillus sp. (in: firmicutes)
GCTTTCACTGCTGTGTTGAAGTGGGAGTCTTAGTACCTGTTAAACGGGATAAATCTGTGGCATAAAAAAATCAAACCCTATATCCGGGTTTGATTTTTTTACATATTCTTCAATTCCAATCTGCGCGCCAGTATCGACAAAGTATAGTTCACTATAAAATACATAAACGCTATCAGAATGAAAATCGGCACAATAAAATTCACTGAACGGGCATTGATGATTTGGGCGCTATGCATCAATTCAGGCAGTGCAATGATCACCGCCAGCGAAGTATCTTTCAATAAAGAGATGAACTGGCTGACAATCGGCGGCACCATATTGCGGAGCGCCTGCGGCAGCACAATCAAACGCAATGTTTGGACATATGTAAGTCCCGAAGAACGCCCTGCTTCTATTTGTCCTTTATGGATCGAATTCAAGCCACTTCGGATAATCTCGGACAACATGGCCGATTCAAATACTGTCAAGGCCACAATCGCCGAAAGGGTTATCCCTAAATCGATCCCTATCTCAGGCAATGCAAAGTATGTAAAGAATATAATCAATAGTAAAGGCAAGTTCCTGACTATTTCCACGATTATAGCTAATAGCTTTGATAGTACAGGTATTTCAGCATATCTGAGAGTACCGATTAATCCTCCAATGATAAAACTGAAAAAGATTGAAATGCCCGCTACTTTCAGTGTCACCAAGAAGCCTTCAAGCAAGAATTTGATATGGACGGGAGTATATGCGCCTGCAAAATCCATTTTTTAAAGCACTCCTTTCAATTGCTCTGAGCCAGGCGTTTCTCCAAGAAATTCACGCCGTAACTTAAAGGTAAAGTAATGATGAGATAGAAGAATGCAACGAAAATATAGACATCAAAAACAACAAAAATAGCTGATGAAATTAAATCTCCCTGATACATTAATTCTTGGGCTGCCACAACGCTTAGTATGGAAGAATTTTTCACTAAATTAATAAATTGATTTCCGAGCGGTGGAATAACGATTTTGATAGCTTGTGGAAGAATCACCAGTTTCATCGTTTGATAATATGTCAATCCTGAAGAACGGGCCGCTTCCATCTGCCCTTTCGGCACAGCCATGATCCCCGCCCGAATCGCCTCTGCTATGAATGCCGCTGTATAGATGATGAGACCAATCATCCCCGCTATAATTCCATCAAGCCGAATCCCTATGGCAGGCAGGCCGACGAACAGAAAGAAAACAATAATTAAGAGAGGAATATTACGGACAAATTCAACATATGCCGTTCCGATCCAGTTCAGCACTTTAACCGGGGCAATACGGAATACCGCCAACAGCGTCCCAAATGCGAAACTCCCCACTAAAGCGACCAAGCTAACAATCAATGTATTCTTGAATCCTATCATGAACATATCTATGTTGTCTGTGAGAATCGAAAAATCCAACATGATTTCACTCCTTTAATAAGTCAAGATGCGCAACTTTCCGCTGCCCATCTTGACATAAGGGTTATAGAATATTATTGAGTCACATCTTGTTTAATCCATTTTTTATAGATTTCATCATATTTGCCGCTATCTTTCAGTTCAGTGATGGTAGCGTTGATTTGATCTAAAAGTTCTTTGTTGCCTTTCTTTACAGCAATGCCATACGGCTCATCTGTGAAAGGTTTTCCTACCACTTGATAATTAGGGTCTTCATCCGCCATTCCATACAGAATGGAATTATCTGTTGTCAATGTATCCCCTTGGCCAGCTTTTAATGCTGTGAATGCTTCCGCATATGTTTCGAACTCAGACACTTTGGCATTTGGTGCTTCTTTACGAATATTTTGGGTAGAAGTCGACCCTTTAACAGCCAGCACTTTCGTGTCGTCATTTATATCGCTGATACTTTTAATCGGACTGCCTTTTTTCACTAGAAGCGCTTGGCCGGCTTCAAAGTATACATCTGAAAAATCCACTTCTTTTTTGCGGTCTTCCGTGATTGTCATCGTTGCGATGATTGCATCGATTTGACCATTTTGAACCATCGGAATCCTTGTTTTCGATGTTACTTCTTTAAATTCGATTTTTGATTCGTCACCCAGGATTTTCTTGGTGATTTCCTTAGCGATATCAATGTCGAACCCTTCCAATTCGCCATTTTCCGGGTTTTTCAGCCCGAATAGTTTTGTATCATATTTCACACCGAATACAATCTTGTCTTTTTCTTTAATTGCTTCAAGTGAATTTTGCCCTTTCTTACTGTCCCCTGCATTATCTTCTTTCTTGTCACCGCAAGCTGCCAGCAATACTGCCGCAATCAGCGAAATGAACGCCAATTGCATAAAGCGTTTGAACTTTGTCATACTATTTCCCCCTTTAATATGTATTAATGATTCAAAATCCGGCTAAGAAATAAACGGGCTCTCTCTTCTTTCGGGTTTGCATAGAACTCAGCCGGAGTTGTATCCTCCAATATTTGGCCCTCGTCAATGAAAATGATGCGGTCCGCTACTTCTTTCGCGAAACCCATTTCATGTGTCACTACGACCATGGTCATTCCTTCTCTCGCCAGTTTTTTCATAACATCTAGCACTTCGCCGATCATCTCTGGATCTAATGCTGATGTAGGCTCATCGAACAGCATGATGTCAGGCTTCATCGCAAGCCCTCTCGCAATGGCTACACGCTGTTGCTGACCGCCTGATAGCTGTGATGGATAGGCATTCGCTTTATCGGGAATCCCTACTTTATCCAAATAATATAACGCTGTTTTTTTCGCTTCTTCTTCTGATTGGCCTAATACATTGATGGGAGCTAACGTGATGTTTTGCAGTACAGTTTTGTGAGGGTATAAATAAAAATGCTGGAAAACCATGCCGATATTTCTTCTTACTTTGTTAATATCTATTTTCTTATCATGCAATTTCACATTGTTGACGGTTAATGATCCTTCCGAAATGGTTTCAAGTTGATTGATGCACCGGAGCATTGTGCTTTTTCCGGAACCGGATGGACCAATGATAACCACAACCTCCCCCTTTTCAATGGTGAGGTTGATATCTTTCAATACTTGGAAGTCGCCATAAAACTTATTCACATTGTCAAATACAATCATAATATGCCCCCTGCTTTGATTTTAAAAGTGGATTTATATATTTAGATAATAATGAAGAAATGATAAATTACGAAATATTCCGAAAATAAAAATGGTGATTTCTTATACTATTATTCTTTTTATATATTTTCTATGCACGATTATATAATCATTGATTTTCATTTATTTTAAATGTTTTTATCATATTTTGCAAGTATTTGTATAATTGTGAAAAATATACTTATTTCTAAAGCGGGGGCATTATCTATCTGTATATAATATTATAAATTTTCGGAACACAACACAAAAAACAACATCACAATAGTAATATCAAAATAAAGTATCTCTGTTTCATATAAATAGGCACTCCCCTTAATCCCGGGAAGTGCCTGATCATTTTATGCTTTCGCGGAAGTATTTGAAATAACCTCTTGAACCCAATTGAACGGGTCTTCGACTTTACCTGTTTGAATACCGGTTAATGTATCATATAATTTCTGTGAAAGCTCACCTGTTTTATGATCATTGATCTCAATTAATTTGCCATCCCATAGAAGGCTGCCGATTGGGGAGATAACCGCCGCTGTGCCTGTGCCCCAAGCTTCTTCCAATTGGCCTTTTTCGTGTGCTTCATAGATTTCTGCGATTGAAATCCGTCGCTCGGAAACAGGGATATTCCAATATTTCAACAACTCAATGATTGAAGCGCGGGTAACACCGTGAAGGATGCTTCCATTCAGCATAGGAGTGACCACTTCGCCATTGATTTTGAAGAATACGTTCATTGCGCCTACTTCTTCAATGTATTTCTTCTCCACACCATCAAGCCATAGAACTTGGGAGCATCCCAGTTCGCTTGCAATCTGTTGAGCTTTCAGGCTTGCAGAATAGTTGCCGCCTGTTTTCGCAGTACCTGTTCCGCCTTTAACTGCACGGACATATTCATTCTCAACGGCAATCTTAACAGGATTGATGCCTTCTTTGTAGTATGCGCCCACCGGTGACATAATGATAATAAACTTATAGCGTCCAGATGGATTAACACCTAAGAAAGGTTCGGTCGCGATAATGAACGGACGGATGTATAATGATGTTCCTTCTGAATGCGGAACCCATTCTTTGTCTATTTCAATTAATTTTTTTAATCCTTCCAACGCTTGTTCTACATCGAATTGGGGAATGCACAAACGCTCGTTGGAAAGGTTCAGACGTTCAAAGTTCTTCTCCGGTCTGAATAATACAATGCTATCTTCAGGTGTACGATACGCTTTGAGTCCTTCAAAAACTGTTTGTCCATAATGGAATACCATACAGGCAGGGTCCAGGCTCAATGGTTGATAAGGGATAATCTTCGCATCGTGCCATCCTTGTTCGGTTGTATAGTCCATAGTAAACATATGGTCGGTGAAAACTTTGCCGAACTGCAATGTGTGGTCTTCAGGTTTTGGTTTTCTCTCTTTAGTAAGCAAAACTTCGATTGTATTAGTAGTCATTACTGTGTCTCCTTTGCCTCATTTGCTGTTTTATCGAGTTTGTTAAATTATCAGAAAAATACGATAAATCTTATTTTACTCTTCCTGTTTCAATGTATCAACAAGAAAAAAGAAATTATTTCATATTTTTCGAATAATGCTTCTTAGCTTTTATGTATGATTGTTCACTCAATAAAACATCTTATATATTATATCAATAATAATCCAAAAAGGGTATGTACCCTATAGATTTTTTGATTCCATTTTCAAGAAAGTCTACTCTCCACATCCGTGGCAGCTTAGGGCCTCACAAACGGGCAATGGATTGTACGTTTTCCACATTCTGCAAAAAGACAAGAAAACAAGCAATAACGCCTCAGTATATGAGACGTTATTAGTAAAGGTTTAAAACACAACCGGATATCCATAATACGGGAATGGATATCCATATCCAAACCCACCCGGGGCAAGTACTGAACCTAAAGCCAGGCCGCCAAGCAAACCGCCGACAAATGGCGCTCCACCCCAGCCCCAGCCGCCGCCCCAGCCCCAGCCCGGGCGGCCCCCCCAACCTGGTCTGCCTCCCCAGCCTGGACGTCCACCCCAGGGTCTTCTCATATCATTCATATCGATCGGATACATTGTATTCAAAGCAATCCCTCCTGTTTCTTTCACTCTTTGCATTATATGCCAACAGATTTAGAAACACGTGGGTGAATGCCGCATGCACCTTTGTCCTTATTTCAAATATCTATATTTAATTACTTCACCCAGTTATAGAAACGCATATAAGGGTTGATAATGCCAGCGGGCGACGTCAGACGGAAAGTATTGCGTCCATCCTCTTCATAAGAAATCCTCATTTCTTCTTCCAAATAGATAAGCTTATCTTTATCGATAAGCAGCGGGCCGCCATTCGTTTCGACCTCTGCTTCGTCTCCTTCTGGCTCCTTGATGTACCATAATGTTGAAACACCATCATCGCAGCCGCAATCTTCTGTATCGTAAATAAATTTAAGATAGCCTTCTTTATCACCAATCAATTCTTTTATTTTACGAATGGCCGCTTCTTCCCATATGATTTTCATTTATATCCACTCCTTGTGATCTTGCATAACTCCCTATCTCAATTGTAGCATGCATGTAATTCACACAAAAAATATATGCTATCGCTTCTCCGCTTGTTATCCGACTGAAAGCCCCTGAAAACGAAAAGAAGCGCCGGGAAAGCAGTTCCAACTGTTTTCCCGGCGCTTCTTCATTTAATTAGCCTTTAGCAACAAAAATATCTGTCAATACAGGTACGATTTGTTTCTTACGTGAAACAACGCCTTTTAATAACGCTGTACCGTTCTCAAGTTTGACATCATATGCCTGTTCAACAGCACCCGCTTCTTTACCTAACACCAATACTGTGCTGTCGCTGTTTAGAATGTCTGTGATTGCCAGCATGAATAGATCAAGATGTTTCGCTTCTACAACTTTCGCGATTGCTTGTTCCAATTCTAACTGACGTTCCATCACTTCATTAACATCAATCGCATTTACTTGTGCTACTTCTACTTTGAAAGATCCCATCGGGAATTCTTTCGCATCGATTGAAATCAATTGATCAGCTGTTTTGTCTGAAAGCTTCGCTCCCGCTTTCAACATTTCAAGGCCATATGCTTCCGCATCCACTTCCGCGATAGCAGCAAGTTCTTTCGCCGCTTCCACATCTTCTGTTGTGCAAGTTGGCGATTTGAACAGCAATGTATCGGAAATAATCGCAGATAACATTAATCCGGCGATATTCTTGGAGATGCTCACATTTTTTTCTTTAGCAATCTTCAATAGGATAGTAGCTGTACACCCTACCGGCTCTGCACGGTAGTATAAAGGATCGCTTGTTTCAAAATTAGCGATGCGATGGTGGTCGATGACTTCAAGAATTGTTACTTGTTCGATATCATTCACGCTTTGTTGGCGTTCATTATGGTCAACTAAAATCACCTTGCTTGTCTCGGTTGCAGCCGTTTCAATTAATCTTGGCGCTGCCGCTTGGAAGTAATCAAGCGCATATTGTGTTTCCGCACTTACTTCACCTAATCTTACCGCCTCAGCTTGCATGCCCATTTGTTGTTTTAACTCAGCATATGCGATTGCTGAACAAATTGTATCAGTATCTGGGTTTTTGTGTCCGAATACGAGAACTTTTTCCATCAAGATATTCTCTCCTTAATCCTTACGTAAATAAGTATTTAATCATTATACGTTTGTTATTTTAACACATTTATGTTTGATTTTTAAATTGAAATATCCACTTTAGGATTTTTATGAATTAATTCTGCATCCATATCAAATTTTTCAATCCCCACATAGAAACGGCGCTCAAAATGTATTTCAAGCGCCGCTCTCTCTATTCATATCGTAATGCTTCTATCGGGTCAAGCCTTGATGCTTTATTAGCCGGTAATAAGCCAAAGATAATACCGATAAACATCGAGAATAACACGCCTCCCAGAACGACTTGCCACGAGATCAGCGACGGCCAATCAGCGATAGCGGAAATGATGGACGACACCCCCCAGCCAAATAGAATGCCGACCAGCCCCCCGATCAAAGTGAGGGCGATGGCTTCTATTAGAAACTGCGTCAAAATTTGCTGCCTGGTAGCCCCGAGCGCCATGCGGATGCCGATTTCCCTCGTCCGCTCCGTAACGGAAACGAGCATAATATTCATCACGCCGATTCCGCCGACAAATAAAGAAATGCCTGCGATGCTGCCGATGATAATAGTCATAATATTCGTGATTCGGCCAAGACCTTCCGCCATTTCTTCCATATTAAAGACCATGTAGGAATCCTCTGTATTATGCGCCTTATTTAACATGCTGGATGCTTTTTCGCCTACGCTTTCTATTTCATCAGGATTGTTGGCTTGCAGTGTCACTTGGTTATAATCGCTTTTCCCGAACGCATTGCGATATGTATTGGACGGAATATAAACAGTATTGCTTGCCATTTGGAAGAGGCCTGATGGTTTTTCTAGGACGCCGATAATTTCAAGCGGCTGATTGCCGACTTTGATGATTTTCCCGACCGGCGATTTACCATCAAACAGTTCCTTTTGAAAAGAATGGCTCACCACCGCTACCCGTCTCCCCCCTAGAAAATCTGACGGCGAAAATGCCCTGCCTTTCGCTAAATCGAGGCCATACAATTCAAAATACGCTTGATTGATGCCAAATGACGAACTATCTACAGATTCACCATGATAATATACTTTGGATGCATGCGAACTGGAAGCCACCACTCTTTTGATCTCTGGTATAGCTTCTAGCTTGCGAATATCTTCCGCGCTAAATGGAGGCATGCTCAAAATATTGGGATTGGCCATCATTTCTTCTTCAGAAGGTTGGTAGATCAGCTCCATTGTATTTCCCGGTCCGGTAATTTGAGACTTCAGCATCGCTTCTCCACCTTGACCGATTGCCACTACAATAATCACTGCCCCTACGCCGATAATGATGCCGAGCATCGTGAGAATAGATCTCATTTTGTGGGCGACGAGTGAGCTGAATGCCATTTTGACATTTTCGAAAAACGTCACAGCAAGCCCCCTCCTTCATGGGCGGGAGCATCAACAATCATCCCATCGCGAACCGTAATGACTTTTTGTGTATAAGCCGCTATTTCAGGTTCATGCGTAACAATGACAACTGTTGTCCCTTCACCATTCAGCTTTGTGAATAAATCCATAATCGCATAACTCGTTTTCGTATCCAAAGCTCCTGTCGGTTCATCCGCAAGTATTAATTTAGGCCGATTGACGATGGCCCTGGCAATGGCCACCCTTTGTTTCTGTCCCCCGGATAAAGCATTCGGCAAGTGATGCATGCGGTCCGATAGCTCTACTTTCTCCAAGGCTTCTCTTGCTCGCTCTTCACGCTCTTTCTTAGATACACCTGCATAAATCATAGGCAATTCCACATTTCGCAAAGCTGTAAGCCTCGGCAGCAGCTGGAATTGCTGAAATACAAATCCAATCGATTGATTTCTTACTTTAGCCAGCTGGACATCGTTATATGCCGACACATCTTCTTCACCCAGAAAATAACTGCCGCCGGACGGTTTATCAAGGCAGCCGATGATATTCATAAGCGTGGATTTCCCTGATCCGGAAGGGCCCATGATTGCCATAAAATCCCCTTGGTTAATGACTAGATGAATATCTTTCAAGACTGTGATCTGTTCAGTCCCGACCTTGTAGGATTTTGTAATATGCTCTAATGTAATCATTCCACAATCACTTCCATGCCGTCTTTAAGAGTTTCCGGCGGTTTTACAATGACTTGTTCATCTTTCTTTATACCGCTTTGAATCTCGATTTTATCACCTGATGTAATGCCTGTTTCCACTTCTGTTTTCTTAGCCATATTTTCTTCGACGACAAATATATATTGCCGGTCCCCATTAGAAACAACAGCTTCCATTGGAATTGTCAATGCTTCTTTTTCTTGCGTAGCTATTTCCATGATTAGTTGAAAGCCCGGACGCAGAAGCCCTGTAGGGTCTTTCACCACAACACTGATCGGATATTGCGCGGCTGCCCCGTCATTACTTGCATCCAGAGCTGTTTCCTTAGGCAACAATGAAATAGTGCTGATTTCCCCTGTCCATTCCCGGTCGGCAATTGCATCGGAACGAATCGTCACATGTTGCCCTTTTTTCACTTTAACTGAATCATATTCGGTAATATCCCCAGTTACTGTTAAACTGCCTAGTTGGCCAATCATAATGATCGGCTCTGAAACAGTTTGGGTCGAGCCTTCTCCCGCTTGTTTATTAATAGAAAGAACTGTCCCTGTTATCTGGCTGTCCACTGTCAAATCCTTCATGTTTTGCTCTATACCTTGCTTCTGCAGCACCGCTTGCTTCAATTCGATATCCGCCATTTTCCGTTCCGTTTCCAACGTCGTTCTTTCCTGTTCAAGCTGCTCTTTTGCTTTCTTCCTGCCGACAGTCTTCGCAAGGTCGTCTTCTTTATCTTGCAGACTAGCTATTTGATCTTTCGTCTGATTCAGCTTTAAATAAGCTGAATCGATAGCAAGCTGGCTTTGCTCCAATTCAAGCTCCAGCTGTGGCTGGCTATATTTCACAAGCACCGTGCCCGGCTTGACTTGCTGTCCTTCTTTCACATGGTAACTCACTATTTTCCCTTTATCAGGAGAATAATAGACTTGTTGCTGCTGATCTAGTTTTACAGTTCCCGGGATCATTAAATTTTCGGAAATCTTTTCGATTCTTGCTTGGCTTACCTTTACTTGCAGGGATTTCTCTTCTGCTTGCCGGTAGATCGTAATACCAACCATAAGCATAATGGAACTGATAATGCCTGCAGCAATCCAGATTTTCTTCTTCATTATATGCCGTTCATTCCGGATAACGCTGTTGTTATATACGCAAATCCGAGGCTAATCAGGAAGAATACGATTGTAACCGTCCACGCTAATCCTTTTGATAACCCGGCTACTTTATGTAAACCGATAGCTGTAAGAATAGTGCCCCAAATCGTAAATAACTCAATCGCGCCTAACACCGCATTCTGGCTTCCCATGACGCCCGCTAAACTTGTAATCGATAATTCAAAGCTTTTTCCAATGGCCATGCCGATAAGACCATTAAGAACAAGCCCAAGAGCGCCAATCAAGCTAATATATGTATTCATGGAAAATAACTGTTTAAAAGAGACATCCGATGCCGCGATTTTTGCGATAAGCATAAAAATAGCCGATGAAATCAAAATACTTAGAATAGGAGTGAACAAACTCGCAATCATGCCTGTAATCATACCAACCATAACAGCCATATCCAGTTGTTCAGCCGGAACGGCATCGCCAAGCAACTCTGTATAATCCAGTTGGGAAATAGAAAAATAAGTACCAATCACATATAATGCAGAAACAATCAGTAAAGGAATCCAAATCCTCGGTCGATTCCGTATTTTCTCGAATTGCTCGACCGGACTCCAAATGATGCCGAATAAGGATGGTTTTTCAACCGTTTTTTGTTCCATTATAAATCACTCTCCTAAAAAAATGTAATAGCCTATCTACTATTACGGCAATGAAAGGAAATGGTTTCAACATTATTTAGATAAATTCAAAAATTTACCCTTTTTATATATTTTATAGAATCATAAATAACTATACTAAAAAAATAAAATGGTGTTTTCCCCATAAAAAAGAGGCTCTGCACGAAAGCCTCTCGCCACTAGCTCTTAAACCATTTCTTCAAAAATGAAAATCCGCTGCTTTTTCCTTCAACCGCTGCCTCTTTTGGCTGCTTTTCCGCCATTTCATTCAGATAAATTTCTTCTTTATCGATTGCGTAATCATATGCCAGCACAAGCCCTATATCACTGTTATGCTCTTTATTAGTGACTACCGTAAAAGCTACATTATGAGTTTGGGCCACTTTAATGTATTTCGATAAATACATATAATCGATATTGCCATTCACAAGAAGCTTTGCTTGCTTATTATTTTTGATTGCCTCTTCGACTTCAATCTGCACCTGGTCGTCGCGGACTTGAGAAGCCGTCAATGCGATAACAATGCGCTCACGCAATGTTCCGAGAAATTTCCTTCGTTCATCGGGATTTATTTCCTTTGCTCCGTAAATCCCTTGTTCTATATAATCATCAACTGTTTTTTTGGACAAATCAAACACTCCTTCATGCTATTCAACGATATAAAAATATAATATGTAGTTATAACCCTATATGTTTATGGGCTTTTTCTATAGTAGTATGTAATATCTCGCTTTTTTATAAAAGTAATAATTAATGGAAATTCATCCCGTTTAACAGGTACTAAGGTTGGTTCATCTTAATGATGGGTGGGGGATGAAGGAAAACCCCCACCTATCAAAGATTCACTTTATCGCAAAACACAAAAAAAGACGAGGTCTCAAGCCCTCGCCCTACGATTCCTGTTTCTTTGACAGGCAACGATCGCACTCCATTAAATAGCATTCTTGACTAATATGGATGGAAGCGCCGCATTCCGGACATTTTTTCACTGCCGCAATTTTGAAATACTGTGTACTCTGCTGTTTTTTCATTTGAAATTCCCCCAATTAATAAATTATTTTTTATTCCATTTAACAGGTGCTAAGACTCCCGCTTCCGCACAGAAGTGTAAGTGGGAGATCAAACGCCTTCAGCAACTAAGGTCAGTTTATCTAATGATAGGCGGGGATGAAGGAATCCCCTACCTATTAAAGAATCGCTTTATTGCCCCTCCGCAAGTAGGCGGAGGGACAAATGAACTTACTTAGTTGTCTGGAATTGCTCTGCTTCCGTAGAACCCGCTAAAGCAGTTGTAGACGATGTGCCGCCCGAAACGATTGTTGCTACTTCATCAAAGTAACCTGTTCCGACTTCACGCTGATGTCTTGTAGCGCTATAGCCATCTGCTTCACTAGCAAATTCAGCTTGCTGTAATTCAGAATAAGCAGCCATGCCGCGGTCTTTATATTGACGAGCAAGTTCGAACATGCCATGATTCAATGAATGGAAACCTGCCAATGTAACGAATTGGAATTTATAGCCCATTTTCCCTAGTTCTCTTTGGAAATTAGCGATTGTTTCATCATCCAATTTGGCTTTCCAATTGAAAGACGGTGAACAGTTATATGCCAATAATTTACCCGGGAATTTCTCATGAATCGCATCAGCGAATCGCTTCGCATCTTCAAGGCTTGGAACAGACGTTTCACACCAGATTAAATCAGCATACGGCGCATAAGCAAGACCACGGGCAATTGCTTGATCTAAACCGGCTTTTACCCGGAAGAAACCTTCTGCTGTACGTTCGCCTGTGATGAATGGGCGGTCATATTCATCTACATCACTTGTGATAAGGTCCGCGGCATCAGCGTCTGTACGAGCTATCAGTACAGTAGGAACACCCATTACGTCGGCTGCCAGACGAGCAGAGATTAAGTTCTTCACAGCTGTTTGTGTTGGTAATAACACCTTTCCGCCTAAATGGCCGCACTTCTTCTCTGATGAAAGCTGATCTTCAAAGTGAACACCTGAAGCTCCTGCTTCAATCATGCCTTTCATCAATTCGAATACATTCAGCTGGCCGCCGAAACCAGCTTCCGCATCCGCTACGATCGGTGCGAAATAGTCTACATCCCCTTTACCTTCCATATGTTGGATTTGGTCAGCCCGTTGCAGCGTTTGGTTAATGCGCTTTACAACTTGCGGTACAGAGTTTGCAGGGTATAGACTCTGGTCAGGGTACATGTTTCCGGAAAGGTTCGCATCGGCCGCTACTTGCCAGCCGCTTAAATAAATGGCTTTCAAGCCTGCTTTCACTTGCTGCATCGCTTGGTTTCCAGTGAGTGCACCAAGGGCGTTTACAAAATCTTCTGTATTGATCAGGTTCCATAATTTTTCGGATCCGCGGCGAGCAAGCGTATGCTCAATGTCGATTGAACCTCTTAAACGGATTACCTCTTCCGCTGTATATGGGCGTTTGATTCCATTCCATCTTTCTTCATTCTTCCAGCTAGCTTCCAGTGCATTGATTCTTTCTTGTGACATTGTCAATTCCCCCATTTTTTATAATTTTTTATATGCTGGTATTGTTAAGAACTCCGCAAAACCATCATCTTCAATCAGGTGTTGGAAAATCCCGCTTGCTTGCTCATATTTACCAGATTCATAGTTTTCTTGCCCTACTTCATTTCTGATTGTTGCCATCTCTTCTTCTTTAAGTTGCAGGCACAGATCCAGAGTGACCTCCCTGCCGTCCGATAGGATGCCTTTTGGATGGCGAATCCATTGCCATACTTGAGCCCGTGATATTTCAGCAGTTGCAGCGTCTTCCATTAAGTTGTGAATCGGCGCCGCACCACGCCCATCCAGCCAAGAAGCAATGTACTGGATGCCTACGTTGATATTGGTGCGCAATCCTTGTTCGGTAATATTTCCTTCTGGCACCTCTAACAGCTGTTCTTGTGTAGCTGTAACATCTTCACGCTTTCTGAAGATTTGATTCGGCGTCGGCATCAATTCATCGAACACCGCTTTCACTGTTTCTACCATCCCGGGATGAGCCACCCATGAACCATCATGCCCATCGCGTGCCTCACGTTCTTTGTCGCCGCGCACTTTATCAAAAGCGGCTTGATTCTGCTCCGGATTGTTCTTGACCGGAATCTGGGCAGCCATGCCGCCGATTGCAGGTGCGTTTCGCTTATGGCATGTTTGAATGGTAAGCTGCGAGTAGGCTCGCATAAATGGAACAGTCATTGTTACTTCTGCACGATCCGGCAAAATGATATTTTCATGTTTCCGGAATTTCTTAATATAACTGAAAATGTAATCCCAACGGCCACAATTCAAACCTGCTGAATGTTCTTTCAATTCATATAGGATTTCATCCATTTCAAATGCTGCAAGGATTGTTTCAATCAATACTGTGGCCTTAATTGTTCCTTGCGGTATATTCAAGTATTCTTGAGCGAATACAAATACATCATTCCAAAGCCTTGCTTCCTTGTGCCCTTCCAGCTTAGGCAAGTAGAAGTATGGACCGCTTCCTTTTTCCAGTAAGGCTTGAGCGTTATGGAAGAAATACAACCCGAAATCGAACAAACTTCCTGAAATCGGTTGCCCATCGTATAAAACATGTTTCTCTTCCAAGTGCCAGCCGCGTGGACGAACTTTCAAAACTGCCGGACGGTCATTCAGCTCATACTTCTTACCGTTCGGCCCCTCAAATGTAATTGTTCCTCTTATTGCATCGCGTAGATTGATCTGCCCCTCAATTGCATTATCCCAAGTCGGCGAGTTGGCATCTTCGAAATCAGCCATAAATATTTTAGCCCCTGAATTAAGAGCGTTGATAATCATTTTGCGGTCGACAGGGCCGGTAATTTCCACCCGTCGATCTTGAAGATCTTCAGGAAGAGCAGCTACTGTCCAATCTCCTTCACGTATATGTTTTGTTTCTTCTAAGAAATTCGGCAATTTGCCATTATGGATTTCTTCTTGTACAACTTGGCGTTGCTTGAGAAGGTTTCTTCTTCTTTCTCCGAATTGCTGTTCAAGTTTTTCGACAAAGTCAATGGCTTCGTCTGTAAGTATTTGTTCATAGCCTGGTTTTAATTGACCAACGATCTGCAATCCCTTCGCTTCCGTTTTCATCTTGAACCATCATCCCCTTTACTCGACCCTGTTGTTATAATACAGATTATTTATCTCTTCTGTATTGTATAACATGATTCCGAATATTGTCACTACTTTTTTTGAAAAAAGTTGAAATATTTTAAACAATTTCCAATAAAAAACACTGTAAACCTTGATATAACTGCATTTTATGGATGAAAATAAAATGATACAGTTTGCATTTTCCGTAATTGTTATATGACAGATTCTGTTTTATGACAACTCAAAATAAAAACTCCTCCCTGAAAAGGGAAGAGAAACGAAGACTATTCATTCACCTGAATTTTTTTCATGACCAACCATGTTAAATATAACGTAATGATAACAGCGCCGATGGTTGCGATTGTTAAATTTTTCTTCTGCAATACAACCATTACCGGAGGACCGGCCGCTACCCCAAGGAACCTGGCCGAGCTGTAGAAGGAAGTGATCAATCCCCGTTGCGCTTTCTCGATATTTTCTGTAATCAATGCATCCAGCGTCGGCAATATACCGCCGATTGCTATGCCGTTCAAGCTAATGATAATGAGCAATACCACCAATGATTCATATGGCTTGAAGAAAGACAGAGCAACTACTTGCATAAGCAAGCCGAGAATGATGATTTTTTTCATCATAGATTTGTTTCCTTTAATGATCTTACTGCTCAGCAGGGATGAAACACATAAAAACAGAAGAGGAATCGCCAATATAAGTCCTTTCTTCACACCTTTCATATGAAATTGCGCTTCCAAATAATTCGATAAAAATACTTGCAAAGCAAACAGAATAAACATCACAAAGCCCCCGACAAGAAACAGCGTATAAAGCCATCTGCCTTCTTTTTGAAAAATCTTCTTGGCATTCGCTAAGAATTGCCCCATAGGCACAGGTACTAGCTTCTTCTTGGGCTTCTTGACAAAAATGCAAACAAGTATAAAAGAAACAATACTAAATAAAGAAATTAAGTAAAAAGGCAAATACCAGATTATAGCGGCGAAAACAGCCCCCAATACAGGGCTGAGCACCTTGCCGAATGTATTGGATGTTTCGATTACTCCCAATGCTGCACTTGCATCATCGTCGCTTTTATACAAATCACCGATCAACGGCAAAACAATCGGCGCCGCTCCTGAGGCGCCGATGCCCTGCAATACTCTTCCTAGAATAATAATCCAATAAGGATGATCCATACTTGAAGCTGCGAATCCTGAAATCAGTCCTCCGATCAGCACAATAAGCAAACTGGGCAAAATAATTTTTTTGCGGCCGTATTTATCCGAAAGAAATCCAGCCAGCGGAATCAGGATAATGGATGCGATGGAGTAGCAGGTAATGAGAAGACTCGATTTAAAAGTGCTGATATTCAATTGCTTTTCAACTAGGGGTAATGTAGGAATCAGCATGCTGTTCCCTAATGTCATGACAAGCGGAATAGATGCCAGGCTTACCAAGCACCACTTGCTTACGGATTGTTTAGTATCTTTCATTTGTTTTCCTCAATTCACTTCCTACTTTGACTACCATTTTTAATATAACCCGCTGCCCGCTTTTTATGAATATCACAAACAAAAAC
>JBJEFM010000050.1:0-3093 GCA_051874035.1 Bacillus sp. (in: firmicutes)
AGCAAAATTAATCGGTTTATTCATTACAGGAATGCTGCCCCTTTAGTTGCACTAGAAAAGCCTATTCTTATTAATAAAGAAGTTTGGTATTAAGTATTACTGTAAATAAACTATAAAAACTAACCATCCAATCAGAATACAATTTGGAACTATTAGTAAGATAGATAACCATATCCATTTCTTTGCTAATGAAATTGCTGCACCTATATAAAAAAGAGGGAACAATAAGATCCATACTCCGAACTGAGGTGTAGCCGAAAGATAAATTGATAAAGGCGATATAAGTATTGAAGATATCATAAGAAATATTGGTTTCTCAAACATTATGGCTAATATTGAAATCAAAAGTGAAGTGATTATAAAAGGCCAAAATAATAGCTCCATAAAATCCTCCGATTTCTCAACAGTAATCAATCTTTGATTAGTTATATTCTCCGTACTTGTTGAGCTACCCCGTTTGTGCTGACCGTAGCTATTGATATGGTAATCAAGCCACCATAAGTTCTATAAGATATCTTGTATATAAACGAAGAAAATAAAGAAGGAAACCAAAACGAACGCATATCCTATACTACTCTTTCTGTCTTCTATAACTTCAGCTAATCCATTTATCAACATAAGTGAACCTCCGAGTAACATTAAATGGGTCATAAACCTAAAATTTTGGGCGATTATTCCATATGATGCTAATACAATAATAATAACTGCCAAGACACTTCTTAGTATTTTTAGCATACTGGCCTCCATCCAATTATTAACTTTTCAAGATACTGATTAATTATAGCACTTAGAACTCTTTATTATGTCTCAAAATTGAATCTCATCTTCAACTAACCTGCACTGTTTATTGAATAAGAAAAGGAACTCTAAAAGCAATAATATATACGAACAGAGCCAACAAAATAAAAAAACCGCCCTGATAGGCGGGTTATGCTTCCTTCACGTAGACGATCCAGCCGTATGCTTTCGTTAGCCGGGCGGCTGCCTGTTCGGCTTCTTCCTTGCTGTTGAATGTGCCTGTCATGAGACGATATCTCTGCTTCTCCACTTTCTTTTCCATAGGCGGCTTCCTCCCATTTCGCAATTGATTGATGGATAATCCGAACGCAAGCTGGAAATGCGGGTAGTCCTTGAATGAGGACCAATCGCCGCCCCACTCAAGTCCCAGCTCACGGCCGATGGCGCCGGCCCGCCCCCACCTCCTGTCGACCTGCCAGTTGGGAATAAGCCGTCCAGCTTTCACATCGCAGACGCACACATCGAAAGCGAGCCCATAGTTATGATAGGAATAGCCGCCGCGCGCGTTGGTGACGATGCTCCCCGGCGCGGTCCTTCCTTGCGCGTACAAGGCGTTCTGTTCACTGTTTGAACGCAAACCTTGCGTAATAATGACATAGATGCCTTCCCCGTGCGCCCTGCGGATGAGACGGCGTGCCGATTCGGCCAGTGAAGGGTGCAGTCCTTTCAGCTTCGGTGCGGCTTTATCCAACAAAATATTGATTTCCATCCAAATAACCTCCCAAAAAAGAATCATTTCAGGGACATCGCCAGTTCCTGGATGGATTGCGACAGTTGGTCGAGCTTCTTCTCCATCCGGTGCAGCAAGTAGATGCTCACCATGATTGGAAAGCCCACTTGGCCGATCATCGATACCCAATCCATGTTCTCCATGGCTCCCACTCCCTTCTTATATGAATGAAGACGGAAGGCAAAACCACGCCTTCCGTCCACTGTTATGCCAGTTCGATATCCTGCGTCACGCGGTCCACCAGCCGTGCGCTTTTGGCGCTTACAAGCTGGCCGTTCCCCGAAGTGAAAACGCCGGAAGCGGTCATCCCTTGCATCGCTGCCTTGATTTCAGCCGGCGTGAGCGAATCTTTCGGATTGCGGATGCTCATCTTCGCCGGGCCGTCCTGTGCCGTGAAATTCAATTCCAATGTTGTAGCCATTCATTATCACCTGCCTTTCTTCTTGTAATGAGCCGATTAGTTGCTGAGCGCTTGCGTATCGATTGTAAGGAAATCCCTGACAGTGCCTTTGTACAGGCCTGAAAGGGCAGTCGCCGCAGCCAGCAGGCTGTCGGCAGATGCGGTCGGGCTGATGTTCGAGTACGTGTAGCGTTTGACAATCGGCGTGCCTTTATCATTCATACCCTCGATCATTTCAAGTGCCAGCGACTTGCTCTCCAAGATTTCTGAAGCCATATGATCGCCTCCTTTTTATAAGATTACAGCTACTATACAGCTTCAGAAGCATTGCCTTCAAAAGGGCGTTCACGCTGAAAAACTACCTTTCCACCGGAAAAGGCGGCGGGAAACGTAGCCCCATCTCCCCTTTTTGAACGCTTAGAGGCGAAAAGGGCATAAAAAAACAGGATGATCATCATCCTGCAGTAAAAAGCCAGCTCTTCCTATGCGGTTCATGGATCTCCCCGTAGCACATCTCGATGCACCTGGCGTTCTTCAATTGTTCAAAGCAGAATTTCTCGGAATGCTGGACAGGGATGTCGTGGTGGTTCAATTGAATGGATGTTTCCTGCGGGGATTTCCTTGCGAAAGACAGAATTTCCCGGGCGATGACCCATCCGACCCTCGTCTGCTTGCCGATTGGCTCCCTGACATTGTAAGGGACGAGCGTCATCCCGTACGATAATACCACCGGGACCAGTTGTTTCTTGCCGATCAGCTTGCCGTATCGGTTGCGGTTCGCCGCGATGCTGGTGGCGAAATACGAAAGCAGCTTCGACAGGAACGCCTCGCACCGCATATCAAGAATTTCAGTTGTTCCATCCTTCACATACAGCACTGTAACATCTCCTTTGCCGTTCTCATTCACAGGCACAAATGCTTGTCCGACAGTCAAAAACCTTTCAACCATTTTCCAATCCATCGCTCTCTTCCTCCCATTTTCATTTTTCAAAGTGAAAAAGCAATCCTTATGATAAAAATAGCCTATTCTGCGCCTATCCTCCATTCTACTTTACCATTGATATTTACAGAAAAATACATATTTTTACCTAAAAATGTGGAAAAACAGCTTGTTTTCAGAGATTTGGACGCCAAGGGCTTATGTTGATGGAAGAAATGTTCAATG
>JBJEFM010000051.1:0-4586 GCA_051874035.1 Bacillus sp. (in: firmicutes)
CCATCACTTCCTTTACTGGAACCCCAGCTAACCTCATTTCAATAGCCTTCATTTTCACTTCTGCAGGATAACTCACTCTTGTTCCCATAGAAAAAACACCTCCACATTGATTCACTAGGTATTCAATACCCGTTTTTCAACGAAAGGTGTTTTTGTTTGTCTTATTTTTTTAGGTCAGTACCGAACGCTATTAGGGGGTTTTTCTGTTTTTTGTTATTTCTTCGCTCTATACGTATCCTTCGACAACTGTTTGCGGTCGGATACGGCACCGTCCTTGATTGTTTCTAAATACGTAACGCTCTGTGTTCCGCCCGCGCTTTGGCTGACAATGGAACTTGCCAGCTGATAGGAAACGTTCGCAGGCTTTGAATCGGCCGTGGAGTATAAAGTGAAAGTAACGGAAGTGGGGCTGACGCTTCCTTCAATATACACAGGGCTATTATAAGGGTTCGTGAACTTTAAATCTTTATACGGATAAGCGATGGCCGCGTCTTGTCCGATCGGCACATACCCGACTGTCATGCTGTGATTATAGCGGACATCCGGTATGATGCCTGCTTTGATGATCGCATTGTAAAGCGTGGTGCTGACTTGGCATACACCGCCTCCTAAACTATCGACTACTTCTCCGTTCAAATAAGAGCCGGCGCCCAGATAGCCTTTGTCAGCCGTTGTATCGCCGACGAAATCATTAAAGCTGAAGCTATCGCCCGGCATCAGTAAATAGGAATCGATGGTTTTTGTCGCCAGTTTAATATTCGTATTGCGGTTATAATCGTTTGCCGAGTAGTTAGTAGTGAATGTGCCGATTTTCTCGCGGACGTTTTCCAAGTCCTTCTTCGTAATAGGGGCTTCGACTTCTTTGAGTACGGCCGTCACTTCAATATCTTGCTTCTTATGCTGGTTAAGCGCTTCTACTAAAGACTGTTGCAATTGCTTTTGGTCGATTTCCGTCCCTTTTTTATCGGGGGTCACCGTGGCGTTGCCGTTGGTGATATGAATCGATGCATTTTGAGGATGGGTTTTGATGTTCTTTTCGATTGTTTCCACCCATGTTTGCAATGCCGCTTCATCGATTGCGTAATCCACAGTGTACTCTTTGCCTTCTTTATTCTTGATTAAGTTATATTGTTCAATTAATTTATCGTTCTTGCCGTACTTGAAGGCATCATTGATCTGTTGGTCGAGATCATATTGTACACCGATTTCCTTCAATTGCTTCTTGTACGATTTGTCGCCCACTTTCACAGTGACGGAGATTTGATCGTATTTATCGGTAACACTCCCAAGTGTTTTCAAAGCTTGCTCTTTCGTTTGCGAGGTGAGGTCGATTCCTTCAATCTTCACATTTGGGTAGAAGGCGTTATCATATTTTTTGACTGTTGAATCTATGTAGATATAAATACCGCCGACGACCGCGAGAATAACAGCAAAAGCAGAAATCAACCAAATAGATTTTTTCTTCATCGTTGAAAATCATCCCCTATATTTTTCTTCTTTACTATCTAATTAGTATAAAATAAATCTGAAATATTACAACCATATTACAATCATTTTAATCATATTACAATCAATTGTGCGTTTTTTCTAGTATTTTGATTGGCGCATAAAATGATGTATATGTCTGTTTAGCGTGAATATGATAAAAAAGCACCCCGAAGCGCAATTGGGGTGCTTTCATCTGTCTTATTCTTCTATATTGATCCAATCGTGCGCCCAGTTCTCGATGCTATTGAATACAGGTCTTAGGGCCTGGCCTTTGTCAGTCAGTGAATATTCAATCCGGACCGGTGTCTCAGGGTATACATCGCGCTTGACGATGCCCGCTTGTTCCAAATCTTTGAGGCGGTCCGATAATACCCGGCCGCTGATGGGGATTGAGGCTTCAATTTCACTAAAACGCTGCGGGCCTCCGTTCTGCAATTGGTAAATGATAAGACCTGTCCAACGCTTGCTGATAATTTCCATTGCTTTCTCAAACTTTGGGCATAGTTCTGAATGATACATATATCTCACTCCTATGGGATGTATTATACCCTAATCTTACTAAAAATAAAATTATTACTTTCTGATACTTAATTACTTGACGTTTATAATTTATTATAATACACTTACTTACATAAAGTAACTAAATGTTTTGAGTCAAGAAGGGGAGAACAAGATGGGATTCCATGAAAAACCGAATGTCTTTATACGGGATGTCACATTAAATGTAAGCGATCTGGAGCAATCTTTGCTTTTTTATACAGATTTTTTAGGTTTTAAATTATTAGAAAAAACAGAAACAACTGCTGCGCTGACAGCCGATGGCGCAACACCGTTGATCAAGCTGGCTGTGCCGGAGCAGGCCGCCCCTAAACAGCCGGGAACGACGGGCCTTTATCATTTCGCGATTCTGTTGCCATCGCGCGAAAGCTTGGGAGAATTCCTGCTTTATTTAGCGAAGCGGCAGTTCCGGCTCGGAGCGGCCGACCACTTAGTGAGTGAAGCGCTGTATTTCTCGGATCCTGACGGCAATGGCATTGAAGTGTATTGCGACCGTCCTGCGGAACAGTGGAAATGGTCGGGCGAACAAGTCGCGATGGCGACAGACCCGCTCGATGCCGATGGAGTGCTGGCTGCCGCACACGATAAGGAATGGCTGGGAATGCCGGCGGATACTGTCATAGGGCATATTCATTTACATGTTTCCGACCTGGAACTTACGGGAAGATTCTATAGAGAGGTAATCGGCTATGAAGTCGTGTGCGCATATGGCGGCCAGGCATTGTTCCTATCGACCGGCAAATATCATCACCATGTCGCCATCAATACATGGAACGGCAGAGGGGCGGAGAAACCGGCTGCAAACAGCGTCGGGCTGAAGGAGTATGCGATCGATCTGCCCGATGAAGCATACAAGGAGCAAGTCATCGAAGCCTTGCGGAAATGGCGGATGCCTTATTGCGAGGAAGATGGCGTGCTGCGCACAAGCGATACATCCGGCAACAAGATTGCCATGTATATATAAGAAAACTTACTAAAAAAGGAGAAATAAATTATGTCAAAAGATTTCTATGCAGTATTAAAAGAGAGACGTTCCCTTTATGCAATCAGCAAAGAAGCGCCTGTTTCTGATGAAAGAATCCAGGAAGTAGTGGAATTCGCAGTGAAACATGCGCCATCAGCATTCAACTCGCAAAGCTCGCGCGCTGTGGTGCTTCTGGGCGAACAACATGATAAATTATGGGATATCACAACAGAAACATTACGCAAAATCGTGCCGGCCGACAACTTCGCAAGCACGCAAGAGAAAATGGATATGTTCAAAGCCGGATACGGCACAGTTCTATTCTTTGAAGACCAAGCAGTTGTGGAAAAACTGCAAGAGGATTTCAGCCTGTATGCCGATAAATTCCCGACATACTCATCAGAAACAGCCGGCATGGTCCAATTAATCGTCTGGGCCGGCTTAGAAGCGGAAGGATTCGGTGCAACGCTTCAGCATTATCAGCCGTTGATCGATGATGAAGTGAAGAAAGAATGGAACATCCCCGCAACTTGGGCGCTGCATGCACAGATGCCGTTCGGTAAACCGGTGGCACCGGCAGGGGAGAAAGAATTTGAACCGATTGAAGAACGTGTGCGGATTCATAAATAAAGAGAAAGACAAAAAAGCGAAGGAGCCATCCTTTGCTTTTTTTTGCCATAATCGCCCTCGTTCGGCAAAAAAGAAGGATGGATAAAAAGTAACAATTATTTGAAAATAAGGAATATTATTTTGCAGTATGTAGATGAATGGATTAAAATAAGGTATGAAAGGGGCAGATGCTATGATTGAAAAAGAATATTTACGAGTAGTGAGAGAGCGTTTTCGTTATGTGAAGAAAATGGGGGAAGAGGCTATGGAGCAAGTCAGCGACAGCGCCATCTTCTGGAGTGAAAATGAAGGTTCCAACACAATCGCCATCATTGTAAAGCATATGAGCGGAAATATGGTCTCACGCTGGACCGATTTCTTCACAGCGGATGGAGAGAAGGATTTCCGTGATCGTGCGGATGAATTCGCACAGAATTTCTTGAGCCGCCATGAAGTAATGACGTATTGGGAAAGCGGCTGGAATGTTTTCTTCAATGTTCTTGATAATCTTCAAGAATCTGACCTTATGCGCGTTGTGACTACGTACAACGAGCCTCAAACCGTTATAGAAGCCATTGAAAAACAATTGTTCCACTATTCCTATCATGTGGGGCAAATCGTGTATCTCGCCAAACAAATCTCCTCGGATGACTGGAATTCATTGACCATCCCAAGACAAAAATTATCAGCGCTACAAGATGATTGAACGCTTACTTTTTGCAAGTCAATAAGGCAGGTGTTTTTTTTGCTATCATTTGAAAGGCCTATAAGAAGAGGATAGATGAGCTGCAGTCCATCTATCCTCTTCTTTGTTTTGTGCATATCATTTCTTTCTATTATTAATCAAATGGAAATTTTTTGATATAATCAAGGTGTGTGGCAAATCATACACGAGAATCAAGGTAGCGAAAACAAGCGTCCTTCTGTTTCGGCAGCTTTCCTCGTCTTTGTTGGGTTATTTCTTTTT